>CALOBA010000032.1:0-69835 GCA_942491465.1 uncultured Gammaproteobacteria bacterium
CACCGCCGCACCGTCGAAGACCGGATGGTCGCAAGTCATGTCGGCAATGACGTGTTCTGGTGCGGGATCATGCAACGGGTTCAACGACACCAGGTAGTCTTGTGCGCTGGCAAGGCCCTGCAATCGGTTCATCCAGTAGGTGACGGAGACGGCACTTTGGCCGTTCTCGGCGTCGCCGGCGATGTAGTTCCAGGCGGCCCAGGCGCGTCGGCGCGTCGGCAGCACCGAGGCGTCGGTGTGCGCAGCACCGCGCGATTTCGCTGGTAGCGGATCGCGCCGAAGGGTCTTCTGTTCCTCCTGGCCGCGCATCGTCGAGCAGGGCAAGGGCCTGGTCACTGTGGCATGCGAACACGAAATTGTCGTCGTAGCGCTCGGTGCCGGCGTCGGTGCAGACCTCGACGCCGCCGGTTCGGGCGTCGCGTCCGCGGCGCACGTGGCGAACCGGGCGTCGCGGTCCGCACGTCGTCGAGGCCGTCGACGATCCGCTCCACATACGCCGGAGCCGTCATGGGACCGTGTACCACTGCGGTCGGTCGGTGACCTGGAGCAGGCCGTGGTTGTGGCAGAAGCGAAGCATCGTCGCGACGGGGAAGCGCAGCATCTGGTCGGTCGGACACGACCAGATCGGCTCGATCATCGGCAGGAAGTACCAATCGCGAAATGCGAGCGAGTAACGTTCACGCGAGAGGAAGTCGCCGATCGTCATCGCCTCGGCGGCGTCGACACCGGGGGTCGAAGCGCCTTCGGCCAGCGCGGTCGCCTGTCGCGGTTGAAGCGCCGCAGATCGGCCAGCATGCGCAGGAAGGCCGGCTGCACCAGATTGCCGCGTTGCGCGAACACCGAGTCGAGGTTCGAGCCGCTCCATTCGAGGCCTGCGTCCGGGACCATGCACCGAGAACGACATCTCCCACTCGCCAGCTCGATGTCGAGTTCGCGCGAACAGCCTCAACAACTCGGGATAGGTCCGTTCGTTGAGAACGAGGAAGCCGGTGTCGACCGGTAACTTGTGTCCGCCGTCTACCTCGATGGTGTGGGTATGGCCACCGACGTAGTCGTTGCTCTCGATTAAGGTCACCTGGCTGCGCTGCGCCTGATGATCGCCTTGTGATAGCAGCCAAGCGGTGGCGAGGCCGGAGATTCCGCTTCCAATGACGGCAATGGTTTCTGACATCTTACGTACCGTAAAACAAAGGCTTCATTGTCCGGATTGAGCCGGTCCGTGAAGGTGATCGTGAAAAAATGCTTCGTTGCCCGGGGTGCGCCCGGCCCGTGAGCCTGAGTGAGACTCTGTCTAAGTGCAAGCCCCTCAAAGTCTGGACAGCCTCGGCTGGAATCAATGGTGATCGATTGGAAATCTCGTCCACGACGACCCGTGCTCGTCCTCGACGACCCGTGACGCCGACGGCGCAGGGCTCGCATGCTTGACCACGGCGGTACCCGAGAGTAACCGATCCGACGTGATCGGTCGGCGACATTTGGAGTGGCTCAAGCCAGCTCGACTTGAACTGTGCCGAGGGCCTAACCGGCGCACTTGGTCTAATAGGGGCATCGACCCCATACCGGGGACCAAGGACAGATCCGGCCAGAAGGCAAGTATCCGGACCAAAAGCATCCGGGATCGATCATCATTCAGCGTCTTAGAGGGGGTGAGCGCATCATGAGCCAAGTCCGAATCGAACAGGATGGCGCACCAGCACCGCCGCTGTCGCCGAGCCAGTATCACGGCCAAAAGCAGCAGGCCAAGCCGCTGACGCATCATGAAATCTTGACGCTGATCTCGCCCTTCACGATACGCGGCTGGCAGGCCGACCTGTCCACGAGCGACCGCGCCGGGCGCAAGCTGGCATTTAAGCCGATCGCGCAGCCGGCGGAAGGCGAGGGCGAACCGGCCCTGCGCGTGACCTTGATGCTCGACGGCGACGTCGGCAAGGGCTTTCGCCTGATTCGCACGGTCACCATCGACGAGTCTAATTACGATTCAGGCAGCTTGGAGGCCGTCGGCCTGTCGGCCTCGACACTCACCGTCGAGGGTGCCGACATCGAGTCTCTGCTGGACCGGGCCGAGTCCGTCCCCGTGCGTCGCCAGATCAGGCTCTACGCAGGGATCCCGCTCGCGCGCAGCTACCTGATCGACGCCGATGCGTCGAGCGGCCCGATGTTTGTCGAGGCCAGGGCGCGCGTTCATGGGGTCAACCTGGTTGCTCAGGCCGATCGCAAGCGGGGTATGCCGGTGGACCTCAAGTTCACCGCCGACCCCGGCGAGGAACTGCGCCTGCCAGAGGACCTGATCGCTGTGCTCGGCTGGCGTTTCCGGCCGCTGGTGCACATCGTTAGCTACTGGCGCGGCACGATCAAGGTCGCGCGCCGAGAGCCTGAACGCACACCCGAGATCGAATACAGTCTGGGTCGCGTGGTTACCCACCTGGCGCGGACGCTGGAACAGTCCCCGGCCGATTTTCACGGACGCTACCTAAGTGCCCGCTGGCGCGTCACCTTTCAGCGATCCATCCCTTTGTTGATCGGGCTCGGTCTGCTGGCGGCGACCCCCGCGATACGATTTCTGGATCTGTCGGAAAACTCGAGCCTGCGCATGCTGATCTTCCACTCACCGCCGCTGCTGCTATTCGGCTTTTTTATGATGGCAGCGAGATGCCACGCACTGAGATCCCACCGATACCCAGACCCTTGCTGACGCGCGCCTATATCATCTCTGCCGGCGACGCCAAACCGAAGCGATCCGGAGCCGATTCGGGCACCTATGCCGGTGCGGGCGAAAAGCCCGGTGCGCAGCCGTTGGAGCGAAGAGTTTAGCAATCGTTCGCCGATCCCCCGCGGCTCGAAGCAGCCCATCATTCACAAGACACTACTCGGAACAGGAGCCCGGTTTGCAAGGCAACCCGATGAACATCCCTCTGCCAGTCTCGATCGCGGCCGCGAAACAGGCGTTGATTGAGCAGTACGGCGATGCCACGCTGCGCCGGCGCGCATCCATGCTGTGGGGCACCCGCGGCGTTGGCAAATCCTCCATCGTGCGTCAGGTGGCCGAGCACTTCGACACGCCGCTGGTGGACCTGCGTCTGACCACCATCGAGCCGGTGGACATCCGCGGCGCCATCTATGCCGACGACACGCAGCACAAGACGGTCTGGTTTCCGCCGGAGTTCCTGCCGGGTCAGGATCAACCCCACGGCATCCTGTTTCTGGACGAACTCACGGCCGCCGACCAGCGCTTGCAGATCTCGGCCTATTCGCTGGTCTTGGATCGGCGGGTTGGCAACTACCGCCTGCCCGATGGCTGGTTGGTGGTGGCGGCCGGCAACGCCGCCTACCACGGCGCCGTCAGCCACGACATGGGCACCGCGTTGGCCGATCGAATGTTCCACTTCAACGTGCAGTCGGTTATCGATGCCTTTCTTGAGTATGCGCTGGCAGAGGACTTCGCGCCCGAGGTCATGGCCTATCTCAAGGTACGCCCGGACAAGCTCGACGACACCCACAGCCAGCTCGCCAACGATCACCAGATCGGCGCCAGCCCACGCGGTTGGGAAGACATCTCCAATGTGCTCAAGTCCGAGCTTTCGGACGCCGGCAAACGGCTGTTCGTGCAAGGCCGCGTCGGTGCCGCCAACGCCGCCGAGTTCTTCGGCGTGTTGCGAGAGATCCAGGCCGGCACCGACGTGCTGCGGTTGCTCGACGCGCAACCCGGCGACGAGACCGCGGCACTGCTGCCGACCACGCTCGACGGCCTCTACGGCATGATCTACGGCCTGCTCGCGGCGGCCACCGACGAGCAACGCATGGGCCGGGCGCTTGAGATCATCGAACAATTGCCAGATGCGCCAAGCCCAGAGCCGCTGCCGATCCGCGAGGCGCAGACCCTGACCATGGAGTTGCTGTTCCAGCGCGCGCTGGAGCGCGGGCTGGAAGGGGCCGTGCTCGAGAGTCCGACCTATCGCCGCTATGTCGAGCAGCGCGAGCACGACGCCCAACAGGCAGCCCAGGCCGATGGACCCGCCGCCGATGGACACGCCGCCGATCCGTGCCGTCGATGAGCCGGCGGCAGGGCCGGGCAGGGCGGTGCAATGCCACCGTGGCACGCGGGCGATCCAGACCATGGTGGAGTTTGCGCCGTCCACCGGCGGCCTCGCGCTCTGGGTCCGTCATCGCGATCTGGACACCGCCGATGCGCCCCTCGTGGCCGCCAATGACGGCGCCTGTATCTACTACGGCCCCGCTTTCGAGACGCTGCCGCCGCCGGTACAGGTGGGCATGGTCGCGCATCAGGTGCTGCACGTCGCGCTGCGCCACGCACAACGGCGAGATGCCCTCGCGCGTCTGGTCGGCGATGTGGACCCACAGCTCTACAACATCTGCGCCGACGCCATCGTCAACAGCACCCTGAGCCACCTGAGCTGGCTCGAACTGCCGCCCGGCTCGGTGCTGCTCGAAGACCTGCTCAGTGGCTCGCTGCACATCCACCAGGGTGTCGAAAAGTCCCTCTTGGAATGGGACCTGGAGCGTCTCTACCGCGCCATCGACGACCGCAAATGGACGTCCGGCAGGTCCCAGGGCAAGCGCCGCGGCAAAGGCGATCAGCGCCACAGCCCAAGCGGCGAGGGCGCCAGCAGCGAGACCGGCGACGGCCCCCAGCAACAAGCCGACCTCGAACGACCGGCGCAGGACGGCCAATGCGCCAGTCGAGCCAGGTACATGGCGGAACGCATGATCGCGGACCTGCTGCCGGCCGCCGATGCCGACAAGCCGGAGGCCGAGGCGGAGCAGTCGCGCGAATGGCGCGAGCGCATCATCCGTGCCCATGCCGGCGACGGCGTCCATTCCATGCTGCGCGAACTGCTGGCCGATCTGCCCAAGGTGCGCACACCCTGGGAACTGCTGCTGCGCACCCAACTCGCCCGCGGACTGTCGCATCAGCCGGACCTGTCCTGGTCGCGACCATCGCGCTCCTACCTGGCCAACCAGGGCCGCGCCCGTTCCGCTAACGCTTCCGGGACAGGCAGAGGCTGGCGCATGCCCTGGGAGCCGGGCTTCAGCACGGCCAAGGCGGTCGCCCGGCTGGCGGTGATGGTCGATGTGTCCGGCTCCATCGATGCGCCGCTGCTCGCGCGCTTCGCCGGCGAGATCGAGGCCATCACACGCAGACTCGAGGCCGGCGCCGTGGTCGTCGTTGGCGATCAGCAAGTGACCTCGGTCGACTGGTTCGAGCCCGGTCGCAGCAACCTGCGCGACATCGTGTTTCAAGGTGGCGGCGGCACCGACTTCGCACCGCTACTGCGCGAGGCCGAACGCCACGCCCCGGACATCGGCGTCTTCCTCACCGACCTCGACGGCCCCGCCGACTACCGCCCCGCCTTCCCGGTGCTCTGGTGCGTCCCGGTTGCCCACGCCGCGATGCCGCACCCGTTCGGGCGCAAGCTGGTGCTCGACTAGCCAGCGGAAGGGCCAAGGGCCAAGGGCCAAGGGCCAAGGATGCGCGATTGTCCTGTGGAGCGATCCTCGGCCCTCGGCGCTTGGCCCACTTGAAGCGGGTAGGGTGGATAAGCGAAACGCATCCACCGTCGGGCATGATGGCGGATGCGCTTCGCCCGGTTTCTGAAAGGGGAGGGGGGGGAGGGGGGGGGTGGGGGGGGGGGGAGGGGGGGGGGGGGGGGGGGGGGGGGGGGGGGGGGGGGGGGGGGGGGGGGGGGGGGCAACAGCGCCGACGGGTTGACATTGTTTCTGCCGTTACTTAGGGCGCCCTAAGCGACGACCTTTTGTTGCTAACTGCGCCGGAGGTGTACCAACCCATGGAGCGCCGACTTCTGGTCGGCCGGGGTGCGCCAGCGCCTTTGAGGACGCGCGGTGGCTCAGCGGGGCTGCGTCACCTCCAAAATCCGTCTTGCCGGAGTTCGGACCTGATGGTAGAAAAGAGGCTGAACGTACTGCAACGAAGCAAGTTCCATGTCGCTCAACATCAAGTGCCGAGAGGCCAACATCTTAGTCGCCGAATTGGCGAGTCTGACCGGCGAGTCCAAGACTGGCACCTGCTTTGGCCTCGACGAACTTTTCTGCTGACCAACTGGGCGCTGACCAACGGGGCGCTAACCAGCGCCTCTTGAGCTGGATCGGCCATGCCGACCATCAGGCCGCCGCCGAGTCCGGACAGCGCGGCTTAGGCCCCATCGCCCAGGCCCTGGAAACGGGGCGTTTCGCGCGCTTGGACATGCTCTGCGACTGTGCCGAAGAAGCCGTCGAGCGCTACCTCGCCTGGCTGAAGACGCGCTCGCCGATCCCCGTGACCCCGCACTTCGTCAGGCTCGACAGCCCGATGGATTTCGGCGCCGTCTACCAACATGCCCGCGACGTCGTGTTGGCAGCGACCCAAGCAGACGGGTTCGCCGACGAGCTGACCTTCCACATCAGCCCCGGCACCTCGGTGATGGCCGCGGTCTGGATCATCCTGGCCAAGACCCGCTTCCCCGCGGAGCTGATCGAATCCTCGGCCCAGCACGGCGTCAAGACCGTCGCGGTCCCGTTCCAGATCTCCGCCGACTTCATCCCGGACCTGCTGAAACGGCCCGACCACGAGCTGACCAGACTCACCGCCGGACTACCACCCGCTGCGCCGGCCTTCTCCGCTATCATCCATCAAAGCCCGGTCATGCAGCGCGTCGTCGCCCGCGCCCGCCGCGTCGCGCTGCGCTCGATTCCGGTCCTGATCGAAGGCGAATCCGGCACCGGCAAGGAACTGCTGGCCCGCGCCATCCACGCCGCCAGCCCGCGCCGCGAACGGCCGATGATCACCGTCAACTGCGGCGCCATCGCCCCGGAGCTGATCGAATCCGAGCTGTTCGGCCACGAGAAGGGCGCCTTCACCGGCGCCGCCAACGCGCGCCAGGGCGTCTTCGAGGCCGCCGACACCGGCACGCTGTTTCTGGATGAGGTCGGCGAGCTGCCCAAGCCCGCCCAGGTCCGCTTCCTGCGCGCGCTCCAGGAAGGCGAGATCACCCGCGTCGGCGCCACCCGGACGACCCGCGTCGACGTGCGCATCATCGCCGCGACCAACCGCGGCCTGACTCAAGAGGTCACCGAAGGCCGTTTCCGCGAAGACCTGTTCTACCGCCTCGCCGTCGCCGTCATCGCCCTGCCGCCGCTGCGGGAGCGCGACGGCGACGCCGCGCTACTGCTCGACCGGCTGCTTGAACAGGTCAATCAAGAAAGCGAGACCGAGCCCGGCTTCGAGCCAAAGAACCTTTCGGTCACCGCAAGAAAACTGTTGTTGCAACACCCCTGGCCCGGCAACGTCCGCGAGTTGCAAAACACCCTACGCCGAGCCTCGGTCTGGACACCAGGCCCGACCATCGACCTCGACGACGCCCGCGATGCCCTGCTGCCGAGCCCCATAAGCGCCCAAAACCAGACGGCCACGGGCGAGGGGATACTCGACCAAGACGTCGGTCAAGGCATTGATCTCACTGGCATCATCGAACAGGTTGCGCGACACTATCTGGAACAGGCCATGCAGCTCACCGGCGGCAACAAGGCCCGCGCCGCCCGGCTGCTCGGCTTCGGCAACGCGACGACGCTGACCAATTGGCTCAAGAAATACGGGGTCGAGCCGTGACGACGCGCCGCCTGCCTAGAGAACATGAAGCGCTCCGCACAACTTGCCAACCACCGGAATCCGACCATGCCTGCACTGAAGCTCAACCCCGATTTCGCAACCGTCTTGGAACCCTTTGGCGCCGGCGCAGAAGACTTCTTCCTCGCCGCCAGTCTCTACCACGCCGGAAAGATCAGCTTTGGGGCAGCGGCAGCCTTGGCTGGCCTCGGCTTTGAGGAGTTCCATTACAGACTCAAAGAACACTTCGGCCACGGCTTCATCATCGACGACGAAACCGCGCGCGAAGACCTCAGTCTTGGTGCCGAGCTTGCGCGGCAAGCGTCATGAGGATCGTGTCCAACGCCAGCCCGCTGATCTTTCTGTCCAAAATCAATTCGCTCGGTCTGCTCCAACACTGCTTTCAACAAACTTTGGTGCCGCCGGGCGTGGTTGCCGAGGTCGGTATCGATCTTCCCAGGTTCATCGACCGACAACCGCTGTCCGACCTTGGGGAAGCCTATGTCACAGGGGCGATTGGAAGCCTGCACCGAGGTGAACTAGAGGCATTGGTGCTCGCGCGTGAACAGAAGGCCGACGTGATCGCGCTGGACGACGGGCCAGCGCGGCGGCGGGCCGTGAAGATGGGCTTGCGGCCGATCGGAACCATTGGTCTCCTGGTCCTGTTTCGGGGTCGCGGCTTGCTGAATGCAGCCACGGCGATCGAGAAACTGGATCAACTCGTCGACCAGCACGGCCTGTACCTGTCAGACAGTCTGCTCGATGAAGCCCGTCAAAGGCTCGCCGACGCCGCGCCCGGTCTTGCCGAGGACCGCTGAATCCGTAGGACGCAACAGGAACAACTAAGGTACCATGCTGGTGCGCAAGAAGGCTTGCGCCACCCAACAAGACCTTCTGGCCTAATACCGCTGCCGCGGCGACGTCCGCGAGAGGCGGAACACGCCAGACCGCTTGGTAAAATGGTGACGTTTGAGAAACCATAGGTCATGACTCGGGTGCTCCAGTAGAAAACCGCAGGCGGAACTTGCCCGTTCGAGGAAAGGAAAGAGGCTGAACCATGCCCCTCACGCGAGATTTCAAGCACACCATTAAGGCCCGCGCGCAGGCCGACCAGGCATTCCGCGTCGCCTTGCTGGACGAGGCCCTCGACGCCCTCATGAACAACGACCTGGCAACCGGCAAGCTGCTCCTGCGCGATTACGTGAACGCCACCGTCGGCTTCGATGCGCTGGGTGCGCAAACATTCTTGCGTTATAAAAAGAAAAGTTCTGTTTAACCAGCGCTGGCCCGGCAACGTCCGCGGAATCTTCAAGACCCTGCACCGCGCCGCCGTCTGGACGCCCAGCAATAGCATCGACTCGGGCGACAGTCGCGACAGCTCGCTGCCGAGCCCCGCCACTCTGACCGGCGAAGCCCAATTCATAGCTCGAAAGATCTACAAATTTTTGATTTACAATAGTTATCGACCGGAGCGAGCGACGTTATCTAGAGCAGGCCAAGCCCCCCGCCGTCGGCAATAAGACCCGCACAGCCAGCCGATTCGGGCTGGGAAACTCGACCATGCTCGCCAACTGACCGCAGAAAAGAGGGCAGTAGTCAGGATGGCACGGGGCGTGCTTAGTAGAGGCCAACACGAGAACCAAAAGGTAAAAGGATGTTGGCTCAAGCACAACCCATCCTGCACTGGACGCACCGGCAGACGCACGACCAAGGCCAGACCAAAGCCGCGAGCGACCTACTGCGCAGCCTCTTTTCCGCCGGCGCGCTGCGACAGTACAGGGTGCGTTTCTACCCACCGGGCAAAGCGCCCGGTGTCCGCCAGGCACTGCTCATCGACCTCGATGAGTCGCGCGGCGCTCAGTCCGAACTCGACGGTTTTCGCTGCCTCTGGCTGATTGAGCAGTTGAACGGCCAAGTCTCCCTGCTCGGCAGCGACAAACCACCGACCTATCAGAGCATCGGCGGCACTGTGATCCGCGAGCAGCCGGCACTGCATCCAGGCTCGACCCTGTATGGCCAACTCAGCATGATCGGCGCGCGCCGCGTTCGTTCTCGCGTTTGGGCGTCCCACCAGATACGCATCGACGCGGAAGCATTCGCCTTGTTGCGGGGCATTGAGCAACGGGTGCTCGCGTCCGGTGTTGAAGCGTTCTTGGCCAATCTAAACGCGGTTGCCCTGGCGGCGGTCAGGACCGAGTACTGTTTTACCATCGAGTCCTATAACCACTACGTTAGTGCCAACGACGTTGCGAACAGAAACCGTGTCCAGGCGGCTCGCGCATTCCCCGTCTTTGCCCAGAGTCTCAGAGACCAGTGGCAGCTCCGGTGTTGCGTAGACGCAGGCGCTCCGTTAGTGCGCGAATTGGCAAAACACTACGCAGTTCGACCGCGTACCATTGAGGGCATGCGCGCGCTGACGCAGATCCGCCTTCCCGCGGACCGCCTGACCGCCGCGTTGACGTATGTAGACCAGATGCCGGGCGAGTATCAGCCAGCGACCGATGCGGACTGGCAGGCGTTTCTGGCGCTAGTCGGACCGTTGACTCGGCTCGCGCGCACGCTAGACGTATCGTTTCTCCAGCTGGCTCGTCCCTTCGTGAACGGATGGCAACAGGGCCGGGAAACACTGGACAGGCAATCCGGCGGCAACTTCGACGTCACAGCAATCTACGACATGATGCGGGCGAGTTATCGGTATGGCCTATACCCCGCGCTGCGCGCCAAACAGCGCGGCAGCGCGGCAACGTCATCGCTGAGCAACGATCCCCCGTCAACCTTCTTTCCTCTCTGGTTTGACCGCTACTCGCTGCCCCGTCTGGTGGAAATGTCCGTGAAATGGCGAGACGCCTATCGACGCTTCAGCATGCGTCGGCTGGGTCTTACCGACCCCGAGCTAGCCGCGCAGCTGCAATGGTCTGGGCTGTTGCCTGCTGGCGGACACAGTCGCGACGGCTACCGAGTTGTCGAGCTCAAGACCTACCAAGACCTGGACCAAGAGGGGCAGGCCCAGCGCAACTGCCTCGCCAGCTACACCGTCAAGTGCGTGCTCGGTGAAAGCGCGATCTTCTCGATCCGCGAGACCAGCACCGACAAGCCCGTCTCGACCTTCGAGATCGGGCTGACGCAGAATCGACCCGTGCTGCTTCAACATCGCGGTCCCGAAAATGCGTCGCCGTCACCGGAACTGAAGGCCCTTGCCGAACGTTTCGTCGAGCGCGTCCTCGCGCCGCTGACTCGCGAGCACATCGCCGCCGTTCGCCAGGGGCGGCGGCAAGTCGGCGAACAGGTTCGGTCCATCTTGGCGGAGCCAAATACACCGCGGGCACCGCTGACTCCGTTGGAGCACGCAAGACTCGCCGACCTCACCGCCTTCTCGCATCCCAAGGAATTGCGCCACCGCGGCGACTCCCCTAGGCTCACACTTGATAGCGCACAGTACGCAAGCATCACCGCAGCACTTGCTGGAAGACCGCAACCCGTCTTGGCCCGGAACGCGGCCTGACCAATAAGCATCGTCCCCGTTGCGGTAACCGCTGACACCACGAACAGAAACAGGCTCAGTATGAAGCTCAAGGCACTTACTCTCGAAAACTTCAAGGGCATCAGCGATCCGGTCCGAATCGAATTTGCGCCCGTCACGCTGCTGTTCGGTCCGAACAACGCCGGCAAGAGCACTGTCATCCATGCGCTGCTGTACGCTCGGGAGATATTCGAGCGCGGAAATACTAACCCGCGCAAGACCGAGATGGGCGGCGATGTCATCGATCTGGGAGGCTTCGATAATCTTGTCTATAGACACGATCGGAACCGTAAAATCAGAATGAGATTCGAGCTCGATCTTGATGTCGATGAATTGATTCAACAGACCCCAGGTGATCAACAGAAGATGGTGCAAGAACTTGCCCCCAATGTATACAGGGATGTCTTCTGGCGTGAAGACTTGGAGTTTGGAATTCCTCCGGACTATACGAGCGTTCTGACCTCGCTCGGCCCGATTTGGATTGATTTGGTCATCGGCTGGCAGGACGGCCTGCAACGATGTGTCGTCGAGCAATTGAGTGTTGGAGCAATCGGGTCGAGTACGTCAGGTATCGTGTTTCGATTCGATGCCGAAAGCAGCTCCGTTCGATTGACCGAATTTGATCTTGGGGACATACCCATAGGTAAGCAGCAAACAGCCGAGAGTTTTGCCGTTGATCCTGAGCGTCTTGAAGCCATAGCATATGAGAAGGCGCTGGCGGAGGACCAAGAAAGGTTGCGTAACGAACCGCCTTTTGCAGAAACTGAAGAATATCGAGCTCTTGAGCGCCTCTATTCTGAAAAGTGTAACGCGATGATTCAAGAGTACACGCTACAATTGATCGATCAATGGAGCAAGGAGGATGGCGCATCTCAATTGACTGAGCAGGAGGAGGAATTTAGATATGCGCGAGCATCACGTGCGGCGTTTAAGTTTTTTCAAGAGCATCAGGCGTCTGCGTTGGTTGTCGAGGTGTTTGGTTCAGATAATTCCGATAGTCCGACGCCTAGCGTAGCTCCGGAGTTTCTTGATACCGGTAGAATCTCTTGGCAAGAGCAAAAGGAGACTGATCAAAAAATATGGGAGCAACTCCTGGAGCAGAAATGGATGTCGAGTTTCGAATTGTGTCAATCGCTGCTCGGCAATGAATGGAGCTCAGCGGAACGGGGGTTGAAAGGGATTCCCCTTACCGGTATTTCCCACGCTTTGCCGCTAAAGAACGAGAGCCTTGCTTTTGTGAATAGCCCATACCTTCAGTCTAGCGTTTGGCGCCATCCGGCCCACGTGGGAACGGAGTTTTTTGAACCTGTATTACAAACGTTGGTTTCTGGTACTGCCGGATGCATGCGTTCGCTACTCAATCAGTCGACCTATATTTGCTCTTCCCGAGTGGTTCCGCCGCGTGATTTCCACCCGGTCTTTCCCATTGATCCACAGCGATGGCCAAGCGGGCTCGCTGCCTGGGATATGTTGATGATAAAGGAGCCGGAATTTGTTGATGAAGTTAACAATTGGCTGACAGGTCCAACCCGGTTTGACTCGGGTTATGCAATTGATATAGCTCGCATCAAAGAGCTCGATACGGACGCCGAGGTCATAAGTCGGTTTCTGCGTGACGACGGCTATTCGGACCTATCTGGCCTGCGAGATGCCATCGCTGGGTTGCCAATTCATAAAAAGCTTCGCATCCGAGACTTGAACAGAGAAGTCGTTGGCTCGCCGCAAGATTTCGGTCATGGCATCTCCCAGGTGCTCCCGGTGATCGTCGCTGCGCTTCACACAAAGCTCGGCAAAGAGTCTCGGGCGGTGATGATCGAGGAGCCAGAGGCGAACATCCACCCGGCGTTCCAGGTCGTGCTGGCGGATCTGTTCATCACCCAGGCCAAGGCGAACCCGAGCGCGCTGTTCCTGATCGAGACCCACAGCGAGCACCTTATGCTGCGAGTGATGCGGCGTATGCGGGAGACCTTCGATGGTAAGCAACAGGAGGAGCTTGCCATTGGACCATCTGACGTCTCGGTACTTTTCGTAGAGCGCAGAGATAACCGGACGCGTCTGCGGAGAATGCCGCTGAACGAGGCCGGCGAGCTGGTCAAGGCTTGGCCGGGCGGCTTTTTTGAGGAAGGGCTCCGGGAGCAGTTCGGCGATGATTGACGAGTATGCGCTTATACCTGATATATTTGATCCAGCTTGCTATTCCCAGTCGAGCTACATCGACATGTGCCTACCGCACCTAAAGGAGGCACTTTTCAACGAGGCCATCGTTCGAGACCTGGGGGACGGAGATTGGTCAAGGTGGTGCTCTGATCCTGAGCGGCTAAAAGCATCGCATCGGCTCGCGGGGGAGATACTGCGGAAGTTAGAACATCGCAATCGCCTGCATCGTTTTCCGAAGCAGTTTCGCAGCAGCCCAACGGATGCGGAAGGTTGGTGCAAGGAAGCGCTGCGGAGCCATCGGAACTCGCCGTTATCGGGAATTATGTCTTCTGATCAAACCAAGAGAATCTTTAGTTCCGAGCCACTGGTTGCATCGATAGAGAAGCTGCCAGGATGCCAGTGGTGGCAGTCTCGAAGTTGTTCCGCCCTTCTGGAAAGAACAACGGAATCGTATCTGACCGCCCTTTCGAGAATATTGAAGTGCGCAAATTCCCTGATGTTCATTGACCCAAACGTCGATCCAACCAAGAAAAACTATAGCGAGTTTTTTCGTTTGCTCGCACCTTTGAAGGATCGGAGGCCGGCGCCTATGGTCGAGGTTCATCGTAGCTTTTGCCTCGGCGATGGTCCAGGGAGGAAACTACTTAATAAGGAACAAGGGCGTGAGCTATTTAGGCCGCTGGACAAAGAGCTTCAATCTCTTGGTCTTAATGCGGAGGTCTTTTTCTGGCAAGACTTCCACGCGAGGTATCTGATTACCGATCTGCTTGGGATCGTTGCAGAGGCAGGATTCGATAAGACGGAAGGCCGTCAGAGCACAACTTGGGCGCGACTCAGCAGCGCGGACCGAGACACCATTCAAGCCGAGTTCGACCCCGATGACCGGCCTCGGGATTTGAAGTTCAGAGTTCGCATCGGCGACCCATGAACTCCAAATAGGGCAGGAGAAGGATTCTGCGCGAACGCATCCAAAGCATTCTGACCAACCTCGACGCCGTCGGCGAGGACTTGCTCGTCCTGTCCGACGAAATCTGGCTGAACATCGACCACAACGAACAGCGACGCAGTCACGAAGCGCATGGAGTTCAAGATCGCGTCCAATCAGCATATCCGCGAATTTTTGGGCTGTGGCCGCCCGGCTATCGACACCGCTGGAAGGCTGCACAAAAGTACCGACCTTCGAGGCGCCGAATGTGCCGGGCTCGGAGGACGAACGCGAATGTGGAGAGCAGGCCGTCCAGGCGCTGGATGAGCGGGTGGTTCGGCAGGGCGGTAGGGCCTGGCCCGTTCGGTAACAAGCGTGTTGTCCCTACCACGCCGCCCAAGAGCCCGGCTAATGCGCAATCAAGTCGTTGGCATCTGTTGGCAAGCGCCGTCTTTTTTTGTGTACCATCAGAGTTGGCAAAGTGCAGGAGCGCGGGCGCAACCAAGCGATGTCTCAATCCTCAATGAATCTGAACCGATCCCAGGCCGCGGCCCTTGAGGCCATCGAACGTTTCTTGGAGGGCGTTCGACCGGTCTTTCTTCTTAAGGGCGGTGCTGGAACTGGGAAGACGACACTGATCCGATCTCTGGCAAGGATGCTGGATGACCGAAGCAGACCGTTCAACCTGATCGCTCCAACCGGTCGTGCAGCGCGGATACTTGGTGCCAGGACTGAGCGGGGTTCCAGCACTATCCACGGTCTGATCTACGGCGCCCCGCGGATTGATGTCGTCGAGGCCGCTCAATCCCCTAATGACCCAGGCATGCGGCTGAATTTCCCCCTCAAGAAAGACGACCCCCTGGAGACTGTGTTCATCGTGGACGAATCATCCATGGTCGGGGACAAGGAGTCTAAGGGAGATCTCATCAAGTTCGGTTCCGGTCGGCTGCTGACGGATCTGATCAACTACGCGCGATTGGGGCGAGCCGGACGCGAGGGCGAGCGAGCGGCAAAAATCATCTTCGTGGGAGATCCGGCGCAACTTCCACCGGTTACCGAGAGACTCTCGCCCGCGATGTCCCGGGACTACCTGAAGGACACGTTCGGTCTCGAGTCCAAAGAGTACGAGCTTACGGAAGTCATGCGACAGCAGAGTGGCAGCGCCGTGCTTGACCGAGCCACTGCGCTGCGCGATGCCATCGCAAAGGGCCAGTACAATACCTTCGAGATTTCGGACCAACCTGATGAAATCGGTTCCTGCTCCGTCACCGACGGCGTATCGATGACCGTGGAACTGCTCCGAAACAAGAAAAGCAGCGTCTTCGTCACGAGGACCAACGGGCAGGCATTGAAGCTCAATCGCGCCGTGCGCGGCCAGTTTTGGGGAGATGAAGAAACCCCGCTGAGCCGGGGTGATCTGCTGCTGGTGAATAGGAACTCATACAATTGCCAGCTAAGCAATGGTGATCTGGTCAAGGTCCGAGATGTGACCGGCCCCGCACAACGGCGAAGCGTTCGCCTCCGGATCAAGAAGAGTCCGGACAACGTAGACCAGGCATTCGCTTCTCCTTGGGTGAGGATCAGCGAGGGCGCGGCGGAGGTCGAACTCGGGTTTCAGCCCGCGCGTATCGCTTTCAGGGCATTGAACGGCAGCGTGCGTGAAGCACCTTGCATGCTGTTGGAGAACTTGCTCGACTCGGAGGACAGGGAGTTGGCTCCGTTGGAGGTCAGGGCGCTGCTTGTGGATTTCCGACAAAGGCATCCGGATCTCAAGCCGAAAACAGACGCCTTTAACGCGGCGATCAGAAACGACTTTTACTTCAATGCATTACAGGTGAAGTACGGTTACGCCATGACGTGCCACAAGGCTCAGGGCGGGGAGTGGGACACTGCCATTGTGGACTTCACCGGAGGTGGGGGCACGCGCAACGAAGAGTTCTTCCGCTGGTCCTATACCGCGATCACCCGTGCCCGTAAGAGATTGTTTACCATCAATGCGCCGCGCTTTTCGGCGACATCGAGCATGGTCTGGGATCACCTCGTGCCTGGTGCCGCGGACGGATTCTCTGAGGCCGGGTCCGCGTCCCTGATTGACGATCCCGATTGGGATAGGTTCGGTTTTGGTCCAGGTCACGAACGGTTGTTTCAGTACCACAAGGCCCTCCGGGATGCTTGGTCGCAATCCGGTATCTCGATCGTTCACGTCGACCACATGCAGTACATGGAGCGCTATGTGCTCTCGCTCGGCGAGAAGCACGCGGACTTGCAATATCATTACAAGGGCAATCAGAAGGTCTCCAGCGCGACGGCATCACCTGGCAGACAGTCGGACCCGGACCTGCTCAAGGATGCACTGGCTGTGATGGAAATTGCCCTATTGAACGCCCAAGCTCCATGTCTGAAGCCGTTGAGCTCGTTCCTGGCTGCCTTCCGCGACAAGCTGGAGATTGCCTTGAAGGGTACCGAAGTCCGACTGCTCGGGGTCGAATCCCTGCAGTACCGGCTGAGAGTCACTTTTGAAGCCTCTGGAAAGCGGGCGCGAGTCGATTTCTGCTACAACGACAAGAAGCAGTGGACCAAGGCCACAGAAGTGGGCGGATTGGGGAAGAGCCAAGGTCTGCTTGAGAGGCTTCAAATGTTAATGGACGGCCAGCAATGAGCGCATCGGCGGAGATTTTCCAACTGAGGAAAGCGCACCGCATCGACGAGGCGCTGGAGAAGGCCCGGGCGGCGTTTGCCCAAGAACCCGATGACTTGTGGATACAGCGCGCCTACGGGTGGGTACTTTTCGACCTGCTCAAGCAGGAGACAGAGTCCTTTGAGTCCCAGAAGGCCCCTCCCGCGCACCTGGCTAAGCGGTTCGATGAACTGCTGGGCGAATACCACTTGTTCGCGGACAACATCCGCCCGGACTTGCTGCACTCACAGATCCTGGCCAAGGTTCTGAAAGGCAGCAAAGTCTGGCATCGCTTTCTGGCATTCGCGCGGTGGTGGGATCCGGCATCCTTTCGTGCCGAGGACAGGGAACCCTACAAGCCGCCCGAAGGCCGCGAAATACCCAGTCTCCGCATACGCTACACCTACGCCGTGGCGAGAGAGGCCCTCCACCACGGCTCTGAGGTCGATGCGCAGCTCATTCTATGGGCCGAGGATCAACTGGATCTCGCGTTGCGCGAACACCCGAATGACCAGTGGCTCCATTACTACAAAAGTCAATTTCTGTTGAATCGGCACCAGACCGATTTAGCTCTGGAGCACCTGCTCCCGGTGCTAAATCGACAGAAGGATGCCGCGTGGACTTGGAGCCTGTTCGGCCACATCCAAGAGCAGCAGGACCCAGCAAAGGCCATCGTCGCTTATCAACGTGCGGTGCAACTGGCCCGACAACCTCAGGAAGTGGCAAACACACGCATCGCGCTGGCAAGGCTGCTCGCGGCTCAGCAACGCTATGAGGAAGCAGCCGTGCAGGTCCGCCATGCGCTTGAGTACCGGACCAGCTTCAACTATCGCATCCCCCCGGAACTCGCGGGGCTGGCGGGCACCGACTGGTACAGTAGGGAATCAAGCCGCGGCGACTTGCCTTCCGAGCCCGACGTTTCCCGACAGGTGGAGTCCATTCTGTCGGAGTTTGTCGAAACGTTACTGCACTATCGCTTGGGCATTATCGACCACCAAAACGCCGACAAAGCCCTCGCGCACGTGGCCTTCGGAGTGGATGACGGCATCGTTTTGCCGTATCGCATGTTTCGCGGCATCCAGGATGTTCCAGTCGCGGAGATGGTGGAGGTAGGCTTTGTCGAGGGTGAGCATCGACCGCACCGGTGGCGCCGGACTGAATTGCGACCGATTCACGGATTCGTCGTTCAGATGTCGGGGAGGGTAGACGCATGTGACGGTCATGCGTTCGGATTCATGGCGTCCTCTGCAGGGCAGCGTGTTTTTGTGCCTCCCGATCTTATGGCTGAACTGGATCAGGCCGAGACAACCGAGCCCCAATGCATCGCTGTAATGTCGAAGGACAGGAAGGGAAAGAAGGGCTGGAAAGCATTGAGGTGGTTGGGAGTGTGAGCTTTCGAACTGGTGGCAGGCTTCATCTGGGTACCGACCTTCGAGGCCCCGGACGCGCCGCAGTCCAACGATGAGCGGGAGCGCCCGAGGAATGGCCTGGTAGCGGATCATCCAGTCGCTGGACCAACGGGTGCCGCATGGGCTCGGCGAGGACTTCCGCTACAAGCGCCCGGCGGTGTTCACCCTCGACGGCGTGCCCTTCGAAGGCACCAACACCTGGTCTGCAGGTCTACGAGACCCTGTGCCGGCACCTGGCGACGCTGAAGCCGGCGGTGTTCGATGCCTTGCCGACAATCCGGATTTCATCAGCAACCGCGGCAACAGGTACTTCTCTTGCCAGCCGCAGGACCTGCGTTCACCATCGGACTACGGTCGCGGGGTCTTTGCGGAGACCAACCTGAGCGCCAATCAGATCCGCGACAACATCGCGCGCCTGCTCGGCGCATTCGGCTTGCCGCGGGATGCATTTGCCGTGTTTCTGCGCGAGGACCGCGATGCCGGCTGAGGGCGATCAGCCCGGCTTTGCTCGCTCATCTTCGCCAAGCTCTGCTTGGCAACGTACGCCGAACGGACTTGTTGCGCGTCGTCGGTCCAGGGACGCAGAGCTTGCCGGTTAGGGTTCGCAGGCGACGCTTGAGCCTCGGAAAACAAGAGGCGCAGCCGGAAGCGAGGGGCGTTGTGGGCAACGCTTGGGCGATGTGGTTGTCTTCCGTGAGCAGATCGGTACCCTAGCGACGACAGCCGCCGAAATCGGAGATCAACATGCCTACCGCCGTCAGCAAACAGGAGGCGCACAAGCTCATCGACCAGCTTCCCGCGGATGCGACTTGGGAAGACCTGATGCGGGAGATCTATGTGCGCGCAGCGATCGAGAAAGGGCTGGCAGACAGCGGATCGGGGAGGACGAAAGCCGTCTCGGAGATTAGAGCGAAGTACGGCCTGACCGAGTGAAGGTCCACTGGACTGCATCGGCGGAGGCGCATCTCGACGCGATCTACAGCTACATCGCGCAGGATTCGGAGACCTATGCCCTGCGGATGGTCGACCGCATCACCAAACGATCAGAGCAGATCGGGTCATTCCCGCTGTCGGGTCGGCGAGTGCCGGAATACGATATCGATCAAATCCGGGAGGTGTTCTGCGGTCCATACCGGCTCGTCTACCATATCAAGTCAGACGGCGTCGATATTCTCGCGGTGCTTCATGGAGCACAGCAGACACTCCAAGGCGACGAGGATTAGGCTGGGATCATGGAGCGTTGCACCAGCGGTTGCCTCAAAGGCAGAAGGGCCAGGTCTAGCATCGTAGCCTACCTTCCAAGATCAAGAGGAAATGGTCCTGCTGACGGGGACGAGGTTACGATGCTAGAGACCTAACCCCAGCTCTGGGCCGTCACCACAGCGCAAGCGGGCGCGCAGGCGCTCAAGATCGCCGTCGCCGACACCGGTTGCGGCATCCCGCCGGAGGTCATCGCGCGCGTCTTCGAGCCATTCTTCACCACCAAGCCATCGGGCAAGGGGAGCGGCCTCGGGTTGAGCATGGTCTATGGCTTCGTGCGCCAGTCCGGTGGGGATCTACGCATCGAGAGTGCCCCTGAACGCGGCACCACCATGCGCATCACCCTGCCGGTCGCAGCCCAGACCGACGACGCGGCGGACCCGGCGGTGGCTTCGACCGCCGACACCATCGCCGTCGACTTGGCATCGCTGCCGCGGGGTGACGGGGAGACGATCCTGGTCGTCGATGACGACCCGGACCTGCTCGCCACCGCCGCCGACCAGCTCGCCGGCCTCGGCTACCGGATCATGCAGGCGAACAACGGTGTCGCCGCGCTGGATGCCCTGGAGCGCGAGCCCGCCATCCGCCTGCTCTACACGGACGTGGTCATGCCGCCACCCTGGGACGGCGTCGCCTTGGCTCGGGAGGCGCTGGCGCGACGGCCACGCCGCGCCGTGCTGTTCACCTCGGGGGAACATCGGCAGGTCATCGAACCGCCGGCCAAGCTGGACGCTCGGGGTGGCTTGGATGTCCGATCCGTCTAATATGCAGCCATGAACCGCATCCTCCTCTGCTGGCTCGGCCGCACCGACCTGCGCGCCGTCGACGAACAGGCCCAAGTCGGCACCGGCCCCATCGCCCAGGCCCTGGCCACCGGCCGGTTTGCGCGCCTGGAGCTGCTCTGCGACTACCCGGCCGCCGAGGTCGAGCCCTATCTGGACTGGCTGCGCGCCCGGACCGACGCGCAGATCCACCCGCACCCGGTCACGCTGCCCGGCCCGACGGACTTCGAGGCGATCTACCGCCATGCCCGGGATCTGGCGCAGCAGGTCAGCGCACAGGACGGCATCGACACCGACCGGCTGACCTTTCACTTGAGCCCCGGCACCCCGGCCATGGCCGCGGTCTGGATCATCCTCGCCAAGACCCGCTTCCCGGCGGAGCTGATCGAGTCGTCCATCAAGCACGGCGTGCGCACGGCCTCGGTGCCGTTCCAGATCGCCGCCGACTTCATCCCGGACCTGCTGCGCCGCCCGGACGCCGAGCTGACCCGACTCACCACCGGCCTGCCGCCCGCCGCGCCGGCCTTCGACGCCATCATCCACCAGAGCCCCGTCATGCAGCGCGTCGTCGCCCGCGCCCGCCGCGTCGCGCTGCGCTCCATCCCGGTCCTGATCGAGGGCGAGTCCGGCACCGGCAAGGAACTGCTCGCCCGCGCCATCCACCAGGCCAGCCCCCGGCGCGACGTGCCCGATGATCACCGTCAACTGCGGCGCCATCGCCCCGGAGCTGATCGAGTCCGAGCTGTTCGGCCACGAAAAAGGCGCCTTCACCGGCGCCGCCAACGCGCGCCAGGGCGTCTTCGAGGCCGCCGACACCGGCACGCTGTTTCTGGACGAGGTCGGCGAGCTGCCCAAGCCCGCCCAGGTCCGCTTCCTGCGCGCGCTCCAGGAAGGCGAGATCACCCGCGTCGGCGCCACCCGGACGACCCGCGTCGACGTGCGGATCATCGCCGCCACCAACCGCAGCCTGACCCAAGAGGTCACCGAAGGCCGTTTCCGCGAAGACCTGTTCTACCGCCTCGCCGTCGCCGTCATCTCCCTGCCGCCGCTGCGCGAGCGCGATGGCGACGCCGCGCTGCTCATCGACCGGCTGCTCGACCAGGTCAACCAAGAAAGCACCACCGAGCCCGACTACCAGCCAAAGAAACTCTCCGTTACCGCAAGCAAGCTCCTGCTCGACCACCCCTGGCCCGGCAACATCCGCGAACTGCTGAACACCCTGCGCCGCGCCGCCGTCTGGACCCCGGGCGACATCATCGACACCGACGACGCTCGCGACGCTCTGCTGCCAGCCCCCAGCGCCCAACCGGGCCAAGACCCGGTTCTGGGCCAAGACATCCGTCAAGGCATTGACCTCAATGGCATCATCGACCAGGTTGCGCGACACTACCTGGAGCAGGCCATGCAGCACACCGGCGGCAACAAGACCCGCGCCGCCAAACTGCTCGGCTTCGGCAACCCGACCACGCTGACCAACTGGCAGCGCTTGCACGGCGTCGAGCCCTGAAACAACGCGGCGGCCTCCTGAGCGAACCGACAACCCGACCACCCCGCCGACCAACCGGAACCCGACCATGGCGACACTGGAGCTCAACCCCGACTTCGAACCGGTCCTGGAGCCCCTCGGTGCCGGCGCCGGCGACTTCTTCCTGGCCGCCGGTCTCTACCACGCGGGAAAGGTCAGCTTCGGCGCCGCCGCGGCCAAGGCCTGCCTCGGCTACGAAGAATTTCACTACCGGCTCAAGGAACACTTCGGCCACGGTTTCATCATCGACGACGAGACCGCGCGAGAAGACCTTGAGCTTGGCGCGAGCCTGGCCGATGGCGTCGCAAAGCTGCACCAGCGCCCGGACAGGGAACACGGCCCGACGAAATGACCTGTGACACGCCCGATGAACGCCAGACACCGCAGAACGCTGCGGGCTATATTCTCTCGACCCACCTCCGGATCAGTGAAGTTCTCCGATATCGAAGCATTGGTCCGGGCTCTTGGCGGGGATGTGCGCGAAGGTGCCGGCTCCCGTGTCGCGATGCAGATCAACGATTCGGTGAAGCACGCCCACCGTCCCTATCCTGGCAAAGAGGCGAAGAAGTACCAGATCGAACAGATTAGGGCTTGGTTTTCTGAACAGGGTATCCAGCCATGACAGCAAGAACACTCACCTACAAGGGCTACGTCGCCACCATCGAGTGCGATGAGCGGGACCACATCTACTGGGGCAAGGTCCTCGGCATGACCGATCGCATCACCTTCGAGGGCGAAACGCTGCAGGCACTCACCGACGACTTCCACAACGCGATCGACTTCTATCTGGCCGATTGCGCGCATACGGGCCGCACCCCGGAGCCACCGCCGACCGGCGATATCACGCTGCACCTCGACCCGGAAACCCACGGCGCCATACTGGCCGCGGCAACCGCAGCCGGGAAGGCGCCGGACCAATGGGCGGCGGAGCAGTTGGCGCAGGCCGCCGGACGCTGAGCCTGCGCAACCGAATCGACCATCGGACCGCCGAGCCATGCCCCTAGCGAAAGCCTTCAAAGACACCGTCAAGGCCCGCGCCCAGACCGACGCGGCCTTCCGCGTCGCACTGCTGGAAGAGGCCCTCGACGCATTCGTCAACAACGACCTGGACACCGGCAAGCTGCTACTGCGCGACTACGTCAACGCCACCGTCGGCTTCGAAGCCCTCGGCGCGCAGTTGCACAAGAGCCCCAAGAGCCTGATGCGCATGCTGAGCGCCGAGGGCAACCCGCGTCTCGACAACCTGCTCGCAGTCATCGCTCAGCTCAAGGCAGCTGAGGGCGTCTCTCTCAGCGTCCGAGCCTGCGCCGACAAGCTATGATCGTTTGCTACGATGCCGCTGATCCGTTCAGCATAGCGACCGAAGCGACACCCGCTGCCGAGAGCATCACCAATGAGTCACACCCTATCGCTGGAGTATCTCGAGAACCTGCCCGACGCCCTGCACATGAGCCGCGCCGAATTCGAGCAAGAGGCACGGCTGGCGATGGCCGCCAAGCTGTTCGAGACCGGCAAGCTGACGTCCGGACAAGCCGCGCGGCTGGTCGGCATGGCGCGGGTCGCGTTTCTGAGCGAGCTGGGAAGGCTCGGCGTGTCGGCCATCCAGGTCGAGGCGGACGAGCTGGCGCAGGATCTTGCCGCCGTGGAGGCAGCCGCGGGTGATCATCGTCAACGAGCATCCAATGTCAGACCCCGCGACCATGCAGGTTGGCCATGCGCCGATTGACCTGATGGTCGCCGAGCCGTCACCACCCTATGCTCAGAGCCCATGGACAACATCCCCTCACCCCACGACACCTTCTTCCGCGAGAGCTTCACCCGCCGCGAGGTCGCCTGCGACTTCCTGCGCTGTCAGCTCCCGGCGGCAGTGCTCACCGAGCTTGACCTGACGACGCTGGAGATCAGCAAAGACAGCTACGTCTCCGCCGACCTGCGCTCGGCGTACTCCGATCTGGTCTATCGGGTCGGCTACGGGGGCGAGGCATTGACGGTCTACCTGCTGTTCGAGCACAAGAGCTGGGCCGAGCACTGGACGGCGCTCCAGCTCATGCGCTACATCGCAGCCGAAGGCGACCAACACCGCAAGCAGCACGCGAAGTCCCGGCACCTGCCGCCGGTCTATCCGCTGGTGATCTATCATGGCGACCGACCGTGGACGGCTCCGACGGACTTCCAGGGGCTGGTCAAGCCGCTGCCGGAGTCGATGAAGCCGTACGTGCCGAGCTTCGGCTACCAGTTGGTGGACCTGTCAGGCCCGAGCGATGCCGAGATCAAGGGTCGAGTGCTGACACGTCTCGTCCAGCTCGCCATGCGTTGGGTCTTCGACGCCCAGCCCGTCGAGCGGCTGCGCGAGCTGTTGGCGCTGATCGAACAGATCGAAGACCGAGACACCGCGGTCGAAGTGCTGGAATCCCTGCTGCGCTACTTCGTCCAAGGCACCCAGCGGGTCGACGAGCC
This sequence comes from uncultured Gammaproteobacteria bacterium, assembly GCA_942491465.1. Lineage (GTDB taxonomy): Bacteria > Pseudomonadota > Gammaproteobacteria > Chromatiales > Chromatiaceae > CALOBA01. The sequence continues at coordinate 24,331 of CALOBA010000032.1, forward strand.
CACCGTCCGCGCACTGCTGCAACAGACATCCAATGGAGATCCGATCATGCAAACCTTTATCGACCGTTACATCGAGCAGGGCCAACGCCAAGGCGAGGCAACCGCCGTGCTGCGCCTGATCGAGCGCAAATTCGGCCCGCCGAGCGAGTCCGTGCGCGAGCAGGTGCTCGCCGCCGACAGCGAGACCCTGTTGGAATGGCTCGACCGCATCCTCGTCGCCGAGTCCGTGGATGCGGTGTTGCATTGAGGTCCGGGGCGAACCGTCTGGCCAGCCGACGTTGACGCACCGGTCAACTGGAGCATTCGGGGATTGACCCAAGCCTAGGGTGGAGCGCGATCCCGGTTTCCGGCAGTGACGTGGTGGCGGATCGCCCGATTGGGCATCCGCCCTACCAGTTCCCCTCATGAGTGCGTGGACGCCCGGCATCCACTGGGTGCGGTGAAACCGACGTCCTTGCCACCAACCGCCAGAAGGCACGCGACTATAATCCCCCGGTCGATGCTAGGACACCGACGCGAGCCGTCGCGTGCGTGCCAACCCGTCGCCAACCTACGCAACCAGGGAGCCGTCATGGAATCTCCGCAAGGTCTCTTCAACCTGCTCGCCGGGCTCGCCGTCATGCTCGGCCTCGTCTACTGCTTCGCCGGCTTCCGCATTCGGCGCTTCATCCTCGCCGTCCCCGGCTACATCGCCGGCGCGGTCGTCCTCGGCGCCATTGCCTACCTGCTCTCGCAACAGATGTGGGTTGCCGTGCTGGCCGGCATCTTCGCCGGCGGCCCCATCGGCGCGAGCATCGTACTGGCCCTGTACAACGTCAAGGTCTTCGCCATCGGCCTATTGCTCGGCGCCGTCATCGACGTAGCGCTGTACCTCATCACCGACGGGCAGATCGAGCCCGCCGTGTTGCTGATCATCCCCATCGTCACCGGCGTCCTGGCGCTGGTCTACGACAAGTGGATCATCGTCGCCGGCACCGCCTTCGGCGGCGCTGGCCTGGCCGTTGGCGGCATCGCCTACTTCGCGTTCGGCGGTGTCGGGCCAGCGGCGCTGTTTGCGTTGATGGAGGGCGATCCGAGCCTGCTCGCGGCGACGCTCGTGGGCTGGTTGGTGCTCGGCTTGTCCGGGGTGATCGTGCAATACCAGTCGCTCAAGCCGCGGGACGACGGGGATTGGTGGGGTGGATCCGGCGGTGATACCGAGCAGGGCTCCAGCCGTTCCGTCAGGCCGGAATCGCGTGATCAAGGACGTTCATCAGGCCAATCTCAGCTCAGCGCATCACCACGGATTCGCCGACAGGCATTGACGGGGCATAGCGAGGTAAGCGCCATCATTTGGGACCCGCATGGTCGTTGGTTCGCTACCGATGGCAAGCACGGCGAGGTCTATCTATGGGATCCGCAAACCGGTCGCCCGATGCTCCAGCTTTGGGGAGGTCGTGACTGCTCACGAGACAAGACCAGCCTGGCGGTGGCGCAGGACGGGAGCTGGATCGCAGCCAAATCGGGGGGCAATAGGTCGTGGTTCTGGGATACCGCGACGGGCCGTTTACTGGCCACCCCCGATACCGAGCCCTCCGATGATCTATGTCCGCTTGCCATTGATTCTTCAGGAGAGCTGTGGAATCGGACGACCTGGGTGGAAATCAGCTGCCGAGAGTATTGGGCATCGTCCGGTAATGCGGCTGATCCTAACCGTAGATGGGTTGCTTCGAGAGAGAACAAAGGTAGGATCGCCATTCGCGATATGCGCAACGGGCGCCGCCTGAAAGAACTGACTTCAGGGAGAGACGTTATGTTTCATGAGCTGATCGCTTCCGGCGATGGACGATGGCTTGTCTCCCGCGAAGCGTTTCACCTCGATTTCTGGCTTGTTGACGGGCCGCGTTCTGCGCCAAGCCCCCGCTTTGAAGGCACCTCTGCGGTTAAGTATCAGTATGCCGGGACCCGTGTTGGCCAACGCCGCTTTGCGGTTGCGAGTGCCAGAAAGGATCGCGAAGGCACTTCCTTAGAGCTATGGGGGCTGTCAGACTATCCGGAGCTGCTATGGCAGAAGAAGTTTCCGTCAAGAGAGTATCCTCGTCCTATTACCGCAGCACCAAACGGGCATTGGATTGCATGCTTGTCGGGCAGTATCGAGATTTTTGATACAGCATCGGGGCAGCTGATGCGCAGCTTTCCCGGCAACAGCGATAATGGCTATCCGACAGCGGGCTCCGCATCCCCGGACGGGAGAGCGCTGGCAGGCGCGTTTGAGGATGGCTCGGTTGCGCTTTTCGATGTCGAAACGGGGAACACGCGTCACCGTCACCTTATGCCTGCCCATCAGCGCAGGCTAAAAGTGTTAGAGATGGCCGCAGACGGGAATTGGTTGGCCGCGGGAGGAGACTCGGGTGCTGTCCACTTATGGGAGCCTGCTACTGGTCGATTGATTAAATCGATTGCGGGGTGGTCAGGCGCGCGCAACGTCGGTGGAGTCGTCGCCATGGCTGCGCCAAGAGAAGGTTCTTGGCTGGCAACAGTGCATCGAGGGACCGGCCAAATTGCCGTCTTGGATATGCCGAGCGGACACCAGCGGCAAACGATCGAGTTCACCCGAATGCACAACGCCGGACGCGAGGTAAGGCTCGCTTGCACGCAGGACTGCCAGCATTTGGTTGTCGCCCACGACGATAATCGCTACCTCCATTTGTTCAATTATCTCAGCGGTAAGCGGGAATCCACCGACAGCATTTTCGATGCTGGGGGTATAAGTAGAGACTTTTACTGTTGGCTCCACGCTGCCATACACCGACCTCTGGCGTCCGGATTTCTGTATGAGGATCTTTGCATCTGGAGGTCTTTTCATCAGCGGATGACGGGGCCGCTGTACGACAGTTTTTTACAGTCATGGATCAGGCCGCTTGGCCGGATTCTCAGTATTCCGTTTCATATCCTACGAGAAATGCGGTTGCTGCCCGCCAAGGCTCCCCTTTCCGGAATCGCCCCATCACGTGATGCAACCTGGCTCGCCGCCCCCGGCGGTTCCGAAGGCATCCTGGTCCGCAACCGACACACCGGCAAAGAGTTGCATAGACTGCATGGCCACGAAGGGTCAGTCAATTCGCTGGCGGTCCATCCCAACGGACGCTGGCTCTTCTCGGCCGGCGACGATGGCATCATCCGCCGCTGGGACATGTCGCGTCTACCGGCCAAACCGGTCTGCGACCTCGCCATGGAGGCCCTACCGGACGACGACTGGGTCGTTTGGAAGGTCAATCCGGATGACCCGGAAGACCGGTACTGGACCGACTACAGCCCCGGCGCCAAGCGCTGGCTCGGCTGGCACGCGCCGGTGGCGGGCACGGACCGCTGGGCGCATCAGCCGATGGATGCGTTTCCCGATGTGCGTTGAGCGGGCGGTCGGCTGGGCCGACGCGGGGAGCGCAGAGAGTGGATGCCCCGTAGGCTTTTCGGCCCTTCGTCCCCGCATCCGAATTCATGTTCACTGGGCTCTGGCGCCCTGTCGAGTTCCGGGCCGCCCCAGCGCGTAGGATGCGGTTGGGTACCGAACCGCATCGCTCGACTCCGATGCGGTTCGCTATCGCTCACCGCATCCTACCGGCTACAAGCGCCCGGCGGTGTTCACGCTCGACGGCGTGCCCTTCGACGGCACCAACACCTGGTCGCAGGTCTACGAGACCCTGTGCCGGCACTTGGCGACGCTGAAGCCGGCGGTGTTCGATGCCTTGCCGGACAATCCGGATTTCGTCAGCAACCGCGGCAACAGGTACTTCTCGCGCCAGCCCCAAGACCTGCGTTCGCCATCGGACTACGGTCGCGGGGCAATGCCATTGAGTTAGCGAGCGATGGGAGCGCTTTGTGGGAGCGGCTTCAAGCCGCGACTCGGCTCGCGCGGCGCCCGTCGCGGCTGGAAGCCGCTCCCACGGCTTAACTTAACGGCATTGGGCCGCGGGGTCTTTGCCGAGACCAACCTCAGCGCCAACCAGATTCGGGACAACATCGCCCGCCTGCTCTGCGCGTTCGGTCTCCCGGAGCGGGCCTTCGCGGTCTATCTGCGCGAGGATCGGGATGCCTTCAACGATTGAGAGGAAATCGTCCTGCTGACGGGGATGATGCTCCGATCCTAGAATATGACCTCAGCTCTGGGAGCCTCGTCACCAGCGCAAAATACTCGAATTGTGCTCGACCCCGTTCTCCGGGGTTGTTCCTGTTCCGACCGTGCGCTAGCGTTCGAGCCATCACCACGTTGATCGCGAATCCCCGCGGGAGCGCTCGTCATGTCCGAGACCCACCTGCCGGATGGCGCCACCGCAGGCGCCATCGGCGCCTTTCGCACCCACCTGCGGCGGCGCTATGGCGAGCGGCTGCGTGGCCTGGTGTTGTTCGGCTCCCGTGCACGGGGAGACGCCCGGGCGGATAGCGACGCGGATCTTGCCGTTTTTCTCGATCCCGTTGCTGATCCCATCGAGGCGCAGATGGACATGGCGGGCGATGCCTATGGGGTCTTCTTGGAAACCGGTATCCTGATCCAGCCCTGGGCCTTCGGTGGGTCTCCGGACCGGCCCGCGCGAGATCGAGCCCTGGATCTGCTGCAAACCGTCCAGGCAGAGGGCATTGCACTGTGACCGACGTGGCTTTGCTGGAAAAGGCTGGTCGTGCGCTTGCTGCCGCGCGCGCCGCCTGCGAGCGCGGCGATACCGAGACCGCGTCCGACCGCGCCTACTATGCCGTGTACTATGCTGCCTGGGCCTTGCTGGCAAGGGCCGGCGTGCCGCGGCCCAAGACCCATAACGGCATGATCGCCGAGTTTTCCCGAAGCTATGTCAAGACCGGTCGGGTCGCCGCGGAGTTGGGTGCAACGCTCTCACGTTTGCAGGCATCCCGCCGGAGGTCATCGCGCGCGTCTGCTAGTGCACCGCTGCGGAAGTCCCAAGACCGCCGGCATGCCCACTCGGTGCTGTGGGAGCGACTTGCAGTCGCGACTTCCGCGTCGCGGCGGTCGCGATTGCAAATCGCTCCCACAGCTGCGGGCGGTCTCGGAATTTTCGCGGCAAAGCACTAGCCGTTCTTCACCACCAAGCCATCGGGCAAGGGAGCGGCCTCGGCTTGAGCATGGTCTACGGCTTCGTGCGCCAGTCCGGTCCAGATGTCAGCGCCCCAGCCTTCTGTCTCGGGCCGACCTGGACGCTCAAGGTGGCTTGAATTTCCTATCCGTGGAAAAGCGCGGCGCATCCGCTGCTCCCCCAACGCCAAGCCCACCTGGGCCACGCTCTGGGAACTCGAACCAGAGCGTCACGCCATCCCATGCCGGCGGCTGGAAGCTGCCGCAGCGCGATGACCTGACGACCGCTCGCCTGGCAGAAGGTCTGGATGCCGAGGGCGGATTCTGGCGCTGCATGAGGATGCCCCAGGTCGCGTGTCTTAGGATCGGTTCAGAAACAAGTGGCGCAGACGCCCGCTCGCTGAACCTTTTGATTGGCCATTTCGTGGTTGCGTCCGCACCACTTGTTTCTGAACCTTGACTAGGTCGGCAAGCGTGGCGTCGGGTACCGGCAGGCTGCGGCGCAGGGTGAAGCGAGAACAATCTGTCTCCTTGATATTTTACTTAGAAAGTTTTAGAGTAAAAAGACTTTGGGCACCTTGGGGTTGGGGGAAAAGTAGATGAAAGAGAAGATTGAGGTCGAGCTGGACCGCGACGTGTGGGAACGCCTGCAAGGTCTTGCAGTGCCGCTTGTTGACGATGAAAGCAGTGTATTACGTCGAATCCTCGGCGACTGGGAGCAACGCGGCTACGTGAAGGAACAAACGGTTACCGATGCTGGCGCTTCGCACCCGCCTCAGCCGCGTCGCCCAGACAGCGGTTCTGAGACTCCAGAGTATTTTCGTAGTACTCGGGGCGTGCAGATTCCTTTTGGAAAGCTCAGAGCCTCTTACAAGCCGAGGGGAAAGCAGAGGATGAGCTTCGAAGCCGTGGTAACCGTCAGCGGTATCGAATTTGCCGGTGAAACCTACGACGACCCATCTCCGGCCGGCGTGCGAGCGAAGGAGCTTGCCGGCGCCAGCGGCCAAGCGACGGCGACCAATGGATGGCGGTTCTGGGAGTACTACGACAAGAAAATGGGCGCTTGGACCAGTATCGGGTCGCTGAGAGGTCGCTGAAGGTGGCAAACGAAAAGCTTCTGCTGGACCTCAACTTCCCACCTTTCCAGGACGACCTGTTGAAGCTCGAAATGAGCAACCTTCGACCTGTCTTGAAAACGTTCAGGAAGTTGCGCGGGATGGACTGGAGATCAGTCTATCGGGATCACGGTCTGAACTGGGAGAAGATCAAAGATTCCGAAGGCGACTTCACCATCAGGTTGTCACGGCAAAGCCGCGCGGTGGTCCGACGCGACGGCTGCTACCTGCGGTTCATCGCCCTGCACACTGATCACGACGGTGCCTACGGCAAGCACTAAGGCGATTTCTGTCAACTTTCATACCATCTGACTTGTCTTGACGCCCGCCTTCGGCGTCGGGCTGGCGGTCACATAACTCGCTATGCTCTCGCCAGCCCTCCTTGAAGGCGAACGTCAATCCTGCGTCATCTGGTATGAAAGTTTCCGGCAATCGCCTAACAGGTCGCGAAGCATCTCAGACTAGGACGTCTCTCCCGTCAGGCGCCGCTCCAACTCATCCAGATCGGTCTCTTCAGGCAGGTGTTTCTCCATCCATGCATTCGCCTCCGCGAGCCGTTCGCGCATGGCCGGCTCGTACAGCCAAGCATCGGCTTCGGGAATCACCCGCATGGGCTTCAGCAGTATCGTGCCATCGGGCTGCGTCTCGATCTCGAAGTAGCGACCGGCGTACTGCTTGCCGAGCGATAGCTGCCCACTGTTGCCAACCATCTTTAACATCACGTTCTCCGTAAGCGCTGAGTTCATGCCGCATGATATGGGTGATCTGCGCCTACGGCAAGTCACCGGCTTGGATTTCCTATCCGTCGCGGATAAGACGGGGCTCGCGGGTTGTTCGCATAATCGGGACCCGCCGCTGATCCAGTCACCATAGCGGCACTGATGTGACCCGCCGCTGGGAGGATTCACCCATGAGTCATACCTTGTCGCTGGAATACCCCGAGAGCCTGCCCGACGCCCTGCACATGACCCGCGCCGAATTCGAGCAAGCCGCGCGGCTGGCGATGGCCGCCAAGCTGTTCGAGACCGGCAAGCTGACCTCGGTCAGGCCGCCCGATTGGTCGGCATGGCGCGAGTCGCGTTCTTGGGCGAGCTGGCGAGGCTCGGGGTGTCCGCGATCCAGATCGGCCGGACGAGCTCGAGCAGGATTGGCCGCTGCGAGGCTGCCGGCGGTGTTCACCCTCGACGGTAGCCCCGTTCTCTTGGTCGCCGGCTTGGGCGGCCTGAATCTCCTGCCGAGTCTGTACGGGTCTGTCGTTGTGCCGGCAGAGGTCGTCCACGAGCTGGAAGCCGGCGCCGCGCTTGACGATACGGCTTAGTTCGGCGCACCTCCGGATCGATATCCGCTCGCCAAGCTCCGAGATTTCCCCGCTGCTTGCCGGCGAACGCGATCTTGGAGATCGGCGGTCATCGCACTCGCATCGAGCTGCCGGCTCCACCGCCGTGCTCGATGACTCAGGCCCGCGCGTCGCTCGTCGCAGCGGTATCCCAGTGACCGGCAGCATCGGCGTCGCTGCGCGAGCGGCTGGAGCCGCCTCGGTGGCGGAGGCCATCGAGGTATCCGCGCCCGCGGTGCTTGGCTTAGGATGGAAAAGGGTTCAGACGCCCGTCGTGGTGCTTTAGATTGGCGTTATGGTTGCGTTGACATTGTTTGACTTGACTTAGTGATGCGGTGGTGGCTCGTGCTTTGGAGTTGGCTGGGGAGCAGTCCTGATCGAACGCCCTGGCGGGTGCCGCCACAGTGGGCCAAGCACCGTCATCAAATCAAACGAGATCTTGTGCTACCCCAAGAACTCTTGCAATCCAGCAGCTTGGCTGCGCCCGCCCTCCGCGAATCCTCCAACGCCTCCGAGCGCGGCGGCAGCCGCAGCCGCGCCGCCGCAGTCAACGCTCGCGATGCGACCTGCCTGGCGATGCCACCCCTGTGGACCAGCTCGTCGGAGTGGACCGAGGCAACAAAAAGTCATTGATTGCAAACCACTGTCGCAAGTGCCAAGGGTGAGTTCGCCAAGACCACGCAACCCGTCCGCGAAGACCGCGAGCCGGCCATGACCGCCGACGATGCCGAGCACGTGCTCGTCATGCACTCGCCGACCGACAACGACGCCGACCCACACCCGACGCAGACTGGACCCCATCGCTGAGCCGGAGCCAGGGGTTGGACCCTTGCGCCTGTCCGGCAATGCCGTATGATCCGCACATGCATACCTTCGTAGAGCTGCCGCTGTTCTCCCGCTCTGCCGCCGACTATTTCGACGACGCCGAGCTTGCTCAGCTACAGACCTACCTCGCTGCAAACCCCAGTGCCGGCGACGTGGTCCCAGCGACCGGCGGCGTGCGCAAGCTACGCTGGTCATGTCGCGGGATGGGCAACGTGGTGGGCTGCGCGTGCTCTTTACGTGCAGGACGTCAAAGGGCGCATTTGGTTATTGACGGTGTATGCGAAGAGTGCACGAGAGACATCGCCGCCGACACCCTCAAACCCTGAGAGAGATCGCCGACCATGCCGAGATTGACTGAAGACGAACTGCGCAACGCGATGCGGAGCGCGACTTGAACGCGGAGCTGTTGGACGCGATTGATGACCTTCCAGCCGGGCGACTCGGGCGCGCGACCGTCATCCGCGACGACCAGATCGTCGAATCCCCAGTGACCAGGGCACGACTCGCGGCGGAAGCCGCTCCCAGCGCGCTTCGAAGCCTCCACGGCATCTCCAAACGCACCCTTCAAGACTGGGAACAGGGCCGGCGCCAGCCGAGCGGTGCCGCCAAGACCCTGCTGCGCATCGCGGAGCGGCACCCCGAAGTCCTGCGCGAGCTGGGGGCGGAATAGCTCGGTGGTTCGGGGTCAGGTTCGAGGTTCGGGGTCCGAGGTTCGGGTTCGGGGTCGAGGTTCGGGGTCAGGTCTTGACTCGTGCCTTTACACAAGTCAAGAGTGAAGACCTGGCCGGTGTGGTGGATCCCAGCGGAGCTCGCCGATGTAGGCTCGCAAAATGGCGTGTTTGCCTGGTTGCCAACCTCCAGCTTGGCGAACCAGGCTCGGGAAGCTCCAGCTGCCCGCTTGCCCTGGGGTTTCCACCTCGTCCTCCCCCGCGGCATGGGGCCGAACCAGCGGCCGGAAAGTGCGGGGCTCGCTGCGCGAGGGCGGGATACCGGCTGCGCGTCATGAGCGAACGTCGCCCGGTCGTTCCGGGAGCGCCCACCTGCTCGAAACCCCGGGGTCCCTGGCGCCCTTACGCGCCCGCTCGGCTCCCGCTCACGCGAATCTGGATCCGTCCCAGGGCACGAGGATCTTGCCGGCCGGGTCCTGGATCAGGTCGTGCTCGATGAGTTGGTGACATCGGCGTGGACGTTGCGTGTTGCGCCCGAGCTTTCGCCAACGCAGCGATGGACGTCGGCCCCGTTTGCTGCGGGCGCTTCGAGCAGCGCCATGCGTGCCGGTGTGAGCTCGCCGAAGAGGTGCGGGCCGTCTCGAAGCCGAGGTGGTGGTCGGCTGCCGGCGGTTTCTCCGGCGTCCATGGACCGAGCCGCCGCGCGCGCGGCGAGGTACGCATGGGGCTGGGTGATCTCGATGATGGCCTTTGGCACGTCAGTCTCCTCCTGCCAGTCGCTGGACGTCGGCGTCGAAATCCGCGAGCAGCTGATCAAAGCTCACCGAAGCCTATCGGCTTGCGCGCTGTCAGTCCTGGCCGTCATCCAGGGAAGGGGCAGCAGCCGGCAGGTCGCCGTCGGCGCGATCCGCGGACAGAGCATTTATCCTGGCGCCGAGGCCCAAGCCGAGCGTCAGCCGTTCGCTCGGTGCCTGGGTCTGGTCCGGGTGCCGCCATCGGGCTTGCACAGGGTGTCGATGGACGACACGACGAACTCCAGCGGCTCAGGAGGCATGAGTCCATAGAGCGGGGCAATGGCGCCCAGCGCTAAAGGAATGGGCGGCTCCGCGTATGGGATGCATGTGCATCCGCTGTCAGGACATCAGCGACGGCGGGCCGACCAGCGCGAACGACCCCGCCGGACCGCCATCGCCGCCACCAGGGCGCCGAGCATCAGGGCGCTCGTGCTCGGCAGCGGGATAATACCCGTGTCTCCGGCGTTGATCGCGGTATCGGCCACCGACTCATAGGCCCAGCTGTTGAGCACGGCCGTGGAGGCACTGTTTGTCGTGATCTCGATCCAGCCGTAGTGGGTACTCCCGGCGAGCTCGAAGCGCACGCCCATGAATCCATCGGTGGGGTAAGGGGCCTCCCATTGGCCGCTGTTGAAGTCCGAGGTGATGGTTCTAGTGGTCGCCGTGGTGGTGTAATTGCCGCTGGCGTCAATCCGGGCATCCTGCGCCAGATTGGATGGGTCACCGCCGGGATTGAATCGAATCCAGTTCGTGTCGTCCTCCAGCCCCTCCACCGAGACGGAGTAGCTCCCGGAAGTCACGCCTGCGGCGCTGAAGCGGTATTCGGCGGTGCTGTCGTTGTCGATATCGAGATCGAAAGGGCTACTGGACGAGACGGCTTGGTTGATGATGCCGCTGTAGACGATGGCGGCCTGGACGGGCATCGCGCCGGCGGTCAGAGCCAGGGCGCCGAGCGCGCTCAGGCCGAGGCCGCGATGAGCGGATCGCGCTCGCGTGCAAGGAGTGTTCTCGGCTCTCGGGTTTCCGGTTGGTTGTGTGGTGGGTGAGCGATACCGCAAACGATTGTAGTCGTGCCAACAGTCTTTCGACTGCCTTGCGCGATTCTAAGGATCGTCGCGGCGACTGTCCTGTGATTAGCTGCCGGGGATGGTCAGGACCTGACCGACGCGGATCTGGTCGTCGCTCAGGTTGTTGGCGCTGCGCAGCCTGGAGATACTCACGCTGTGGTGCTGGGCGATCTCGGATAGGGTGTCGCCGGGGGCGATGCGATACTTGCCGGACGTGGGGCTGCCTTGGTCGTTGCCGCCGCCGCGGTGGGCGAAGTGGGTGCCGGGTGGGGGGTATTCCTCGAAATAGGCGGCGATGCCGCGCAGGATCTTGTCGGCGATCTGGTTCTGATACTTGCCGCTGCGCAGGCGCTTTTCCTCCTGCGGGTTGGAGATGAAGGCGGTCTCCACCAGCATGGACGGGATGTCCGGGGACTTGAGCACGGCGAAGCCGGCCTTTTGGATGCGCGTCTGATGGACCTTGCCCAGGGTGCGCAGCTGGGTCAGGACCTTGTCGGCGGCGATGCCGCTATGCTCCATGGTCGCGGACTGGCTCATGTCGATCAGGACCTTGCGCAGGGTCTCGTTGCGCTCGGGCAGGTCGACGTCGCCGATCAGGTCGGCGGCGTTCTCCCGCGCCGCGAGCCAGCGCGCCGCCTCGCTGGTGGCGCCGCCGTGGGAGAGCGTGAACACCGATGAGCCGCGCACGCTGCGGTCCTTGAAGGCGTCGGCGTGGATGGAGACGAACAGGTCGGCGCGGTGCTCGCGGGCCTTTTCGATGCGGCGGCGCAGGTGCACGTAGTAGTCCCCGTCGCGGATCAGCAGCGCGTGCATGCCGCGGCGACGGTTGATCTTGGCGGCGAGCTTGCGGGAGATGGACAGCGTGATGTCCTTCTCGCGGGTGCCGCCGGCGCCCACCGCGCCCGGGTCCTTGCCGCCGTGGCCGGCGTCGATGGCGATCAGCACCTTGCGCCGGCTGGGCTGCTTGCTGCGGACCGACAGCGACAGCCCGGGGTCGGCCTGGGCCTTGGCGACCAACGCTGCCGGTGCGCGCGGCGCCTGCTTGATCGGTGTCTTCGGCTCCAGGTCGATGACCAGCCGGTGGCCGTGGCCGTCGCGGGGGCTTAGGTTGAAGCTCTTGGCGCGGGCCGGCCGCTTCAGGTCGAGGACGATGCGCAGGTCGTCACCGTTGCGGATGCCGCTGCGGATGCGCCCGACCAACGGATCGGTGGCATGCGGGGTGGCCATCTTGCCGCGCAGCCGGGCGTCGTTGAGATCGATGACCAGACGATCGGGGTCGGCCAGGGCGAAGACGCTGTGGCGCAGCGGGCCTTCGGTGTCGAGCACCAGGCGCGTGTGGTCCGGGGCGCGGGAGATGCGCGCGCCGTCGATATCGGTCTGGCCCGCCGCCGCGGGATTCGCGAGCACGGGCAGCAGAATGAGAACGAGCTTGGCAACGATTCTGTTCATCGCATGCCTCCGGCGCCGGTGACCCCCTCGGGTTTTTGTTGTGGAAACACCCCTAAAGCATAGCATTCGTGCCTAAGACTTTCCAAGAAAATACCGCGAGTTGTGGTTTGTTCCTCAAGCGATTCTAACTGCCTGTAGCGCAAAGGAAACAGCTCGGTGGGGCCGCTTGGTGGTTGATTCTTGGGGCTAAACTGCCGACGAACTGTCGGTATCGGTATCGGTATCGGTATCGGTATCGGTATCGGTATCGGTATCGGTATCGGTATCGAGCATCAACGACAACGACAACGACAACGACAACGACAACGGCAACGGCAACGACAACGACAACGGCAACGGCAACGACAACGGCAACGACAACGGCAACGGCAACGGCAACGACAACGGCAACGACAACGGCAACGATCGCGACCCGCGATGAAGCCGCAGGCTTCAGGCTTGCGGAGAATTACCCGGCATCACAGCAGGATAAGGTCTCGCGCAGGACCTCGATCAGGTCCGAGGCGAGCAGCCCTCGCTGGCCCGCCGCCGCGGCTGCGTCGCCGGCGGCGGCATGCAGACAGACACCGGCCTCGGCGGCCTCCTCGATGTCCAGCCCTTGGCCGATCAGCGCGGCGATGATGCCGGTGAGTGCATCGCCCATGCCGCCGCTGGCCATGCCGGGATTGCCCTGGCTGCAGACCGCGAGGGGTCGGTGGCCCGGCCCCTGGATCAGTGTGCCGGCGCCCTTGAGCACGGCCACGCCGCCGAAGCGCTGCTGGATGGCGCGGACCGCGGCAAAGCGGTCCTGCTCAATCTCGGCGACCCCGGTGCCGAGTAGGCGGGCGGCCTCACCGGGGTGCGGGGTCAGGACCCAGGCGTCGCGGTGGCGGGGGGCACGGGCCAGCAGGTTGAGGGCGTCGGCGTCGACGACCATGGGCCGATCGGCCAATCGGGGGCGGTCGAGCAGGTCGCCGAATAGGGTCGCGCCCCAGACGCCTTGCCCGAGCCCGGGTCCGATGGCGACGACATCGGCCTGGGCCACCACCGGGTCGAGTGCGGAGGGGTCGGCAACGGCGTGCACCATCAGCTCCGGTCGGGCCAGGTTCAGCATCGCCGCGTGCTGGGGATGCGTCGCGACGGTCACCAGCCCGGCGCCGGTGCGCAGCGCCGCCTCGCCGGCCAGACGCGCCGCCCCGGTCATGGAAGGGGCGCCGCCGATGATCAGCACCCGGCCGCAGTCGCCCTTGTGGGCGCTGGCGCGGCGTTGCGGCAGCAGTCCCTGCGCCTTGGGCCAGTCGGCGCGCCGGGCGGCCAGGATCTCGCTGGCGTAGATGGCCGCCGGTACCCGCAGGCCGTCGAAGCGGATGTCGCCGCAATGATCCCGTCCGCGACCGGTAAACATGCCCTGCTTCAGGCCGATGAAGCTGATGGTGGCGTCGGCCTCGACGGCGATGCCGAGCACGCGACCGGTGTCGGCGTGCAGTCCGGAGGGGATGTCCACCGCCAGCACCGGGGCGGGGTGCCGATTGACTTGGGCGATGGCCTCGGCCCAGTCGGCGGTGACCGGGCGCTCCAGACCGGTGCCGAGCAGGGCGTCGACGATCAGTTCGGCGTCCGCCGGCAGCTTACGGAAGGGCTCGGCGCGACCGCCGGCAGCCGAGTAGGCGTCGGCGGCGGCGCGGGCATCGCCGCCGAGCTTGCCCCGGTCCCCGAGCTGGAGCACCTGCACCGACAGGCCCGCATCCAACGCCAGCCGGGCGATGACGTAGCCGTCGCCGCCGTTGTTGCCGGTGCCGACCAGCACCAGCACGCGGCCCGCCGCCGGCCAGCGCGCCTTGAGCAGCGCGAAGGCGGCGGCCCCGGCGCGCGCCATCAGCTCGGCGCCGGGGATGCCTTGGCCGTCGATGGCGGCACGGTCGAGCGCACGGACCTGCCCGGCGCGGTACAGGGCATGGGGGAGGCGGTCTGTGCTGGGGAGTGTGCGGCTCATCAGTCGGCTGCGGGCTCCGATTCCAGCGCGAGGATCAGCGCCCACTGGTCCGGTTCCACCGGCATGATCGACAGCCGGTTGCCGCGGCGTACCAGCGGGAAGTCCGCCAGCGGCCCGTCGGCAAGGGCCTTGAGCTCGGTCAGCGTGATGTTGCGCTTGAGGTGGCGGATATAGCGCAGGTCGACCATGAACCAGCGCGGGTTGTCCGGGTCGCTCTTCGGGTCGTGGTACTTGGCCTGCGGGTCGAAGGCGGTGTGGTCCGGGTAGCCCTCGCGGACCACCTCGGCCAGGCCGACGATGCCGGGCTGCTTGCAGTTGGAGTGGTAGAAGAAGACCTGATCGCCCACCTTCATCTCATCGCGCATCATGTTGCGCGCCTGGTAGTTGCGCACGCCGTCCCAGGGCTCGATCCCGCCCGCACGGGCGGCCAGATCGTCGATGCCGAAGGCGTCGGGCTCAGATTTCATCAGCCAGTAGGCCATTGTTGTCTCCCGGTGGTTTGCGTTGCCGTCTATCTGCATCCCCGCTGGCGCAAAGACGCAAGTGCGCTCATTCAGCGCCCCCCAGCTGCGCCGCCAGGTGCTGGAAGTTGGCGAGCCGGCGGGGGTCGATCTCGCCGGCGGCGACGGCCTTGCGCACGGCGCAGCCGGGCTCCTGATCGTGGCGGCAGTTGGCGAAGCGGCAGCGTGCCATGAACGGCGCGATCTCGCGGAAGCCGTGTTCCAGGTCGCGGCGGCTGATCGGGCCGAGGCGGAAACTGCGCACCCCGGGGGAGTCGATCAGGCTGCCGCCGCCGGGGAGCCGATAGCAGGTGGCCGCCGAGGTGGTGTGCCGACCCAGGCCGGAGGCCTGGGACAGCCGCCCGATCTGCACCTCGCGATCGGGGAGCAGCGCCTTGATCAGCGACGACTTGCCGACCCCCGATTGGCCCAGGAGGATGGCCGTCTCGGTGCTCAGGCGGTCGATCAGCACGTCCAGGGTATGGGCCTGCTTGGTGCTGACCTCAAGCCGCGCGTAGCCGATCGCCTGATAGTGGGCGAGGTCGGCGAGGAAGCGGTCGCGCTCGGCATCGGTGTCGAGCAGGTCCATCTTGTTGCAAAGCAGCAGCACCGGCACGCCGATCAGCCGACCGGCGACCAGATATTGATCGATCAGATATCCGCTCGGCTCCGGGCGCGGCGCGATGACCACCACCAGCAGGCTGATGTTGGCGGCCAGCGGCCGATCACGCCCGCTGTACCCCGGACGACTGAGCAGGGTCTTGCGCGGCTGCAGGGCGGTGACGATGCCGTTGCCGTCTTCACTGGGCTGCCAGACGACTAGGTCGCCGCAGACCGGCTGGCCGATGTGTTGGCGGCACAGGCAGTGATGGACCCGGCCGTCGTCGTCCTCGACGGCCAGATTGGCACCGTGACGGACGACCACGCGCCCGGCGCGGGGTGCGCCGAGCGGGTCGTCGTCCATGCGCTCCTCATCGAGCTGCTCCAGCGCCACCTGGGTGCGCTCCTCCAGCCGGCGGCGGCGGCGCTCCTGGATGTGGCCGATGCGCTCGATCTGGCGTTGGGACAGGCGTCGACGGGTCATGCTGCCGGGCTCAGCGCGACGGCGCCGCGGTCGATGACGGGCCTGTGCCGATCCGCCGAGACACGCCTGCGCTAGAAGCGGTAGTACTGGTCATTCAGGTACGCGCTCACGGCATCCACCTGATCGTCGAACCAGCGCAGCCCCAGGTTCTGCTCGCACATCCGCACCTGTTTGCCCAGGGCCGGCAGCGAGTGGATGCGCCGATCGGCCCGGGTGTAGACCTCGGGGCCGTGGCAGGAGATGCAGTTCTGGTCGATCAGGGCTTGCGGGTCGGCGCCGTCGTCCGCGGCCAGGGCGAGGACCGGCGACAGGGTGACCGACAACAGTAGGGGGAAGGTCAGGGCACGCATGTTGAACACTCCGGGAGGTGGGTAGTCAGAGATCGGGTTAGAGTAAACCGGGTGTGGCGGGCGTCGGGTCCGCCGTTTGGTCGGGTACACTGGCGTCCATCGGGTACCGGACAAGCCGAGATCGGGGCCGCCGCCGGGCTGCGCCGCCGAAAACCCGATAGTAACGCAACAACGACGAGGGAGACCGATGGCGAAAGAAGACAACCTGATCTGGATGGACCTTGAGATGACCGGGCTCGACCCGTTCCGGGACCAGATCATCGAGATCGCGACCATTGTCACGGACGCGCATCTGGAGATCCTGGCCGAGGGGCCGGTGATCGCGATTCATCAGCCGGCCCATGTGCTGGAGGCCATGGACGATTGGAATACGCGCCAGCACGGTCAATCCGGGTTGCGGGAGCGCGTCCGCCTCAGCGGCTACGACGAGCTGATGGCGGAGCGGGAGACGCTGGCGTTTCTGGAGCACTGGTGCGTGGCCGGGCGCTCGCCGTTGTGCGGCAACAGCATCTGCCAGGACCGGCGCTTCTTGGCCCGCTGCATGCCTCGGCTGGAGTCGTTCCTGCACTACCGCAACCTCGACGTGAGCTCGCTGAAGATCCTGGCCCAGCTCTGGGCGCCGAAGGTGCTGGACGGCTTCAAGAAGTCCGGTCAGCACCTGGCGCTGGAGGATGTGCGCGAGTCCATCGCGGAACTCAGGCATTATCGGGCCGCGCTGTTTCGCGTCTGATCCCGGCAAGCGGATCGGCCGCGGGGTCCCCGCGGCCGCCGCAGCCGGGCCTCAGCGCTGATCCGACTGCTGGATGCCGGCGATGAGCCAGTCGCCGTCGGCCTTGTCCCAGGCATGGGCCACATGCCAGACCTCGTCGAGGGGATTGGCGACGCCATCGGCCTCTTCGCGGATCAGGCCGGTGAAGTGCACGCTGGCCACGACCTGATCGTTGTCGCGCTGCACCGACAGCAGCTCGGCGTTCAGCCGCACCACCTCGGTGTAGTTCGGCGCATCCCCCAGGGCCTCGCGCTCGCGCTTGATCTCGGCGAACAGCTGCGGCGCGGTGTACTCGCGGATGTCGCGGAAGTCGGCCTGATCCCAGGCCGCCTGGAGGCGAATGAAGTGGGTCTTGGCGCCCTCGCTGAAGCCGGCCGCGTCGAACCAGACGGGGGCCTCATCGGCACCACCGGCAGCGGGCATGGCGCCGCCGCCCATGGGACGGCCACCGCCGGCCTCGGCACCACCGCCCATGGGCATGCTGCGCTGATAGCCGGCACCCGCCATGGCAGGTGTCGGGCCGCCGGCGCGGCGG
Organism: uncultured Gammaproteobacteria bacterium; assembly: GCA_942491465.1. Lineage (GTDB taxonomy): Bacteria > Pseudomonadota > Gammaproteobacteria > Chromatiales > Chromatiaceae > CALOBA01. Next base: position 41,857 of record CALOBA010000032.1, read on the forward strand.
CGCATCAGCATCTTGAACAGGAAGATGCCGCCGACCACCAGGGCGATGATCATCAGGAAGTCCATGATCTGAAAGCCGTCGAAGGCATCGCCGAAGAACAGCGATGCGAGCAGGCCGCCGGCGGCGAGTCCGGCCAGCGGGCCGAGCCAGCGACTGGCCCCGCTCGGGCGGGCGCCGGCAGCCCCCGGCGCCGCCTGCCGACCGGACTGGGCCGCATCGGCCCGTTGCGGGGTTGCTTGCGCCGGGGTCGCCTGGCGCGGTGTGGTGTACTGCTTGCCTAGGCTGCGCCCGCCGCCGAAGCGTCGGGCCTCGGCGTCTTCCGGCAGCACGGCGGCGCCGATCACAGCGAAGCCGAGCAGGGCGATGAGGAAGTGCTTCATGGTCGTTGTCCTCAGATGGTTGTGGGTCTTGGTGTGACGTCGAAGCGCACGAGAAGAAGAGCGATCATTAGTCCGGTTTAATCACCTCGGCGCGACCGATGCCTCGGGGATCGCTCGCGGCCTGTATCCGGTTGTGGCGCCGATCCCAGTACACCAGCTGCATATTGCCGTAACGCCTTGGGCTGCGGCGAAGCTGATGTCCCAGCCGTTGCAGGCCCGCGCGGGTCGGCGCGTCCAGCGCGTCTGGCTCGAAGAAGATCTCGTCGGGCAGAAACTGGTGGTGTAGGCGCGGGGCGGCAACCCAGTCCGCCGGGCCGGTCTCGTCGTCGGCGCCTTCGGTGATGGCGACAATGGCCTGCAGGACCATGGTGATGATCCGGCTGCCGCCGGGCGTGCCGAGTATGGCGATGCCGGCATCGGACTCGACAAAGGTCGGGCTCATGGATGAGAGCATACGCTTGCCGGGGGCGATCGCGTTTGCCGTGCCGCCGATCAGCCCGTAGGCATTGGGCACGCCGGGCCGGATCGAGAAGTCGTCCATCTCGTCATTCAGCAGCACGCCGGTACCGGGGGGGACGAAGCCGGCGCCGAAGGGCAGGTTGATGCTCAGCGTCGCAGCGACGCGGTTGCCTTCGGCGTCGAGCACCGAAAAGTGGGTCGTGTCGCCGCCTTTTGCATCGGGGGTTGTGGCCGGACGGCTCGCCGTCGCCCGTTGCGGGTCGATGTCCCGGGCCAGGCCGGCGGCATAGTAGGGGTGAGTCAGGCGGGTCATGGGGACCGGGACCTGATCCGGGTCGCCGAGGTAGGCTGCACGGTCGCGGTAGGCGCGGCGCATGGCCTCCACCATCAGATGGATGCGTTGGGCGGGGGGCAGCGCGGGCAGGTCGTAGTTGTCAAGGATCTGCAGCATCTGCACCAGGGCGATGCCGCCGGATGACGGCGGTGATGCGCTGGTCACACGCCAGCCGCGGTAGCTGCCGGTCACCGGTTCGCGCTCGACGACCGCATAGGCGGCCAGGTCTTGGGCGGACCAGATGCCGCCGGCGGCGCGTACGCCATCGACCAGGGCCCGGGCAACCGGACCCTGATAGAAACCGTCGCGGCCATCGGTGGCCAGCCGCTGCAGCGTGTCGGCCAGGTCGGGCTGGCGCAGGCGGCTGCCGAGCGCCGGGGGCTCGCCTTGGTCGAGGAACTGCTGCGCGGCAGCTGGCGATGCGCGCAGCGCGTCCAGCCGCATGGCGGCCTTGCGGCGATAGACGGGATCGATGGCGAAGCCGTCGCGGGCAAGGGCAATCGCCGGTGCGAGCGATTGCTCCAGCGGCAGTCGCCCGTAGTTGTTTGTCAGGTGGTCCAGTGCCGCCGGGATGCCGGGGATGCCTGCGGCCAGCGGGCCGTTCAGCGAGGCGCCGGGGATGGGGACGCCGTCGGCATCGAGGTACATGTCGGGGCGGGCCGCCAGGGGTGCCCGTTCGCGGGCGTCGAGCATCAGCGTGCGCGCGTCGTCGGCGCGATGCAGCAGCCAGAAGCCGCCGCCGCCCAGACCCGAGCCGTGGGGCTCGACCACGGCCAGGGCCGCAGCGACGGCGACGGCGGCATCGAAGGCGTTGCCGCCGGCGCTGAGAATGTCCAGACCGGCGGCCGTGGCCGCCGGGTGGGCGCTGGCAATCGCCGCTGCCGGAGGGGGCTCGGCAAGGGCCGGCTGCCCGATCCCCAGCGCCGCGAGCAGCAGCCAGCCGAGCCATCGGCCTGGTCGGGACCTACTTGTCACCGCAGACCACGGACAGCTGCCGCTCGCGCCGCGGTCATTCGGCCTCGGCGGTGATCTTCTCATACTTGGCCCGCAGCTGCTCCTCGGACTCGTCGCGTTCCGGGTCCTTGATGATGCAGTCGACCGGGCAGACCTCGACACATTGCTGGGCCTCGTAGTGGCCGACGCACTCGGTGCACAGGTCGGGCTCGATGACGTAGATCTCGTCACCCTGGGAGATTGCGCCGTTCGGGCATTCGGGCTCGCAAACGTCGCAGTTGATGCATTCGTCGGTGATGATCAGGGCCATGGTGATACTCCTAGGCGTTTGGGTTGAGGAAGATGAAACCGCTGCAGGATCGAAATCGGGCAGCGGGTACGGATGTGGTATCCCGGCGTCGCATGCCGGTCGCCGGCAGCGGCGCTCGGGCCTACCTGACGGGGTTGAATCCGCCGTTGCGGGTTCCGCTGGATCGGCGTTTCGAGGATTCCCGAAGGCGCTTTGGCCGGACGTTGGGGACGGCGCGCAGTTTATCCAAACCGTTCCTGCAATGCAGCAAGCACCGGGGCCGCCACAAAGGCGGAGACGTCGCCGCCGAGGCGGGCGATCTCCTTGACCAGCGACGAGGAGATGTAGGCGTACTGCTCCGCGGGGGTCAGAAACAGGGTCTCGATATCCGGTGCCATGCGCCGGTTCATGCCGGCTAGCTGGAACTCGTACTCGAAATCCGACACCGCCCGCAGCCCGCGCATGATCACATGCACCTGAAGCTCGCGGGCAAAGGACACCAGCAGGCCGGAGAAGGCGACGACCTCCACGTTGGCCATGCCGTCGCAGACCTCGCGGGCCAGCGCGACCCGTCGTTCGGTGACGAAGGTCGGCGCCTTGCCTGTATCCCGGGCCACGGCCACGACCACCCGATCGCAGAGCCGGGAGGCGCGGGCGATCAGGTCGCTGTGGCCGTTGGTGATGGGATCGAAGGTGCCGGGATAGACGACGCTGCGCACGCGGGTCCCTTGTGGGCGGGGGTTGACGGATGGCGCGCAGGATACCAGAGGTGGCGCCGGATGAGCGGGGATATGCGTCAATAGTCTTTATGAGGGATATGCGCCAGCGTCTTTACGAGGAATATGCGCATAGCGCATAGCGCACCTGCCCTGCGCGTTTGTCGCGGGTCAACTCCCAGCTCGGCGGCAGTGCCGGGAGCGCCTGATCCGCGCCCAGCTCCAGGTAGACGCGTGCATTCGGTGCCAGCCAACCTCCTTGCCCAAGCCGCCGGCAGGTGTCGGCCAGCAGGCCGGCCTGAAACGGCGGGTCGAGGAAGACGATGTCGAACGGGCGCAGAGGCGCCTCGGCCAGTCGTCTCAGGGTGTCGTCGGTAACGACATCGATGCGGCCGAGGGGCGGGCCGCCATCGTCGACCTGCCGCAACAGCTCGGCGTTGTGCTGGAGTTGGCGGGCGACGCGGGGGTCTTGCTCCATGAGCAGGACCTCGGCGGCGCCCCGCGAGAGGGCCTCGAAGCCCAGCGCACCGCTGCCGGCGAAGCAGTCCAGGCAGCGGCTGCCGGCAATGCTCGGGGCCAGCCAGTTGAACAGGGTCTCGCGGATGCGGTCGCCGGTGGGGCGCAGCCCGGGGCGGTCGGCCACCGGCAGCCGGCGTCCGCGCAGCCGACCGCCGATGATGCGCAGCCCCGGTTGGCGCTCATTGCGCCGTCGCACCGGCGCCCTCGGCGGCGGGGGCATGGAGCGGGGCCGGCGGCGGGCTGCCGTCGGCGCTTTGCGGCGGCGCCAGTGCCGGGGCGGTGCCGCGGGGGTCTGAACCCGAGGCGGTGGCGATCTCGCCCTTGGGCTCTCCGCCCCCGACCCGGACCACCGTCAGCTGCCCGGGATGGATGCGGCGGCGGAAGGCGTCGCGGATCTGTTCGGCGCTGATCGCCTCGATGCGGCCGGTGAATCGATCCAGATAATCCAGCGGCAGGTCGTAGAAGCCGATCACGGCCAGGTACTGGACCACCTTGCTGTTGCTGGCGATACGCAGGGGAAAGCCGCCGGTGATGTTCTTCTTCGCCGCGTCGAGCTCGTCGGCGCTCGGGCCTTCGCGGACGTAGCGCTCAAGGGTGGCGAGCAGCACCCCGAGGGCCTCGTCCGCCTGCGTGTTCTTGGTCTGCAGGCCGAGGGTGAACGGACCGGATCGGGCCATCGGCGCGAAGTAGCTGTAGACGCTGTAGGAGAGGCCGCGCTGCTCGCGCACCTCGTCCGTCAGCAGCGATACCAGGCCGCCGCCGCCGAGGATGTGGTTGCCGACATAAAGCTGGAAGTAGTCCGGGTCGCCGCGATACATGCCGGGCTGACCGGCAAGGATGTGGGTCTGGCTGGACGGGAAGGGGATGCGGACCTCGGCGGCGTCGGTCAGCGCCGCTACCGGCGGCAGCGGCTGCGCGGCCTCGCCAGCCGGGAGCGCGGCGCTGATGCGGCTGGCAATGGCCTCGGCCTGGGGGCGGGGCACGTCGCCGACGATGGCGATGGTGGCGTTGGGTGCGGTGAAGTAGCGCCGGTGGAAGGCGCGCAGGTCATCGGCCTGCATGGACGCGACCGACTCTGCCGTACCGCTCGGGTTCGAGGCATAGGGGTGATCGCCGAACACCGCTCGGTAAAACGCCTTGGAGGCCACCTTGCCGGGGTCCTGCTCGGCCAAGCGAAGCCCGGTCAGGGTGTTGCGGCGAACGCGTTCCAGCTCGTCCTGGTCGAAGGTGGGCTCGGCGATCATCCGCAGCATGGTGTCGAGGGCCGGTTCCAGGGCCTTGGGATCGGTGAGGCTGCGCAGGCTCACGGAGGCCATGTCGCGACCGATGCCGCAGGAGAGCTCGGCGCCGACGGATGCAACGCGCTCGGCGATGGTATTGGCGTCGAGCCCGCCGGCGCCTTGGTCGAGCATCGCCCCGGTGAGTGCGGCGAGCCCGGGCCGATCGCCGTCACGGGCGCTGCCAGCGTCGAAGGCGATGCGGATATCGACCATGGGCAGCTCCGGCGCGCTGGAGAACAGCACCTTGGAACCCTCGGCGGTCTGCCAGGTTTCGATCTTCGGTGTCGCCGTCGCCGGCGTGGCAAAGGCGATGAGCAGCAGCGCCAGCGCCAGGCGCGCGTGGCCGTTTGCGCGAGGGTGCGCCGAGATGCGCCGGACGGTATCAGTGGACATGGCCGCGACCTCCTGCGCCCCCGACAGCGGCGCGACGGGTATCGTCGCCGATGGGCTGGGGGTCGAGTATGGCGATGGTGCGCGTCTCCGGGATCAGGTACTTGCGCGCTACGGCTTGAACCTGCTCCGGGGTAATGGCCTTGAGGTGCTCGACATAGGCGTCGACCAGCTCCCAGCCGAGGCCCACGGTCTCCAGCTTCCCCAGCTGCAGGGCCTGGGAAAAGATTGAATCACGCTCGTAGATCTTCGCCGCGACCAGCTGGGTGCGGATGCGGGCGAGTTCGTCCTCGTTGACCGGCTCGTCGCGTACCCGCTCGATCTGCTGCATCAACGCCGCCTCCAGGGTCGGGATGTCCCGGCCCTTGGCCGGCGTGCCGTCCACAAGGAATAGCCCGGGCAGGCGGGCGAAGGCACTGTAGCCGGCGCCGGCGGAGGCCGCGATGCGCTGGGCGCGGACCAGCTCGCGACTGAAGCGGGCGCTGTCGCCGCCGTCGAGGACCGACGCCAGCATCTCCAGTGCATAGGGCTCCCAGGGCGCGTCGGCACCTTGGGCGATCACCGGCGTCTTCCAGCCCATGATGAGGTAGGGCTCCTTGGCCGGCGCAGCCACGGTCAAGCGCTTTTCGCCACGCTGCGGCGGCTCGGCGCGGGGTTTCGGGGGTGTGATCGTTTCCGGCTGGAGGGGGCCGAAGTGGCGCTCGGCCAAGGCAAAGACCGCCTCCGGCTCCACGTCGCCCACCACCACTAGGGTGGCGTTGTTTGGGGCATACCACTGCCGGTACCAGCGGCGCAGGTCGTCCACCTGCATGGTCTCCAGATCCGACGGCCAGCCGATGATCGGGATCTGGTAGGGGGAGGCGTCGTAGGCGGCGGCCGTGAAGCGCTCGTAGGTGGTGGTTTCCGGGTCGTCGTCGGTGCGCAGGCGGCGCTCCTCCTTGACCACTTCAAGTTCTTTAAGGAACTCGTCTTCCGGCAGGGCCAGCCGGCGCATGCGCTCGGCCTCCAGCTCGAAGGACACCTCGAGCCGGTCGGCGGCCAAGGTTTGGAAGTAGGCGGTGTAGTCGCGACCGGTAAAGGCGTTCTCGTTGCCGCCGTTGGCGGCGATGATGCGCGAGAACTCGCCGGGCTCCAGGTTCTCGGTGCCCTTGAACATCATGTGCTCCAGAATGTGCGAGACCCCGGTGATGCCGCCGTATTCATAGCTGGAGCCGACCTTGTACCAGACCTGGGAGGTGACGATGGGTGCACGTCGGTCCGGTTTTACCAGCACCTTGAGGCCGTTATCGAGGGTGCGTTGCTCTACGCCGGCGTTTGCGGTCACTTCAACTGCGGTCAGCAGCGTGAGCAGTGTAAGGGCAGATGTCAGTCCGCGTTGCAGTAATCGGCGATGGATAAGCATTCGTTCTCCTGAGCAAACAAAACAGCCTCGTTGATGCGAGCCAAAGTTAGATTGGGCGAATGTTGCGGCGCGGAAGGGTGGTTGCAACGGCGAACTGCACGCTGGCGCAGACGCTCCGTTGGATCTCTGCTAGCATTGCGAGCCAATTTTTGTCCAGCGGCACAGCGCGCAGTTGAGCGTGGTGCCAGTCTCACGGCCGTGGACACTCGACGTCGGCCTCAGCGCAGAGCAGAGCATGTTCGGATTTGGAAAGAAGCGACAAAAGCGGGATCAACCCGAGGTTCCGGAACGGTCCGATTCGGTCGAAGCTGCGGATGTGCCGGCGCAGCTCGGCGATGATGACCGGACGGAACAGCGCAGGCCGTTAAGAGATCTATTCCGGCGGCAGAAAGACCGCAAGAGCGGACCGGAACAGCCCTCCCCCGAACCTTTAGATAAAGTGGCAAGTGGGCCGGAGATCTCGGAAGCCCCGGTCAGATCCAAGCCGGCACAAACGGCGCCGTCGCTGGAGCAGGCGACGAGGCCGGAGCACGAGGCGCCGCCCAAGCGGCCCCGCTTCGTCGGGCTGCAGCAGCGTCTGGCCCGTACTCGCGAGATCCTCAACACCGATGTCGCGGATCTGATCCAGACCCGAAAAGACATCGACGACGACCTGCTCGAGGAGCTGGAGACCCTGCTGCTGACGGCGGATGTCGGTGTGTCGGCCACCACCCGGGTGATCGATGCGCTGCACTACCGGGTCAAGAAGCGCGAGGTGGCTGATCCGCGGGCGCTGCTGAAGGTCATGGCCGGCCAGCTGCGCGAGCTGCTTGCCGAGAGCATGGGGCCGGTGGCGCAGCCCGCACCCGGCCGGCCCCAAGTCATCCTGATGGTCGGTGTCAACGGTGTGGGCAAGACCACGACCATCGGCAAGCTGGCGAAGCAGCTGCAGGACGAGGGCAACAGCGTCATGCTGGCGGCCGGCGATACCTTCCGCGCGGCCGCGGTGGAGCAGCTCCAGGTGTGGGGCGAGCGCAACGGCGTGCCGGTGATCGCCCAGCATGCCAATGCGGACTCGGCCTCGGTCATCTTCGATGCGCTGCAGGCGGCGACCGCCCGTGGCGTCGATGTGCTGATCGCCGACACCGCCGGGCGGTTGCACACCAAGACCAATCTAATGGAGGAGTTGAAGAAGATCGGTCGGGTGATGAAGAAGATCGATCCGGAGGCACCCCATGAGGTCATGCTCGTGGTGGATGCGACCACCGGCCAGAACGCGCTGCATCAGGCCGTGCAGTTTCACCAGGCGATCCCGCTGACCGGGATCACGCTCACCAAGCTCGACGGGACCGCCAGGGGCGGCCTCCTGTTCGCGATCGCCGATCAGCTCAAGGTACCGATCCGCTTCATCGGCGTGGGCGAGCAGATCGAGGACCTGCGCCATTTCGACGCCGACGAGTTCGTCGACGCCCTGCTGGCGCCCTGACGCGCGCCCCATCTCGCCGCGACCCCCGTGATTGTCTTCGAGCACGTTACCAAGCGCTACCCGCATCGGGGCGATGCCCTGAAGGATCTCAGTTTCCGGATGGAGCCGGGTGAGATGGCCTTTCTGACCGGCCACTCCGGTGCCGGCAAGAGCACGCTGCTGCGCCTCATCGGTCTGATCGAGCGGCCGAGCCGAGGTCAAGTGTCCGTCAATGGGCGCGATCTGGGCAGCCTGCCGCGGTGGTGGGTGCCCTATCATCGCCGGCAGGTGGGCATGATCTTTCAGGAGCATCGCCTGTTGCCCCGCCGCTCGGTGTTCGACAACGTTGCGCTGCCGCTGGTGGCCATGGGCATGGGACGCAAGGAGACCGGTCGGCGCGTGCGCGCCGCCCTCGATCAGGTCGGGCTGCTGCGCTACGAGCGCGTCCTGCCCATGACCCTGTCCAGCGGCGAGCAGCAGCGCGTGGGCATCGCGCGGGCCGTGGTGGCGCGCCCGCCGGTGATCCTGGCCGACGAGCCCACCGGAAACCTCGATCCCGAACTCTCGCGAGAGATCTTCGGCCTGTTTGAGCGCTTCCACGAGGTCGGCGTCAGCCTGTTGATTGCGACCCACGATCTCGAGCTCATCGCCAATCTCCCGTATCGGGTCCTGCGCCTGCATCAGGGCCGGCTCGTGGCCGACTCGGGGAACTGGTAGGGACGCATGGCAAAACGGCGCCGTCAATCCAGTGCCGGCCTGAGCCCGGGGCGGCGCTTCGATGCCTGGTTGGAGCACCACTTCGAGTCGGCGGTGACCACCATCGACCAGCTGCTGCGCGCCCCGTTGGCGACCTTGCTGACCGTGCTGGCCATCGGCATTGCGCTGGCCTTGCCGGCGACGCTGCATGTGCTGACCGAGAACCTGCGCCTGCTTGGTGGCGGCTGGCAGCAGAGCGCGGCCATTTCGCTGTTCCTGGCCCCGGATGTGGATGAGGCCACGGCCAGCGAGCTGGCGCTGCGGCTGCGCGCCCGCCCGGAGATCGCCACCGCCTCGGTGATCTCGCGCGCCCAAGGGCTGGCCGAGTTTCGCGCCTACAGCGGGCTTGGCGGGGCCTTGGAACAGCTGCGCGAGAATCCGCTGCCGGTGGTGCTGGCCATCGACCCGACCCTGCCGGCGAACGACGAGCCGGGGCTGACGCGACTGGCCGCGGCCCTGGAGGCGCTGCCGCAAAGCGACTTCGCTCGGCTGGATACCCAGTGGTCGCGGCGCTTCCACGGGATCCTGGATCTGCTGCACAACGGTGTGCTGCTGCTCGGCGGCGTGCTCGCGCTGGCCGTGGTGCTGGTGGTGGGGAACACCGTCCGCCTTGAGATCGAGAACCGCCGCGGCGAGATCGAGGTCATGGACCTGGTGGGTGCGACGGGGGCCTTCATCCGCCGGCCGTTCCTTTATAACGGGGCCTGGTACGGGCTGCTCGGCGGCATCATCGCCTGGTGCCTGGTGGCGGTCCTGGTCGCGCTGATGCAGACGCCGGTGGATCGGCTCGCCGCGCTCTACCACACCAGCTTCGACGTCGACGGTCTTGAGGCGCGGGCGTCGCTGCTGCTCATCGGCGGGGCGCTGTTGTTGGGCGTGCTCGGTAGCTGGCTGGCGGTGTCGAGGCATCTGCGTCGGGTGGGGCCTGCTTGATCGGAACTCGCAGTAGGCGGTATCTTTAAGCCGACGAGCGGTCATCGGCGACGCCACGATCGGCGTCGCTGCCGGCGGAACTTCCGCGCTAAAAAAATGCCTTATAAAACCGGCGTCTAGCATAAACGCCCCATTTTTTTTGGTCTGTCCATGTTTTGCCGCAGGAACTTTCTGTTCATTTCCTGCTCGAAAACCCCGAATTCACTATTGTCAATGACGCGATCGGGTGCTAATCTAGATCCCGAGCATTTTACTGGGGAATCACGACATGAGCCACGCAACGACCACCGACATCGCAGCTGTGGGCAACCTGTCCACGGGTACCATCGACGCTTACATCAGTAGCGCATACCAGATTCCCGTCTTGACCGTGGACGAGGAACGCCAGTTGGCCGTGCGGCTGCGCGAGAACAACGACATGATGGCGGCGCGCCGCTTGGTGCTGTCGCATCTGCGTTTTGTGATCCGCATCGCCCGCGGCTACATGGGCTACGGTCTGCCGCTGCCGGATCTGATCCAAGAGGGTACGGTGGGCCTGATGAAGGCCGTCCGCCGCTTTGATCCCGAGGTCGGCGTCCGCCTGGTCAGCTTTGCGGTGCACTGGATCCGTGCCGAAATTCACGAATACATCCTGCGCAACTGGCGCATCGTCAAGGTTGCCACCACCAAGGCGCAGCGCAAGTTGTTCTTCAACCTGCGCAGCTCCAAGAAGCGCCTGGGCTGGTTCACGAAGGCCGAGGTCGATGCGGTTGCCGGGGACTTGGGCGTCAAGCCCGAGACCGTCCTGGAGATGGAGATGCGGCTGTCCAGTCACGACATGTCCTTCGACGGCCATGACGACGACGATGACGACGGTCCGTCGGCCCCGTCCTCTTACCTGCCGGACGTGCGGATGGAGCCGGCGGCCAAGCTTGAGCGCGAAGATAGCGAGACCTGGCAGCGCGAGCGGCTGATGGCCGCCCTGGAAGGGCTCGACGAGCGCAGCAAGACCATCCTGCGCGAGCGCTGGCTGAAGGAGAAAAAGCAGACCCTGCACGAGCTGGCGCAGCAGTTCGGGGTGTCCGCCGAGCGCATTCGCCAGATCGAGAAGAATGCGATGAAGAAGCTCCGCGTGCAGTTGGAGCTCTAGGCCTGCGGGCATCGCGCCGCCCTGATCCGGCGGACGATCCGCCGGACTGGAAAAAGCCCACCCCGCAAAAGCACGCGGGGCGGGCTTTTTTCATGGTGGTCTCGTCCCGCCTGTGCGCATACAGCGCCCGCAACGGCGAGCCCCGGGCGGATGCCCGGGTACCGCTTGATTTGCATCCGCGGCCTGCTTCGTCTATGGTCCAGCCAGAGATACACGCCGGGCTTCGAGACCCAACCCACCCCGACCGGCACCGCCGGTCTTCGATCACCTATCTGCACGCGCCGTGCCCATCCATCCGAGCCGATCGCCGTCGAGATCCGCTGATCGCCATGCCCCGATTGGCCCGATCCCCCCACTCGGATCTCGACATAGCCGACTCGTTAAGGCACGCCGCGCCATCCAAACCGACACCGACCGCGGAGGTCAAACCATGTCTGCATCCGCAGCAGCCAAGTCCGGAGATACCGTTCAGGTCCACTACACCGGCACCCTTGCCGACGGCTCCGAGTTCGACTCCAGTCGAGGCAGCGATCCGCTGGAGATCAAGCTCGGCGAGGGGAATCTGATCGCAGGTTTTGAAAATGCCGTCCTTGGCATGACTGTCGGCGACAACAAGCAGGTCATCATCCCCTGTGCCGAGGCCTACGGCGAGCACAACCCGCAGATGACCCAGCACGTCCCCCGCGACCTGATCCCGGGGGAGATCGAGCTGGCCGAGGGGATGACCCTGCACGCCCAAGGGCCCGACGGGCAGACGCTGCGTTTCACCGTGGTCTCGTTCGACGCGGAATCGGTCTCCGTCGACGGCAATCACCCGCTCGCCGGCAAGGACCTGACCTTCGATCTGGAGCTGGTGGCGATCCTCTGATCCGCCGCACGGATCTCGACGATGGCACCACCGGTCGATTGGGCCGCGCTGCGGGTCCCGGCCTTTGACGGGCTGGACCCTGAGCAGACGATTGCGCTGCTGCCCCTGGGCGCGATCGAGGCCCATGGACCGCATCTGCCCGTCGGCACCGACGGAATGATCAATCAGGGCATCGTCGCCGCCGCCCGGGATCGGATCGGGGCGCCGGCCCGTCTGCTGGTGCTGCCGCCGCTGACGGTGGGCCTAAGCCTGGAGCATGCCGCCTTCGCCGGCACGCTGCACGCGTCCCCGGAGACCTTGCTCGCGCTGTGGACCGACGTCGGTCGTGGCGTCGCCGCTGCCGGCGTGCGCAAGCTGCTGCTGTTCAACAGCCACGGCGGTCAGACCGCGCTGGTGGACTTGGTGGCCCTGCGCCTACGCGCCGAGGTGGACATGCTGGTGGCGCGGGCGCACTGGAGCGACCTGGGGCTGCCCGACGGTCTGTTCACGGCCGAAGAACTCGCCCACGGCCTGCATGGCGGAGAGATAGAGACGGCGCTGATGCTGCACCTGGCCCCGGAGCTGGTCGATCTCACCGATGCCCCCGCCGACACCGGGCTGCCGGCGGCGATGGCCCGGCGCAATCGAGTGCTCGGGGTCGAGGCCCCGGTGGGCATCGGCTGGTTGGCCCAGGATCTGTCCCCAGTCGGTGTCTGCGGCAACGCCGCGGGCGCCGATGCCGAGCGCGGGGCCAAGCTGCTCGATCATCTGGCGAGCGAGCTTGCGCGCCTGGTCGGCGAGATGGCGGCGACGCCGTTGTCGACGCTGGGGGCGGCGCCGTGATCGCCGTCTGAAGCAAGCGTTTCCAGCTAGCCGGGCTGCCATGGTGCCAGGAAAGTCTGCAACCGATGAGCCGTGGGAGTTGCTTGACGCCCTACGACAGCGTGCGGCCGCCGCACCGCTGCCGAGCGCTGCGGTGCCCTTTGGGTTGGCCTCGGCGTCTCTGGTGCCACTGAGGCCCGATCGGCAGCATCGGGCGGTCCTGATTCAGGAGGCGAGTGGCGCTTGGCGCTGCGGCCCCGCGTTGGCCGGTGGGCAAGGCGGGGCCATGGGCTCGCTGCTGCGATTGTATCTGCCGTTGTTCAATCCGGCGCTTGTCACCGGCTGGACCGTCGCCCACCTGGGCCAGAGCCTGGACGGATGCATCGCCACCCACAACGGCGACGCCTGCTTCGTCACCGGACCCGAGAATATCGTCCACCTGCATCGGATGCGGGCGCTGGCCGACGCCGTCGTGGTCGGCGCCGGGACGGTCGCCAACGATGATCCCCGCTTGACCACCCGTCTGGTGCCCGGGCCGAGCCCGGTGCGGGTGGTGATCGATCCGATGCGGCGACTCGCGGAGCGTTTCCAGGTCTTTCAGGACGGCGCCGCGGAGACCCTGCTGTGCTGTGCCGGCGCGCAGGCGGGGGGGCGGGGGAAGCACGGTCGGGCGCGGGTGCTCCCGATCACCGGTGCGGCCGATAGGCTGGACCTAGGCGCACTCAAGTCCGTGCTGCACGGGCATGGCCTGCGGCGCTTGTTTGTCGAGGGTGGCGGCGTCACCGTCTCCGGCTTCGTGGTCGCCGATCTGGTCGATCGGCTGCAGGTCACGGTGGCGCCGGTGGTGATCGGCCAGGGTCGTCCGGGCCTGGCCCTGCCGCGGGTGAACGCGCTGTCGGAGGCGCTGCGCGCCCCTTCCCAAGCCGTCCCGATGGGGCAGGACACCTGTTACGACCTCGATCTGCGGGCCGCCGGGCGCGGCCCCGGCAGCTCGGGGTCGGTGCGCTAGTCTTCGGGCTTGCGCCAGGTGTAGCGATCGTCGCGGCGCTGCTGGGGGCTGCGTCCGCGGTCGTCGCGGTCCCGATCAAAGCTGCGTTGCGGGCGATCTCGGCCGCGGTCGTCGGCGCCGGGGCGGTCCCGATCAAAGCTGCGTTGGGGGCGATCCCGGTCGCGGTCGCCGGCGCCGGGGCGGTCCCGATCAAAGCTGCGTTGCGGGCGATCTCGGCCGCGGTCGCCGGCGCCGGGGCGGTCCCGATCAAAGCTGCGTTGCGGGCGATCTCGGCCGCGGTCGTCGGCGCGGGGGCGGTCCCGATCAAAGCTGCGTTGCGGGCGATCTCGGCCGCGGTCGGCGCCGGAGTAGCGATCACGGTTGCGGTCGCCGTTGCGGTCGTTGTCGCGCCCGCGGTAACGGCCGCCATCTCCCTCGGGGCGCGGGCGGTCGCGGCGGAAGCCGTCGTCGTTGCGCGGTGGGCGCCGGTCGTTGTCTCGCCAGCCGCCGCCGCCGCCGCCGTCGCGGCGCGGGGGGCGGCGCGGGGCGGCGAGGTCTTCGGGATTGGCGCGGCTGATGCGCATCGGCTGGCCGTTGACGCGCACGCCCTTGAGGTGCTGGAAGATCTCCTTGGGGACCTCCGGTAGGTCGACCAGGCTGTGGTCGTCGCGGATGTCGATGCGGCCGATGTGCTTGCCGTCGAGCCCGGCCTCGTTGGCGATGGCGCCGACGATCTCGCGGGCGCCGACGCCGTCGCGATGGCCGACATCGATGCGGTAGGTCAGCTTGTCGGCGTCGCCGCCGCGGTCCTCGCGCCGAGGTCGGTGCGGACGCTCGTCGTCGGGTCGCCCGCGATCCCGATCCCGCTGGCGCGGCGGACGCTGGTCGCGGGCGGAGAAGTCGCCGTCCTCGCGCCGCGGCTTGCGCTTCGGTGGGTCGTCCGGCACCTCCAGCGGGCGCTCTCGCTGCAGCTGGAAGCTCAGGGCCGCGGTCATGTCCATCAGGTCCAGTTCATGTTCCTTGGACAGGCGGTCGATCAGGCGGTAGAAGAAGTCCAGGTCCTGCTCGGCCAGGGTGCGGCGAAGATCTTCGACGAAGCGGTCGATACGCGAGGCGCTGAGGTCCGCCGCCGAGGGCGGCTCCATGGGCGCGATGCGCTGGCCGGTGACGCGCTCGATGGCGCGCAGCAGGCCGCGCTCGCGCGGCTCCACCAGCAGGATGGCGCGCCCGGTGCGCCCGGCGCGCCCGGTGCGGCCGATGCGGTGCACATAGGCCGACGGGTCGGTGGGGATGTCGTAGTTGACCACATGGCTGATGCGCTCGACATCGAGCCCGCGGGCGGCCACATCGGTGGCCACCAGGATGTCGAGGTTGCCGTCGCGCAGGCGGCCGACGGCGCGCTCGCGCTGATCCTGGCTCAGGTCGCCGTTGATCGGCTCGGCGGCGAAGCCGTGGGCCTGGAGCCGGTGGGCCAGTTCGTCGCTGCCGTGCTTGGTGCGCACGAAGATGAGCATGCCGTCGAAGGGCTCCATCTCCAGGATGCGCGTCAGCAGGTCGAGCTTGTGCCAGCGGGTGACCACGCAGTGGCGCTGATCGATGGCATCGACCGTGGCTGCCCGGGTCTTGATCTTGACCTCCACCGGGTCGCGCATGCGGGTGCGGGCGACGCGACGGATGGGGTCGGGCATGGTGGCCGAGAACAGGGCGACCTGCACGTTGTCGGGGCAGTGCTCGAAGATGGCGTCCACCTCATCGGCGAAGCCCATCTTCAGCATCTCGTCGGCCTCGTCGAGCACCAGCGCGCCCAGCCCGGCCAGCGACAGCGAGCCGCGGCGCAGGTGATCCATGACCCGCCCCGGGGTGCCCACGATGACCTGGGGCACCCGGCGCAGCTGCTTGTTCTGCAGGCTGTAGCTCTGGCCGCCGTAGATCGGCAGCACATGGAAGCCGGGGATGTGGCGACCGTAGCTCTGGAAGGCCTCGGCCACCTGCAGGGCGAGCTCGCGGGTCGGGGTTAGGGCCAGCAGCTGCGGCAGGCGCTCGCCGTCATCGCGCGACGCCGCCCGCAGGCGGCTGAGCAGCGGCAGGGCGAAGGCGGCGGTCTTGCCGGTGCCGGTCTGGGCCTGACCGAGCAGGTCCTGGCCGTCGAGCAGATGCGGGATGCAGCGCTGCTGGATCGGCGTCGGTGTCTCGTAGCCCAGCTCGGCGATGGCGCGGGCGACCGGGGCGGCAAGGTCGAGGCTGGCGAAGCCCGGCTCGGCGGGGGCGTCATCGGCCGCAGGGCCGTCTGCGTCCCGGGCGGGCTCGGCCGGGGCCGTCGCCGTGGCCGGGGCTTCGGGCGTCCGCGGCTCGGAGACGGCTGGAGCGACGGCGGCGTCATCGGCCGCCGTTGCCCCGTCGGCTGCGTCGGCAGCGGGGCCATCTGCGTCTTGGACGGGCTCGGCCGGGGCTGTCGCCGTGTCGGACGATGGGGCTGGGGCTGCGTCCGTCAGGGGCCCCGAGGCGGTTGCATCGATGGGGTCTGAGGCTGGCGTGACGTTGCTGTCGGCTGGATGTGCTTGGGGCTCGACGGCGTTGTCGGCGGCCTCCGATTCTGGGGGTGGGCGGTTTTCCATCAGGGGTCTCGGCGGGGGCGGGCGGTGCGCGACATCCCGCTGCAAGGGCGGGGCGCAAGATAGCCGAACACTATCACCCGTTGCCGGGATCAGATCAACGATAATCCGACGGGCGGAAGATCTTGGCGAGGCTGAGACCGAGCCGGTCCGGGCTCACCAATCCCAATCGTGGGTCTCGCCGATGGGGGCGGCATGGCCAGTAAGGATCGGTTCAGAAACAAGTGGCGCAGACGCCCGCTCGCTGAACCTTTTGATTGGCCATTTCGTCGTTGCGTCTGCACCACTTGTTTCTGAACCTTGACTAAGCCGCTTGATTCGGTTACCCGGGTCCGGGTCCGCAGGTCCAGCGTCTATTCACACTGTTTCGGTCAAGAATTGTCATGGAGCGATGCGCTGTTGGCGGATAGGCTTGTTGTCCATGCGGCAAGCATCAAACTTGCAACAAGGCGTGAACAAACACCGTAGTTGTCCCCGGAGGACCTGAACAATGACCGAACATACCGCGACCCCCGGCCTGGCTGTGCCGAGCCGACGCCTCAGCCGGCTCTGGCACCTCGGGCGCGCCACCACCGACCTGGCCGCCGGCGTCGGCCTCCGCGGCATGATCGATATGGCCCGCGCCCGCGGCGATGAGGGCAATCGCATCCGCCTCAGCCCGGCCGCCACCCGCCGCTTCACCGACCGGCTCGCGCGCATGCGCGGCGCGGTGATGAAGATGGGCCAGCTGATGTCCATGGACGGCTCCGACGTCTTTACCCCGGAGGCGGCGGAGATCATGGCCACGCTGCGCGACCGCGCCCAGCCCATGCCGCTGGGACAGCTGGCGAAGGTGTTGGACGCGGAGTACGGCCGCGATTGGAAGCAGCACTTCCGACGCTTCGAGTTCACGCCCGTCGCCGCCGCCTCCATCGGTCAGGTGCATCGCGCCGAGACCCGCGACGGCCGCCGCCTGGCGCTGAAGGTCCAGTTCCCCGGCGTGCGTGAGAGCATCGACAGCGACATCGACAACCTGGGCTTCCTCGGCCGCAACCTGGGCATGGTGCCCAAGGGCCTGGAGATCCAGCCGATGCTCGAGCAGGCCCGGCGCCAGCTTCACCAAGAGGCCGACTACGGCGCCGAGGCCGACGCCCTGGAGGCCTACGGTGCGCTGATCGGCGATGATCCGGACCTGAGCGTGCCCCGGGTCCATCGCGACCTGTCCACCAGCCGCATCCTGGCGATGGACTTCGCCGACGGCGTGCCCATCGACCGCTTGACCGATACCGACTTCAGCCGCGCCGAGCGCGACCACGTCGCCAGCGCCCTGTTGCGGCTGGTGTTGCGCGAGCTGTTCGACTTCGGTCTGGTGCAGACCGACCCGAACTTCGGCAACTACCTCTACGATCCGGCCAGCCGGCGGATCACGCTACTCGACTTCGGGGCCGCTCAGCCGGTCTCGGCGCGGCTGGTGGGTCACTACCGGCAGCTGGGCCTGGCCGGCTTGAACGACGATGCGGACGGGCTGCGCGAGGCGTCCATCGCGCTCGGCTACATCGGCGCCGACGACCCGCCGCAGAAGGTCGCCGCCCTGGTGGAGCTGGTGCGTCTCTCCGGCGAGATGCTGCGCGGCGAGGGCGCCTACGACTTCGGTCAGTCGACGTTGTTCGAGCGGGTCTTCAACCGCGGGCGCGATATGTTTATGGACGACGCCTTCACCCGCATCCCGGACCCGGAGACGATATTCCTGCATCGCAAGTTCGCCGGTACCTTCATGCTCGCCCGCCGGTTGCGTGCCCGCGTCGACATCGGCGACATGATGCGGGAGTTCCTGGCCCCGACCGGCTACGACTCCGGCGCCTCGTCGGTGAGCGCCAGCTCGCGCAGCAGCGCGGTGGCATAGGCCCCGGGCGGCAGCGCGAAGCGCAGCAGCAGCTGGTCGGGCGCCGGCCGGTCCCCGCTCAGGTCGACGGGGTTCAGGCGCAGCGCCCGGCGCTCTTGGCGCATGCCGGCGCGGGCCAAGCCGTCGATCCAGTCGGCAAAATCTTCCGCGACGGCGGCCTCGGTCACGGCGACGGCACCGGCGCTCAGCGACTCGCCTGCGCCGAACAGGGGTCCGGTGGGCAGGATGTCGCCGCTGGCGTGGCGCGCGGCGATGGCCTCGTCGATGGTCTCGGCGAGGAAGTGCGAGTTGGAGCCCGCCAGCTGCATCCGTTCCCCCGGCAGCAACCGGTCCCAGCGTCCGTCGCGAACCCGTCGCGCGAGTACCTCGTTGAATAGCTGACTGCGCGCCGCCGACAGCCACAGCCCCCGTTGCTGGCGACTGCCGCGGAGGCGCTCGCCGCGAAACAGGGCCATGGCCCGGTGCAGATTCCCGGCGCGGTGGCCGAAGCGCTGGGGGCCGAACCAGTTCGGCACGCCCTGCGCGTTGATGCGGTCGATCCGCTCGTCGATCTGCTCGGGGTCGCCGGTGACATCGCGCAGCAGCAGCCGGAACGCGTTCCCGGCCAGGGCGCCGCGGCGCAGCTTGCGACGGTGGCGATGGACCTCGATCACCTCGATCCCGTCGCCGTTCAGCACCGACCAATCCGGCCCCGTCGAATCCCTGCCCGCCGCCTGCTCCGCGGGTAGCGAGAACCACTGGGTGGTGACGGCACGCCGATCCTTAAGCCCGGCGTAGCCGACGTCGCGCCCCGGTACCTCGGCGAGTGCGGCCAGCCGGCGGGCCACCCATTCCGTATTGGCGTCGGTCTTGCGCACGCGCAGCAGCCAGTGCGGGCCGTCGCCGTCGGCGTCGAAGCCGAGCTGCTCGTCGACCTGAAAGTCCGCCGGCGTCTGGCGCAGCTTGGCGCGTGCCGGCGGGGTGCCATGGGCGTAGGGCAGGGTGTCGAAGTCGAGCCAGCTAGGGATGGGGCTGTCGTTCACTGGCGCGGCGGGCTGGGTGGGTTCTTGCATGGGGCCTTCTTGGGTTGCGCTGAGCCTCCGCTGGCGGGGACTGCGGGGGAGAGCGAGCTTGATTGCGGACTACTAGTCTCGAACGTCGACGGGTAGCCGGGGTAGCTGGCGGAGGAGGGCCTGGATGCGCTCGTGCTCGGGTATCGGCATGTGCAGCTTAAAGCGCCCGCCGGGGCCGACGCGGTAGGGGTGGCCGCCGAGGTCGAGGAGGGTGCCGGGGGGGGCGTGGCCGGTGACGATCAGCTCGGCGGTGAGGCCGATGCCGTCGGCGTCGCGCAGATCGGTGATGGGGCCGCTGCCGGGGGTCGGGATGTCGTCGGGACGATGGTCCGGGGTGGCGTTGGCCGTCGGATCGGCCGCGGGGTGTCGGTCGGCGTCGGGGCCTGGTGGCGGTGCCGGCGCGGGCTGCGCTGACTCGGCGCCGTGGCGGAGCTGGGCGGATTGGATGGGATCGGCCGCGACCGGGGGGCTGCTGTCCGGCCCGCTGCCGATCAGGATGCGGCCGTCGGCGAGGTAGCGGACGGCATGGATGCGACTTGGGTCGTCTTGGGTCGCGGGTCGGGCTGCGGGGCCGGCGGGTGCCGTGGTGGAGGTCGTCGGGGTGGCGGTCGGCGTGGGTACGGGTGCGGCTTCGGGGCGGTTGAGGTCGACGGGAGACAGGACCTCAGGGGACGGACGGCTCGGGTCTGCCGCGGCGGGCGCAGCGTCCGCTACGCTCGCCGGCGATAGCGCGCCCCCGGCGCGATCGGCGCTCGGGCGCAGATCAGGCGGCTGGTCGGCCCCCAGGGCGATGCGGTTGGAGCGCAGCAGCAGCACCCAGCCGCCGCCCGGGGTGGTCAGTCCGAACTCGGCCTGGAAGCCGGCCTGTCCGTCGGGCTGGTCGAAGCGATGTCGTCCCCGCGGATCGGCGTCCGGCGACAGGTCCGACAGCTCGGTTTGGGCGGCGACCTCCACCCGGCCGCCGTCACCGATGCGGCACAGACGGATGGCGGCCTGCGGCGCGGGCAGGTAGTCGGGGAAGCTGTCGCGGGCGGCCTGCGGGTCCAGGTCGGCCAGGTCCCAGTCGACGGCGAGGCCGGTGCGCACGGGGTAGAGCACGAGCCGGGCACCGCGGCCGAGGTCCGGGAACGGGGCGGGGGGCGCGAGCGCCCGGCCGTCGGCATCGCGTCGGGGGGAGAGCGTGAGATCGATGCGGGGTCGGCGCAAGGCGGGGGCCGGGTGCTCGGCGCCGCGGCGGTGGCTGGGGGTGGATTCGGTCATCTGCATCCGTGCCGGACGCTTTGGTGGTCGGCCAAGGCGGGCATGGGCTCAGGTCTCGGATGCCTGGTCCGGGTTGGCCGCGCGGGCGATGAGGTCCAGCAGGTCCGGGCGGCGGGCCGCTTCGGCGGCCCGGCGCATGGCGGCGACGGCCTGCTCGGTGAGGGCGCGCAGACGCGGCTGCCAGGTGTCGTCCCAGGCCAGAAAGCAGCTCGTCTGCGCCTCTAGGATGCACTGGCGGGCCTCATGCAGGGCCGGGTCGGCATCGCCTGGGGTCAGCAGCGGCTGTCGCCAGGCGTGACTCAGGGCGTTGACCCGCTCGGCCGCGCCGCGCTGGCTGGCCGAGCCGGTCCATTGGCGGAAGTCGGCACCGGAGTTGCTGCCCACGTTCCAGGCGCCGGTCTGCACCTGGGCCTGGACGTCGCAGATGTGGTGGTCGAGGTAATCGCCGAGGGTGACCGGCCGGGACGCGGCCTGGCCGGCGCGAACCTGCTCCATGTAGGGCGCGAAGTAGTGTCCGAAGAACCCCGAGGGCTCGTGGATCTGGCGGA
This sequence comes from uncultured Gammaproteobacteria bacterium, assembly GCA_942491465.1. Lineage (GTDB taxonomy): Bacteria > Pseudomonadota > Gammaproteobacteria > Chromatiales > Chromatiaceae > CALOBA01. Next base: position 62,853 of record CALOBA010000032.1, read on the forward strand.
ACCAGCCGCCGGTGGAGCCGTCGCACCAGGTGGTGATCAGTCGCGGGCTCGCCGGTCGGGGCGAGGCGGCGCATTGCGTCTGGACCTCCCCGCGCAGCCAGTCGGCGTCGAGACCGCTCTGCTGGGCATTGGACAGGCCGCGATGGCGCGGGACGATGCTGATGCAGCGATCCTCGCGGCAGGCGAGGTAGGGGCGGAAGCTGTCCTGCACGCCGTCGGCGGGGTGGACGTGGACGCCGTCGACGATGCAGTAGTCATAGCCGGCGCGGATCAGGACCGGGATCATGTCCATGGCGAAGGCCATCTCCGGCGGCCAAAAGCCGCGCGGGGCGGCGCCGAAGGTGTCGGCGGCGATGTCGCTGCCCATGCGGATCTGATCCTCCCAGTCCGCCGCCGGGATCAGCGGGAAGACGGGATGAAAGTAACCGCTGCCCACCAGCTCGATGTTCGGTGCCTCGCGATAGCGCCCGAGCATGGCGGGGATGTCGATGATGTGGCGCGCCCGATCGATCAGCTCCGGATCGCGCGGCTGCTCCAGCAGCACGCCGGTGAAGCCGATGTGCAGGCGGGCGACGTCGCGGTAGCGCTCGGCATAGCGCAGCGGTCGCTCCAGGCAGCGCAGGATCTGCTCCGCCTCCCAGGGCTGTGCGCCGAGCAGCGCGCGCAGATTGCCGCGCGGCTGGTGCATGTGCAGGCCCGCGGCGTGGGCGATGGTCGCGCTGGTCATCTGCGGGCACGGCTCCGGTGGACGGGTGCATGATGCTCGGCGGTGGCCGGGACGGGGCTCGCCCTTGCTCTGTGGACGGGGCGAGACCCCGGTGTCGGCTGATCGGGTAGGGTCTGTCCGGGGTCCGAGGGCGGTTCGGGACGAACGATGGGCCGTGAGTATAGCTGATCCAAGCCCTACGGCCGTGGCGGCAAGCGGATCGGGTCCGCCAGGTCCGGGTTGGCGCGGTAGAGCACGGCGATGTTGCCGATGCGTTGGACCAGCTCGGCGCCGGACCGCTCGACGATGCCGCGGACCTGGGTGTCGCGTAGGGCGTGGTCGCCGCCGTTGACCCGGACCTTGATCAGCTCGTGATGCGCCAGCGCCAGCTCGATCTCGGCGAGCACGGGCTCGGTGAGCCCGGCCTGCCCGAGCAGGACCACGGGCTTGAGGTGGTGCGCGCGCTGCTTCAGGGTGCGGCGCTGGTTGTTTGCCAATGGGGTGGTCATGGGGTTTGGTATCCGGCCGGGAACTGTGGGCTAAAGAAGGGGCGGCTGTAGGGAGACGCTGAATGATTCAGCATTTCCCCCCGGGCAGGATGCCCGGTCATTTTTCAACGGCCTAAGTCGGACAGGCTCCTAGGCTGTCAGTCGCCGCCGCGGTGGCCTCGAGCACCACCACGGAGCGGCCTTCGACCCGCAGCCGATCGGCCTCGAGCGGTCCCTGAGCGTCGGCGTCGGGCAGGTCTTCCGGGGCCTCGGCGGCGGTGTCCACCAGCACTCGCCAGCGCCCGGCGGGGGGCGCGGGCAGCCGGAAGCTGCGCCCGGCCTCGGCCATGTTGAGCATGACGTGCAGGGCCGCCTCGCCGGGGACGTGCCCGGCCAGGGTGAAGGCCAGCTCGCGGGCCTCCGGGTCGTCCCAGCCGGGCTCGTCCAGGTCCGGGGAGTACCAGCAGATGTCCGGGGCGTCCCCGCGGCGCGCGCTGTCGCCGCTGAGGAAGTGGCGTCGGCGCAGGCTGGGGTGGCGCTTGCGCAGCGCGATCAGGCCGCGGGTGAAGCGCAGCATGGACTGGTTGCGCTCGCACAGCGACCAGTCGATCCAGCCCAGGGGGTTGTCCTGACACCAGGTGTTGTTGTTGCCGTCGGTGGAGCGCAGCAGCTCGTCACCGGCGTTGAGCATCGGGATGCCTTGGCTGAGCAGCAGGATGGCCATCAGGTTGCGCGCCTGGCGGCGGCGCAGGGCGAGGATCTCCGGGTCGTCGGTGGGGCCCTCGACGCCGCAGTTCCAGCTCAGGTTGTCATTGCTGCCGTCGCGGTTGTCCTCGCGGTTGGCCTCGTTGTGCTTGGCGTTGTAGGCGGTGAGGTCGGCCAGGGTGAAGCCGTCGTGGCAGGTGATGAAGTTGACGCTGTTGATGGGGTGGCGCAGATTGGCCTGGTAGAGGTCGCTGCTGCCGGCCAGGCGGGTGGCGACCTCGTCGATCAGGCCGCCGTCGCCACGCACGAAGCGGCGCACGCTGTCGCGGTAGCAGCCGTTCCACTCCATCCAGCGGTAGCCGGGGAAGGAGCCGACGTGGTAAAGCCCGGCGGCGTCCCAGGCCTCGGCGATGATCTTGGCGCCGGCCAGGGTGTCGGACAGCTCGATGCCCCAGAGCACCGGCGGGTGCTCCAGCGGCGCGCCGATGCCGTCGCGGGCGAGCGCGCTGGCCAGGTCGAAGCGGAAGCCGTCCACATGCATCTCGCGCACCCAGTACTCCAGGCACTCGATGATGAAGCGCGCGACAAACGGGTGGTTGGCGTTGACGGTGTTGCCGCAGCCGGTGAAGTCCAGGTACTGGCTGCGGTCCATGGGATCGAGCATGTAGAAGGTCTCGTTGCCGAGCCCCTTGAAGCTCAGCACCGCCCCGCCCCGGCCGCCCTCGGCGGTGTGGTTGAAGACCACGTCGAGCAGCACGCCGATGCCGGCCCGATGCAGGGCCTTGACCAGGTCGCGGAATTCGCGCCGGGCGTTGCCGGTGGGGTCGACGCAGTAGCCGGGGTGCGGGGCGAAGAAGCTGTGGGTGCTGTAGCCCCAGTAGTTGCGCAGCCCGGCATCCCAGGTCGCCTCCGGCACGTCCTGCTCGTCGAAGGCCATGACCGGCAGCAGTTCCACATGGGTGATGCCCAACGCCTTCAGATAGGGGATCTTGTCGATCAGGCCGACGAAGGTGCCCGGGTGCTCGACACCGGCGGACGGATGCCGGGTGAAGCCGCCGACGTGCAGCTCGTAGATGACCATCTCCTCGGAGGGCATGCGCAGCGGCTCATCCCCCTCCCAGTCGTACTCGTCGGCGAGGACGACGCCGCGCAGACCGTCACCGGGCCGGGGGCCGTCGCGCAGGCGTCGGCGGCGGTCCCAGTGACGCACCTCGATGGCGCGCGCCCAGGGGTCCGCCAGCTCGATGTTCGGGTCGAAGGTCCAGCCGCGGGTCTCCGGCTCCCACGGGCCTTCCAGGCGCCAACTGTATTGGGTGTCCGGCGGCAGGTCCAGCACCAACACATGCCAGCTGAAGAAGCTGTGGTTGCGCCTTGGGTCGAGGCTGATGGACTGGAACGGCTCGGTGCGCTCGCCGTCGGCGTAGAGCAGTAGCGTCGCGCCGCTGGCGTGGCGGCTGTAGAGCGAGAAGTTGACGCCGGTGTCGGTCAGGGTCGCGCCGGGTGGATAGCGGCGTCCCGGGGCGGTGGCATAGGGTGGGGCGAGGCGAGGGGCGGCTGATGACGGGCGGTTGTCGGGGCTTGACGCTGAATCGGTCATAGAGCGGGTCGGGAGGGGCGGGCGGAGACAGGGGGAGGTGGATCGGCCTCGATCGGCTAGCTTGATGATGGCGCGGTCAACGTCGTAGTCGTTGTCGCAATTGCTCGGACCGTCGGTTACGACAACGACAACGAGGCCGGCGCAATGCTCAGACGATGAACCGCCCCTCGCGCAGCATCTGCGCCTCCATAACCTCCAGCTCGCGGGCACCGGAGACGACGACCTCGGGATCGGGCACGAAGTCCAGGCTGGCGTCCAGGCGCTGGTAAGGGACCGTGTTGAGGATGGCCTTGATGGCGTTGAGCCGGGCCTTGTGCTTGTTGTTGGAGCGGATGATCGTCCACGGGGCATGCGGCGTATGGGTGGTGCGCAGCATGTCGTGCTTCTGCTGGGTGAAGTCGTCCCAGCGGTCCTGCGCCTGGACGTCGATCTCGGAGAGCTTCCACTGGCGCAGCGGGTCGGTCTTGCGACGCTCGAAGCGGCGCGCCTGCTCGTCCTTGGTGACGCTGAAGTAGAACTTGACCAGGATGGTGCCCTGGCGCACCAGGTCCTTCTCGAAGCCGATCACGCCGTGCATGAAGTTCTCGTGCTCGTCCGGGGTGCAGAAGCCGAACACCGGCTCCACCATGGCCCGGTTGTACCAGCTGCGGTCGAACAGGACCATCTCGCCGCCGTGGGGAAATTGCTCCACATAACGCTGGAAGAACCACTGGGTGCGCTGGTGCTCGGTGGGCTTGCCGAGCGCCACCACCCGGTAGTGCTTCTCGTTCATGTAGCGGGTGACGCGGCGGATGGTGCCGCCCTTGCCGGCGGCGTCGCGACCCTCGAACAGGATGATCATCCGCCGCTGGGTCTCTTCCAGGTACTTCTGCAGCCCGATCAGCTCGGCCTGATAGGGCTTCAGGGACTTTTCCTCGCGGCGCTTGACCACCGCGCGGCGGTTCACCTTCTTGAAATTGGCGATGCGGGCGCGCATCGCGGCCCGCTCCTCGAGCAGTTCGCCGATGTCGAGCTGCTCGCCGTTGTGCTCCACGGTCTGCGGTTGTGGTGCGGTCGGCTCGGCCGCGACGCTGGTTGCCGCTTGGCTGCCGCCCGGCTGGTCGTTTCCGTCATGCGCTGCCCCTCATGCTGATAACGCCTGTCTGGTTGTGGTACGGGCGGAATGGTAACACGGCCTCAACATGGCTCGATCGGCACCGCTCACCAGCGCCGCGCCCGATCGACAAAGCCCCAGGCGGCCAGCGCGCCCAGCGCCGAGGCCACGGAGGCCAGCATGAAGGTCGTCGCCCCGCCCAGCGGCACCCACAGCCAGCCCGCGACCAGCGCCCCGATGCCACCGCCGGCGCCGAAGCTCAGGCTGCTGTAGAGGGCCTGCCCCGCGGCCCTGGGTGGGGCCGGTGAAATAGTGATGGGTGAGGTGAATCGCCGCGGCATGGAAGCTGCCGAAGCTGGCCGCGTGCATCGCCTGGGCGAGGATCTGCACCGCAAGCAGGTCGACGAACAGCCCGATCAACAACCAGCGCACCGTCGCGATCAGCAGACTGGCGATGAGCACGCGCCGGGCGCCGAAGCGCTCCAGCAGCCAGTGCATGCGGATGAAGACCAGCACCTCGACCACCACGCCGAAGGCCCAGAGGGCGCCAACGCTGGTGCTCTGATAGCCCGCCGCCTTGAGGTAGATCGAATAGAAGGCGTAGTAGACCCCGTGGCTCATCTGCATGAGCATGCAGGCGACGAGGAAAAACGCGATCTCGCGCCGGCGCAGCAGGCCCCAGAGCGACGGTGCATCGCCCGCTTCGGCGGCCTGGCCGCGGTCGGGCACCACAAGCGCGCTGAGCCAGATGCCGACGTAGAGCACCAAGACCGTGTACGGGATGGTCGCGGTGCCGAGCCGCTCCACCTGCAGGCCCATCAGCCCAACGGTGGCGATGAAGCCCACCGAGCCCCAGAGTCGGACCCTGGCATAGCGCTGCACCTGGCTGCCCAGATGATTGAAGGTCACCGACTCCACCTGGGGCAGCGACGCATTCCAGAAGTAGCTGAACACCAGCATCACCGCGGCGATGCCCCAGAACCCCTGCGCCCAGAAGACGCCGGCGAAGGCCAGCACCGACAGCAGCGAGGCCAGCCGGACGATCGGCATCCGCTGCCCGGTACGGTCGGCGATCCAGCCCCAGAGGTTCGGGGCCACCACCTTGGTGCCCATCAGGATCGCCATCAAGGAGCCGATGGCCGCGGCGCTCAGACCCAGGTCCTGCAGATACAGGCCCCAGAACGGCACCAGCGCCCCGAGGGCGCCGAAGTAGAAGAGATAGAAGCTTGCGAGGCGCCAGTAGGGCATGGGTCAATCGGGATGGGGTCGCAGCCGCGCGTCGTCGCGCAGCCGCAGGAGGGCCTGAGGCGACGGAGACGGCGGACATGCGTCACGTGGGAGAAGATGGTCATCTTCGGGGTCAATGGCGGCGCCGGGCCGTGGGAGGCCTGCGCCGGGGATACGGATCACAACACGGAACCAGGGCCGAGGCCAATGTCGTTTGGCCGTGCCATGCGCATGGTCATCAAGTTGACCCACAAATGGAAGCCCCTCGCCGCTGTTGGCCCACCGCAGAGACGCAGCAACACGGAGAAAACGCAGAGAGCCGCCGATTCCGGGGATTGGCAACGGTCCTGGAGCTTGGCCCCGGCTGGTGCTAACGTGCCGCGGTGCGGCGCGCCGCCAAGCCGCGGGGAGCCCGCGCGCAGGACGGACCCGACTTTCCAACCTGGAAGGCGCGGATGCAAAACAAGACCGCAAGGGCGCGACCCAACAGGAGACTGCGTTGAGTCAGTGGCTGTGCCTTCAGGTAAAACCCTCCATCAGCATCGGAAACATTGCACATGGGCGACGCTCTCAATTATCTCATCCAGGTGCGCGGCGACGCGCTCGGCCACTATTTCAAATTCCTCAAGGATGCGGGCAAGCATCTCGACCCGAAGACGCGCGACCTGATCTCGGTCATCACCAAGGTGCACGTCAGACCGAGGGCGGCTTCAAGCAGTATCTGACCCGCGCATTGCGCGACGGCTGCACCCCGATCGAGATCATCGACGCCCTGCTGATGGCCTTCCCGGCGCTCGGTCTGGCGAAGATCGTCTGGGCCACCGACATCCTGCTGGAGATGGACATCCCCGAGTTCTCGCCCGAGCTGATCGACGCGCAGCCGCAGTGGCGCGATGTGATCGCCGCCGCCGAGGTGGACGACGGCGAGGTCAAGCGGGTCGATTGCGGCGCGCGTGCGGTCTTTGTCTATCGCGAAGGCGAGACCTACAAGGTCTACGACTCCCACTGCCCGCACCAGGTCACCAACATCCCGCACCTGGCCCTGGAGGTCCTATCGCCGACCTGTCCCAGCATCAGTGGAAATTCGACATCCGCACCGGCGACTGTATCGACAAGGGTAAGCACCCGTTGAAGTCGTTCCGGACCAAGGTCGAGGAGGGGCGCCTG
>CALOBA010000033.1:0-9847 GCA_942491465.1 uncultured Gammaproteobacteria bacterium
GCGTTGGCGCGGAATCTGCTATTCGCTAAGGCTGACCAGCGAGGGGCAACGGCGACGTCTTGCAAGACAGCGCCACCATCGACCATCCGTTTCATCTCTGCTCGCGCCCGTCTGCCCCACCGTCCACCGCGCTTGAGCCCCCGCGGGGCCGCGCCCTCTTTGGAGCACTGCTTGTATGTCGCTGCGTGTGATGCTCGTGGATACACGCCCTGATCGACGCGAGGTGCTGGGCCCGACGCTGAGCGTGGAGGGCTTTGATATCGTCGCCTGCGTCGCGCCGGAGGAGGACTTGCTGAACGCCGTCGCGCGCTTTGCGCCGGACGTGGTGCTCATCGACATCGACTCGCCGAGCAGAGACACCCTTGAGAACCTGCGCATCGTGCAGGCGCACCAGCCGCGGCCCATGGTGATGTTTACGCAGGACGACGCCGGCGAGAGCATCCGCCGAGCCGTCGCGGCGGGCGTCACGGCCTATGTGGTGGACGGGCTGGAGGGCCGTCGCGTGCGGCCCATCGTCGAGGCGGCCATGGCCCGGTTCAACCAATACCAGGCGCTGGAGCAGGAACTGGCCGCGACCCGCGACAAGCTCGCGGAGCGCAAGCTGATCGAGCGGGCCAAGGGCCTGATCATGCAGCAGCAGGGGATCAGCGAGGCGGAGGCGTACCAGGCCATGCGCCGGCTGGCGATGCGCAAGAACAAGAAGCTCGCGGAGATCGCCGACAGCGTCATCTCTGCGGCCGAGTTGATGCAGGGGTGAGTTGGGTGGTCGTTTGCTGGGGGCGAGACGCCCCCAGTCCCAGTTGCCGGCGAGACGCCGGCACTCCCAGTTGCGACGGAGCGCCGGCATCTTGCCGGCAACTGGGAGCCGCGGCTTCCAGCCGCCGGTGTGGGACCCATGCAGTGAGGCGTTGGTTGGATATTGCCGCCAGGGCCAATTTCGCCGCCCTATTCCACAGTTTTCTTAGTTTATTGAATGCTGATGGTGCGGCCGGGGAGTGGTTCGCACCAGATCGGCGCAGGCCGTAGGTCGGGCCGACGCCAGGAGGCCCGACGTCTGCGCCATGCCAACCGCCCCGTCGGGCCTCGCTGTCGCTCGGCCCGACCTACGATGCTCGGCAACGCAGCGCACCAAGGCAGCCGCAGGTCGAGCCGACGCCAGAAGGCCCAGGTGCAGCAGGCAATACCGAGCGAGGTGCGGCCTCGCACCCGCCGACCGGTCGAACCTTGGCACGCCGTCTGCTTGAGTTTCATCGACGTTCGGCGATAGCTGGCCCAAAGCCGGGCCGCCCCTCCACGGAGGAACATCGCCAGCCCGCACCAACTTCTCCTCAATGCAGAGGAGACAGCGCGGCAACAAAAAATGCTTGCTCGGCCATGGCGGCCGGGCACCGGACAAAGGCGTCCATCGAGCTTCGCAATTGCGGGGTTCCGGTGGACGCCTTTTTCTTTTTCTCAGGCTTCGCAAAACCCGCTCATCCGCAACCCATCAGGCAACCGATCACCATGACCCGATACGACCGCACCCTGCCCGGCAGGACCTCCACCCGCCGCGGCTTCCTGAAGCAGACCCTGCTGGCGACGGCCATTGCGTTTGCGGCCGGCCCGCTGCTCGCACCCAACGCGGTGCAGGCGGAGGAACTCGGCGAGCCGGAAAAGGAGGACCTCAAATTCGGCTTCATCAAGCTCACGGACATGGCGCCGCTCGCGGTGGCCTATGAGAAGGGCTACTTCGAGGACGAGGGCCTGTACGTGACACTGGAGGCCCAGGCCAACTGGAAGGTGCTGCTGGACCGCGTCATCGACGGCCAGCTCGACGGCGCCCACATGCTCGCCGGCCAGCCGTTGGCGGCCACCATCGGCTTCGGCACCGAGGCGCACATCATCACGCCCCTGTCGATGGACCTGAACGGCAACGGCATCACCGTCTCCAACGCGGTGTGGGAGCAGATGAAGCCCGAGGTGCCGAAGATGGACGACGGCCGACCGCAGCATCCGATCAAGGCCGATGCGCTCAAGACCGTGGTGGATGCCTACAAGGACGAGGGCAAGCCCTTCAAGATGGGCATGGTCTTCCCGGTGTCGACGCACAACTACGAGCTGCGCTACTGGCTCGCCGCCGGCGGCCTGCACCCCGGCTACTACGCGCCGCACAAGGACGACATCGCCGGCCAGATCGACGCCGATGTGCTGCTGTCCGTCACGCCGCCGCCGCAGATGCCGGCGACCATGGAGGCAGGCACCATCTACGGCTACTGCGTCGGCGAGCCCTGGAACCAGCAGGCGGTGTTCAAGGGCATCGGCGTGCCGGTGATCACCGACTACGAGATCTGGCCCAACAATCCGGAGAAGGTCTTCGGCATGACGGCGGGGTTCGTCGAGGAGTATCCGAACACCGCGGTGCGGGTGGTCAAGGCGATGCTCCGTGCGGCCAAGTGGCTGGACGAGAACGACAACGCCAATCGCCCGGAAGCGGTGGAGATCCTCGCCCGGCCCAACTACGTCGGCGCCGATGCCGAGGTCATCGCCAACTCCATGACCGGCACCTTCGAGTACGAGAAGGGCGACAAGCGCGAGGTGCCGGACTTCAACGTCTTCTTCCGCTACAACGCCACCTATCCCTACTACTCCGATGCCATCTGGTACCTGACCCAGATGCGCCGCTGGGGCCAGATCGCCGAGCCCAAGTCCGACGACTGGTACATCGAGACGGCCAAGAAGGTCTATCGCCCGGACATCTACCGCCAGGCAGCCGAGGCGCTGATCGCCGACGGCGAGATGGACGCGTCCGACTTCCCCGACTTCGACACCGAGACCGGCTTCAAGCCCGAGCAGACCGGCTTCATCGATGGGGTCGACTACGACGGCAGCAAGCCGAATGCGTATCTCAAGCAGTTCGAGATCGGCTTGAAGGGTGACACGGTGTTGTGACGCCAGCGCGGCGTCGGGCCTCCTGGCGTCGGCCCGACCTACGTGGACACTGCGTAGATCGGGCTGAGCGGGAGCGACGCCGGAGCCGGCACATCGCATAAATGCCATCACTTGATCGAACGGAGTATCACCATGGCTGCCACCAGCCTCACCGCCAAAACCTTCGCGTGGCCCTGGCTCGCACGGGGTCTCGACTGGCTCGCCGGCGACGGCGTTAATCGCATCTTCGGCGGCCTCACCAATGGGCTGCTGCTGCCGCTGCTCGGCATCGGCATTTTTCTGCTGCTGTGGGGCGCCGGCGCGTCCCAGGTGGAAACCAGCCTCGGCCAGTTGCCCGGTCCGGCGCAGGTCTGGGAGCAGAGCAAAGGGCTGTGGGCCGAGCACCAGGGCGAGCGGGAGCGCCAGGCGGCCTTCTACGAGCGGCTCGACACCCGGCTGCAGAAGGCCATCGCCGCCGGCAAGTCCGAGGAGCAGCTGGACAAGATCCGCTCGCGCACCTACACCGGCTATCCCACCTTCATCGACCAGATCTGGACCAGCCTGATCACCGTCGGCACCGGCTTTGTGCTCGCGTCCATCATCGCCATCCCCATCGGCATCGTCTGCGGCATGAGCGCCGGCTTCTATGCCGGCATGAACCCGCTGATCCAGATCTTCAAACCGGTCTCGCCGCTGGCCTGGCTGCCGCTGGTGACCATCATCGTCAGCGCCGTCTACGTCAGCGACGACCCGGCCATTTCCAAGTCCTTCATCACCTCGGCCATCACCGTCACGCTCTGCTGCCTGTGGCCGACCATCATCAACACCACGGTCGGCGTCGCCACCGTCGACAAGGACCTGATGAACGTGAGCCGCGTGCTGCGCCTCGGTTGGTGGAAGCAGACGGTCAAGATCATCCTGCCCTCGGCCATGCCGATGATCTTCACCGGACTGCGCCTGAGCCTCGGCATCGGCTGGATGGTGCTGATCGCCGCCGAGATGCTGGCGCAGAACCCGGGGCTCGGCAAGTTCGTCTGGGACGAGTTCCAAAACGGCAGCTCCAACTCCCTGGCGCGAATCATGGTCGCCGTGCTCGTCATCGGCTTCATCGGCTTCCTGTTGGACCGCGCGATGCTGATGCTGCAGCGGCGCTTCTCTTGGGACAAGGACGCTGTTCTGCGATGAACAATCACCCCCGTAGGATGGGCAAAGGTGCGCCGCGCGGGGCTGTCCATCAGCGCCGGACGTCGGCGCGCCGTGCCCATCACACGCTGTCGATGGGCAGGCTGCGCTTTGCCCATCTTACGACTTGAATTCGCGACACAGCCAAGCGCTGAGAGGCACGGCCCCAATGCAGACCTTTCTAAGCATCGACCACATCGGCATCACCTTCGACACGCCCAAGGGCAAGCTGGAGGTGCTCGACGACGTCAAGATCGACATCCGAGAGGGCGAGTTCGTCTCGCTGATCGGCCACTCCGGCTGCGGCAAGTCCACGGTGCTGAACATCGTCGCCGGGCTGCTGCACGCCACCACCGGCGGCGTGCTGCTGGAGGAGCAGGAGGTCACCGAGCCCGGCCCGGACCGCGCGGTGGTCTTTCAGCACCACTCGCTGATGCCCTGGCTCAGCGTCTACGACAACGTGCGCCTGGCCGTGGATCAGGTGTTCGGCCGAACCAAGAGCCGCAAGGAGCGAGACGAATGGACCCGTCACAACCTGGAGCTGGTGCACATGGAGCATGCGCTGGACCGGCGCCCGCACGAGATCTCCGGCGGCATGAAGCAACGCGTCGGCATCGCCCGCGCGCTGGCCATGGAGCCCAAGGTGCTGCTCATGGACGAGCCCTTCGGCGCGCTGGACTCCCTGACCCGCACGCACATGCAGGACTCGCTGATGGAGATCCAGGCGCGGCTCAACAACACCGTCGTCATGATCACCCACGACGTGGACGAGGCGGTGCTGCTCTCCGATCGCATCGTGATGATGACCAACGGCCCCGCGGCGACCATCGGCAGCGTGCTGGACGTCGATCTGCTGCGCCCGCGCGACCGGCTCGCGTTGGCCGAGGACCCGGCCTTCCACCATTTCCGCGCCGAGGTGGTCAAGTTTCTGCACGAGCGACACGAACGCCCGCGCCCGGTTGCCGTGCAGGCCGCAAAAGCATCCGAGCCCCCGAAACTGCGGCTCGCCGCCAACGGTTGAACCGCCAACAGCCACTGGTCAACAGCATGAACCTCATCCCCAATTGGCTGCGCCGCGGCGCCCATGCCGGCGGCAGCGACAGCCTGGAGAAGACCAAGCTCACCCTCGGCTTCATCCCGCTCACCGACTGCGCACCGCTGGTGGTGGCCAAAGAGCGCGGTTACTTCGCCGACGTCGGGCTCGACGTGGAGCTGTCGAAGGAGACCTCCTGGGCCAACGTCCGCGACAAGGTGGGCATCGGCATCCTCGACGGCGCGCACATGCTCGCCCCCATGCCGCTGGCGGCGAGCCTGGGCCTAGGCCCCGTCGAGAAGCCCACCGTCACCGCCCTGTCGCTGGATCTCAACGGCAACGCCATCACCGTCTCGCAGCCGCTCTACGAGCGCATGCGCGAGCTGGACGCCGGCGCCCTTACCCACCGGCCCTTCTCGGCGCGGGCCTTGGCGCAGGTGATCGCCGAGCGCAAGGCACAGGCCGGCAAGCCGCTCACCTTCGCGGTGGTCTATCCGCTGTCGACCCATGCCTATGAGCTGCGCTACTGGCTCGGTGCCGCCGGCATCGACCCGGACAACGACGTGAACCTGGTGGTGGTACCGCCGCCGCAGATGGTCACCCAGCTGCGCGCCGGCAACATCGACGGCTTCTGCGTCGGCGAGCCCTGGAACTCGGTGGCCGTCGCCGAGGGGCTGGGCCGGGTGCTCATCACCAACCACGAGCTCTGGAACAACAACCCGGAGAAGGTCTTCGGCGTCAATCTGGAGTGGGCGGAGCAGTATCCGAACACCCACCGCGCGGTGCTGACGGCGCTGCTGCAGGCGGCGCGCTGGACCGATGCCCACGAGAATCGCCCGGCGGTGGCGGAGCTGATCGCGCAGGCGCGCTATGTGAACGCGCCGGTGGAGATCGTGCGCCAGTCCATCACCGGCACCTTCCGCTACGCGCTGGACGAGCCGCCGGTGAGCATGCCGGACTTCAACGTCTTCTTCCGCTTTGCGGCGACCTTCCCGTGGCGCTCCCATGCGCTGTGGTTCCTGACCCAGATGCTGCGCTGGGGGCAGATCGACCACGCCATCGACCTCAACGCCGTCGCCGCTGCCTGTTACCGGCCGGACCTCTATCGCGACGCCGCCGATGGGCTCGGCCTCGCGGTGCCGAGCGCCGACCACAAGCCCGAGGGCCTGCACCCCCGCGGCTGGATGCTGGAGGACGCCAGCAGCCCCATCGCCATGGGGCCGGACCGCTTCTTCGACGGCCGGCGCTTCGACCCGACCGACCCCCTCGGCTACCTGGCCGGCTTCGACGTGCACCACCTTGCCGTATCGCTGGAGGACCTCGCCGCCGCCAATCAGGGCGCGCCGGCGAGCGCCGACATCGCAACCACCGAATAGCGCCCAAGGGCTCAGCAACAGTTCGAGGAACCCCGACGATGAAAGAACGCCTAGTCCTGATCGGCAACGGCATGGCCGGTATGCGCACCATCGAGGAGCTGCTGAAGCTCGAGCCGGAGCTTTACGACATCACCGTGTTCGGCGCCGAGCCGCATCCCAACTACAACCGCATCCTGCTCTCGCCGGTGCTCTCCGGCGAGAAGACCATCGACGAGATCATGCTCAATACCCGGGAGTGGTACGACGAGCACGGCATCACGCTGCATACCGCCGAGCTGGTCACGGACATCGACCGCAAGCAGCGCCTGGTGAAGAGCCAATCGGGGCTTGAAGTCCCCTACGACCGGCTGATCCTCGCCACCGGCTCCTATCCGTTCATGATCCCGGTGCCGGGGGCGGACCTGCCCGGCGTCATGGGCTACCGGGACATCGCCGATGTGGACGCGATGATCGAAGCCGCCCGCGATCACAAGCACGCCGTCGTCATCGGTGGTGGGCTCTTGGGGCTGGAGGCCGCCTATGGTCTGCAGCAGCAGGGCATGGAGGTCACCGTGGTGCACCTGCTGGACGCGCTGATGGAGCGCCAGTTGGACAAGCCGGCCGCGGCCTTGCTGAAGGCCTCGCTGGAGCAGCGCGGGCTCAAGTTCCTGATGGAAGCCCAGACCGCAGCCATCGAGGGCGACGGCCGGGTCCAGCGGGTGCGCTTCAAGGACGGCAGCGAGGTGGCGGCGGACCTGGTGGTGATGGCCGTCGGCATCCGCCCCAACATCGCGCTGGCCCAGCAGGTGGGGCTGCACTGCGAGAAGGGCATCGTCGTCGATGACACCATGCTCACCTACGACCCGCGCATCTACGCCATCGGCGAGTGCGTGCAGCACCGCGGCCAGTGCTACGGGTTGGTGGCGCCGCTGTTCGAACAGGCGAAGGTCTGCGCCAATCACCTCGCCCGGCTCGGCTACGGCCGCTACGAGGGCTCGGTGACCAGCACCAAGCTCAAGGTCACCGGCATCGACCTGTTCTCCGCCGGCAATTACTTGGGCGGCGAGGGCTGCGAGGAGATCCTGTTCCAGGACCCGGGCGCCGGCGTCTACAAGAAGCTGGTCATCAAAGACAACAAGCTCGACGGCGCCGTGCTCTACGGCGACACCATCGACGGCGCCTGGTTCTTCCAGCTGATGCGCCAGGGCACCGACGTGTCGGGCATGCGCGAGGACCTGCTGTTCGGCCAGGCGCACCTCGGCGATGCCGGCCACGGCGGCCAGACCCAGGCGGCGGCCATGACCGACGACATGCAGGTCTGCGACTGCAACGGCGTCTGCAAGGGCGAGATCGTCCAGGCCATCACCTCCAAGGGCCTGTTCACCGTGGACGACGTGAAGCTGCATACCAAGGCGGCGGCGTCCTGCGGCTCCTGCACCGGGCTGGTGGAGCAGATTCTGGCCAACACCCTGGGCAGCGACTACTCCGCACCCGAGGCCAAGCCGCTGTGCAAGTGCACCGACTACACCCACGACCAGGTGCGCGCGGCCATCCGCGACCAGCATCTGACCAGCATCGGGCAGGTGTTCCAGCAACTGGACTGGCGCGAGCCCGACGGCTGCCATTCCTGTCGCCCGGCGCTGAACTACTACCTGATCTCCACCTGGCCCGACGAGACCGCCGACGACGGCCAGAGCCGCTTCATCAACGAGCGGGCGCACGCCAACATCCAGAAGGACGGCACCTACTCGGTGATCCCGCGCATCTTCGGCGGCGAGACCTCACCGCAGCAGCTGCGCGCCATCGCCGACGCGGCCGAGAAGTTCGACGTGCGCACGGTCAAGATCACCGGCGGCCAGCGCATCGACCTGCTCGGCCTCACCAAGGAGCAGCTGCCGCACATCTGGAAGGACCTCACCGACGCCGGCTTCGTTTCGGGCCACGCCTACGGCAAGGCCATGCGCACGGTGAAGACCTGCGTCGGCTCCCAGTGGTGCCGTTTCGGGGTGCAGGACTCCACCAAGATGGGCATCGAGCTGGAAGAGCTCACCTGGGGCTCCTGGACGCCGCACAAGTTCAAGCTGGCCGTGTCCGGCTGCCCGCGCAACTGCGCCGAGGCCACCATCAAGGACTTCGGCGTGGTCGCCATCGAGTCCGGCTGGGAGCTGCACGTGGGCGGCAACGGCGGCGTGAAGGTGCGCGCCACCGACGTGCTCTGCCGGGTCGAGACACCGGAGCAGGTCAAGGAGTACTGCGGCGCCTTCATGCAGGTCTACCGCGAGGAGGCGCGCTATCTGGAGCGCACCGCGCCCTGGGTGGAGCGGGTCGGCATCGCCTACGTGAAAAAGCGCGTGGTGGAGGACGAGGTGGGCCGCAAGGCACTCTACAAACGCTTCCTGGAGTCGCAGAAGCTCGCGCAGGTGGACCCCTGGAAGGAGCGCGCCGCCGGCACCGACGCCCACGAGTTCACGCCTCTGAAGCAGGCGAACGGGTAACGGCGGAAGCGAACAACTGTGCCCTCGCTGTCGTAGTCGTCATCGAACCCGACAACGACAACGACAACGACAACGAAGATGAGCGCGCGTAGGTCGGGCCGACGCAAGGAGGCCCGACGCTGCGGCGCAGGATCAACACAACGAGACACACGACATGAGCGCCGTCATAGCCGAACAAACCTGGGTCGAGATCGGTCCCATCGACAGCATCCCGCGCCTCGGCGCCCGGGTGCTGAAGCGCGACGGCGGCGACATCGCCGTCTTCCGCACCAGCGACGACGCCGTCTTCGCGCTGCTGAACCGCTGCCCGCACCGGGGCGGCCCGCTGTCGGAGGGCATCGTCTACGGTCGCACCGTTGCCTGTCCACTGCACAACTGGTGCCTGGACCTGGCCACCGGCGACGCCAAGGCGCCGGACGAGGGCTGCGCCACCAGCTTCCCCACCCGCATCGAACAGGGCCAGGTGCTGGTCTCGACGACGCCGGCCGCGGGCGATGCGGCCAGGTCGGAGCACAATGAACCCTGACGTGCGGCACCTGCCGCTGGAGGTGGCCGGCCGCCGGCTCGCCACCGACCAGCTCGGCTACCTGCTGGACCCCGCCGACTGGGATGAGCAGGTCGCCGAGATCATCGCCGAGCAGGAAGGCATCAGCCTCGGCGACGAGCACTGGATCCTGATCCGCATCGTCCGTGACCACTTCGAACGCGCGCAGCGCGTACCAGAGGGCGCCGCGCTGCTGAAGGCGATGCGCGCCGAGCTGGGCGAGACCGCCGGCACCCGCAACCACCTGCATCAACTATTCCCTTACGGCTACGGCTCCCAGCTGTGCAAGATCGCCGGCATGACCATGCCGAGGAAGGTGATGCTGGACGTT
>CALOBA010000034.1:0-62110 GCA_942491465.1 uncultured Gammaproteobacteria bacterium
GCGTTGACACGGCATTCAGTGAATGCAGGCATCACCGTCCAAGCGCCTGAGCGGTGCGGGAATGAACGTCGGCTCGGTTTCGGACTTCCAGGGTCCACGGCCATAACCGCCGGTTCGGATCAACCCTTGTGGAGAGGAAAACCATGTCTTGTTTAGTAAGCAAATCAACCATCAAGCAGGTTGCCGCCGGTATCCTGGCGACCTTCGTCTCGGTCCCTGTGGCGATGGCCGTTGACTACGAAGAGGGCGGCTATGTGGGCCAGAGCGGTCAGGGCCATGACACGGTGGTCTACAACTTCTTGAAACACTTCAACTACAACCAGTACTACTGGGCCATTCAGAGTCAATTCACGACCAACAACAACAACCGTGTCGATGCGATGGACTTTGCGTTTTTTGCCGGACATGGCAACCGTTGGCTCATTGCCACAACCAATGGCAACGTCAATCTGACCACGGCCGGCAGCAGCTCCCATGCGGGTTGGGGCAATGTGGACGCGGAGTTCATTGCCTTCGAGTCGTGCAGCGTGGTGCCGAGCCCGCTTGAGGTCTCCAACTGGTGGTCGAATTGGGTCAGTGAGTCCGATGATGTATTCGACGGGCTGCACCAGGCGCTTGGCTTCCGCAACAGCTCCTACCAGTCCACGGATCAGGACGTCGCCGACTACTTCGGTGACCGGATCTCCCGCAACTACGCCGTCTGGGAATCCTGGTTCGATGCGATCAATGCCGAGGCCCGATCGATCGAAAAAGGCTCGGCGGTGATGTATCCGCCTTCGGATGGAGATCGCTACGGCAACTTCTCCGCCGATCCGCCGGCCGGTCACGGAAACCTGCGCGTTTGGTACCAGCACTGAGCCCCGTCACGAGGAGATGATCATGAAACTATTCAATAACAGTCTGACCGGCGCCTGTGCGCTGACATTGGCGCTGAGCGGGGCGCAGGCAGCCACCGACCCGACCTCCGCCACCGCAACCAGCTTGTTGGGCGCCAAGGCGCTGGAGGCGCTGATCCCGGCGAGCGTTTCGAGCTACCGCGTTGCACCGAATGCCGCCTGGACCGCCGACGAGGCCGGCGAATTGGCAGATCTGCTGCTGGCCGCCGCGGACACCGCAGTCTTCTCGACGACCGACAAGCCGTCGGCAGACAGGCGTCTGGAACTGCGCAGCGAAGAGGATGGCTCGGCAATCCTGGAGATCGATCGGGTCACGGGGTCGGTGCTGTTCAACGCGGGCCTTGCAGGGTACAAGGACGAGGCGAGCACGGCAGGACTGCCCGAGCCGGAGGCGGCGGTGCAGCTGGTGGACAAGCAGCTCTGGCCGCTGGGGCTTGCGGCCCCCGCCAAGGAGCGCAGCGAACCGCGGATCGGCGGCCTCAACATGGCCGTGCGTCTTCGGGGCGACAAGACTCAGGTCTATCGGAAGCTTGTGACCGTGCGCTACGACCGCGTTCTCGACGGCGTACCGGTTCACGGCGCGTCCCGAGTCGTCGCCCACCTGGGCAAGGACGGCGGCCTGCAGGGACTGATCTACAACTGGCCCGAGGTCGAGCAGCAAGCACTACCCATGGAGCTGATGCGCACGGCCTCCGAGGTCCGCGGCCTTGCCCGTGAGCGTGTCGCCGAGGCCGCCAAGGGGGCCAAGCGCGTGCGCTTGCAGGAGGCCGACTACGTGCTCTACGACGACGGCAAGGGCCGTATCGATCCGGCCATCTACATGGTCGTCCAGCTCGACTACCCGGACTACAGCGTGCCGTTCGACTTCTATGTGCCCCTGAGCGCCGCCAGCGAGGCGGTGTTCCCCTACGACAAGGATCAGGTGAAGATCCCGGCACCCAGCGACCCTAAGTCTGAGTCTGAGCGGCAAACGGACGACTGACACCGCACCGGCACAGGAGGTGCCCTCGCAGCGCTGATCCCAGCAGGCGACGGGGCAACCGCGATGGTTGCCCCGTTTGCGTTTGCCCATCGCCCTGCGGCCGAGGAACAAGACCCGCCGCGGCGTCGGCCCAATGCACGCCGGCGTTGGTGCTGCCCGCCGATCCGTAATAGACTCGCAGCGGGAGTCGGCCAGGCAGTCGCTCCTCGGCTTGACCGGGGGGAGGAAAGTCCGGGCTCCATAGGGCAGGGTGCCAGGTAACGCCTGGGGGGCGCGAGCCTACGGAAAGTGCCACAGAGAACAGACCGCCTACCCCGCGCAAGCGGGCGGCAAGGGTGAAAAGGTGCGGTAAGAGCGCACCGCGCCGGTGGCAACACGCGGCGGCACGGTAAACCCCACCCGGAGCAAGACCAAATAGGGGGACACGCGGCCTCGCGCCGCGGCATGCGGCCCGCATGTGTCCCCGGGTAGGTCGCTTCAGGCCCGTGGTGACGCGGGTCGCAGATGAATGGCTGTCCACGACAGAACCCGGCTTATCGGCCGACTCCCACCCTTATTCCCCAGCGCGCGGCCGCGCCGACGGCCGCGCCCACAACGGCGCAATTGCGCCGAGACTGGCGTTTTCGGGTACCCTTATGCCCCGATCGAGAACGCTGTTGCGTCCCAAGACGGTTCTCCCGGGCCGACAACCGAGCCGACCACCAGGCACCGCCGACCAACCACCGAAGCCGAAGAAGATCCGATGCACCCGATTGCCGTATCCCTTATAGCAGCCGCGCTGATGTACCTCATCCCATCGCTCACCTTCGCCGCCGAGAACGGGGCTCATCACCAAATCGACCTGACCACGACCTGGGTCGGCTGGAGCGCACTCGCGATCTTCGTCGGCGCCTATGTGCTGGTGATGGCGGAAGAGTTCACGCATCTGCGCAAGTCCAAGCCGGTGGTCCTCGCCGCCGGCGTGATCTGGCTGCTGATCGCCTTCTACTACACCAACGAGACCGGCCATTCCGAGGGCGTCGGCGAGGCGGTGCGCCACAACATCCTGGAGTTCGCAGAGCTGTTCCTGTTCCTGCTCGCGGCCATGACGTACATCAACTCCATGGAGGAGCGCAACGTCTTCGAGGCCCTGCGCTCCTGGCTGGTAAGCCGCGGCTACAGCTATCGCAAGCTGTTCTGGCTCACCGGCATCCTGGCGTTCTGCATCTCGCCGGTGGCGGACAACCTGACCACGGCGCTGCTGATGTGCGCCGTCGTGCTGGCGGTGGGCAGCGACAACCCCAAGTTCGTCGGCATCGCCTGCATCAACATCGTCGTCGCCGCCAACGCCGGCGGCGCCTTCAGCCCGTTCGGCGACATCACCACGCTGATGGTCTGGCAGAAGGGCATCCTGGATTTCGGGACCTTCTTCCTGCTGTTCATCCCGTCGATCGTGACCTTCGTCGTGCCGGCCTACTTCATGCAGAAGCACGTCCCGGATCAGACCCCGCCCCCCCATGACGATCATGTGCAGATGAGGCGCGGCGCCCGGCGGATCGTCCTGCTGTTCCTGGCCACCATCGCCACCGCGGTCAGCTTCCACAACTTCTACCACCTGCCCCCGGTGCTGGGCATGATGACCGGCCTGGCCTACCTGAAGTTCTTCTTCTACTACCTGAAGCTCACCGGGGAGAAGTCGTCGATCAAGCGCGGCGAAGGCGACGCCGAAGACACCCTGCCCTTCGACATCTTCCACCTGGGTGTCGCCCGCGCCGAGTGGGATACGCTGATGTTCTTCTACGGCGTCATCCTCTGCGTCGGCGGTCTGGGCTACATCGGCTACCTTGAGCTGGTCTCGCAGTTCGCCTATGTCGACATCGGTCCGACCTTCGCCAACGTCGGCGTCGGCGTCCTGTCCGCCATCGTCGACAACATCCCGGTGATGTTCGCGGTGCTGACGATGAACCCGGACATGAACACGGGCCAGTGGCTTTTGGTCACGCTCACCGCCGGGGTCGGCGGCAGCATGCTCTCCATCGGCTCGGCCGCCGGCGTGGCGCTGATGGGCCAGTCGAAGGGCATGTACACCTTCTTCGGCCACCTGCGCTATACGCCGGTCATCGCCGCCGGCTACATGGCCGGCATCGCCACCCACTTCATCGTCAACTTCTGGACCTTCTCGAAACCGATCGCGGGCTGACGGTAGCAAGCGACCGGCCGGCGTGTCGCCCCCCGGGGCGACCCGGGATGACCGCGACGCCCGCAACCTACCAGGCCGCGGCGGCCTCGGCATCGCTGCCGCGGGCCTCGACCCAGCGCTCGCGCCCGTCCGCCAGGGTCTCCTTCTTCCAGAACGGCGCGCGGGTCTTCAGGTAGTCGATCAGGAATTCGCAGGCACGGAAGGCGTCGCCGCGGTGGCCGCTGGTCACCGCGACCAGGACGATGGGGTCTTCCGGCAGCAGGGTACCGACGCGGTGGATGACGCGCACGCCATCCACCGACCAGCGCGCGCGCGCCTCCTCGGCGATCGCCTCCAGGGCGCGCTCGGTCATGCCGGGATAGTGCTCCAGCGTCATGGCGCGCACGTCGTCGCCGGCGTTGTGATCGCGCATGAGCCCGACGAAGGCCACGAGGGCGCCGACATGGGTCTGCCCCCCGCGCAGGGCGCGCTGCTCGGCCTCGGGGTCGAAGGGGTCTGCTTGGATTCGGATCTGGATCATCGATGTCTCTCGGGCTGGGGTCGATCGCCGGCGCGGCCCATAAACCGACACCGAACAGGTATACAATTCGGCCTTTCGCCCGCCCCCGCAAGAGCGTACCCATGGCCACAGCCCAGCCCTTCCACCCATCCCAGGCACCCGACCTGAGCGTAGCCCAGGTCGCCGACGCGGTCCGCCGCCGGGTGCTGGCCCATACCATCAGCAACAACGGCGGCTATCTGAGCCAGGCCTGCTCGTCGGCGGAACTGCTGGCGACGCTGTATCTGCGCATCCTGCGGCTCGGGCCGAGCCAGGGGCCGCTGGTCCCGCGCCCGTTCGCCGGCATGCCGGGGCCCAACAACCCCGATGCCTTCACCGGCGCCGCGTACAACGGCCCGCGCGGGCCCAACCTCGACCGCTTCATCTTCTCTCCGGTCCACTATGCGCTGGTGCTGTATTCGCTGTTGATCGAGCTGGGCCGGCTTGGTCCAAACGCCCTGGATCAGTTCAATCAGGACGGCAGCACCGTCGAGCTGATCGGGGCCGAGCACTCGCCGGGGCACGAGGTCACCGCCGGCTCCCTGGCCCAGGCCCTGAGCCAGGCCGGCGGCATCGCCCTGGCCCGCTGTCGGCGCAACGAGAGCGGTCGGGTATTCGTGTTCATGTCCGACGGCGAATTCCAGGAGGGCCAGACCTGGGAGGCCATCAACGCGGCGGTCTTTCACGGCCTCGGCAACCTGGCCGTCTACATCGACGCCAACGACCAGCAGTGCGACGGCGATATGGACGCGGTGATGACCATCGAGCCCCTGGCCGAGCGCCTGCATGCCTTCGGTGCCGAAGTCCATGAGGTCGACGGCCACGACCCCGAGGCCCTTGCCGCCCCGGCCCAGGGCTTCGGCCACGGCGAGCGCCCGCTGGTGGTGATCGCCCGCACCGACCCCTGCCGCGGCATCGATCTGATGCGCGAGCGCGCCCCCAAGCTGCACTACGTCCGCTTTAAGGACGCCGCCGAGCAACAGCCCTACCTTGACCTGCTGGCGCGGCTGACCAGCGCCGCGGAGGCCCGGCCATGATCGAGACCATCACCCGCCCGCATCGCGCCAACCTGGTCCGCTGGGCCGAGCACCGCCCCGAGGTGCTGGTCCTGTCCGCCGATCTGACCAGCTCCTGCGAGGCCGACGGCTTCCGCGACGCCTACCCCGAGCGCTTCTATTCCATGGGCATGGCCGAGCAGAACATGATCGGCTTCGCCGCCGGCCTCGCCCGCGAGGGCTTCACGCCGTTCCTGCACACCTTCGCCGTGTTCCTCACCCGGCGACCCTTCGACCAGGTGGCCATGTCCGTCGCCTATCCGAACCTGCCGGTGCGCCTGCTCGGCTTCCTGCCCGGCATCACCACCCCCGGCGGGGTCACCCACCAGGCCATCGACGACATCGCCCTGATGCGCTGCATCCCGAATATGACCGTGCTCGAATGCGGCGACGCCACCGAGGTCTTGGCCATCCTCGACCTGGCCCAGGACATCGACGGCCCGGTCTACGTGCGCATGCTCCGCGGCGAGGTCCCGCGGCTGTTCCCCGCCGACGACCCGCCCCGGCTCGGCGCATCGCGCCGGCTGGGACCGACCGCCGAGCAGACCGACATCGCCGTCATCAGCAGCGGCATCTGCACCGAAGAGGCCCTGCGCGCCGTCGCCGCCCTGCGGGACCTCGGCTTGGGCATCAGCCATTGTCACTGCACCACCCTGAAGCCCTTCGGCGACGAGGCCCTGGAGGCCGCCATCGCCGGCGCCCGTCTCGGCGTCGTCACGCTGGAGAACCACAGCATCATCGGCGGCCTCGGCAGCGCCGTCGCCGAGCTGATGGCCGAGCGCGGCATCGGCCGCCGGCTGATCCGCCTCGGCCTGCAGGACACCTACGCCCACGGCGCCAGCCGGGGCTGGCTGATGCGTGAATACGGCCTGGATGCGATGGCGCTGGTTCGCGCCGCCGAGGCACTGACCGCGACGCAGTTCGGGCTTAGCGACAACGCATTGGCTGGCGTGCGCGTCGAGACCCTGGCGAAGGCGGACAAGACCGAAGACCTGTGAGTCAAGGTTCAGAAACAAGTGGTGCAGACGCAACCACGAAGTGGCCAAGTCAAAGGCTCAGCGAGCGGGCGTCTGCACCACTTGTTTTTGAACCGATCCTAAGTCAACCCATGTCAGGTCTCAAGCTCAGCGGCGAGCGTCTCGATGCGCACTATCGGCTGACCTGTCCCGGCGATGAGGTGGACGCCCGCGCTCGGGGGATCTGCGTCGAGCAGACGGTGGAGTTTCCCGAGGCGCTGATCACCCGCGACGACATCCGCGGCCAGATCATCGGCGAGGTCGCGGAGATCCGGGCCGAGGGCGATGGGCGCTTCGCCGTGCACATCCGCTATCCCGTCGAGGCCGCCGGCGCCGAGCTGACCCAGCTGATCAACCTGCTGTTCGGCAACGTCAGCCTGCAGCCCGGTGTGCGGCTGGTCTCCGTGGGGCTGCCGTCGGCCGTGACCAGGCACTTCAGCGGGCCGCGCTTCGGTATCCCCGGGCTGCGCCGGTTGCTGGGCGTCCACGATCGGCCTTTGCTGTGCACGGCCCTGAAGCCCATGGGGCTGTCGCCGGCCGAGCTGGCGGAGCTGGCCTATGGGCTGGCCCTCGGCGGCATCGATCTGATCAAGGACGACCACGGGCTGTCGGATCAGCCGTTCTGCCGGTTCGGCGAGCGGGTGGAGCGCTGTGCCGAGGCGGTGCAGCGGGCGGCGGCCCAGACCGGTCGCACCTGTCTGTATCTGCCCAATGTCACCGCGCCGGCGGATCAGGTCCACGAGCGGGCAGCGCAGGCCAGGGCCGCCGGCGCCGGTGGGCTGTTGTTCTGCCCCGGTCTGGCCGGGTTCGATGCCATGCGGCGGCTGGCCGAGGACGCTGCGTTGGCATTGCCGATCCTCAGCCATCCGGCGTTTCTGGGCGGCCTGACGGTGGGCGCGGATTCGGGTCTGAGCCATGGCCTGGCCTATGGCCTGCTGCCGCGGATGGCCGGGGCCGACGGCAGCATCTTTCCGAGCTTCGGCGGGCGCTTCAGCTTCACACGCGCGCAGTGTGCCGAGATCGGCGCGGCGGCGACGGCGCCGGTGGGGGGATGGCAATCGCTCTTTCCGGTGCCCGCGGGCGGCATGCGCCTGGCGCGCGTGGGCGAGCTTCGGGGGTTCTACGGCGACGACTGCGTGTTGCTGATCGGCGGCGACCTGCATGCCCAGGGCCCGGACCTGACCGAGAACTGCCGGGCCTTTGTCCGCTTGGCCGGCGGCGGCTGATCGTCTGCGCCGACGCGCTTCGACGTTGCGCCGGCGATCATCCGCTCGGCCAGAGCCGCCGGCTACGCCGCGTTGGTCTCCGGCGCAGACCCTAGGACCTCGACCTCCAGCGTTTGCGGCGGTGGCGCGCTGAGATCGCGCGCCAACGCGGTGTAGACGAGGTAGCCGCCCACATGGACCTCGCTGATGGCCAACGACAGCGGAAACAGCGTGCCGTCGCGGCGGCGTCCCTCGACGCGGTGCGTTCCGATCAGCTCCGCCGGCAGGCCCAGGTCCGGGGCGGCGAGCATCTCCGCCTCGAGCCGATCGCGCAGCGGCGGCGGGAACAGCAGTGCGGCGGGTTGCCCCCGCAGCTCTTCGGCACGATAGCCGAAGATCTCCTCGGCGGCGGCGTTCATGCCCGCCATCCGCCCGTAGGCGTCGATGTGGACGGCGCCGTCGACCATGTTGTCGACGATGGCCCGATTGCGCGCCCGGCTCTCGGCGAACAGCAATAGGCGGCGCTCGTAACGATCGACAATCCACAGCACCAGACCGGCCAGGACCAGCAGCGACCATATCAGCGTCAGCAGCAGCGGGTCGGCGATCCCCTGCCAAAGACCGAATGAGGACGCCGCCCCATGGTCGCCCCCCAGCTCGAGCAGACGCTCCCCGAGCCCCAGCGTGGCCGCGAATCCGACCACCATGACGGCGGCGACGATGCCGGCGGCCACATGCCGCAGCGGAAAGGGTCGCGCGGCGGGATCGAGATAGCGCTGCTTATTGGTTGACATGGTGGAGCTGGACGGTCGGGGCCGGGGATCGATGCCATCGCTTGGATGGCGCGGATTCACCCCGGTTGAGGTTTCGGGGCATCTGGGTTACAAGCAAGCCGACGGCGATCGGGGCATCCGGACGCGGCGCAATGGGCACAGACCTCATGGCCGCCGCCCCGAGCGCAAGGTCGCCGATCCATCCGCAGCGAGGGCAAACAATGCGTGCACTTTTGATCTACCCCAGGTTCCGCGACAGCTATTGGTCTTTCGAGAAGGTCCTGGAGCTGGTCAACAAGCGGGCGATGATGCCGCCGCTGGGCCTGATTACCGTGGCCGCCATCCTACCGCAGGATTGGGAGATGCGGCTGCGCGATCACAACATCGAGCCGATTACCGCCGACGACTGGGACTGGGCCGAGATCCTGTTGTTCTCGGGCATGCTGGTGCAGAAGGAGGATATGCTGATGCTCATCGGCGAGGCCAAGCGCCGCGGCATCCCCAGCGTCTGCGGCGGTCCCTACGCCACCGCCCTGCCCCACGAGCCGGAGGCGGCCGGTGCCGACTACCTGGTGCTCGACGAGGGCGAGTTGACCATCCCGATGTGGCTGGAGGCCATGGCCGATGGCGCCACCGGCGGCACCTACCGTTCCGGCGGCGAGAAGCCGGACGTGACCCTGACGCCCGTCCCGCGCTATGACCTGCTCGACCTCGGCGCCTACAGCGAGATGGCCATCCAGTACTCGCGCGGCTGCCCGTTCCGCTGCGAGTTCTGCGACATCATCGTGCTCTATGGCCGGCGCCCGCGCACCAAGACCCCGGAGCAGATCCTGCGCGAGCTGGAGGTGCTCTACGATCTGGGCTGGCGGCAGAGCGTCTTCGTCGTCGACGACAACTTCATCGGCAACAAGGACAATGCCAAGCAGATGCTGACGGCCCTGCAGGACTGGCAGAGCGAGCGCGGCTTCCCGTTCAACTTCTCCACCGAGGCCTCCGTCGACCTCGCCCGCGACCAGCAGTTGATGGACAAGATGGTCGACTGCAACTTCGGCTCCGTCTTCCTCGGCATCGAGACCCCGGACGAGGCCAGCCTGGCCGCCACCAACAAGAAGCAGAACCTCAAGACCTCGCTGGACGAGGCGGTGCAGACCATCGCCAACGTGGGCCTGCGCATCATGGCCGGCTTCATCATCGGCTTCGACAACGAAAAACCCGGCGCCGGCCAGCGCATCGTCGACTTCGTCGAGCGCAACGACATCCCCTTGACCACCTTCAGCATGCTCCAGGCCCTGCCCGGCACCGCGCTCTGGGACCGGCTCAAGGCCGAGGGGCGGCTGCGCGAGGGCGAGGTGCACCTCAACCAGACCTCGCTGCTGAACTTTGTCCCCACCCGCCCGGTTGAGCAGATCGCCCAAGAATACGTCGACGGCTTCTACGAGCTGTTCGACCCCCGTCGCTACCTCGACCGCACCTATCGCCACTATCGGACCCTCGGCGATGCCGATGTCCACAACAACCCGGCGCGGCGCAAACACAAGGCCAAGCGGCCCAACAACCCCGCCGCCGTGGGCGCGCTGCTCAAGGTCCTCTGGCGCCAGGGCGTGCGGCGCAAGACCCGCGTGGCCTTCTGGGGGCATCTCTGGTGGATGCTGCGCAACAACCGCGGCGGCGTGGCCAGCTACCTGGGACTCTGCGCCTACATCGAGCACTTCCTGCCCTACCGCGAGCTGGTCAAGCAGCAGATCGAGGGCCAGCTCGCCACCTACCAGGAGCGCGAGCGCCGGATCCAGGCCGAGGCGCTGCCGGCCCCGGACCGCGCGGCCTGAAGTGCTGCGCCGGCACAAGCCGGCAAAGCCCTTGGGGTAGAATCGGGGCATCAGACATCGCTGCCCCGGACCGCCCCGTCATGACCATCGCCAAGCAACACCGCGCCTTCTTCGAGCCCGAGACCCACGGCCTGATCCGCGCCGCGGTGGCCGTGCCGCAAGTCCAGTTGGCCAACCCGAGCGCCAATGCCGCGGCGACCATCGCGCTGGCGCGGCAGGCGTCGAAGCTCGGCGCCGCCGTGGTGCTGTTCCCGGAGCTGGGCCTGTCCGGCTACAGCAACGACGACCTGTTCCACCAGCAGGCGCTGCTGGAGGCCTGTCTCGGGGCGCTCGCCCGGCTGCGCGACGAGAGCCGGGCCCTGCGCGCGGTGATCGTCGTCGGCGCGCCGCTGTTGCTGCACGGCAGGCTCTACAACTGCGCCGTGGCCATCCATGCCGGCCGGGTGCTCGCGGTGACGCCCAAGACCTATCTGCCGAGCTATCGCGAGTTCTACGAGAAGCGCCAGTTCAGCGGCGCCGACGACGCCGTGGTCGACCAGATCCAGCTCCTCGACGCGATGGTGCCGTTCGGCAACGATGTGCTGATCGAGGCCGCCGACCGCCCCGGACTGTGCCTGCACATGGAGCTGTGCGAGGACCTGTGGACGCCGATCCCGCCGAGCACCTTTGCCGCCCTGGGCGGGGCCACGGTGCTGCTCAATCTATCCGCCAGCAACATCACCATCGGCAAGGCCGGCTACCGCAATGATCTCTGCGCGGCCCAGTCCGGCAAGTGCATCGCCGCCTACCTGTACTCCGCCGCCGGCCCCGGCGAGTCCACCAACGACCTGGCCTGGGACGGCCACGCCGTGATCTTCGAGGACAACCAGCACCTGGCCGAGTCCGAGCGCTTCGCCCGCGACGACCAATTCATCGCCGCCGATATCGACCTGGAGCGCCTGCTCGCCGAGCGCATGCGCGTCACCAGCTTCGGCGATGCCGCCCGCGCCCATGGCGACCGGGTCGGGCGGCTGCGTCGGGTGGCGTTCAACCTGGGGCCGGCACCGGAGCGCGCCGAGCCGAGGCCGGCGCTGCTGCGCACCATCGAGCGCTTCCCCTATGTGCCGGCGGATGCCGAGCGCCGCGACGAGCGCTGCTGGGAGGCCTACCACATCCAGGTCCACGGCCTGGCGCAGCGGCTCAACACCAGCGGCATCCAGCGCATCGTCATCGGCGTCTCCGGCGGGCTGGACTCCACCCAGGCCCTGCTGGTGGCGGCGCATACCATGGACTGGCTGCGGCTGCCGCGCAGCAACATCCTCGCCTACACCCTGCCCGGCTTCGCCACCGGCGAAGACACCCGCGACAACGCCCACCGGCTGATGCGCGCCCTGGGCGTGAGCGCCCACGAGATCGACATCCGCCCCTCCTGCACCCAGATGCTCCAGGACCTGGGGCATCCGTTTGCCCACGGCGAGCCGGTCTACGACATCACCTTCGAGAACGTCCAGGCCGGCGAGCGCACCTCGCACCTGTTCCGGCTCGCCAACCTGCACGGCGCCCTGGTGCTCGGCACCGGCGACCTGTCCGAGATCGCGCTCGGCTGGTCCACCTACGGCGTCGGCGACCAGATGTCCCACTACAACGTCAACGCCTCGGTGCCGAAGACCCTGATCCAATACCTGATCCGCTGGGTCATCGTAAGCGGCCAGTTCGACGCCGATACCAACGCCGTCCTGCAGGCCATCCTCGACACCGAGATCTCCCCCGAGCTGGTCCCCGCCGGTGCCGACGGTGAGCCGGGCCCCCAGAGCACCGAGGCGCGGATCGGCCCCTACGCCCTGCAGGACTTCAACACCTACTACATCAGCCGCTACGGCCTGCGCCCGAGCAAGGTCGCCTTCCTCGCCTGGCACGCCTGGCATGATCGCCACAAGGGCCACTGGCCCGACAACCTGCCGCCGGAGCGTCAGGGCGAATACGACCTCGCCACCATCCGCCGCTGGCTGGAGGTGTTCCTGTTCCGCTTCTTCCAGACCAGCCAGTTCAAGCGCACCTGCATGCCCAACGGGCCGAAGGTCGGCTCCGGCGGGTCGTTGTCGCCGCGCGGCGACTGGCGGGCGCCCAGCGACGCAAGCGCCGCGGTGTGGTTGGCGGAGCTGCGCGAGAAGGTGCCCGAGGGATAGGCTATTCGCCCGCCGCCGGCAAGGCGATGATGGACACCAGGGGGGTGAGGCTCCAGTGGACCCGCCGTCCCAGCGCGGGCAGGTGCATCTGCGAGATCTTGCCGTCGAGATAGAGGGCGTTCGGGCAGCCCAGCGGATCGCGGAACAGGGTCCCGAAGTCGTGGAAATTCACCGGCGATCGGGAGATGGCGAACAGCACCCGCCCCTGCTCGTCCACGCCCACGCCGTTGCGGATGTAGCGGCTGTGGTAGTCGGGGATGAAGCGCGGATGCAGCCGCCCGTCGATCACCAGCATCGGGCCGGACTGCACGGCGTTGCGGACCTGTCCGGCCGGCGGCCAGGCGCTGGTCTCGAGCACGCCGGCGCCCCGCTCGCCGACGTAGAACACGCCGTTGGGCTCGAGGAAGAAGTTGCCGCCCCCGCGCCCCTGCTGGAGCGGGGCGAGCTGGCGGCCAGCCTCGATGTAGAGGCCAAGCGGCGTCAGGTCTCGGGCATAGATGCCGCCGTTGACGGCAAAGCGCAGCGTCCGGCCTTGGGCCTCAAGCGCCCGGCGCAGGGCCGGGATGCCGCCGTAGGCGGAGCCGTCGGGCCGTCGCCAATAGAACCGCAGCGCCTGCGCCTGCGCCGGCTCCAGGCGCAGGACTTGAAATGCGGTCTGCTGGTGGGTGATCTCGAAGGCGTCCGCCGCCCGGCCCGGGGCCGGTGCGAGGCCCAGCGCCCAGGCGAGGCCGGCGACGACGAGCAGCGGGGTCCTGCGTGTCATCGCAACCGCCAGACGAGCCCGCAACCGCATCCACAACGGCTTGGACGTCCTGGCCCCGGCATGGTTGCGGACCTGGCCCCTCTGCGGCTTCAATGGTCGCGGCCCCGGGGCGGAAGACCTCAGACTCGGATACCGCAGGTGGCGAGTTGGCGCCGAACAATGGGGTCGGTGCGGTTCTTGGACGTGGCGGCCTTCATGAACACCACCACCCGGTCGATGTCGCGGATGACGCCGAGCAGCGTCGACTCGTCGTACTGCTGTTGCAGGGACCGGAAGGCCAGCTCCATCAGCTCCTCGTCGGCGCGGGAGATGCCGACAGCATAGGCAATGGCGCAGGCGAGCCCCGGATGGCGGCAGTGGATGCGCACGGCAAAGCTGCGCCAGGACTGCAGCCAGCCGTCCCATTCCAGGCTGGACACGTTCGCACGGCTGGTGCGCAGGTAGAGGATGGTCTTGAGCAGCTCATCCTTCCAGCCCCAGGGCGGCAGACCCTCGGCGGCGCGCATCTGATCCACGGCGCGGCCGTGATAACGCTGGCAGTGCTCGCATTGGTAGTAGACGGCGAGGGCGTAGGCGATGTACTCGCGGTCGAGGTCGCTCAGGGTGAACGGGTCAGATTCCCCGGGCGAGCCGGTGAAGGTGTGGGCGTGGAGCTCATTGAGCACATCGTTGAACGGATGCCCTTGAATGGACTCGCGGACGGCTTGGACCGGCATGACAGGTGTCCTCGTTGTGGCAGGATAAGCATTGCCGAATATTATGGACCTGTAGATGTGCAGTGCAACATAGAACCGCTCCCGCTTGCTGATCCCGATCAAGCGCGCCTGCGTCTTCTGCCGAAGGTCATCGGCTCGATGGGGCCTGACACCTTGGTCCGCACCCCGTGTCGGCGGCGGCGTCGGCAAACTGATCGGCGATGTGCTCCGGCAGCGCCGTCGGCACCGAGCGATCCACCGCCAGCGGCAGCTCGAAGTGGCAGCAGCTGCCGGCGCCGGGCGCGCCCTCGGCATCGATGCGCCCACCCATCAGCTCGGTCAGCTGCCGGCAGATGCTCAGGCCCCGCCCGCTGCCGCCGTGGCGCCGGGTGGCAGAGGCATCGGCCTGGGTGAAGGCCGCGAACGATCAGCGCAGAGGCTCACCGCTCATGATCCGCCCTCACGCCCGCGAGCCCGTCGCGCCAGGCGCTTGCGCGCTCGCGCCGCGGGCTCGGGCGCGCCGTACAGCAGGCCCTGGACCTGATCGCAGCCCTGGTGCCGGAGGAACGCCGCCTGGGCCGCGGTCTCCACCCCATCGGCGACGACGACCTTGCCGAGGGCGTGTCCGAGGGCGATCACCGAGGCGACGATGGCCTTGTCGTCGGGGTCCTCATGGATGTCGTGGACCAAGGCCTGATCGATCTTGAGCTTGTCCACCGGCAGCTGCTTGAGATCGCGCAGCGACGACGGCGCGGCGCCGAAGTCGTTGATCACCAGCGTGATGCCCATGGCCTTGATCCGCCGCAGCTGGCCGATGACCTGCTGCGGGTGGCGCATGACGCAGCCCTCGCCGATCTCCAGCTCCAGGCGCTGCGCCGGGCAGCCGGTCTCCACCAGGACCGCCGCGATCTTTTCGTCGAAGCCCATTGCGCGCAGCTGCTGTCCGGAGATGCTCACGGCGATGCGCCCGCAGTCGAGCCCGGCGTCGAGCCATTCCCGCGCCTGGCGACAGGCCGAGTGCAGCACCCAGTCGCCGAGCTCGGCGATCATGCCGTTTTGCTCGGCAACCTCGATCAGACGCAGCGGAGACACCTCGCCAAGGACTGGGTTGCGCCAGCGCAGCAAGGCCTCCAGGCCCACCGGACTGCCGGAGGCCAGATCGAGCCGGGGCTGAAACGCCAGGCGCAGCTCCTCGCCCTCGAGTGCACCCTTGATCGCATGGTCGATGGCCGAACTCTCCACCGCGATCCGGGTCATCTCTGCGGTGTAGAAGCGGAAGGTATTGCGCCCGCCCTCCTTGGCCTCGTACATGGCCACATCGGCGTTGTGCAGCAGGGTCTCGGCGTCCGTACCGTCGGCCGGATAGACGCTGACGCCCATGCTGGCGGAGATATGCAGCTCCTCGCCTTGGATGCGCACCGGCTCAGCCAGGCTGCGCATCAGCCTGTGGACGACGGCGACGATGTCGCGGGTGGCGTCGGTGTCATCGAGCAAGACCACCAGTTCGTCGCCGCTGATCCGGGCCAGGGTGTCGCGCGCGCGCAGCGGGGCGCTCAGGCGCGCCGCCACCTCGCGCAGCAGCGCATCACCGGCCTGGTGGCCCAGGCGGTCGTTGACCAGCTTGAAGCGATCGAGATCGACAAAGATGAGCGCCAATCCCCGATCATGCCGCCCGGCCCGCTCGATCGCCTGCGCCAGCCGGGCGTTGAACAGCAGTCGATTGGGCAGGCCGGTGAGGGCATCGTGATGGGCCAGGTGGTCGAGCCGATGCTCGGAGCGCTTGTGCTCGGTAATGTCGGTGAAGGAGATGATGACCTCGACCAGCGCGCCGTCGGCGTCGCGCAGGGGACTGCCGTTGACCTGCACCCAGCGCAGCCGCCCACCATCCGGCGGGATGGCCCCGAGCAGCTGGGTCTCGATCGCGCATCCGCTGCCGAGGATGCGATTGACCGGATAGTCCGCCAACTCCATGTCGCGACCGTCGGCGTCGACGAAGCGCCAGGCCGGATCATCGGCGCGGCGATCTTCCATGTCCCGCTCGGTCAGCCCCAGCAGCCGGCCGGCGGCGGGATTGGCGAGCAGGACCGACGTGTCCGGCGCATGCACGACGACGCCGGCATCGAGGTGATCGATGAGTGCGCGCAGCCGCCCCTCGCTGGCCTGAAGCGCGCGGGTGCGGGCCGCAACCTGGGCATCCAAGCGCTCGTTGGCGCCCTGGAGCCGCCGATCCGCCGCCGCACGCTCGCGCACCACGCCGAGCAGCACATAGGTCGTCAGGGCCAGGATGGAGACGAACAGCTGCAGCTCGATCAGCGCCGTGTTGCGCAGCGACGGCGCAAACACCTGGCCATCCTGTGCCGCCGAGATCACCGCCGCCGCCGAGACGAAGACCACGGCAGCGAAGACCACGCGCCCATGCAACCGAAATACCGCCCACATGATCAGCGGCAGCAGCGAGATTATCCCCACCGACCAGGCGGCACTGCCGAGCAGACCGAAGCTAAAGAGCGTCGCCGAGCCCAAGACCAGCGCAAAGGCGCCGGTCTCCCGCGAGAGGGCTCGCCCCGCGCCGCCCCGGACCAAGGCGAGCAGCAACGGCGTCAGCAACAGGATGCCGACGCTGTCCCCGGTCCACCAGGTCGCGAACAGCTCCGGATAACGCGCCCAGTCCACCAGCCCGGACACGGCCAGAGCGGTCACGCCGAACAGGGCGCTGAGCAGACCGCCCAAGACGGCCCCGAAGCCCACGAAGACGAACACCCCGCGCACATCGCGAAAGGGGTCTCGAATCGACCCGTAGCGGGCAATCAGCCAGGCACCGACCACCGCACCCAGACAATCACCGACACCATTGGCGACCCCGGCGCCCAAGGCGCTGACGAACTGCGGCGAGAACAGCGTCGGCAGATAGGCGGAGACATTACCGACAAAGGCACCGAGAAAGATCCCCGGCCAAACCCCGGGGCCCCAGCGCAGCACGGCGAACAGGATGATGCCCGACGGCAGCCACACCGCCGTCACGTTGCCCGGCGGCACGGCCAGCAGCTGGCCGATCTTGGCCGTCGCCACATACACCGCCGCCAGCAGCAGCAACGCCAGCGGGCGGCCGATCACGCGTTGCTGCGTCGCTGCGCTCAGGTGGTTGGTGATACCTCTCGCTATCATGATGACCTCGCCGCGATCCGGCAGGCCATTGTGCCCCATCCGCACCGGAGACAGCGAGACGGAATAAGCACGGGCGGCGAGCGCCGGATACCGTTTGTCGAGTTACGCCATCGCCAACCCAACATAGGCTATCGCCATTGCAACCTATGCAGACGGCATTCAGCACACAACGACCGATCCAACGTTTCCGCCAAGAGACCATCATGCAACGCATCTCACGCATCCTACTGCTGACCCTCACCGCCCTCACCTTCGCCACCGGCCCGCTGGCCGCCGCGGACAAGCCCGACGATGCCGATGCCCTGAAGGGCGTCACCGAGGGCCGCGTCGTGTTCGACATCAACATCTCAGAGCCCGCGAAGCTGCCGCTGTATCTGATGGTCATCGACGAGACCATCTCCGACCTGGAGCGCCAGGACGTCAAGCCCGAGGTCATCCTGGCCTTCCGCGGCAAGGCCGTGACCATGGTCTCCACCGACCTGGAGCGCATCGACCTGGAGTCCTTGACCGATATCGAGAAGGCCGCCGAACAGTTGGCGGCCCTGCAAGAGCGCGGCGTGCGCATGGAGGCCTGCTCGGTAGCGACGCGGTTGTTCGGCGTCGACAACCAGTCGCTGTTGCCGGGCATCAAGCCGGTGGGCAACACCTTCGTGTCGCTGATCGGCTATCAGGCGCAGGGGTACGCGACCATTCCGATCTATTAGCGCACACCCGGGGCCGTTGCTTGCGGCCTAATCCCGGTCAGCCCGCCTCGCCGACCCAGGCGCGCGCCTGGCCCGGCCCCGGGATGCTGCCGCTGTGCACCACCTGGCCGTCGACGACGACGCCCGGCGTCGACATGACGCCGTAGGCCATGATGTCGGCGATGTCGGTGATCTTCTCCAGCGTGATCTCGACGCCGGCCTCCTTGGCCGCCTGCGTGATGACCTTCGCGGTGATCTCGCAGTTGCGGCAACCACTGCCCAAGACCTTGATATTCTTCATAGCTTTAACCTCGACTGTAGCCTGCATCGAGCTGACTGCGGATGGCAAGGACGAAGACCGCGTCAAGCTCGGGAAAGTAACGATAGAGGGCGATACTGCCCTGTGAGCGCCGGCCGATCACCAGCTCGCACAGCGACCCGCGCACAGGCCGGCCGATCATCGGGTGCTGCTCCAGGATGTCCAGCGCAGCGATGATCTCGCCCAAGCGCTTGCTCCCATCGGCGGGCTCGCTCGCTGAGGGGTGGTCGAGGATGCGCCCGATATCCTCGCCGACCTCGGGAGCCAGCTCGATCCGCGTCATATCGCCCCCCTGGCGGAAACCCTGATCATCGGCCCCGCTCAACGGCCGTCGGCCGCGAAACGCGCTCCCCCTCCAATCGGCGCTTCAGGTAATCCCGCATTGCCGACCAGGGAAGGGTCTCACCGGAATCCAAGATGCGCCCATAGCGCTGCTCGGCGACCTCCTGAAAATCCATCCGCTGCTCTTCGGCCGCGACCCGCTCGGCGATGGCCTCCAGCATCAAGGCGTGGGCGGTGAGGCCGGCGCGCTCGGCGACGCGGCCGAGGCGATGCCGCAGCGCGTCGGGAAGTCGAATACTCGTGGTGCTCATCTGGGAATCTTCCTCCAAGGACGGCCATTGGGTGTCACACTAAAGTAACACATCAACCCGGCCTAACCAAGCAGGTTGAACCCCCACCCGACCAGCGTAAACGCCAGCCCCAGTATGCCGGCAAACCAGGCCAGGGCCTGCCAGCGGATCACCTTGCGCAGGATCAGCATCTCCGGCAGCGACAGCGCGGCCACACTCATCATCAGCGCCAGCGTGGTACCGACGGCCACGCCCTTGCCGAGCATGGCCTCGGCCACCGGGATGACGCCGGTGGCGTTCGCATACAGCGGGATGCCGAGCAGCACCGCCGCCGGCACCGCAAACCAGGTCTCGGCGGCCAGGTGCTGACTCACCCAGGCTGCCGGCACGAAGCCGTGGAACAGGGCGCCGACGCCGATGCCGAGCAGCACCCAACGCCAGATGCGGCGGACGATCTCGCGCACCTCGCCGACGGCAAACCGATGCCGCGCCCCAAAGCCCCGTCCCTGCTCGGCGAGGCGCACGTCGCCCATGCGGATCTTCCAGACGTAGTCCTCAACCCAGCGCTCGGGCCTCAGGGCCTGCATGGCGATACCGCCGAACCAGGCCACCAAGAGCCCCGCCAGCACATAGAGCGCGGCCAGCTTCCAGCCGAGCACACCGATCAGGACCACCACGGCGACCTCGTTGATCATCGGGCTCGCGATCAGGAACGAGAAGGTCACGCCCAGCGGAATCCCGGCCTCGACGAAGCCGATGAACAGCGGCACCGACGAGCAGGAGCAAAACGGCGTCAGCGCGCCCAGGCCCACGGCCATCCCGCGCGCCTGCCAGTCCGGGCGGTCGCGCACCACCGCCCGCACCCGCTCCGGCGAGATCAGCGCCCGCAGCAGGCCCATGAGATAGATCACGACCGCCAGCAGCGTGAAGATCTTCGCCACGTCCATGACGAAGAACTGCACGGCCTCACCGAGCCGGGTCTCCGGCGACAAGCCCAGCAGCGTGTAGGCGACCAGATCGCCCAAAGCAGTGAACGGACCCTCAGCCACGGGCCGTCTCCAGCTGCCCGGTGGCGGTAGAGACCGGCGGCAACGGCAGCGACAGCACAAAGGCCGCCAGCACGAAACCCGCAGACCACCACAGACAACCCGTGAGCCCCTGGGTCTGGTAGATTAGCCCCGACAGCACGGTGCCGGCGAGACGCCCGCCGGCGTTGGCCATATAGTAGAAACCGACGTTCATCGACACCTTCTCAAAGTCCGAATAGGCGAGGACCAGATAGGAATGCACGGCGGAGTTGATCGCGAATACGATGCCGAACAGCACCAGCCCGCCCACCAGGATCGCGCCCTGGACCCGGGCCTCGGACAGGCCCGCCAGCCAGGCCAGTTCCGGGCTGGTCGCAAGCTGCGCCGCCAGCCCCGGACCGTGGATCATGCCCAGGGCGATCCCCACCGGGATCAGCGCCAGCACCAGTGCCCAGGCCCGCGCCGTGCCGCCCCCCGGGGCGCTGCGCACCAGGCCGCCGTCGTCGAGCCTACGCTTGGAGGGCCGCAGCAGCCCCGGCGCCGCCGCCTGCACCAGGCCGTAGCCGATGACCCAGAACGCCAGAAAACCGCCGACCTCCATGAACGACCAGCCCAGCACCTCGTACAGGAACACCGGCAGCGCGACGACGAACCAGACGTCCCGCGCCCCGAACAGGAAGAACCGGGCCGCCGACAGCCAATTGATCGCCGGCGTATTCGAGAACACCTGGCTGAACTTGGCCTTCTGCTTCAACTTGCCGACGCCGGTCGGCAGCAGGATGGCTGTGACAATGAGCACCACGAGCAGCATCCCCGCCAGCACCCAAAGCGCGCCACGGAAGCCAATCCCCTGCAACAGCGCCGCCCCGGCGAAGAACCCTGCCCCCTTCAGCGCGTTCTTCGAGCCCGTCAGCACGGCCACATACTTGAACAGCTTCGACTCACCGGCCGCGCCCTGCCCCGTCAGGCGCTTCACCGACGCCTTCGCCGACATCTTGTTCAGGTCTTTGGCGATGCCCGACAACGCCTGCGCCGCCATCACATAGACCACCGACAGCCAGGCATCCGGCACCGTCAGCATCGCCAGCGCCACCACCTGCAAGGCCATGCCGATGTGCATGGTCAGATTCAGCCCGATGCGCGCCCCGAGCCAGCCACCGACCAGATTGGTGACGATGCCGAAGACCTCGTAGAACAGAAACAGCATCGCCACCTCGAAGGGCGAATAGCCGAGCTGGTGGAAATACAGCACCACCAGCATGCGAAGGGCCCCATCGGTGATGGTGAAGGCCCAGTAGCCGGCGGTGACCGTCAGATAGTTGAAATAGGCACTCATAGGAGGATCAAGACATGACTTTCGCGGATCGGTGGTAACGATGTGCATCCAATCACCAAGCATCGGGCAGAAGATCGCCCGCGGGCTGCTGCTGCCTATCCTGGCCCTGGGGCTGGTCGCCTGCGACCTGTCGCCGGACCCCTGCGACCAACTGGACAGCCGCTGGCATCGCCAAGACCTGGTGGCCGGCAACCTGCTCCCTTGGCTGCGTGCGGCCCCCACGCCAAGCGGCTTTTTTCGCAGCAAGATGGCCCGGGACTGGACGCCCATGGCGGGAAACAGCGTCGAGCTCACGGCCCAGACCCGCATGATCTACACCATGGTGCGCGGTTGGGACGCCACCCGCGACCGCCGCTATCTCGATGCCGCCACCTCCGGCGGCGACTTCCTGCTGGCGCACTTTACCGACCCGGATTTTCCCGGCTTTCTGCCCGCCGTGCGGGCCGATGGCAGTGCGCTCGGCTCGACCAAGAAGACCTACGGACACGCCTTCGCCATCTTCGCCCTCGCCCATCTCCATCGGGTCACCGGCGATGAGCGCTACGGCCAGGCGGGCCTGCAGGCATGGGGCTGGCTGCAACGCTACCTGATGGACGCCCACGGGGGCTTCGCCCAGGCGGCGTCGCGGGATATGCAGATCGCGGCGGGCCGGCGCAACCAGAATCCCGTCATGCATCTGTTCGAGGCCATGGTCGCCCTGTGGGAGGCCACCGGTGATCAGGATGCCTACGCCGGTGCGCGCATGGTCGGAGATTTTGTCGTCGAGCGCCTGGTGGTCCAGCGCCCACGCGATGCCTACATCCCGGAGTGGTACAGCAACGATTGGCAGCCGTTGACGGGCGGTCAAGGGGGCTATATCGATCTTGGGCATCAGTTCGAATGGGCCTATCTGTTCAGTGCCGCGGCCATCCGCGGACTTCCGGAGCACTATGCCCAGGTGGGGGAGCAAGTCCTGGACTTCGCCCTGCGGGAGGGCTACGACGAGGTTTCAGGTGGTTGCTTCAAACGGCTCCGCCCGAATGGCGGCCTGAACAAGCAGCTGAATTGGTGGCCGCAGAGCGAGACCTTGCGCGCCCTCATGCACTACGCGGCGCTGCGTGGTCGAGCCGATCTCTGGCCCCGGTATCGGCAGACCCTGGAGCTGGTCCAGCGGGAGTTTGCCGATCCGGTGAACCGAGGTTGGTATCCGAAACCCTTGCCCGACTGCGGAGACGTCCCCTGCCGATTGCCCCAAGCCGGCTACGGC
Source organism: uncultured Gammaproteobacteria bacterium (assembly GCA_942491465.1). Classification (GTDB taxonomy): domain Bacteria; phylum Pseudomonadota; class Gammaproteobacteria; order Chromatiales; family Chromatiaceae; genus CALOBA01. The sequence continues at coordinate 22,443 of CALOBA010000034.1, forward strand.
TATCACGTCGCGTCCATGCACATGGAGGCGTTGGAGCTGAGCGCCCAGTGCCGGGCCCGATAGCGGCGCCGGGCCCGATAGCGGCGCCGGGCCCGCTGGCGATCCCGCCCCCGGCGCGAATCCAATCTCATCGGTCCGCCCGCGCTCACCCTTCATCCTTCACCCTTCGCTCAGGCTTCGAGCCAACAGCCGGGCGATATCGATCATCCGGTTCACATAGCCCCACTCGTTGTCGTACCAGGCGTAGATCTTCACCTGGGTGCCGTCGATGACCATGGTCGACAGGGCATCGACGATGGACGAGCGCGGGTCGTTCAGATAGTCCACCGACACCAGCGGGCGCTCCTCGTAGCCCAGGATGCCTGCCAGCGCCCCCTCGGCAGCGGTCTTGAACAGCGCATTGATCTCCTCGGCGGTCACCGGTCGCGCCGCCTCGAAGACGAAGTCGGTCAGCGAGGCATTCAGCAGCGGCACACGCACCGCGTGGCCGTTGAGCTTGCCGACAAGCTCCGGAAAGATCTTGGTGATCGCCTTGGCCGAGCCCGTGGTGGTGGGGATCAGCGACTGCCCGCAGGCCCGCGCCCGGCGGGGGTCCTTGTGACCCAGATCGACGATGCGCTGGGTGTTGGTGATGTTGTGGATGGTCGTCATGCAGCCGTGGACGATGCCGACCTGCTCATGCATGACCTTGACCACCGGGGCCAGGCAGTTGGTGGTGCAGGAGGCGGCGGTGACCAGATGATGCTCGGCCGGGTCGTAGCGGTGGTGGTTGACACCGTAGACGATATCGAGCGCGCCCTTGGTGGGCGCCGCCACCAGCACCTTTTTCACGCCCTGATCAAAGTACGCCTGCAACAACTCCGGCTGTTTGTGGTGCTTGCCGGTGGCCTCGATGACGATGTCGCAGCCGGACCAGTCGGTCTCGGCAATGGTCTTATGGCTGCTGTAGCCGATGCGCCGGCCATCGATGACAACCGCATCGCCCTCCCCGCCGCAAGCGTGCCCCCAGCGCCCATGCACCGAGTCAAACGCCAGCAGATGCGCCGCCCCCGCCGCGTCGCCGGCGATCTCGTTGATATGCGTAAACGCCAGCGTCGGGCCGTCCTCTTGCCGATCCCAAGCGGCCCGCAGCCCGAGCCTGCCCATGCGCCCAAAGCCGTTGATGCCGATACGGATGCTCATGCTGTGCCCCCCAAGTAGTGTCGATAGGATTCGGTCGGCGCGGAAGGCCCCGCAGGCGCTCGTCGTCACCACCCGACCGGTTCTGAGGGTCAATATATACGATATTTCATATATAACAAGAGACAGATATATTACGACGCACCAGGCAACCGTCAGTCGCAGCGCGGCGCATCCGGCCGATTCGGCATCGACGCCAGCAGGCGGTCGTCATCGGCAAAGGGGGGCGCTGCCGCCGTGCCGGCGGCGGTCTCGCGCACCACCGCCTGCGCCCAGGGCGGCAGGTCCGGGCTGACGCGGTAATACACCCAGAGCCCGGCCCGCCGGTCGCTGACGATCCCGGCCTGTCGCAGCTGCGCCAGATGGCGGGAGATATGCGGCTGGCTGACCTTCAGGGCATGGGTCAGCTCGCAGACGCACACCTCGCCGTGGCGAGCCATCAGCATCAGGCAGCGCAGGCGGGTGTCGTGGGCCAGGGCGGCAAACAGGTCGGTGGCGTTCATGGCCGCAGGATAGCCGACTGCAACCCCGCAAGATTCATATTCTTCACGTTCCTCGCGCCTTCGGGCGAGAAGTTCATCAATGCGCGGCATCGAATATGCGACCTGGGTCACAAATGGCAGGCCCATGCCATGCCATCCTGTCTCGAATACCGACAGGCTCGAATCCAGGCCAAGACAAACAGACTCGGGAGATAACAGGTGGAACTGCGGCAAAATCTCGTCTTCGAAGGTCGGCTCCCCGGATCGGTGGACCGCGAAACGGTCGTCGATCGGCTCGTCGATAGTGGTCAACTGTCCCACGCCGAGGCCAGCGCCGTGATCAATGCCCGCGGCACGTACCTGTTGCGAAGCGGCATCGACCCCTTTACGGCAAGACGCCTGCGGCGCATTTTTGGTGATGCGGGATTGACCACCAGCATCGAGCCCGCCGATGGCGGGCGTGTGCGCCTGGGCTCCTTTAGTCAAGGTTCAGAAACAAGTGGTGCAGACGCAACGACGAAACGGCCAATCCAAAAGACGCGGAGCAGCCCTGAACGTTGGCAGGACGACGACAGCGACCTCAACGACCTCGAGCCCAGCTCCGACCTTGCCTGGCTCACGCCCTGGTAGGGCGGTCGGTTCTCCGGGGGCAATCGCCTAAGTCAAGGTTCAGAAACAAGTGGTGCAGACGCAACCATGAAACGGCCAATCCAAAGGCACCACGAGCGGGCGTCTGAACCACTTGTTTTTGAACCGATCCTAAGTCAAGGTTCAGAAACAAGTGGTGCAGGCGCAACCACGAAATGGCCAGTCAAAAGGTTTAGCGAGGGGGCGTCTGCGCCACTTGTTTCTGAACCGATCCTAAGCCGCCGGGTCGGCCCGTCGAGCAGGGCCGGCAGGGCATCCAGCCGGAGTTCGCCGGCCTCGGTGACCGGCAGCGCGGCGCTATCGTGGCGTCATTGACCGCAGTGTCTGCGTCCGGCGGGATTCAACGCCCATCGATGATCCGCCGCAGCGCCCGCTGCACCCGGTTCCCCGGTACCGCGAAGCCGATGCCGACGTTGCCGCCGGAAGGGCCGATCAACGCGGTGTTCAGGCCCACCACCTCGCCGCCGAGGTTGATCAGCGGGCCGCCGGAGTTGCCGGGGTTGATGGACGCATCGGTCTGGATCAGCTTGCCGAGGCTGTCGTCGGCAATGCCGGCGCGGCCAACGGCGCTGACGATGCCGGAGGTGACGGTCTGGCCGACGCCGTAGGGGTTGCCGATGGCGATGACGAAGTCGCCGACCTCCAGATCGTTGGAGTTGCCGAAGGGCAGCGTCGGCGCGTCCACCGGCGGGATCTTCAGCACGGCGATGTCGGTGCCCATGTCGTGGCCGATGACACGGGCACGTCGGCTGCGCTGATTGTGCAGCGTGACCAGGATCTCCCGGGCATCGGCGACCACATGGGCGTTGGTCAGGATCAGCCCCCGCGGCCCGTCGATGACCAACCCGGAGCCGATGCTGGTCTGGCGCTGGGGCTCGGAGGGGTCCGGCAGTTCCAGCCCGAACAGGCCCAGGAAACGGCGGAAGTCCGGGTCGTGCAGGAAGGGATGGTCCTCCATCATCACCTCGGCCTCCACGGCAACGTTGACCACCGACGGCGTGATCTGCTCCAGCAACGGCGCCAGCGACGGATAGCCGCCGTCGGCCTTGCGGTAGGGGAAGTCGGCGGCCAACACCGGCAGCCCCCCGGCCGGCGCCCAGCGCGGGGCGCTCGGGGCGCAGCCCGAGAGCAGCGGCGCCAGCGCCAACAGGCAGGCGAGCAGCGATACCGAGCGACACCAGCCGGGCGTCATCGGCACACCCCACCGGCGCTGGATCTGTCCATTTCCGACGCTCGACGCCGCTTGCACAGTCTCAGCGGTCAGGGCCGCGCCAAGGGGGTCCTGACGGCCAGCGCGCTGCCGACCTGCAACCGCAGCCCGTAGGCCACCGGCTGATTGATCATCAGGCTGAACGGCACCCAGGCCCGACCGCGACGCACATAGCCCGCATAGCAGCTCACGCCGCGCAGGGTGCCGGTCTTGGCACGCACCTTCGGGTCGTTGTCTTGTACCTTGACCAGGCGCCGGTAGGGCGCCATCGCCTCCAGCACATCGATCATCTGCCGACCGCTGATGCGATTGCCCCGCGACAACCCGGCGCCGTCCTCAATGGTGAAGTCGCGCCAGCGGAACTTGCCCCGCGCCCAGGCCTCCAGCGTCCGCTGCGCCCGCGCCATGCTGCCCTGCCCGCCCTCGGCGCCAAGCAGCAGAAAGAGGTCGTTGGCGACGAAGTTGGTGGAATACTTGAGCATGTTCTCCACCACCGTCTCCAGCGTCCGTGTATTGCGGTGGACCAACACCTGCTTGGCACCCGCCGGCACCCGGCCGTTGCGCACGTCGCCGTCGACGGAGATGCCGGCGGACTCGAGCTTGGCCTGGAGCACCTCGCCGAACTGGGACAAGGCATTGGCGCGGGTCTTCAGGTTGACCCGCTGCTTGCCGGCGCCCATGCCCCGGGCCAGCCGCCGAGCGGTGGCGGTCAGCGGCGTCTGTGCCTCGGCGCTGCGCACGCCGCCGCCGGAGACAATGACGTTGACGGTGTTGAAGTTGACCGCCAGGGCCGTGACCGGCGCGTCGTAGGGATTGTTGCTCGACGAGCGCCCGGGGATGCGGTCGTCGGCGGCGAACAGGCTGTCGTCGAGCCCCAAGCCGGCGACCCGGCGGATGCCGTTGCGGCGCAGCGCGGTGGCGATCAGATCCAGCTCCTCGGACACCAGATAGGGATCACCGCCGCCCTGGACCCAGAGCCGGCCGTCGGCGGACTGGAAGAAGCGGGTCTCGAAGCGATGGCCGAGTCCCCAGCGCTCGATGGCGGCCAGGGCGGTGATCAGCTTCATGGTCGAGGCCGGCACCATCGGCCGATCGGCGTTGTGGGCGATCACCGCGCGACCGCCCTCCTCCACCACAAGACTCGCCTTGGGCAGGGCAAGGACCCGATCGACGGCGTCGGCCAGGGCGGACGCGAGCGGCAGCATCAGCCCCAAAAGGGCAACGATGGCGAGGATTGGGACGCGGCGGACAGGGAACGGACGCTTGGACATGTGCGGCATCGACCTCCGACTTGGACGGGCCGGCAGCATAGCATGTCGGTCGGCAGACGCCGCGGCCCAGCGCAGGCTCGGCGCCGCACTGGCGCCCAAGAAACGGTGGATTTACGCTTGGCGTAGACCGCTTTTCCCGCGCGGGCTCAGAGATGCAAGCTTCGCATCCTTCGTGTCTTCGCGCTAACTTGTTAGCATGGCGTGGACCGAGACCCCGTACACCCCCACCAGCCCAGCGCAGCGCAGTCCCATGCCCACCGAAGATCAATCCCGCTACATCGCCCTGATCAGCGTCCACGGCCTGATCCGCGGCCACAACCTGGAGCTTGGCCGCGACGCCGACACCGGCGGCCAGGTGCTCTATGTCGTCGAACTGGCCCGCGCGCTGGCCGCCCGCGACGACGTCCACCGCGTGGACCTGTTCACGCGGCTGGTGGACGACCCCAACGTCAGCCCCGATTATGCCCAGCCCATCGAGGACTTAGGCGACAACGCCCGCATCGTCCGCATTGAGGCCGGCCCCGCCGAGTACATCCCCAAGGAGCAGCTCTGGGACCACCTCGACACCTTCTCCGACACCATGCTCGGCTTCCTGCGCGAGCAGGATCGGCTGCCCTGCCTGATCCACTCCCACTATGCCGATGCCGGCTACGTGGGCGCGCGCATGGCGGCCCAGCTCGGCTTGCCGCTGGTGCACACCGGCCACTCCCTCGGGCGGGTCAAGCGCCGGCGGCTGATCGCCTCGGGCGTGCGCCGCGCGATCATCGACGAGCGCTACAACATGACCCGCCGCATCGACGCCGAGGAGGAGACCCTCGGCGCGGCCAGCCTGGTGGTCACCAGCACCACCCAGGAGATCGAGGAGCAATACGGCCTCTACGACCACTACCAGCCCGAGCACATGTCGGTCATCGCGCCGGGCACCAACCTGGAGCGCTTCCGCCCGCCGGACGGCGGCGAGAAGCAGGCGCCCATCAAGCAGGAGTTGGAGCGCTTCCTGCAAAGGCCCAAGAAGCCGCTGATCCTCGCCCTGTCGCGCCCGGACGAGCGCAAGAACATCGCCACCCTGGTGGAGGCCTACGGCGAGTCCGCGGAGCTGCGGGAGGCCACCAACCTGGTCATCGTCGCCGGCAACCGCGACGACATCCGCGACCTGGACGGCGGCGCCCAGGAGGTACTGACCGACATCCTGCTGCTGATCGACACCTATGACCTGTACGGGCACGTCGCCTACCCCAAGCATCACAGCTCCGACGACGTGCCCCTGCTCTATCAGATCACCGCGGCATCGCGCGGCGTGTTCATCAACCCGGCCCTGACCGAACCCTTCGGTCTGACGCTGATCGAGGCCGCCGCCAGCGGCCTGCCCATCGTCGCCACCGAGGACGGCGGCCCGCGCGACATCATCGGCCACTGCCAAAACGGCTTCCTGATCGACCCCTTGGACAAGGAGGAGATGACCAAGGCCCTGCTCAAGGTGGTCAGCGACGCCGCCGGCTGGCGGCGCATGGCCAAGAACGGACTCAAGGGTGTGAAGGAGCACTACTCCTGGAGCGCTCACGCCGAGAGCTACATGGCGGCCGTCGAGCCGCTGCTGGCCAGGGTGCCGGCGCCGCCGGAGGCGCCGCTGATGCGCCGGCCCATGCTCTACCACGACCGCGCCATCTTCACCGACCTGGACCAGAACCTGCTCGGCGACCCGGACTCCCTGGCGGACTTCATCCGCATCGTGCGCAAGAACCGCAAGTGCGCCAGCTTCGGCATCGCCACCGGCCGCCGGCTCGACTCGGCACTGGCGGTGATGCGCCGCTACGGCATCCCGCGCCCGGACGTGCTCATCACCGCGCTCGGCACCGAGATCTACTACGCCCCCCAGCTCACCGCCGATCTCGGCTGGGCCCGCCACATCGACCACCTCTGGCACCCCAACCGGGTCCGCGAGGCCCTCGCCGACCTACCCGGCATCAAGCGCCAGCCCCGCATCGAGCAGGGCCGCTACAAGGTCAGCTGGTACATCGACCCGGAAAAGGCCCCCAGCCTGGAGGAGATCGGCAGCATCCTCCACCAGGCCGACCTCAACGTGCACCTCAACCTCTCCTTCGGCCAATTCCTCGACGTGGTCCCCGCCCGCGCCTCCAAGGGCCTGGCCCTGCGCTACGTCGCCGACCAATGGGGCATCCCGCTGGAGCACTGCCTGGCCGCCGGCGGCTCCGGCGCCGACGAGGACATGATGCGCGGCAACACCCTCGCCGTGGTCGTCGCCAACCGCCACAACGAGGAACTCTCCCAGCTCACCGACACCGAGAGCATCTACTTCGCCGAGCAGCCCTTCGCCGCCGGCATCCTGGAAGCCGTCGAGCATTATCGGTTCTTCGAGGCCTGCCAGATCCCGGCCAATCAGGGGCAGGCGCCGGGCTAAGGCGATTTCTGTCAACTTTCATACCATCTGACTTGTCTTGACGCCCGCCTTCGGCGTCGGGCTGGCGGTCACATAGCTAGTGCAGCGCTGCGCAAGTCCCGAGGCCACCGGCGCTGTGGGAGCGACTTGCAGTCGCGATCTTCCGCGTCGCGGCAGTCGCGATTGCAAATCGCTCCCACAGGTGTCGCCGGTCTCGTCAGTTTCGCGGCAAAGCACTAGCTCAGCTCCCGCCAGCCCTCCTTGAAGGCGAACGTCAATCCTGCGTCATCTGGTATGAAAGTTTCCGCGCGCTCCTGGTCTGCGACCTGTCGCGACCGGCCATCGGGGGTGGCACCGGCAACGGCTTTGTCGCCTGCACCTACCGCGGCGAGCCCAGAGACCGCCGCACGCAGGCCCCCGAAGACGGCTCCTAGGCGGCCCAGGCTCGACCCCAATGCCGTTAAGTCAAGCCGTGGGAGCGGCTTCCAGCCGCGACGGTCGCCGCGCGAGCCGAGTCGCGGCTGGAAGCCGCTCCCACAAAGGGCTCCCATCGCTCGCTAACTTAATGGCATTGCCCTCGACCTGGATCAGCGCTCGCGAAGGTCGTAGTCGGGTTGAGCTTGCGAAACCCGGCATTTCAAAGACATGTACCACGCCTTTGACTTCTGGTGGCGCAAGGCCAAGGGCAAATGGGTCATCACCCGCTGAGGAGGCACAGATCATGTCGAATCAACTCATGGGCATCCTCGGCTTCATCGTCGTCCTGTTGATACTGGGGACGCTTGCCTGGGCGCTGGTTTCCGGGCAATGGCAGCTGTTGCGCTACGGTGCGATGGGGCTGGGCGCGCTCAGCGCGACATTAGCGCTGGTCCAATGCTCGCTGCTGCTGTTCGATCTGACCGGTCGATTCCCGGTGCCGGCACAGGTGCGCACGGCGACGGCCGGCCTCGGATCGGATGCATTCGAAAAGCCCTCCGAAGGGTATCGACAGGCCGACAAGCTCAGCATCGCCGTGCGTTATCACTATGTCGTCGACGAGCGCAGCTATTCCGGCGACCGCTATGCACCGTTGGACCTCTATTTCGACCACAAGCACCTCGGCCCCGAATTGCAACGGCTGCGCTCCGAGCCGCAAACCGCCTATGTGTCCCGCCTCGATGTCGAGGATGCGGTCCTCGAAACCCCGTCAGGGATTCCAGAACTTGACCAGCGTGACCACCATGCCGCCGACGGCGACCATGGCGCCAAAGGTCCAGAACATGAAGCGGTCCATCCGCCGCGACAGCTCGCGGATATCCTGCTGCACGCTCTCGAAGCGCTTATCGGACTGCTCGAAGCGCTTCTCCATCTGCGCGAAGCCCTCGCGCATCAGCTCGCGCTGGTGCCTGAGCTCTTCCTCGACGCGGACCATGCGCTCGCGCAGCTCGATCTCATAGACGGCGGCGGGCTTACCGAGGCTCTGCTCGGCGAGCCAGTCCGGCATGTTGGACTTGATGAATGCGATGTCTTCTTCGGTCAGGTTCATGGCGATTTCCCGTGCTGGCCGACGCCGGCGGCGTCGGCGGATGCGCGTCGCTGATCCACCTCGGGGCAATTCAGATTGCTGCAAACTCGTCCCCTAGCTTACAACAGATCTGACGACCCTCATCCCGTGCCGGGGCCGCGGGACGACACTGGGCTCGTCGGGGCTCTGCCCGGCATCCGGTCAATCCGGCCCGGCGGCAGCTCCCGCGCTTTCGGCTAAACTCTTAACTCTACGGAACAGACCACCTCGCCCCACGACCCCTGAGCCGCCGTTACTTGGCGGATACGGGTCTTCAATCGCTGCCGCCCAATCCCTGCACCAACCCCGTCCCGGAGTGATCGAACGATGAAAGAACGCCTGAGCAACCGTGTCGGCCGCATCGTCAGCGGCAGCCTGAACGCCCTGGTGGATGCCGTCGAGGGCGCCGCCCCGGAGCTGGTGATGGAGGAGGCCGTGCGCGAGATCGACGGCGCCATCGACGAGGTGCGCACCGAGCTTGGGCGCACCATCGCCAACCGCCACCTGGCCGGCAAGCGCCTGGCCGACGAGAACCGCCGCCACGAGGAGCTGGCCGCGCAGCTGGCCATCGCCGTCGAGCAGGGCCGCGACGACTTGGCCGAGGCGGGCATCGCCCGCCAGCTCGACATCGAGGCCCAGCTGCCGGTACTGGAGCAGGCCATCGCCACGGCCACCGAGCAGGAGCGCGAACTCGAAGGCTACGTCCAGGCCCTGCAGGCCAAGCGCCGGGAGATGCGCGAGGAGCTGGCCCGGCTGGCCGAGCACCGCCGCGAGGCCGCCGCGGTTGGCGGCACGAGCGCAGACGGGGGCAGCACGACCACCGGCAGCGACCTCGGACGCCGCGTCGCCCGCGCGGAATCGGCCTTCGACCGGGTGCTGGAGCGCGAGACCGGCCTCACCAACCACCGGCCCGACACCGACGACGCGGCCAAGCTCGCCGAGTTGGAGGAGCTGGCCCGGCGCAACCGCATCGCCGAGCGGTTGGCGGCGGTGAAGGCCGGGCGATCCTAACGCCGCGTCGTGCTTGCTTAGGATCGGTTCAGAAACAAGTGGCGCAGACGCCCGCTCGCTGAACCTTTTGATTGGCCGTTTCGTGGTTGCGTCTGCACCACTTGTTTCTGAACCTTGACTTAGGGCGGATAAGCGCAGCGCATCCGCCACCCGGCGTCGCTGGATGCGCCGCGCGAAGTCCGCCTAAAACCCTTAACCACCACCAAACCCGGCCAAGACAACGATGCTGGACCTGATCACCGCCGACGCCAACCTCCCCTTCGTCGTCGCCTTCGGGCTGGTACTGGCCCTGGCCCTATTGGAGGGGGTCGGGCTGCTGCTCGGGGCCGGACTTTCGGGGCTGCTGGATCATCTGCTGCCCGACTCGCTGGCGCCGGAGCTGGACCTGGACGCCCCGGACATGGCCACGCCGGGACCGATCAGCGCCCTGCTCGGCTGGCTCTATGTGGGCCGGGTGCCGATGCTGGTGATCCTGATCCTCGGGCTGGCCTACTTCGGCATCGCCGGGCTGATGCTGCAATCCGCCGCCGAGGCACTGCTGACCGGCCCGCTGCCGGCCTGGCTGGCCAGCCTGCCGGCGTTGCTGATCGCGCTGCCATTGATCCGCTGGTCCGCGCGCGGCCTGGCCCGGATGATTCCCAGCGACGAGACCGAGGCCGTCTCCGCCGACAGCTTCGTCGGGCGCATCGCCGTCATCACGCTGGGCACGGCCCGTCCGGGCTCGTCCGCCGAGGCGCGGGTCAAGGACCGCTACGGCCAGAGCCACTACATCCGCGTCGAGCCCGACGGCGACGGTGCGCTGTCCCAGGGCAGCGAGGTGCTGCTCATCCGCCAGCGCGGCAACGTCTTCCTCGCCATCGACAATCCCAGCCCGGCGCTGAGGGACGGGTAGGCTTGTCGGCGTTGTCGTTGTCGTTGTCGTTGTCGTAAATCGAGTCTCGGCGCGACGACGAATCCAACTACGACGACGACTACGAATACGACAACGACAACGACAACGACAACGACAACGACAACGACAAGACCCGTCTTCACTCAGCACGCTATATTCCGACCTTATCCCCGCCCCACCCCACACGGAGTCCATCCCTATGAACCTCAGTGATATCGGCCTCTACATCGGCATCCTCCTGGTCGCCCTGCTGGCCATCGGCCTGATCCTGGCCCGGCTTTATCGGCGCTCATCCAAGGAGACCTCGTTCGTGCGCACCGGCATGGGCGGGCAGCGCGTGATCATGAACGGCGGCGCCGTGGTGCTGCCGGTGCTGCACGAGACCATCCCGGTGAACATGAACACGTTGCGCCTGGAGGTGCGGCGGGCCAATGACGCGGCGCTGATCACCCGCGACCGCATGCGCGTGGACGTGCAGGCGGAGTTCTACGTCCGCGTCCAGCCCACCGCCGACTCCATCGCCAACGCCGCGCAGACGCTCGGTATGCGCACCATGAACCCGGAGGCGCTGAAGGAGCTGGTGGAGGGCAAGTTCGTCGACGCCCTGCGCGCGGTGGCCGCCGAGATGGCCATGATCGAGCTGCACGAGATGCGCGTCGACTTCGTGCAGAAGGTCCAGCAGGTGGTCTCCGAGGATCTGCTGAAGAACGGCCTGGAGCTGGAGTCGGTGTCGCTCACCGGCCTCGACCAGACCAGCAAGGAGCACTTCAACCCGGACAACGCCTTCGACGCCGAGGGCCTGACCAAGCTCACCGAGGCCATTGAGGAGCGGCGCAAGCGCCGCAACGAGATCGAGCAGGACACCGAGGTCTCCATCGCCCGCAAGAACCTGGAGGCCGAGCGCCAGACCCTGGAGGTCGGCCGCGACACCGAATACGCCCAGCTCGAGCAGCAGCGCGAGATCGCCATCCGCCGCGCCGCCCAGGAGGCCGAGGTCGCCCGCGAGCGCGCCGAGCAGCAACGTGGCGCCGAGCAGGCGCAGATCCTCGCCAAGCAGCAGACCGACCAGTCCCGCATCGGCTCCGATCGCGCCGTCGCCGAGGAGCGCATCGACATGGAGCGCCAGATCAAGGAGCGCGAGATCGCCAAGCAACGGGCCATCGAGGTCTCCGACATCGAGCGCACCAAGACCATCGAGTCCGCCGAGGTGGACAAGCGCAAGACCCTGGAGCTGGCCGAGCAGGACCGGGCCATCGCCATTGCCGAGCGCTCCAAGGCCCAGTCCGAGGCCGAGGCCGAGGCCTCCCGCGCCCGCGCCGACGCCGTGCGCGCCGACGAGCAGGTCGTCACCGTGCGCGAGTCCGAAAAGGCCGAGCGCGACAAGCTCATCGAGCTGGTGGAGGCGGCCAAGGAGGCCGAGCGCCAGGCCATCGGCGTCAAGGTCGGCGCCCAGGCCGAGAAGGAAGCCGCCGAGGACCACGCCGAGGCCGTGCGCATCGCCGCCACCGGCGAGGCCGACCAGCACCGCATCTCGGCGCGCGGTCGCGCCGAGGCGACCAAGCTCCAGGCCGAGGCCGAGGCCGCGCGCTACGCCGTCGACGCCGAGGGCAAGCGCGCCCTGAACGAGGCCGAAAACCTCCTCTCCGACGCCCAGATCGCCCGCCAGATCAAGCTGGAACTGCTGGAACGACTGCCCGCCATCATCGCCGAGAGCGTCAAGCCCATGGAGCGCATCGAGGGCATCCGCATCATGCAGGTGGACGGCCTCACCGGCGGCGGCTCCGGCGCGCCGGCCCCCGCCGGCGGCGGCAACCTCGCCGACCAAGTGGTCAGCAGCGCCCTGCGCTACCGCGCCCAGGCGCCGCTGCTGGAGGGCCTGCTCAAAGAACTCGGCATCAGCGGCGCCGACATGAACGGACTCACCGCCGGCCTGATCGAGAACGGCGACGCCGCCGGCGACTCCGGCCAGGACACCAAAGGCTGACCGGCCGCCCTAGGGCAGGATGGAGGCCGGCCGCGGCGCCGCAGCGCGCGGCAGCATCAGCGGTCTGCCTCGGTCCGACCCCGATCCCCCACCCTGTTTTTGCGTCCTGTTCTGGAACTGCTTGACGATGAGCACGTCGTCTATCCTGTGCCCGCTTGTACCGCCCTTGGCCCAATCAGTCCGACGGCTCCGCCTCAGCGCTCTCGCGCAGTGCGCCGGGCGTCACGCTGAAGCGCGCGCGGAACGCACGAGTCAGCTCGGCCCCACCCGAGTACCCCACTGCGAGTGCGATGCTATGGACGGATGCGCCGCCTTCGCGCAGCAGGCGTCGGGCGCACTGCAGACGCTGCTCGCGGTGATACTGATAGACGGAGAGCCCGATATGCTCTTTGAACAGCAGACCGAGTTTGGTACGGTTGGTACCGCATTGGCGCGCAAGCGCTTCCAGATCGGGCGGATCGGCGAGCTCCCGGAGCAGCCGGTCGCGGGCATTGAGCAATAGGGACAAATCCCGACTCATGCTGTCCGCCGCGGTCGTCCGAGGTGGTTGCTCCGGTGCCGGATCATGCGCGTTACCGCGTTGGGCGGCCAGTCGCATGTGAGTGCAGACCCTTAGCATCAGCTCCTTGGCATCGAAGGGCTTGGTGACATAATCGACGCCGCCGACTTGAAAACCGCGGGTCTTGTCGTCGATGTCTCGCAAAGCGCTGACAAAGATCACGGGGATGGCATGGGTCGCCGGGTCATCCCGCAGCCGGATGCAGACCTCGAAGCCGTCCAGCCCCGGCATCCGCACATCCAGCAGGATCAGGTCGGGCAGCAGCCGACCGGCGATGCGCAACGCATCAGTGCCGTTGCGCGCAGTGAGGACTTCCAGGCCATGTTTGCGCAGCATTTCCAGCGCCAGCCGGAGGTTGTCCGGCTCGTCGTCCACCACCAGGATCATGGCCTCAGCGGCCTTCTCAATCATTATCTTGATCCGCGGGATGAGCAACCCGGTCCAGTTGCGCGTTCACCAGTTCGATGATTTGACCATGCTCGAAACTCAGCACCAGCCGGCTCACGCGCTCGGCAAGCTCAACATAACCGGCCTGGCCCCATCGCCGACACCAGCACTCCATGGCGGAAGTACGCCCCAGATCGGCGAGCTGGCGCAAGTCGTCGAGGGCAGCGGTGGGAGGCGGCATCAGGTCCGCGGTCTCTCCTGTGGGCATTGGCGGTGATGGCAAGGGGCCGACCCCTTGTGTCGGTGCAGCGGCGTGGCCGACGACCCGCTCGGCGCCGGCGAGTATCTCGACGCCCGGTAGGACCAACGAGAAACAACTGCCTGCACCAGGGGGCGACTGCGCAAGGTGGATGCGACCACCAAGACGCTCGGCCAAGCGCCGGCTGACGCTCAGGCCAAGTCCGAACCCCTGCACGCCCTGGACGCTCCCGCGCTCGAACAGTTCAAAGATACGCGTCCTGTCCAGGGCCGCGATCCCCGGCCCCGTGTCCAGGACCGAGATGTGCAGGTCGACACCTCCAACGCCGGAGCGCGCTTCGGCGCCGCCGTCCGTATTGGAGGTGGAGCCAGGATCAATAGATTGCTCCGCATCAAGCTCCGTACAACCCACAGCGCTAGAGCGAACCTCCACTTCGGCGCGGACCAGCACGCGCCCGGATTCGGTGTACTTGGTCGCATTGTCCAGCAGATTGGCCAGAATGCGTTCCAACTTGACTCGGTCCATCCGCACCCGCGCCGGCAGCTTCGAGTCGAGCACAAGCTCAAGGGCCAAACCTTTCGCCTTCGCCCTGGTCTCGAAGCCGGCCAGGACGCGCCGGAGCACTCCCGCCAGCTCGAAGTCCTCGGCGCGCAAAGGCTCCTCACCCCGCTCAACGCGAGAGAATTCCAGCACGTCGTCCACCAGACGCAACAGCCCCCGACCGTTGCGTTCGAGGGCGTCGAACAGTTCGTCGGCTCGCTGCAGGTCGCCCGACCATGCGCGGGCGCCGGCAATTGTTCCCCGGGCGCTCTGACGCGACGGCTCAACATCGATGTCGGACCGACTCCGGGCGCCGTTCTTTTCGCCATCGCGCAGGACCTCGGCAAAGCCGAGGATCGCATGCAGCGGCGTGCGTAGGTCGTGGCTGACGGCCGCCAGGAAACGGCTCTTGGCCCGATTGGCCGATTCCGCCTCGGTCTTGGCCGCGGCCAGCGCCTGCTCGGTGCGCTTGTGCTGCTCAATGTCCACCAACACCAGGACCAGGCCCCGAGACGGCTCAGCGGGGTGCAGCGAGCCCAGACTGGCGTGAGTCCAGAGCAGCGTGCCGTCGGCGCGGCGCAGCTGGACATCGTCTCCATGCACCGCTTCTTCGCGCAGCGGTTCGTAGAAGCGCCGTTGCACCGACTCGAAACCCGCATCGTCGGCATAGAGCAAGCGCGTGCTTTGGCCGATCAGCGCCGCAGGATCGTAGCCCAGCATCTCGGCCAAACGCGGGTTGACCATCCGGAAGATGCGCCCCGGGCCGATCAGCGCAATGCCCGCCGCACTGTTCTGAAAGATCGCCTGCTGCTGCGCCAGGGCACCCTGCAACGCCGCTCGGGCATCGGTCAACGCACGGGTCTGGGCCGCCAGCGCCTGCACCAGATCATTGAGCGAATAGATCAGGCGTGCCGTCACGTACCCGATGATGCCGCTATAGACGACGAAGCTGAAGACGACTTGCAGCCACACCTCCGGACGCTGCACATGGGCCGCATAGTCCAACGGAAACAGCAGCAGCCCGGACACCGTAGCAGCCCCCAACAGCCCCAGAAACAGCGCACCGAAGGCCACATGCAACCACGCGGTGATCAGCGGCAGAAACAGCATGGCCAGTAGGATCAGCAAGATGATCATGCTCTTGGAATTGGCCACCGGCCCCAGCTCCACCAATGAGGAGCCGACGATGATCCAAAGACAGCCCAGGAACAGCGCGGCCTTGAGCCGATAGCTCAAGCGATGTCGCGCCAGCACCAGCAGCCAGATCAGCACCACCGCGGCAAGGCGCGGCAACACCAGCAGGCTGCCATCGGTGATCAGCAGACGGTAGAGGGCCACCGAGTGGGTCACCAGCAGCGCCAATGCCACCATCCACAGCACCTGATCCAGCAACCCGGCCCGCAGGGTTGCCAGGTTCGGGCCGCTGGAGTCAAGCGCCATCTCGGGCGCGACGGGGGCCATCTCGGAGGTATTCATCGGGCTTGATTGATCCGGCGGGCTTGCCTGCAGGGAAATTGCAGCGCTGCATAGCGAAATTGCAGCGCTGCATAGGTGGGCGAAGGGGCACTGCCGCAGACTTGGCCGATACTCGCCGCGAGCGAGGCGATCCACCATAGCCAGGAGCCCCAATCATGCCGGGAAGACTTCTCCTCTCGACGCTCAGCCTGCTGGGCCTGTTGCTGGGGGCCGTGCCGGCCTCCGCCGCGCTGGTCAGCTACGCCTTCTCCTTCACCATCGCCGGCGGCAGCCTGGACGGCAGCAGCCAGTCCGGCACCTACGGCTACGACGGCGCTGACCTGACCGGTAGCGGCGATGAGTTTCTCAGTCTGTCATCGCTCTCTTTCGACTTCAACGGCTACAGCTTCGGCTCCGCCGATGACAGCAGCGCCACGGTGGACTTTAGCGACGGCTTGCTGCTCGGCCTGACCTACAACGCCGGCAGCGCGACACCGGACCAGACCGTGAGCTTCCAGTCCGGCTTCTTCGATATCACGGAGCAGACCTTTACCTATGAACTGGCGAGCGTGCCTCAGGGCGGGGCGGGCGACACCGGCAACGAGATTACGACCACGCTGGTGACCAATGATGTGCCGGTGCCGGGGCCATTGTGGCTGAGTCTGCTGCCGCTGGCTTGGGTGCTGCGAACGCGCGGCCGCCGCTCGATGTCTCGCCGCCTGCCTTGGAGACTCGTCTCGGTGGCGTTGCTGGTGGTGATCGGTGTCAGCGGATGCGAGAACGACGAGGCAGACCTGATCATCAAGGTCGCCGGGCTTCCGGAGGCTGCGGATTCCTCGACGGCCTATGCCTTTCCCGTTTCCTCCCCGTCGAGTGGAATGACCTTCGAGCTGAACGAGAACGATACCGAAGAGGTGACCTTCTGGTTCAGCAATGATTATTCCGACCAGTTCGACGACATCCGTATTACGGATTGCCCGACGTTTGACTCCGATAGGTTCACGGTCACGGAAACGCGCGAAACCTTGCCCGAAGGGCTGCGTATTACCTGCAGTGTGAAGGTGGGCGACCTAAGCGCTGCGACCCTGCAGTGGTACCCGATTATCCCAGGGCTCGCGCCATGGTTGAGCAACGACACCCCCTTCCCGGTCGAGGCATTGGGTGAGAACGATAGCTTGCTGCAAACCTTTGCACCTTCCAAAGAGTTGTCTGCGCTGCCTGCCGAGACGAAAAAGCTCCGCCCCATAATGCCCGGATTGCCGAATAACAAGTCGATCGTGATGCGTTTATGGTGGGATAGCACCGGTAATTCTACTAATGGGGCGGAGCACCGCGTGACGCGGCCGAATGATCACCGATTAATTCGTTTTGAGACGGCCGTAGAGATGTACTTACATCAGAACTTCATCCGCTATGGTGACGGAAGCTCCAATAGCGTCGACCGCGATGGAGATGATACGTTGGTCTACCTCTCTTCCGACCCTGCCGAGGTCATTGGCGAGGTGACTGGATATTCGAATTGGAGCTACAAGAACTGCCCCAAGCCAATAGGAGACGGCGTTTGCCAGATTGTCAGCGACATCTCGATCCTGAAAGGGCTGAAGAGCACGCAAGTGATCGTCCAGGGCGACCCAATCGGCTCACGGTCCATTCCGATCTATTGATGCGGCGGTCCATGAATAAACCAGCCCATCACTCCTTCGAAAGAGCTCCGGCGCCATCGCGACGGAGCAGGTAATAGACCATGAGTATCGCGACATTCGGCAGCTTCAACTCATCACGGGTTTACCCCTCCACGGGCGATTCGTATTCGCCGCTTTGCCGGCGACTTCACCGAGGCACCGCTCGAGCGCGGATCGGCCTCTGCGTCGCGGGCACATTGCTCGCACTGCCTTTGGGCTTGGCGCGGGCCGCGGTGCTGGACGACTATTCCAGCGATGGCATGTCGACCGATTACAATTTCGTCTCGCTCTTTGCCTCGCCGACGAATGCCCCCCAGGTCAGCGGCGGAACCCTGCGCACCAATGTCGGCGGCGGCACCGCCGCCTTCATCTGGAAGCAGGGTGAGCGGCTCGACGCATTGGGCGACAGCGTCAGCGTGGAACTGGATTATCAACATCCCATCGACGCGCTCGGGGCCGCCAGCACCGGCGGACTGTCCCTGTTCAGCAGCGCCACCGGCGGTTTGCTGTGGGAGTTCCAGATTTCCAGCGACGACGACGGGTCAACGATGGCGTTCGACGGTGCATCGTTGTCCGGCACGCCCACCGGGGCCATGACGCTCAATATCGAGGTCACCCGTATCGGCGCCGGTGACATGGACGTGCGGGCAACCCTGTCCGGCAGCGGCTTTACCAGCCTGCAAGAGACCAAGACCCTATCCGCCACCGCGGCCTACTTCGGACCCTCCGCCTACGGCGTGGAGGGCGATGAGCTGTTGCACGACAATCTCAGCTTCGTCGATGCGACCGCGAACAACCCACCCCAGATCCAATCCGCGGCTTTCATCTCGGTGGATGAGTCCAGCGCTGCCGGCACCCTGGTGCTGGACGTGCAAGCCAACGACGGCGACGGCGGCGCGGCGGATGCCGGCGTCAGTTACAGTGTGGTGGGCGGCACCGCGCAAACCCTGTTCAGCATCGATGCCGACGACGGCGAGCTGCGGCTCAACGCCACCGGCGCCGCGACGCTGGATCACGAGAGCGGCACCACCGCCTACAGCCTGGAGATCGAGGCCGACGACGGCGGCGCCAGCAACAACAGCAGCCGCCAAACACTGTCCATCACGGTCAATGACGTGGCCTCGGTCTACAGCATTGGGCTGATTACGGCGAGCCCGCTCACCGAAGGCCATAGCGGCACAACGGATCTGGTGTTCGGCATCTACCGCGCCGGTGACCAAGCCGGCGCCGGGCGCATCGCCCTCACGACAGTGGGCAGTGGCAGCTTTCCGGTGGACGTCGACGACCTCGACCATGATCCACTGCCCTTCGGCGAGGTGCCGTTCAGCGCCGGTATCTCCTCCGTATCCCTGACCTTGCGCGTCGCCGGCGATAGCCTCTGGGAGCCGGACGAGGGGATCAGTGTCACCCTGTCCAGCCCCGATGCCGGCGATGCAATCTCCGCCACCGAAGGCACGGCATCGGCGATCATCGCCAACGACGACACCGCCACCGTCAGCGCCAGCGTCAGTCAGAACGCCGCCGAGGCGTTCACCCAATCGGGCGCCTTCGCGCTGAATCTCGGCCAGACCAATACCGGTGCCGACCTCGGCATCAGCTACAGCGTCACCGGCAGCGCCAGCCCGGGCTTCGACTACGACGTTCTGAGCGGTTCGGCGGTAATCCCGGCGGGCGAGCAGATCGCGCTGGTCACCGTCGATGGCATCGTCAACGATGCGGAGATCGAAGGCGACGAGACCATCGAGCTGACCCTCACCGGCACCGACGGGGCCGGCATCGGCATTGATGCCACACCGGCGGCGATGATCCTGAGCGACAACGATTCGGACGAGAACGGCGACGGTATCGACGACAGCATCACCGAGGACATCAAGGACAGTTTCGGACTCAGGGGCACCGAACTCATCGCACTCGACGCGCTGTTCGGGACCGAAACTCCCGAGGCCGCCACCGCATCCCTGTGGTTCCATTTGACCGACTTGGCCACGGTGCCGACCTGCCTGCACGGTATCAATCAGGACGACTCCTACGATACCCACTGCGTGGAATTCAACGCCGCAGGCGAGGCCAGCCTGACCCGCTACGCGACTCAAACGCCGCCGACATCGGTGCCGGGAGCGGCAACGACCCTGTGCGAGACCGAGGACGTGCAGACCACCAACGGTCTGGTCTTCGGCAGCTTGACCAAGGACGGCGGCGCCTTCGAGCTGCTGCTCAACGGCGAGTCCTTCTGCAGCTTCACCGGTGCCACCGACCCGGCGGCGTTCGTCGTGAGCATGGATCTGGGCGAGAACTTCCAGGCGCAAACGGCCCTCTCGCCGTTGGGCCAAGACCCCGGCGATACCATCCCCGCCTACGACCTCACCACCGAGGTGCTCACAGAGCAGGAAGTGGCGGATCAGATGGTCGCCACCGAGCCCGATGTGCCGGATGCGGACCGCGACGGCGTCGACCGGGATACCGACAACTGCCCATCGCTCGCCAACGGAGGTCAGGGCGATGCGGACCAGGACGGCATCGGCGACGTCTGCGACGACGACACCATGGATGGCCTGCTCCAAGACGCCGTGGTCACCGGCACAGCCGAGCGAGAGGTGATCCTGGTGGCGGAACACAACCGCACCGTGCAGGCCGGCGACGGCGATGACGTCATCCTAAGTGCCAAGGGCCGCAAGTTCCTGCACGGCGGCAACGGCGCCGACGTCTTCGTTTATGACGACATCGCCAGCCGCGGCGATGTGATTCGGGACTTCTCGGTGGGCGTCGACAGCATCCGCCTCAGCGGCCTGCTCGACAGCGTCTCCTACACAGGGTCCGACCCCATCGCCGATGGCTATCTGAGCTTCCGCGCCCGCGGCGCCGGCTGCTACCTGATGTTCGACATCGACGGCAGTGCGGGAGGCGCCGGGCGCACCTATTTCGTCTATGTGCAGGGAGTGAGCTGCACGGCGCTGAACGCCCCGGGGAACTTCGGGTTCTGACGCGCTCTGGTCTGGTGCTGGCCGTCACCAAGCCGGATGTGCCGGATGCGGATCGCGACGGTGTCGACCGGGATCAGCACAATTGCCCATCGTAATCGCAAGCGTCTGCCGGCTGCTGTTATTGCTGGCGCCGCCGTCGTCGGCCCCGTCCGAGCGAAAGATCAATGAGGCTGTGCAGGTATTCCCCGCAGTATGGATGTCAGGCTGGCGACTGAGCGTGCAAGACGTCTAACGAGTCACATCAACCAACCTCAAGTAGAGAGAGCAGAGAAGGCGACAAACATGAAACGAGCAAACACAATCTTAGGATTATTGATGATCGGTGCGACGTCGATCACTGGAACCGCCCAGGCAGCCATAACCTCGGGAGTGTCTATCAGCGGCGGCTCATCCGCATTCAGCGGAGACACCTTGGGCTGGCGCTTCGAAGCGCAGACCGACATTGATGTGCTGAGCCTCGGCGTTTGGGATGAGAACGGTGATCGCGACATCGCCGGACTCGCTGGTTTATGGACCGATAGTGGCACTATGCTCGGACAGGTGAGCTTCAATTCTGGCGAGGGTACGGTTATCGATGGATTCCTCTATGAGGACCTAGCCGCTGCTATCTCACTGAGCGCAGGCGAGTTCTATCGGGTCGGTTCTTATATCGGTGGTGGTGGGCCGGCCATTTTGACAACGGGCTCGGTGACGGACACCGCCGAAGTCTCTTACGATCAAGGCTACAAGAGCGCTGACTTCGGCTGGGAGTTCCCCGGTGCGTCCGCTTCCGCCGACAGCTATTTCGGTGCCAATTTTCGCTACGAGGTCAGCGGTTCGTCGAGCGTACCCGCACCGGGTATTCCGGCGCTGCTGTTGATCGGGGGGCTCGGTTTCTGGCTGTCCGGGCGCAGGTCCCGCTAGGAGCGATCGCACGGCCAGTAGGCCATGCGTCGTCCGGCAGCAAACAGCTGAGCGCCGACATGGATGCCGCCGACAGCACCGCCGCCTGGTGCAAGCAGGGCTGATGTCTGACCCTAACCCGCGACGGCAAAGCACAGGAGAACCTCGACGATTCGCTGCTGTTGCGAATGGGTGCCTTCTGGCATCGCCTGCATGAGAGCCGACACATCTACGGGGCCTTGGCCCGGATGCTGCTCGCCGGCGTGGACGAGCCGCTGATCGTGATCGACTGGAGCGATCTGAAGAAGGATCAATCCATGCAGCCAGCACTTCGGCACCGACCTCGAATGCAGCGCCTCGCGCGGTACTGGGCGCTTCGCCGGGCTCATCGCCTCGCTGGCCGCGATCCTGCTCTGGCTGATCGGCACCGCCGCAGAGTGCTGCGGATTGCATGAGCAGCTACGCCCCGACAGCCGCAAGCGCCGCGCCTACTCGCGGGTGTTCCTGGCCCGCCTGCTGCTCACGCTGGAGGACGGCAAGACAGCGATCGCCGTGCTGGCCGACGTCATCGGGCCACTGGATCAATGGGTCGCGAGTGACCACGACGCACTGCTTGCAGAGTGAACCATGGAGCGCATCGAGGGCATCCGCATCATGCAGGTGGACGGCCTCACCGGCGGCGGCTCCGGCGCGCCGGCCCCCGCCGGCGGCGGCAACCTCGCCGACCAAGTGGTCAGCAGCGCCCTGCGCTACCGCGCCCAGGCGCCGCTGCTGGAGGGCCTGCTCAAAGAACTCGGCATCAGCGGCGCCGACATGAACGGACTCACCGCCGGCCTGATCGAGAACGGCGACGCCGCCGGCGACTCCGGCCAGGACACCAAAGGCTGACCGGCCGCCCTAGGGCAGGATGGAGGCTTGACGATGAGCACGTCGTCTATCCTGTGCCCGCTTGGACCGCCCTTGGCCCAATCGGTCCGACGGCTCCGCCTCAGCGCTCTCGCGCAGTGCGCCGGGCGTCACGCTGAAGCGCGCGCGGAACGCACGAGTCAGCTCGGCCCCACCCGAGTACCCCACTGCGAGTGCGATGCTATGGACGGATGCGCCGCCTTCGCGCAGCAGGCGTCGGGCGCACTGCAGACGCTGCTCGCGGTGATACTGATAGACGGAGAGCCCAAGAGGTGCTGCCGGTGGACAAGGCGACGATGGAGGCCATGGGCATTGACCTGGAGACGCCCCTGCAACTGACGGTGACCGGCAACACCCTGGTCGTTACGCCGGTACACGCCGGGCTGTCGGAAGAAGAGGTCAGCGCCTACGATCGGCTCAAGACTTGCCGTCCTCCGCCTCATTGGCCAGGCGTTTCAGCCCCTCCTCACGCCGGCGCCGATAGGCCGTAACGCCCATGGCACCGAGGCCGAGCAGGGTCAGCAGTGGGGTGGCAGGGGTGGGCATCGGGGTACCGTTACCGGTGTCGCCGACCGCGATGGGTGCGCCACCGTTGTCATAGGCCCATTCGCGGATCCTTAGACGCCGACCCAAGCCCGCCAGCAGGCCCGCCCCGAGCAGCGCGAGGGTTCCGGGCAGGGGCGCGGCGGCGACCTGGAAGCTGGTGTCTTCCTCGACCGTGCCCTCGGTGATCACCAGCATCCCGGCGGAGGTGGGAAGGGTTGCTCCGTCATATTCCGTCAGCCCATTGATCAGGACCGGGGTGATCAAGTCGCTGCTGAGCACGGGGGGCGAGTTGATCGAGGAGATCAGCGAGCCATCCAGGTTGGAGTCGAGCAGTCCAACGCCGTTGGCAGAATACGGCTGCGGAACGCTGCCCTCGGTCGAGAACGCGGCCCAGGACAGGCCGCCGACATCGAACAACTCGGCGACCCACTGGTTCGAACCATCCCTGATCGTCATTGTGGGCTGCTCCGTGAAGAAGTTGTAGGTAGCGGGCAACAAGCCGCCGATGAGTCCGGACTGAACGTTTTCCGCATCCCCAATACCACTGAACGACCAGGTCGCATCCGAGAATGCCGTGCCACCAAGGCTGCCGCTCAGCCCGCCGCCGCTGAGGGTGTAGACCAGCGCGGCGCTTGCCGGGGCGGGGGCCGACAGGCCGACGACGAGCAGGAGACAGGCGATCATCAAGGCGCCCGGGCGGGCGCCGTCGAAGCGGGACCGGATGGTAGACATCGATGACCTCATGTGCGGTGGAGTTCGGGGCGAGGCGCTCGCCAGGCTCAACAGTCTGACCCATTGGCGCATCGGGGCGCGACGCCCACGTTCTACGCGGGACGGACCAAGTTCTACGCAATCCGGACGTCGCCGGGGCCTGGCCGTTGCCCCTGCACAACGGGTTTGGAGCGGCCTTCGGCTCACATCGGCGCGTCGGGGCTGGCTATCAGCTCGTCGCGGGAGCCATGCTGCCAATCAGTGCAAGCGCCGGATCGCGTAGAAACGCGTCCGGATTGCGTAGAACAGGGTTCTGGCGCCATGCCGCTTGAGCACGGACACTGCGGCGGAGTTCGGCCTTGGAATCAAGGCGAGACCTTATCCATCCATGACGCAACAGATTGGGGTGAGTAATACCGGTGCTTATTACGACTGGGATTTGTCGGCGGCGCAGGTGACGCTCGCGGGCGGGGCGGGCTACGCCTTCGGGTTGAATGTTCCAACCGAACCAAGCAACAACATCATCGGCTGGGATTATCGACTGCCGCTTGACACCAAGCCGTCCAGCGCGGTCGGCTTTGTCTCGGTCGGAATGGTCTCCTCGGTGTCCGGAAGCTGGTTGCCGCCCAGCACTGCCGGCAATCCAGGGTTTCAACTCGGGGCCGCGCAGGCCCCGCTGCCCGGTACGCTGGCCCTGATGCGCTTTGGTGTCGGCGCGCTGCGCCGCCGTCGCCGGATACGCGGCTGAGCTTGGTACGCCCCCTGCCGCACCGCGCCTATGGCTTCCCGCCGGGAGCAGCTCCACGGCCGCGTCGCAACGATCCGGGCGCAATGCCGAATTGTCGGCGGAAGGCGGTGATGAAGTGGTTCACATGGGAATAGCCGAGCCGCGCCGCCAGGGACTTCAGCGGCACGTCGGTGGTACAGACGGCGTCGTGGGCTTGGCCCAGGCGCTGTGCGGTGACAAAGGCGTGGATCGGCGCTCCGTACTCTTTGGCGAACAGCTCATTGAGTCGCCGGGCGCTGACGCCGAAGTCGCGGGCCAACTCGTCGAGGCCCGGCGGCTTGCCTTCAATCGCCACCAGACGCTCGTGGAGCGCCTGAACCAGCGCCTGGCGATCGGGGCTCGCGGGCGGCGCGCCGTCGCGGATGTCTAAGTCATCGGCCAATGCGGCGAGGAAGCCCAACGCCTTCGCCTGCGCCTGGAGTGTTCGCAACCCGCCGGTGGTGCGCGGGGCAATCGCGGCGCGCAGTTGCGCCGATTGCGCAGCCGCGAGCCGTCGAACCGCGATGCTGGGTACCTCGCTCACGCCGAGCGCCCGCAGCAACTGCGCCGCGGCGGCCTCGCCCAGCAAGACCCCGAGCTGGGCGTCGCTGATGGTTAGGCCGACCATCTCGCTGTTGGTGGAACCATCGGCCTTGGCGACCAGATGCAGCCGCTCGGAGTGTCGAAATAGGGCCTGGCCGGGACCATAGATCAGCTCCGCGACCGGCGACTGTTCGTCATGGCAGATATGGCCGCCGAACGCGGCCTGGATCGCGAAGCTGGGGCCCTGGTAGCGCACCTCCGCCTCGATCAAGGTCACCAATCGGCCCACTGCCGCCGGACGAAACCGGTGTACGCCATGGTATAGGGTGATGCCGATCCCCAGCGGCAGGAGGTCCAGCCAGCCTTCCCCCATCTCCGGCGGGATCGGATAGATCTGCCTGCTCACGCCCTCGTCGGGCTGAAAACTGGACTCCTCGGACTGGGCGTCGGTCAGCCACCGGTAGTGCACGCTTGAGTAATTGAACATGCTAGTTGTGGAAGTTGGATCGCTCGATGGCGCCGTCCTTGAGGGTGATCTCGCTCATCCGGGCCGCCGAGGGTGCAAAGCCCACGCCGGCCTGGACATCCAAGCCACGTCTAGAGGCCAGATAGGGCTTAGGCGATTGCCGAACGCTTTCATACCAGATGACGCAGGATTGATGTTCGCCCTCAAGGAGGGCTGGCGGGAGCTGAGCTAGCTATGTGACCGCCAGCCCGACGCCGAAGGCGGGCGTCAAGACAAGTCAGATGCTATGAAAGTCGACAGAAATCGCCTTAAGCCGGGAAGGCTAGCGGGGGGGCGATGCTCGGTCAATACGCAGATACTCGGCGGCGCGGGATGCGACCAGTTCCGCGTACATCAGGCCGGCACGAGTCGCGGCCGCAACGGCGAGCGCGAGATGCACACCCAACCGGGCGACATCAGCCTCACCGATCTGGGCAACCCCTATGAGGCCATCGACGACGGCTTCCGCTGCCTGTTGATCGCAACGACGTTCCAGCGTCGTCGCGCCTCCCCCGGCGCTCCAGCGCCGCGTGGGATGCGCGCCCGTCGCCCGCCCAGTCCACCGCCCCGGGCCGCTGGAGCGGCCCGCGACCCGTTGCGCCGCTGGAGCGGCGCAACGATCAAACCTCCGGCGCCACCCCCGCCGGCGGGCGTTGGGCTAGAATCCGCCCATCGCCCACGCATCGCCGAGGTTGCCGGACGCAATGCCCACCCGCGAGACCGAGATCATCGACTGCCCCCCGCAGGCCGGCTGGGCCGGCATCGCCGCCGCGCTGGCCGCGGCCCGGCCGGGGCAGACCCTGCGCATCCTGCCGGGGCGCTACCGCGGCGCCACCGCGCTGTCGGTGCCGAGGGGCGTCACCCTGGAGGGCCGCCCCGGCAGCCTGCTGGAATGGCTCGGGCCGGACGGCGCCGAGCCCGCCGCCGGCCACGGCTCGGCGGTGCTGGTGGATGCGGCCGACGACGTGACGCTGATCGGGCTGCGCATCCGCTCGCGGGTGGCGGACCCGGGCGAGGCCGCGGCGCCCGAGCGGACCGACGACGCGCTGATCCACTGCCGCGACGCGCGTCGGCTGCGCATCGATGGCTGCGACTGTGCCGGGGCCGGATCGCTGGCCCACGGCATCCACTTGGCGCACTGCGATGGGGCCAGGGTCGGCGGCTGCCGGGTGGAGGGCTGCCGATTCGGCGTCGCGTTGAGCTCCAGCACCGATGCGGTGATCCGCGACCTGGCGTGCCTGGGCAACCGCTGGTCCGGCATCACGCTCTGTCGGCACCCGACGACACCCGAGCGGGCCTCAAGCGCCGAGCTGATCGCGAACCGCTGCCACGACAACGCGCAGGCGGGCATCAGCCTGGAGTCGTCGCAGGCCCGCGCCAACGCCAATTCCTGCTGGGCCAACGGGTATTGCGGCATCGCGCTGCAACGCGACCCGAAGAGCCCCGACGCCGCCAGCAACGCCGAGCTGATCGCGAACCGCTGCCACGACAACGCGCAGGCGGGCATCGGCCTGTTCTCGTCCCAGGCCCGCGCCGAGGCCAATGCCTGCTGGGGCAACGGCATGCACGGCATCGCGCTGCAACGCGACTCCGACAGCCCCGACGCCGCCAGCGACGCCGAGCTGATCGCGAACCGCTGCCACGACAACGCGCAGGCGGGCATCTGCCTGTTCTCGTCCCAGGCCCGCGCCGAGGCCAATGCCTGCTGGGGCAACGGCATTGACGGCATCGCGCTGCAACGCGACCCGAACAGCCCCGACGCCCCCAGCGACGCCGAGCTGATCGCGAACCGCTGCCACGACAACGCGTACTCGGGCATCTTCCTGTCCTCGTCCCAGGCCCGCGCCGAGGCCAATGCCTGCTGGGGCAACGGCATTTCGGCATCTCGCTGCAACGCGACCCGAACAGCCCCGACGCCCCCAGCGACGCCGAGCTGATCGCGAACCGCTGCCACGACAACGCGCAGGCGGGCATCTGCCTGTCCTCGTCCCAGGCCCGCGCCGAGGCCAATGCCTGCTGGGGCAACGGCATTGACGGCATCGCGCTGCAACGCGACCCGATCAGCCCCGACGCCCCCAGCGACGCCGACCTGCACGCCAACTGGTGCTGGCAAAACCGCAAAGCCGGCCTCCGGTTTCTCGCCTCCGACGCCCGGCTCGCCGACAACCACTGCTGGCGCAACGGCTTCGACGGGGTGGCGAGCGAGGAGGATACGCTCACCGACCCGGTCACCCACCTGCGCCGGCACTACCCTGGCGGCACCATCAGCCAACACGGGCACCAAACCCAGCCGCCGCTGCCGGAGCCGGCGCTGCGCGAGCGGCTGATCGATGCCCGCGCCGATGCCCAGCTGGTGCGCGCCCTGCTGGCCGAGGGCCTGGAGCCGGCGGAGCCGCTGGCGGACTTCCTGAACGCCGGCGACCGCGTGAGTCTGCTGGGGTTCTGGACCGGGCAGCGCTCGCCCGCCGAGCGCCCGCCGGAGGCCGCCGCGGGCGCCGAGGGGCCGAGCCCGGCGGACGGCGACGCCGAGCCGGCGCGGGTCTATCAGGTCCGGCCCGCCGGCCGCGCCGGCGCCGCCGCCGTCGAGATCGTCCGCCGCGACGGCGACGGCGAGCCGCCCAAGACCGTCGAGCAGCGGGCGGCGGCGCAGCGGCGCGCCGGGGGGCTCGCGCTGCCGGTCGCGCCCGCCGCCGAGCGGCCCCCGCTGGAGGGGCTGTTCGATGCCTTCGCCGGGCGCTGGCTGGATCAATGGCGGGACGCCCCGACGCGCCCCGAGCAGGGCCCGGCCTGGGCGCTGGCCCTGGTCTCGCCCACCGCCGCTGGGCTGGACGACCTGCTCGCCCAGCTGCAGAAGCGCGGCGGCCCCTGGCTGGCGGGGCTGGCGCGGCGGCGCGATCCCGGCGGCGCGGTGCCGACGCCGCGGCTCGGGCCGGCGCTGTCGGTGGACCTGGCCGGGCTGGACCTGACCGGCGCCGATGCGACCGATCGGGTCTGGGCGCGGTTCGAGGCGGCGCTGCTGGGGGCCGACGCGGCGCAGCCCCGCCAGGCTCGGGCCAGGGCCGCCGAGGCCCTGCGCGAGCTGGCGCTGCAGCCGCTGGGCTGGCTCTGGCTCGGGCTGGTCACGCTCGGGCTGCCGGTGGGGCTGTTGCTGGTCTTCGCCGCCTTGCAGCAGATCGACCTGGCGCCGCTGGGCGGGCTCGACCCGGCGGACCCGTCCGCCTGGCCGGCGGCGCTGGGGGCGGTCGCCGAGGCGGCCCGGCAGCGGCTGGCGGCCATGGGCTGGGTGGCGCTGCTGCCCTGGCTGCTGGCGCCACCGGTGCTGGTCTCGCTGTGGACCCGGGCGCTGAACCTGCTGCTGCCCTCGGCGCTGCACCTGCGCGTGCCGGGGCTGCACTGGGCCGAGACCCGGCTGCGGGGGCTGCTCGGCCAGGTGGAGCTGCTGGTGGACCTGGGCCGGGGGCTCGGCGCGGGGCTGCGCCGGCTGGTGGGCGACCCGGAGCTGGCCGCGCGCCGGCGCTGGCTGCGGCATCGGGTGTTCGGCTCGCCGCTGGGGCGGGTGGACCTGGCGCTGGTGGTGTTGCGCGGGCTGGAGTGGCTGCCGGCGACGCCGGCGCCCGCGCAAGCCGGCGCCATCGCCGGCCCGGCGGACTGGCCGCGGGCGCTGGTCCGCGCCCGCGGCTGGCGGCAGGGGCTGCTGCTGATCACCCAGACCTCGGGCCTGTCGAACCTGCCGAGCTGCTTCGTCGATTGCTGGCTGGACCTGGACGACGCCGACGGGCGCAGGCCGGCGCGCTGGCGCGCCCCGCTGGAGCGGGCGCTGCTGGTGCTGGACACGGCCTCGGCGCGGCTGGCCGGCGACGGGCCCGCGCCCGGCGGCCAGGCCGACGCAGCGGGCGCCGAGCGGCTCGACGAGGCCGAGGCCGACGCCGAGCTGGCGCTGATCCTCGGCCTGCCGGACCCGCAGGAGGCGCGCGAGGGCTTCGACCGCAAGCGCTCGGCCCTGCTGCATGAGACCTTCGCGCCGGTGGACCTGCTGGCGGCGCTGGTGCTCGGCTCGGCACCGGCCGGGCAGATGCTGCTCGATTGCCGCGTCAGCGACTGCCCGCCGCCGCCGGACTGGCTGGCCGACTGGGGCGCCGAGACCGCGCCGCTGGTGCAGGCGCTGCGCCCCGGCGAGGCCGCGGACTGGTCCGGGCTGTGCGACAACCTGCACGAGGCGTTCGACTTCGCGCAGCTGGGCCAGGGCATCCTCTACAACCGCTGGGTCGAGACGCCGGCGCGGACCTGGCGCCGGCTGATCGGCCGGCCCGGCTGGCGTCGGCGCCTGGCCGCGGCGCTGCGGGCGCTGGACGGCGATGCCGATGCGCGCATGGCCCGGCTGGTGGCCTGCGGCGAGATCCAGCACAGCTGCGCCTGGCCCTGTCGGCGCTGCGCGGCGAGCCGCGGCCAGGGCGAGCCGAGGCCGAGGCGGCCCAGCGGCTGGCGGTGCGCCTGGAGATGGCCGCCTGGCTGCTCGCAGAGCGGCTGGCGCTGCTGCGGCGCTCGGCGGGGCCGGTGCTCGCCGAGGCGTCCGCGGGCGCTGCGCCCGGCGCCGTCGGCGATGGGGCGGCAGCCCGACCGGCGGATGCCGGGGCGGGATTCGGCGTCGATCTGCCCATCGGGGGCGATGCCGGCGGGTTCGGCTTCGGCGGCTGGGGCGGGCCGGCGGGGGTCGGGCGCGGGGGCGATGCGGTGGCCGCCGCCGGGGGGCGCGGGGGTGGTGGACTCGGGCTCGGGGGAGGTGGAGGCGACCGGGCCTGCGGTGCGCCCATCCGCGGGGCCGACTGAAGTCGGCGCACCCGGGGAGGCTGCGCTTGATGCTCGCGGGGAACCGCCTGATCTGACGGTGCCGGCGGTGGTCTTGGATTGGTGGACCGAGCTGCACCAGGCCCTGGAAGCGCCCGTGGCCGAGCCGGCGCTGGCGCGGGCGGGGCGGACCTATTGCGCCTTTCTGGCCGCGGTGGCGAGCTGGGATGCGGCGGGGGCCGGGCCGGGACGCGCCGACGGCTATCCCATCGGCCTTGGGCCGCTGCTGGCCGGGCTGCGGGCGGCCCTGGACGGGGCCGAGCCGAGCGCGGGCCCGGCTGCGGTTGCCGATCCGTCGGGCTCCGCGCCCACCCCGCCGGCGCCCGCCGACAGCATCCGCGGTCGCTTCGAGGCCGAGGCGCGCGCGCTGGCGCAGACCTTGGCGCTGGTGGACGAGGACATCGCCGCGCAGCTGTTGGACGAGCGCCTGCGCCAGGACTGGTCGCCGCTGCCGGGGCCGTTTCGCGACCTGCTGCGCGCGCGCTGCCCGGGCGGCGGCGGCGCCCTGCTGATCGGGCAGCTGGCAGCGGCCGCCGACGAGCAGGGGGTGCTGGCGGTGGCCGCGCGCTGGCGGCTGCGCCCGCTGACCGTGATCGCGGCCCTGGCCTGGACGGCGCTGGAGCAGGGCCGCGACCCGCGCGCCGGCGCGCGGCCCTGCGCCGCCGAGGTCGCGCTGCCGGTGGCCCGCTTCGTCGCCGCGCTGCGCGCCCGACTACCGAGCGATCAGGACCCGGAGCCCCTGCCGCGGCTGCTGCCGCCGCCCGGCTTCGCGCCGGGACAAGGCGGCTGCGTCGCCGCGCTGGTGGCCGACCCCGGCTTCGTCGAGCGCCTGGCGCCCCGGCTGGTGGCCGGCGACGGCGACCGCCGCAAGCTGCGCCAAGCGTTCGAGCGGATGGGCCGCATCGACCTCGACGGCATCGCCCTGGGCAGCCGCTCTCCGGCCAACCGGCTCATCGCGCGGATCGAGGAGATCGTCGAGCTGCCGCTGGGCTGAGCCCGGGGGCGGGAGCGCTCGACGGCTGCGATGCACGCAGCACGCCGCGGCCCGAGACTGGGGGAGCATTCGGGACTCGGGGGGAACGGTGTCCCGCTCGGAGTTCGAAGGATGCGCTCCGGGTCGCTATCGCTATCGAGTCTAGTATCGTTGTCGTTGTCGTAATCGTTGTCGTTGTCGTTGTCGTTGTCGTTGTCGTTGTCGTTGTCGTTGTCGTTGTCGTTGTCGTTGTCGTTGTCGTTGTCGTTGTCGTTGTCGTTGTCGTTGTCGTTGTCGTTGTCGTTGTCGTTGTCGTAATCGTTGTCGTAATCGGTATCGCTGTCGCCGTTTCGGTCTCGATTACGACAACGACAACGACAACGAACGAAGCTTGTTTGTATCACTTAGGCGCAGCGGTACTAGCGCGCCCGCGCCCCCGAACCTGACGAGTAAGACCTCGGGCTCGATACCGATCCCGATACCGATCCAATGCCATTAAGTTAGTGAGCGATGGGAGCGTTTTGATAGGGGTAGGGAAGGCTTGCGCCTCCCCTCCCTCCGAACCGTACGTGCGGTTCTCCCGCATACGGCTCTCCAGTCGGTTGGGTCTTCAACGAGATCGGCTCGCGTTCGCATGGGCTGTCGTCAGGGAGAACAGCCGGTGGTCCGCGAAGAAGGCATTTGGCCATCGTAGGCTATACCATTTGCCACCTTTGACCCCGTTACCCGGGGCCGCCAACATCCGCTCGTTCCACACGCTCGGTTCGACCTCACCGCCGTGGATCTCCGGTCTCTGACGCTTGTTTAGCCCCGAGGGGCACTGACGCTTCCGGCATTCCAGTCCTCCAAGTTTGTGAAGTTCACGAATCAACCTTCCTGCCCACCTTCACTGCGCGCGGCTTTGCTCTGCGCGCATTTCGTCCGCACCAGATCGACCCTGAGCAGGGCATGCCCCCCAGCTTCTTGAATGGACCGACGTCTCCGCCGCGTCAGCTCTTGATCGTCCGGTCACGGACATTCGCAACTCAGCGGGCTCTGACTCCTGCCGACGCTCTCCAACGCCAGCAGGTCTCCCCGCTGACTGCGCCCCACCTTCCTGTCGTTCCACCCCCAACCACGTGATGCCGCCCATGGATCGCTTTGCACGCCAAGTCCCAGCGTCCACGGTGAGTTTCAGGCTTCGCCAACTCCCAGCGGGCTCGCCACGACACCCCTTTGATCCGGGTTCGTCATCCTGCAGACCGACAGTTCGCTTGCCGTGAAACAGTTCACTGGACTGTTTCACCTCCCCACCCCGCCTCACGACGACGCAGTTACCTTCGGCTACGGAGCTTCGGGTGACGTAGACACGGACTTGCACCGTGCTGATGAGACGCCCTCACGGGCGCACTGGGAGCGATTTGCAATCGCGACTGCCGCGACGCGGAAGATCGCGACTGCAAGTCGCTCCCACAGCGCCGGTGGCCTCGGGACTTCCGCAGCGCTGCACTAGGGGCGCCCCCGGCAGTTGAATAACGCGCCCCACTCGATGCCGGCGCGGGTCAGGGGTGTATCTTGTCGGCATTCCGCGTCTCGCCGACCTGTTGCCCAACGGAGCCTGCCATGTCCAGCCCTGACCAAATCGCCGACGTCGTCATTCTCGGCGCCGGCCCCGCCGGCCTGTTCGCGGCCATGACCCTGGCCGAGGATCTCGACGTGCTCGTTGTCGACCGCCGCTCCCACGCCGGCGGCGCCGGCGGCTACACCGACGGCAAGCTCAACCTGTCGCCCCACATCGGCCTGGATCTGGGCGAGCTGCGGCTTACCGAGGCGCAGGCGGCGGCGCTGATCGACCAGGTCGACGCCGCCTTCCTCGCCCACGGTGCCGACCCCACCGTATACGGCGAGGACGAGGCCGCGGTCCGTGCCTGGCTGGAGCGGGTCTCCTGGGTGCGCCAACGCACGCCCAAGGGCGACTGGGACATCACCCTGGTGCCGGTCAAGCAGCGCCACATGGGCACCGACTTTGCCCACCGGGTCACCGGGGCCATGGCCGATACCATCCGCGCGCGGGGCGGGCGGGTCGACCTCGGCACCGAGGTGACCGCTATCCATCGCACCGATGAGGGCGGCTTCCGGCTGACCACCGCCGCCGGCGCCATTCAGGCCCGCTGCCTGCTCGCCTGCCCCGGTCGCGAGGGCGCGCACTGGATGCGCGAGCAGGCGCGCAGCCTCGGCGCCAACACCGGCTGGGGCGCCATCGACATCGGCTGCCGGGTCGAGGTCGCCGCCGCCGTCTACGACGAGATCACCGCCACCCTGTACGACCCCAAGCTGGTCTTCGTCACCCCCACCTACCAGGACCGCACCCGCACCTTCTGCACCAACCCCGGCGGTCGGGTGCGCATCGAGGAGCATCAGGGCTTCCGCCTGGTGAACGGCGACGCGCTGAAGGCGCGCAAGACCGCCAACACCAACTTTGCCATCCTCAACACCGTCACCATGACCGAGCCCCTGCAGGACACCGCCGAGATGGGTCGGCAGGTCGCCCGCTTCGCCAACTTCTGGGGCGGCGGCGACAGCCTGGTGGTGCAGCGGCTCGGAGATCTGCTCGCCGGGCGACGCTCACGGCTGGAGACCTTCTTCGACGCCGCCACCGGCTTCGACAAGATGACGCCGACGCTGCCGCCGGGACCGGGCGTCACCCCGGGGGACATCGCCTTCGCCTATCCCGGACGCATCGTCCGCAACCTGGAAGAGAGCATCGCGCTGCTCACGCGGGTGCTGCCGGGGGTTGCCCACCCATCGACCACCATCTACATCCCCGAGGTCAAGTTCTACGACGTGCGCTACCCCACCAGCGACGACCTGGAGACCAAGGTCCAGGGTCTGTTCGTGGCCGGCGACGGGGCGGGCAAGTCCCGCGGCATCATCGGCGCCGCCGTCAACGGACTGATGGCCGCCGGCGGCATCCGCCGACGCCTGAGCTGACCGGAGGCCGTTGTCGTGGTCGAGCATGCGTTCACCGCGCTGACGACGGCAAAGAGCCCAACCTCGGCGGCGTTCGCCGCCAACGGCATCCGGGTCTGCGCTCACCCCGGTGCGGACTGTAAGATGGACGCTTATGCCCCCAATCCCCCTCGACCACGGGTTCTTTAAGGGGGCGCCGCAGCGACAGCCTCAGGCCGGGCCACGGCTCTCCGGATGGTCTCGCACATGTTCCCAACCCCAATCAACATCGACGAAGGAGTCACCATGCGGCCTTGGCCCCTGTTTGCCCTGCTCATACCCCTCAACCTGCTACCGGCATCCCTGACAGCCGACGAGTCGTCCGCCCCGGAGGCACTGACCACCGTCGACCCGCAAATACCGGTTGAGGAGCTGGAGGTGATCCTCAAGCCCCTGACCAGGGGCCAGCTCGTTGTCGAGACCAACGCCTGGCAGGGGCTGGTCCAGACCAAGGCCGAGCAGATCGCCGCCGCCGAGGTCATCGTCCGGCGCCAGAACAACGAGATCGCCGAGGCGGCGGCCGTGCGCGAGCAGGCCGAACTGGCCAAGGAGCGGCTTGAGGCGGTGCGCACCCAAGCCGAGGAGGCCAGCGCCAGTGGCGACCCGGATGCCATCGCCGATGTGCAGGAGGCCGCGCGCGAGGCCAAGGAGCAGATGACCGAGGTCCAGGCCCATGTCGACGCGGCGGCCGGCGCCGCCGAGCGCACGGCCGCCATGCGCGAGCGCATCGGCGAGCTGCAGCAGGATGGCGCCGACGCCGGCGCCGAGGACCTGGCGCAGACCGCCGAGGACGCCGCCGGCAGGGTCGCCGACGCCCAAGATGCGATCGACCAGGCCATCGAGCAGGTCGGCAGCGACGAGTTGGTGGACGCGGTGCGCGAGGCACGCAGCGCCACCGATCAGGCCGCCGCCGCCACCGCTGCGGTCAGCGCCCAGGCCGATGCCGCCGCCGAGGCGGCGACCGAGGCGGAGGCAGGCGCCGAGGCGCTGGTGGCCGACGGCGAGGCCAGCCCCAAGCTGCTCGCCCGCGCCGAAGCCCTGGCCGCCGCCGAGGAGGCCAAGCGCCAAGAAAAGCGCATCCTATTGGAGACCGTCGCGAACATGCGCGAGGAGCGCAAGGTGCTGGTCGATCGTCTCAAGGCGGCGCTCGCGGCGCTGGAGGCCAAGACCGCCGACAGCGATGCCGACACGCTCGCCCTGATCACCGACCACCGGCTCTACATCCGCGCCATCTCCGGCGTCGATGTGGATGTCCAGGACACCACCTCGGCCTGGATCGCCATCAAGGGCTGGGTCACCTCCGAGGAGGGCGGCATCCGACTGGGCCTGAATCTGCTGCGCTTCTTCGGCGTGCTGATCGCCGCCTGGGTGCTGTCGCGGCTGCTCAGCGCCGGTATCCACCGCGGCTTGCGCAGGGTGCGCGGCACCTCGCGGCTGCTGGAGGATTTCCTGGTCAAGATGACGCGCTGGGTGGTCATGGCCGTCGGCGTCATCATGGCCCTGGCCGCGCTGGAGGTCAGCGTCGGCCCGTTGCTCGCCGTCGTCGGCGCCGCCGGCTTCGTCATCGCCTTCGCCCTGCAGGACTCGCTGAGCAACTTCGCCAGCGGCATCATGATCCTCCTGTTCCGGCCGTTCGACGTCGGTGACGTCGTCGATGCCGGCGGCGCCTCAGGCTCGGTCAAGTCGATGAACCTGATCTCCACCACCATCAAGACCTTCGACAACAAGATCATGGTGGTGCCCAACAACAAGATCTTCGGCGACGTGATCACCAACGCCACCGGGGTGGGCGAGCGCCGCGTCGATATGGAGTTCGGCATCGCCTACGACGCCGACATCGACCAGGCCCAGGCGATCTTGGAGGAAGTCATCGGCGCGCACCCGCAGGTCCTCAAAGACCCGGCCCCGACCATCGCCCTGCATACCCTTGGCGACAGCTCGGTCAACTTCATCGTCCGCCCCTGGACGCGCACCGCCGACTATTGGGGTGTCTACTGGGACATCACCAAGACGGTCAAGAAGCGCTTCGACGCCGCCGGCATCGGCATCCCCTTCCCGCAGCGCGACGTTCACCTGTATCTGCATGGCAGCGCCGAGCAGCTGGTGGCCAAGCAGGGCGGCTGAGCCGGCCCCCGCCTCGGCGATCGATCCGCCGCGATCGGTCCGTGGGGCGGGGCGCCCCGCTATTGCCCTGCCGGACGCCAGCCCTCCTCATGGATCAAGGCGTCCAGGTCCAGCCTGGGCAGCCAGCCCCGTGCTTCGAGTTCGGGCTGGTCATGAAAGAAGGCGACATAGCCGACGCAGAGGTAGGCGATGGGAATCACATGCTCGGGGATTGCCAAGATCCCGCGCAGGGCGTCGTTGTGGATGATGCTGACCCAACCGACACCGAGATTCTCGGCCCGTGCCGCCAGCCAGAGGTTCTGCACGGCGCAAACGGCGCTGTACAGGTCCATCTCCGGGGTTGCGGTGCGGCCGATGACAACGGGCCCGGTGCGGGTACGGTCGCAGGTCACGCAGATGCCGAGCGGCGCCTCCAGGATGCCCTCCAGCTTGAGGGCGCGATAGCGTTGCGCCCGCGCGTCATCGAACAGCTCCGCCGCCTGCTCGTGGGCGATGGTGAAGGCGTCCTTGATGCGCTGCTTGGTCTCCCGCTTGCGCACCAACACGAAATCCCAGGGCTGCATGAAGCCGACGCTCGGGGCATGGTGAGCCGCCGTCAGGACACGCCGCAGCACATCATCGGGGATCGGGTCGGATTGGAATTCGCCGCGGACATCGCGGCGGGAGAAGATCGTTTTATAGACCGCGTCGCGTTCTTCGGGGGTGATAATCAATCGATACTCCAAGGCGCCGAAACCGCAGAGACCCGAGCAATTACGGCATGGACGGGCATCCCCGATGTGGGGAAATGCCGTGGTCGCCGCTGGGCGATCTCTGCGGCTCGGCGGCGCAGGCGAAGCGCCGTACGCGCCAGTCTACAGCCCGGTCTCGCCGACGGTCTTCTTGACCGAGGCAATGGTGGAGTCGAGCATCGTGCGCTCGTCGTCGCTCAGCGGGAAGTCGATGACGCGCTCGATGCCGCCGGCACCGATGACCGTGGGCACGCCGATAAACAGCCCGTCGACGCCGAACTCGCCCTCGCAGAGCGCGGCGGCGGAGATGACCCGCTTCTTGTCCTTGAGGTAGGCATCAACCATCTCGAAGCAGGACTGGGCAGGGCTGATGTAGGCGCTGCCGATGCCGTAGAGATTGACCAGCTCGGTACCGGCGTCGCGGGTGCGCTGGACGATGGACGCGATCTGCTCGGCGCTCAGCAGATCGGTGATGGGCACGCCGGCAACGGTGGCGGTGCGCACCAGCGGGACCATGCTGGGGCCGTGGCCGCCGAGGACGGTGGCGCAGACGTCCTTGTTGGACAGCCCGGTCTCCATGGCGATGAACGCGCGGAAGCGCCCGCCGTCCAAGGCCCCGGCCATGCCGCAGACGCGCTGCTTGGGCAGGCCGGAGAGCTTGTGGAAGGCGTAGACCATGGCATCCAGCGGGTTGGTGGTCAGGATGACGAAGGCATCGGGGGCATGGGCCTTGACCGCCTCGGCAACGCCGCGGGTGATCTTGAGGTTGACGTTGAGCAGGTCGTCGCGGGACATGCCGGGCTTGCGCGGCACGCCGGCGGTGACCACGACGACATCGCAGCCCTCGAGGGCTGCGAAGTCGCCGGCGCCCATCAGCTTGGCGTCCTGACCACCGTGGGGCAGACCCTCGGCGATGTCCAGTGCCTTGCCGGCGACGAAATCGCCCTTTTCCGGGATATCGACGATGGTCACGTCGCCCAGCTCATGCTCGGCGAGCAGCAGGGCCAGGATGCCGCCGATCTGGCCGCCGCCGACGACGGCAATCTTGTTCCGTTTCATGACTTGATAAGACCCCTTGGTCGTTCGTGTTGGTTAGAGCCGGACGCTGACCGGCACCGTATGGAAATCGAGCTTCATGTCCTCGGCGCTCATGCCGCAGGCCAGTCCCACCAGCTCGGGCAGGTAGAGCATGGGCATCTGGAAGTCCTTGCCGGCGGCGGCGACGGCCTTGGGCTGGACGCCGTCGAGGTTCTTGAAGCAGAGCGGACAGGAGGTGACCATCAGGTCCACGTCCTGCTTGTGCGCACCCTCGAGCACGTTGCCGGTCATGGTCTTGGAGATCTCCGGGTTGGTCCAGGCGCCATGGTAGCCGCAGCAGGCGTTGCGGGTCTCATAGTCGACGATGTCGGCGCCGAGCACGCGCAGCACGTCCTCCAGCGAGGTCGGGTTGTCGGAGGACTCGTAGCCCTGGATATCCGCCGGGTTGCGGGTATGGCAGCCGTAGAACGAGGCCACGCGCAGCCCGTGCAGGGGATGGGTGATGCGGTCGGCGAGCTTCTGCAGGCCGACGTCCTGGGCCAGGATGTACAGGGTGTGGGTGAGCTTGGCCTCGCCCTTGTACTCGATGTCGTCGACGGCCAGGATCTCGTTGACCTGGTCCAACAGCTTGGTGTCTTCGGCCAGGCGCTTCTGCACGTTGGAGATGACGTTGAAGCAGGTCGAGCAGGGGGTGAAGAACGGCAGCCCCATGCGCTCGGCGGCGGCCATGTTGCGGGCGTTGATGGCGAGCGAGGCCAGCTCGGAGCGCTCCTCGATGACGCCGGCGCCGCAGCAGACCGCATCCGGGATCAGGTGCAGGTCCACGTCGACCTTGTCGAACACCTGGCAGAGGATGTCGAAGAAGCGGGCATCGGCGCCCTAGAAGCAGCAGCCCGAGTAGAAGGCGTAGTGCAGGCGTCCGTCATCGGTGGGGATGGCCAGTACCGGGCCATCCAGGGCGGCCTCCGGCGACAGGTCGCCGACCAGATTGCGGGCATCGATCGTGGCGCTGCTCATGGCTTGACCTCCTGCGACTTGGCTTGGCGGGCCTGTTCGGCCTCGACCTCCCTGACCTTCTCCAGCACCTTGGCGGCGCCGTCCTTGCCGTCGAGGGTGCAGACGCGGCGGGTCGGCTCGATGCCGTGCTTCTCCAGTCCCTTCTCGGCCGCCTCGATGGCATCCCAACCGCGGGTGCCGAAGACCACCACCGGCAGCATCGGCTTATTGACCTGACCGAACTTCTCGATGTCGGCCACATAGGCCTTGGCGCGGCGGGACCCCGGGGTGTCCTGGATACCGTCGTCGATGGTCAGCTTGCGGGCGCGGCGGATGGTATCCGCCGGGCGGGTGTCCTTGGGGCAGACGCGGATGCACTTGCGGCACTGCACGCAGGACCAGAGCCCTTGGTCGATGGCCGCCTGGTCGCGGGTACCTCTGAAGTTGTCGCGGGTGTCCACCGAGAAGCGGTTGGCCTTGGCAAAGGTCAGTGGACCGGCGTAGCCCTTGTCGGCCTTGACCGACGAGCAGGCCGAGTAACAGGCGCCGCAGAGGATACAGTCGGTCATGTAGTCGAACTAGTTGAGCTCGTCCTGGCTCATCAGCGATTCACGGTCCAGGGCCTCGGGCACC
>CALOBA010000035.1:0-26521 GCA_942491465.1 uncultured Gammaproteobacteria bacterium
TGTGCGGGCTTCCCGACACCCTGGCGCAAAAACGCTCCAGCTTGGTCGCGTATCTCCGGAAGGTTGAGCGTCCGGTCAGCGGATGCGGGGCATTGCAGCGCCACGCGCCGCTGGAGCGGCGGGGGATGCGTAACGACGCTGGAGCGTCGTTACGATCAAGGCCGGACAGCGCATCCGAAGGTGCGGTTAAGCCTCTCTCTCGACCGGTGCGCAGCAGCGCCCTGGTCTCCGGCACTCAGGCAGCACGCAGGAGAAGCTCGACCTTGACTGTGTCGTAGGGGAATTCGACGCGGCCTTGGTCTGCCGCTTCTAGGATGCCCGCCTGAACGAGCGCATCGGCGTTGCTGCGGACGCTGTGCTCGTCCAGGCCGCTGCGTGCCGCCGCATTGCGGATCGAGATGGGTCCGGCCCCGGCAATGGCCTTGAGCAGGCGCCAGCGTTCCGCGGTCAGCATCTCCCAGAGCAGCTCCGGCGAGGCAAAGCTGATCCGCGCGCTGGTGTCGGCAACGCCCGATTACATTGCATTGGCGCAGTCGGTCAGGCTGTCTGTCAACGAGCGCACGTCAAGCACGACCATGCTCATGGTTCCGCCTCTTTTACGTCGGCAAGGAAATCCGCCGTCAGTTGTTTGGGCGACCGAAATAGGTACGGCTTGCTCTTGATCGATTGTATGTCGATGATCGCCTTTTCCGCGCTCATTGTCTCAGCGTAGGAGGCAACGAAAAGGCTCCAGCTTGGTCGCGTATCTCCGGAAGGTCCGGTGTCCCGTCAGCGGATGCGGGGCAGCGCAGAACCACGCGCCGCTGGAGCGGCGGGGGATGCGTAACGACGCTGGAGCGTCGTTACGATCAAGCCTCAAGTCAATGGCGTTGAGCAGATGGATGGGGTTGCCGAGACGCCGTGATGGGTTTCGCTGCGCGCTACCCATCCTACGCCTGCCTGCTTGCGCCCGCCGCAGGTGCGGCGGGCTTGAGGGCTATGGGGCGGGGTCTTCGGTGGTGGCGGGGTCTGCGGGCGGGGTGGCGGCCGGTTGGTCGGTTGCCTGCTCGTCGGTGGTTGGCTCGGGCTCGGGCTCGGGCTTCGGCTCGGGGGTCGGGGTGGCGACGAGGGCGGCGCGGTCGGTGTCGATGAGTTGTTGGGCGAGGAAGCCGGCTATCGTGAGGGGTTGGTCGATGTCGTTGCGGCGCAGGCGGGCGGGGGCGCCTTGCTCGGCTGGGGGCCAGAGGCGGTAGGTGAGCGGGTCGGCTGCTTTGCGGGTGAGCGCGATGGTCAGGGCCGGGTCGGCTTCCGGGTCTTCGGCGGTTTCGGCGACGGATTGGATGCGCAGGTCCGCGAGGCGAGTGACCAACGTGGCGATGGCCTCGGGGCGGGCGGTCTCGCCGTCGGCCAGTCCAAGCACGTTGAAGGTCTCGCCGTTGCGTTGGAGCTTCACATCGGGCAGCGCGATGGCGGTGATGGCGTCGGCGTCGAGCTTGAGCAGGTCCTTGTCGGCCCAGTCGTCGATGCCGGCGCCGGCCTCCCAGGTGTTGAGTTCGCCGACGTAGACCTGGTCGTCGCCGGCGGGGCGCAGGTGGGCCTTGCGCAGGCCGGGGGAGGTGCCGACGTAGAGCACGGCCTGCTCGGTGTCGCCGTCGAGCAGGGCGATGCGCCGCTCGAAGGTATCGTCGGCGACTTGGAAGCGCTCCAGGGCACCGGCGCTGGTGGCGACGGGCCAGCCCTGCTTGAGCGCGCCGATGCGCTCGATGAGGCGCTCGACGGCGGCGCCGTCGGCCGGGAATGCGTCGCGCTGCGGGAGCACCCAGCCGGCGTCGGTCTTGGCGAGTACCACGCTGGCGTCGGCATCGGCGATGCGCAGGCCGTCGATGGCCTCCAAGTCGACGGCGACCAGCGGCCCTTCGGGCTCGTAGGCGGCGTAGTCGGCGCCGGCCAGGTGCAGGCCGATGGCCAGCAGCAGCTGGGCGGCGAGCAGGCCGATGAGGATGCGGGTGGTCAAGCTGTTTGCGGTCTTCATGTCTCGCTGCTCCTTCTCGTCAGGGCTTGGCCAGGATGGCGGCGTGGCGGGCGCGGGTGGCCGCGGTGAGCTGCCGGTGCAGGAACCAGACCAGGGCCAGGCCGAGCAGGGCCAGGATATAGTTCAGGGATTCCCAAAAGACCTGTGCGCCGCGGTCGAGGGGGTCGAGGATGCGCGAGAACTGGGCGCGCCCGCGGATGCCGAGCAGGCCGCGCTCCTCCAGCGACCAGTCGATGGCGTTCTCGATCAGCTCCACGGGCTTGAGATAGCGGGTGCCGAGTCCGGCGGCGGCCAGGTCCAGCATCTCGTCGTTGATGAAGCTGTTGGAGGCGAACAGGATGATCCGCGCCGACTCGGGGGAGTGGTCGATGACGCGACCGATGACCTGTGCTGGCTCTTCGGCCTCGGCGGCCTCGGGGTTGGTCGGGTCCGGTGGGCTGTCCTGCGCCGCCGCGGCCTCGGCGGCGGCGATCAGCGGCGAGGGCTTGTCCTTGAAGTAGGACTCGAAGCGGCCCTCGGCGACCACGGCCAGGAGCTGCCGGCCGCGCGCGTCGCCGGGCTCGAAGCCTAAGCGGCCGTGGGTCTCGAAGTCCGGCTGGATGTCGAGGCCGTCGGCGGTCCAGGCGCGATCGGAGCTGTGCAGCAGCGCGGTGATCTCGCGGCCCTCGGGCGGCGCGTCGGCCAGGCTGATCGGCGAGGCCCAGGTGAGCGTGACCTGGCCCAGGCCGGCGGTGAGGCTGCTGTCCTGGTTCAGCCCGTCGCTGCGCACATCGACGAAGTAGGGGTAGTCCACCAGCTGGGTCTCGCGCACCACGAAGCCGCCGACGTTGCGGTCCACCGGGATCGGGAAGGCGGCGTTCTGGGGGTCGAGCACCAGGGTGTCTTCGATGCTTAAGCCCTGGTGCGCCAGCCAGTCGGCCAGGCCGGAGTCGGTGCGGGTAGCGGCCAGGGATTGCTCGGCCTGGATGTCGAACGGCGCGGTGGCCAGCACGACGGTGCCGCCCTGCATCAGGAACTGGTCGATGGCGAATAGCTGGGTCTCGTCCAGGTCCTTGGGTGCGGCGACGACGAGGATGTCGGCGTCGTCCGGCACCCGCCCGTCGGCGAGGTCGGCGTCGGTGACGTTGTGCTCCTCGGAGAGCAGATCGCGCAGCAGCGTGAAGCGCGGGCCGCCGGCGCCCTGGGGCATGCCGAACTGGCCGAAGCTCGGCGGGGCCGGCGGGGTGTTCAACGCGACGGTCTTCAGGAAGCCCTGGGAGAAGCGCTTGAGGCCGGCCTGCATGGAGCGTTCCAGATCGGCGCGGTCGAGGGCCTGGGGCAGCGGCACCTGCACGATCTGCTCGCCGTCGCTCATGGTCATGTAGAACCAGAAGGTGTTGGCGTCGAACAGGCTCGCGGTCATGGGCTGGAAGCCGTAGTCGGCGCTGAGCTGTTGGCCCAGGGCGCCGCCGTCGGCGTCCGGGTCGCGCATCTCGACCTTGAGCTTGCCGTCGGCCTGCGCGGCGAACTCCGCGAGCAGGTCGTCGAGCTCAATGCGGAATGCGCGCAGGGATTCCGGCAGCCGGTCGTCGGCGGAGATGTAGCCGGTGAAGGTCAGCGGCTTATCGATGTTGTCGAACAGCGTGCCCTCGCCCTGATAGGCGTAGAGGACGCGCTTGATCCCCTGGGTGATGTCGTACTCGGGGTTGCGCAGCTCCACGTCCAGGTCGGTCTCGGACTGGACCTTGACCTCGATGAGGTCACGGAAGTCGAGCACCTCGTATTGGTCGCCGTACTGGATGAGGATGTTGAAGTAGGAGTTGACCACCGATGCCTGGTACTTGCTTTGGAACTGGAAGGGCACCGGCTCGATGCCGTACTTCTCGTTCGCCTCCTGCTCCAGCTCGGGGTGGCGCGGCGGGTCGATGATCTCGACGCGCACGCGACCATTGCCGGCGATGGCGTACTCCTCCAGCAGGTCGCGCAGCCGGGGCACCAACGGGGCCAGCAGCGGGTGGGTCTGGGCGCTGAAGTAGCCGCGGATGAGCAGCGGCTCGCGCACCTGGGCCAGGTAGCCGCGGGTGGCGCTGGAGATGGAATAGACCTGGCCCGCGGTGAGGTCGGCGCGCACGGTGCCGATGGGGGCGAGCCAGAGGTTGGCCGCCAGCACGTTGGCCGCGGCCAGCGCGGTGACCAGGGCCCAGCGCCGATGGTTGGCGTTGCTCGGGTTGCCGGACCAGCGCAGCCACTCCAGCGTAAAGATGTTCAACGCCAGGAACACGCCGACCAGGCTCAGGTAGTAGTAGAGGTCGCGCAGGTCGATGACGCCGCGGGTGATGGAGTCGAACCGGGAGCCGGTGCCGAGCAGCGCCAGCAGCTCGCCCATGCGGTTGCCGAACAGCGAGGTCAAGGCATCGGAACCGAGCAGGTAGAAGACCCCGCAGACCAGGGCGGTGACGATCAGGCTGACGATCTGGTTCGGCGAGCGGGCGCTGACGAACAGGCCGATGGAGACATAGGCCGCGGCCAGGAACAGGGCCGCCAGATAGCCGCCGAACACCGGTCCCCAGTCCAGCGGGCCGATCAGGCTGACGGTGAGGGGCAGCGGCAGGGTCAGGGCCAGCGCGATGGCGACCAAGGTCAGACAGGCCAGGAATTTGCCGAGCACCAGCTGCCAGCCGCGCACCGGGGCCGTGAGCAGGAACTCCAGTGTGCCGCTGCGCCGCTCCTCCGACCACATGCGCATGGTGATGGCCGCGACCAGGAAGATCAGCAGCACCGGCATCCAGGCGAACAGCGGGCGCACGTCGGCGATGTTGCGGGCGAAGAAGGTCTCGACCCAGAAGAAGACGAACAGGGTCACGGCCAGGAAGGCGCCGAGGAAGATGAAGGCGATGGGTGAGGCGAAGAAGCCCGCCAACTCCTTGCGGGCGACGCGTAGCATGTTGTTCATTGGTGTCGGTCTCCTTGTCAGCGGGCCGAGATCTCGCCGAAGATGGTCTCCAGGTCCCGGCTCTCGGGCTGGAGGGCGTAGAGCTTGAGCCCTTCGGCGGCGACGCGCGCGGCCACCCGCGGGGCGGTGCTCATCAGGCCGTCGGCGTCGGCCAGGTCCAGGGCGTAGCGGTGGCCGCTGCCGTCCGGGTTGATGGGCACGCCGACGGCCTCGGCCTTGCTGACCCCGTCGATGCCGGTGAATAGGCCGATGGCCTGCTCGGGGGCGGCGTCCACCGAGACCAACAGCCGCTTGCCGGCCTGCA
Organism: uncultured Gammaproteobacteria bacterium; assembly: GCA_942491465.1. GTDB lineage: Bacteria > Pseudomonadota > Gammaproteobacteria > Chromatiales > Chromatiaceae > CALOBA01. Next base: position 5,248 of record CALOBA010000035.1, read on the forward strand.
GCTCTGCCATGGTCGCGTCCAGGGCCTTGCGGCCGTCGCGGATGATGATCACCCGGTCGCAGACCGCCTGGACCTCCTGCAGGATGTGGGTGGAGATGATGACCGTCGACTCCAAGGCCAGGTTGCGGATCAGCGCCCGCATGTGCTGCACCTGGGTCGGGTCCAGCCCGTTGGTGGGCTCATCCAGGATGAGCACGCGCGGGTGGTGCAGGATGGCCTGGGCGACGCCGACCCGTTGCCGATAACCGCGCGAGAGCTGACCGATGGGGTCGGCGGCGCGCGCGCCGAGCTCGGTCTTGTCGATGGCCTCGCGGATGCGCGCGGCGCGCTCAACCGTCGGGACCCGGTGCAGCGCGGCGGCATAGTCCAGGTAGTCGATGACGGTCATCTCCGTATACAGCGGGTCGTTCTCGGGCAGATAGCCGATGCGCTGCTGCACGGCGTTGCGCTGCGCGGCGATGTCCAGACCGTCGATTTCGATGGCGCCGTCGGTGGGCTCCAGGGCGCCGGTGAGCATCTTCATGATCGTCGTCTTGCCGGCGCCGTTGTGGCCGAGCAGGCCGACGACCTCCCCCGCGGCGATCTCGAAGGACACGGCATCGACCGCGGTCAGATCGCCGTAGGACCGGGTCAGGTTATCAACGCGAATCATCGAAAGGCTCCTTTGTGTTCGTTGGTCGCGGTGGTCCGCGGCCGGGCCGAAGCATAAGCCAAGCGCAAGACGGGGAAGATTACAAAGCGGAAACGAAACGTCCAGATTCCAGCCGCGAGCGATTGCAGGGTTCGAGCCGCTCCGCGGCGCCAATAAGCGCCACGAGGTCTATCACATCCGCGGCTCAGAACCGCACCCGCACCCGATAACTCAGCACCGTCTGGCCCTCGGCCGGCACGTCCAGCCGCCAGAGGGCGGTGCTGGCGTTGCCCTGCTCATGCCGGGCGCTCTCTTCGAGCATCTGCCAGTCGCCGGGGATGCGCTCCTGCAGCGTCACCTGCTGCGGTTCGGGCTTGGCGTTCTTCACCCTGACCTCGAAGGCGGTCTCGTACTGATACTGCCAGGGGCCGCTGCCGGAGAGCTTTTTGAACGCGGTCTGCTTGCGCTGGGCGGTGACGTCGAAGGCCTTGCCCAGGCGCAGGCGCACGGTCTCGTTCTTCGGCGTGTGGTCGATGGCGTCCTCGCCGATGAACTGGGCGTTGCCCTGGGAGTCGCGCTTGTAGATGCGCACGGTGCCGGCGGGCAACGGCATGCCCAGGTTCGATGCCTCGTCGTTGGTCAGGCTCAGAAACACGTTCACGTCCAGATCCTCGGCCAGCGCGCCCTGCTGGCGGCGATAGGCGCCGGCGCCGCCCTCCACCAGCAGCTCCTTGTCGACCCTCGCGTCGGCGGCGCTCAGCAGCGACACCTGCTTGGACTGATTGTCGGCGATGGTAGTGGGATGGGCCAGGGTGTAGAGGTGGTACTCAAACAACGACTCCTCGGCCATGTCCGGCTCCGGGGGGGCCGCCATGGCCATGCCGCGGGCCATCATCATCTCCGGCATCGGCGGCTGCACCCGATTGACCTCGCCGGCGACCAGCTGCAGCTGCGCGTTGCGGTAGCCGGTGCCGGACTGGTTGGTCAGCGTCACCCAGCCGGTCAGGTCCAGGGCGTCCTCGGCGGCGTTGAGCTCGCCGACGTAGTCCGCCTGCCACTCCAGACCGCCGGTGAGGTAGCTCAGCTCCAGCGTGCGCTCGCCGGCCTCGGCGCCATCGAGGCTCATCACCAGCGTCGGGCGGTCGCGCAGGCTGCTGGGGATGTCGCGGTAGACGATGCGCCCGGGCGGGCTGCCGGCCTCGATGCGCTCACCGATGCGCAGCACCACGCCATCGCTGGCGGCCAGCACGGTGGCGGTCTCCTCGGTCTCCTCGCCGGTGGTCGGGTGGGTTTGGATGATGCCGACCTCCCGACCGACGTACTTCTCCAACAGCGCGGCCGGCGTCAGCAGGTCGAAGTCGAAGTTCTGCTCGATCACCCGCGGCGCGGGGCCGTCGATGCCGCGCAGCAGCGCCGTCTGCGGCTGGATCTTGGCGCTGACGTCCCTGAACGCCAGCGCCGAGCGACCGGCCGGCAGCGTGACCCGGCGCTGGTCCTTGACCAGGGCCAAGTCGTCGTTGTAGATGGTCACGGCGACCCCCTGCTGATCGTCCAGGGTCGTGCGCAGCTCGTCAGCGGGCGTTTGGGCCATGGCGGTCTCCAGTGTCAAGGTGGCGATCAGGCAGGACAGGGCGAGGCGTTGGATGTGCATGTCTCCCTCGTGCGGCGGTTGGTCTTGGGGGGCGTCGAGCGTGCTCGACGGGCGCGGCCATCATAGTGCGTCGCCGTCGGTTGCGCTGTAACCAGCGGGTAAACGTCCGGCTTCGCCGGGCCGTTCGCGGCGAGGGTGGATCATCCAGCGACTTCGGTGCAAGCTACCGTTCCCGGTTGTCCAATGAGGCCCCGACCGCGGACCCTGAGCAACGAGTGAGGTCAACACCTTGTCCATACCGCCGATGACTGCACCCCAGCCCACCGCCCCCGCCTTCAGCATCGCCACCTGCTACTGGGAGCAGGCCGCCGAGGCGCTGTCGGCGGTGCGCCAACAGGTCTTCGTGCAGGAGCAGGGGGTGGCGCCGGCGCAGGAATGGGACGCCCGCGATGCCGAGGCGATCCATCTGCTCGCCAGGGCCGCAGCCGACGACAGCCCGATCGGCACGGCGCGGCTGCTGCCCACGGGCCAGATCGGGCGGATGGCGGTACTGCCGCCCTGGCGCGGCGTCGGCGTCGGCACCGCGCTGTTGTACGAGGCCCTGCGCATCGTCCAGGTCAGCAGTACCGAGACGCCCTGGCTGAACGCCCAGGTCCGGGTGGTCCCGTTCTACACCAAGCGCGGTTTCAGCCCCGAGGGCGCAGTCTTCGACGAGGCCGGCTTGCCCCACCAGCGCATGGTGCTGACGGACCCGGACCAGGCCGTGCTGGCGGACCTGAGTCATCGCCTGCTCGGTCGCGACACCGGCCTGCTGCGGGCACATCATCCGCGGGTGATCGAGGCCGCCGTCGCCGCCATGGCGACGCAGGCGACACGCTCGCTGAGCATCCTGACCTCGGACCTGGAGCCACGTCTTTACGACCGCGAGCCGGTGCTGGCGGCCATCCGCCGGCTGGCGATCAACCTGCGCGGCCAGCTGCCGGTGCGCATCCTGCTGATCGACGCCGAGTCCGTCGTCAGCCGCGGCCATCGGCTGCTGGAGCTTGCCCGCACGCTGACCTCGGGGGTGCAGATCCGCGCCGTCCCCGAGGCGTTCATGCCGCGTTGCGACTTCTTCATCGTCGCCGACGCCAAAGGCTACTGCCTGCGTCGGCGTACCGACCCGGACCACAGCCTGATCGACTTCGCCGGCACGGCCACCGCCCGCCGACTGTCCCGCGCCTTCGAGACCATCTGGGAACAGGGCGAGGTCCACCAGGGGCTGCGGCGGTTGTTCCTCTAGCCATGTCCAGGCCGTTGCCCGCCCAATCGATCCCGTTGCTCATCGCCGGGCTGCTCGCCGCGCCGGCGGCCGCTGCCGCCCCGGCCGAGCCCCGGCACCAGGCCCCGAACGCCGCCGTCATCCAGACCGATGCCGTCGACGACTTCCGGGCGCTCGCCGAGCGCCGGGCGCGGGACTACGACCGCCACCAGGACCTGCGCCCGGATCAGCTCCTGGCGCTGCTCGATGTGGCCGAGCGCACCGGCTACAGCCTGGGCCAACTGCTCGCCACCGGCGAGCACGAGAGCGCCCGCACCTGGAACGACTTCGTGCGCCCGCCGCTCAGCGGCGGGCGGGTCGGCAAGGCCACCGGCGTCTGGCAGTTCCAGCCGGCGACCTTTGCGCGCATCCTGCACCTCTACGGCGGCGAGCTGCTGGCCCTCACCGAGGCCGACCCGGGCGCGGGCCGACGCCGGCTCGACCTCGGCTTCGGGCCGTTCTGCGACGACCATGTGCGGCTGCTCATCGCCGACGCCGCGGCCGGCCTGCGCGATGCCGACGACGACGAGCTGATGCTGCTGCGCCACAACTTCACCGTGCTGGCCTTCGCCAAGTACCTGCTCAGCAGTCACTCGGGGGCGCGCAACCCGGTGGAGGACTACCTGTTCCACTTCCTCGGCGCCGGCCAGGGGCGGCGCATCCTGGCGCTGGCCCGCGGCGAGGCCCGCAACACGCGCACCGTCAAGCCCAAGCCGCCGAAGCCTCTGGAGCAGCAGCCCCTCGCGGGTCGCGCGCCGCCAGCCGGCCGGCGCGACGGCCTGCCGCCGCGACCGGAGCTGGTCCTCGACGCCCTGCCCGGCTACTACCGCTCATTGATCGCCCGCGGGGCGGCGCCGCCCGCCACCCAACCCCGGGCCATCTCGCGGCCCGGCGCCGCCTGGCTGGGCACACCGGCCTGGCCGGCACCCCACGGCTACGACTACGACTCGCCGGTGGTCACCGGCAATCTGCGCATGTTCTACCGCGACGGCCCCGAGCGCACCGACCCCTACACCTGGGCGGAATTCCTCGACCACCTCGCCCGCCGGGTAAAGGCCGAGCAGCAGCCGCGGCTGGTGCGGGCCAAATACGGCGTCGGCTTCGCGCTCAACGGCGGTGATATGCCGCGATGGACCCATCCCCCGGACCGACCCGGCGAGCCCATGACCCTGCGCCGAGACGACGGACGCCCGCTGGCGCTGCCCAAGGGCGAGATCACCGCAGCCCTGGATCAGCGCGAACTGCGCGACTACCAGCGCCGGCTCGCGACCCTGATCGCCCTCGACGACGCCGCGCCGGCACCGACCCTGAGCGACCTCGCCGCTGCCGGGCTGTACCGGCTCGGCCTGCTCCGGCCCGATGCCGAGGCCGCCGAGGCCGAGGCCACCACGCCAACACTGGCCGAGACCCGATCGCTCCTGGGCACCGACATGGGCCCCGGCTGGGGCGTCGTCCTGCACACCGGCAACCCCCGCGTACGCGACGCCCTCCACGCCTTTCGCGCCCTAATCGGCAAGTCAGAGCCGGACGATCCGGCCCAAGCCGACCTGCTACTCCCCGCCGAGCGCGTGGCGCTGGAGGTCTATGCCGACCGCATCGCGCGGCTGACGGCGCTCCGTCGCCAGTCGGCCCCTGCGGCTGCCCCGGATAGGTGAGCGCGCAGCCGCAGCGGTCGTTGACACCCTGGTGGCGGCCCGCGGAGCCAAACTGGCCGCTGAAGCTGAAGCTGCCCCGAATACCGACGCGCTCGAAGAGCTCCGGGCCGAGGATGCTCGGCGGCACCTCCGGCACCACGTCGGTGGAATTGACCGCCGTGCCTTCTGGAGCGAGCAAGACAAACGGCCCGTCAAGGCCGCTTAGGAATAATAGCGGCGCTTCGCGCCAAGGCCGGCAAGATGCCGGCGCTCCCAGACGCCGCTGAGCGGGGTCGGATGCACAATCGTGCGGCAATTCTTGCCCAGTCTCTGGAGCGCCGTGACGCTCACATCAGGACTCGGTTGAGGCGCTGGCCGTAGCCCCGGACGGCGCATGGCTCGCCTCCGCTGGAGACGACGGCAGGATACGCCGCTCCCTCCGCGCGGGACGGGGCTTGCAGCCCCGTCCCCGCCGTTTGTTCGCTTTGGCAGCGGGTAGTTGCGTTGCGGTTGCCTGGCGGGTTGTCGGTCGGGGAGCGGCGGATGCGCTATCGATCCGTCCTACGGGCCTCGACCTCGCCCTCCGCGCCAAGGGTGCAGTCGAAGGTCTCTACCCCGGCTCCCGTCATCGAGCGAATGGTGATGCGCTCGGCCGTGCCGGCCTCGATGCCCTCGTACTGACTGCCGGGCGGCAGGGTCGGTCGGTGTGCCTCGAAGCAGGTCCTGCCGAGGGCTGGGTCGATCTGCGTGGCCGACGGCTGCTGGCCGCAGGCGACGAGGCTCAGGGTCGATAGGGCGAATAGCAGCTTGAGCATCTTGACGATCTCCTCACAAGTCAGATGGTATGCAAGTTGACAGAAATCGCCTAAGCCGCGACCTTGCGCAGCGATTGCTGGTACTCGTCGCCGAAGTGGTACATGGAGCTCTCCAGCACCTTTACCGCGCCGTTGACCAGGGCGCAGCGCCCGGAGCCGGGTAGCGTGCGGCAGAGGTTTTCCAGGGCGTTGATGTCGGCGTCGGTGCCCATGCCGGCACCGATGCGGTTTAGGAGCTGGGCCATGTAGTAGGTGCCGGTCTTGCAGGATGGGCACTGGCCGCAGGAGGAACTGGCGAAGAAGCTGACGTATTCGGCCACCTTCTTGACGATGCCGGTGCCCTGGGAGACGGCGATCATGGCGCCGGTGCCGAGGGCGGAGCGGCGCGCGGCGACGGACTCGAAGTCCATGGGCACGTCGATGTCCTTGGGGGTCAGGATGGTGTTGGACGGGCCGCCGGTGAAGATGGCCTTGAGCTCCTTGCCCACGAGCATGCCCTGGCCGTACTTGAAGATCAGGTCCTTCAGCGGGGTGCCCATGGGCAGCTCGTAGATGCCGGGGCGCAGGATGTCGCCGCTGCAGCTGTAGATCTTGGTGCCGGTGGCCTCGCCCAGCCCTTGCTTGCGGAACCACTCGACGCCGTTGCGCAGCAGGTGCGGGACGTTGGAGATGGTCTCCACGTTGTTGATCAGCGTCGGGCGGCCGTGGACGCCATGGTCGGCGGGGTACGGCGGCTTGGCGCGGGGGAACGGGAACTTGCCCTCCACCGACTCGATGGCGGCGGTCTCCTCGCCGCCGATGTAGTGGCCGGAGGATTGGTGGACGCGGTACTGGATGTGCAGCCCGGCCTGGCGGCGGATGCGCTCGGGCCACTCGGAATTCTCCCAGTGCATGATGGCCCGGCGCATGGTGTCGATGGCGCCCGTCAGGTGCGGGTTGATGTAGAAGACGACCTGGTTGATGCCGCAGGCGATGGCGGTGATGGTGGCCCCTTCGATCAGCTGGTAGGGGCACTCCTCCATCAGCACCCGGTCCTTGAAGGTGCCGGGCTCGTCCTCGTTGCCGTTGCAGATCAGATACTTCTCGCCGCCGTGCTTGGCCACCGCGGTCCATTTGATCCACGCCGGGAAACCGCTGCCGCCGAGGCCGCGCAGGTCCGCCGCCTTGACCATGTCGATGATCTGGCCGGACTCGTCGTCGCGGGCGATCTTCAAGGCCGCCTCCAGCCCGGTGCCGCCGATGTCCCAGACCCAGGCGTCGTAATCGGTGCCGATGCGGCAGGAGGGGCTCAGCAGGACCTGGTTCAGGACGGGGTCATCGCTCACTGTAGTCATTCTTCCACCACCGGATGTTTGGTCAGCCCATCGTAGTCCGAATCGGAATCGAACTTGGCGTAGTCGGGGAACAACAGCGGCCCCTTCTTGTCGAGCGGCATCTCGGCCAGCATCAGCTCGCGGCGGAAGGCGGAGATGTGCTCCAGGGCAACCTTCTTCGCCGTCGGCGAGGCGCCGTGGGCGCGCTTGGCGGCATCGGCACCGGCGCGGCGGCCGAAGCTGATGATCTCCAACAGGGAGTTGCCCATCAGCCGGTTGCGCCCGTGCACGCCGCCGCAGACCTCGCCGATGCAGTACAGGCCGGGCACGGTGCTGGCGCCGCGCTTGTTGATGATGACGCCGCCGTTTTGATAGTGCAGGGTCGGGAAGATCAGCATCGGCTGGTCGCGCGGGTCGATGCCGCACTTGGTGCCCAGGTGCAGCAGTTTGGGGAAGCGCTGCTCGATGATGCCGGGCTCGCGCAGCTCGATGCTCGGGGTGTCGAGCCAGACCCCGCACTGGCCGTGGCCGGCATCGACGGCGCGGCCCTCCTCGCACTCGCGGATGATGGCGGCGGCGACGTGGTCGCGGGCGCGCAGCTCGTCGATGAAGCGCTCGCATTGGGCATTGAGCAGGTAGGCGCCGGCAGAGCGCAGACCCTCGGTCAGCAGCGTGCCGGCCAGGTGCGGCGGATAGGCCAGGCCCGAGGGATGATACTGGTAGGTGTCGAGGTCGCGCAGCCGCGCACCGATGCGGTAGGCGAGCACCAGCCCGTCGCCGACGGCGCCGAAGTGGTTGGAGGTCGGGAAGCCGTTCAAGTGCAGCCGGCCGATGCCGCCGGTGGCCAGGATCACGGACTTGGCCCTGACCAGGCTGTAGCGGTAGGTCTTCAGGGACGAGAGCACGGCACCGGCGCAGTGGCCGGACTGGTCCGACAGCAGCTCGACGGCGGGGCAGTAGTCGCGGATCTCCACATCGCTGTTGAACACCGCCTCGCGCAGCACCCGCATCATCTCCAGGCCGGTGTAGTCGCGGAAGTAGAGCACCCGCGGCGCCGAGGTGCCGCCGGCGCGGCGGGTGAGCAGGTCGCCGTACTCGTCGAGGTCGAACTGCATGCCCTGCTGGATCAGCCAGCGGATCACGTCCGGGCCGTCGCGCACCATCTGCGCGGCCAGCCCCCGGTCGGCGCGACCGTGGGAGGCCTTGACGGTGTCGTCGTAGTGCATCTGCGGCGTGTCGTCCTTCTCGATGGACGCCTGAATGCCGCCCTCGGCCATGACGGTGTTGCTGTCGCCGAGCCGCAGCTTGGTCGCGAGCATGACCCGAGCGCCGGCCCGCGAGGCCTCCAGCGCCGCTGAGCAACCGGCACCGCCACCGCCGATGACCAGCACGTCGACCTCTTCTTCCGGGCAGGCGGCGAGGTCCGCGGCATCGATGCGCGAGTCGCTCTGCAGCAGGTCGGCGAGCTGGCGGTGGCAGCGCTCGCCCTTGTTCGGGCCGATGGTCAGGTCGGTGAAGCGCTCGGGGATGTGGTCCGGGTGGTAGCGGCTGAGCAGGTCCTCGTCGACGCGGACCGAACTCGGCAGCGGGCGCTCGGCGAGGGCCTGATAGCGCTGGATGGCTTCGGTGTAGGGGAGGTTGGTGGGCATGGCTTGAGGCGCGGTCGCGTTTCAGGTGGCGGGTATGTCGGGTGAACCCTGCTGCGGCGTCGTAGGCATGGAACCGCTAGTCCGCGTAATGGGCGTCGAGCCCGGCGTCCAGATCCGTTGCTTGCTGGAAGTCGGCCAATGCCTCCGCGAGTTGGCCGCGATCGTCGCTGGAAAGCGCTTCGATGTGGGTCGTTTGCGCGAGGGTCGGCGGGCCGATGCGGCGCTTGAGCAGGTAGAACAGCGGGTCGGTGTGCATGGTTCAGCGTCTTGTTCGCATGAGACGTGCTAAGCCTTGGGATCGATTCAAAAACAAGTGGTGCAGACGCCCCCTCGCTGAACCTTTGGATTGGCTGTTTCGTCGTTGCGTCTGCACCACTTGTTTCTGAACCTTGACTTAGGGCCTCACTCGATCACCTGCAGCTCGCCTTGGTGCATCTTGCCGAGCCGATTGATCAGGTTCGACGGCCGGGTATGGAAGTAGGCCGTGACCCGGCGCGAGAACATGGCCACATGGTTCGGCGTGATCAGCTCCGGGCAGGCGGTCTGGCAGAGGTTGCACATGACGCACTCCACGAACAGCTCGCCGGCCTCGCGGAAGCGGCCCTCGCAGGCGAGCTCGACACCCTTCTCGACGTCGATGCCCTTGGGGCAGGTGGATTTGCAGCCGCCGCAGTGGCGACAGCTCTCGGCCTCGGGGAAGATCTCGTGGAACTTGGCCTGGACCTCCCAGGAGTTGGCGATCTCCGCCAGCCGGTAGCGCTGGTGCGGCGGGATGGGGTAGATCAGGAAGTTGACATCCATGCCCGGCTCGATCAGCAGCTCGCAGCCAAGCTCGGTGGTCACCTCCTTGCTCTCGGCCCGGCGCACGAAGACCCGGCAGGAGCCGCAGACCCCCTGCAGGCAACCGGCACCCTTGACCCGCGGGTAGCCCGCGTGCCAAAGCGCTTGGAAGATCGACAGCCCCGGCGGGGCGGCGATGTCGTTGCCGTTGATCATCAGGCGGATCAGGCCGTCATCGTCGGTTTGATCGTCGCGTACTTCGCTCATGGGTCTGGCCCTGCCTCGACTGGGATCGGCATGCCCCAGGCACCGAGACGATCGGTGGGGCCATGCCGGTGTGTGCATTGATGAAATGCAGTCTAGCGGCGGGGTCGGGATGCGGCAAACGGGATTTGGCCGGGACGTCGCTCCCGCGCCGCCCGGCGCCTCCGGCGCAGGGAGCATCACCTGCCCCCGGCATCCGGGCCGGGGCCCACTGCCGGGCTGCCGCTGTGTTCGCACCCTCGCGCCTTCGCGTCCTTCGCGCCATTGGGGTAAAAATGCACTCCGTTCCCTGTTGTCCGCGTTGCCAAGCTCATCGTAGAGGAAACCCCCATGTCCAGAACCCCGATCCCCTGTGTCGGCTTCGTCGCCCCCAGCGGCACCGGCAAGACCACCCTGGTGCGCAAGCTCGTGCCCATATTGCGCCGGCGCGGGCTGCGCGTGGGCTATCTCAAGCACGCCCATCACGGCTTCGATATCGACCAGCCCGGCAAGGACAGCTACGAGGTCCGTGCCGCCGGGGCCGAGCAGGTGATGATCGCCTCGGACGAGCGCTGGGCCTGTATGCGCGAGACGCCGGCCGGCCGGCCGAGCTTCGAGGCCATGCGCGGTCACTTTCAGCCCGCCTTCGAACAGGGGCTGCTGGACCTGCTGCTGGTGGAGGGCTTCCACACCGAGCGCTACCCCAAGATCGAGGTGCATCGCCCCAAGCTCGGCAAGCCGCCGATGTATCCCGAAGACCCGGACATCATCGCCGTGGCCACCGACGGCACGCTGGCCGGGGAGGATTACCCGTCCGTGCTGCCGGTGGACAACCCGGAGGCGATCGCCGATTTCATCCAGCGCGGCCTATCCGACGAGCGTTTCCGCCAGGAAGACCCGCGCGATGCCCTGGTGCGCTACTACCGCTGGCTGCGCAACTACGGCTACAACGATGCCGAGTCCGGCAACGGCTCGGTGCGCATCGGCGAGCGGTTCTGGATCACGCCGGCGGATGGCGGCGCCGACGAGCTGACCAGCGACGATCTCATCGCCTGTCCGCTGGAGGGCGACCTGCCCGCGGGGGCCTCGGCGGATGCGGCGCTGCATCAGCAGCTCTATCGCGCCCAGTCCGAGGCCCGCGCCCTGCTGCACAGCCATGGCGCCTATTCGGTGGCGGTCAGCTTCGCCGGGCGCGACTTTCAGCCGGTGGACTTCGAGGGTCGGCTCTGCTTCGCCACGGTGCCGGTGCTCGGCATCGACCACGCCGACCACGACACCAAGGCCCCGGCCCAGGTGGCCGAGGTCCTGACCGCGGTGCCCGCGGTGATCCTGGCCGGCCACGGTGTCTACTGCTGGGGCGAGGACCTGAAGCAGGCCTACCGCTGGACCTGCTCGCTGGAGCTGTCGGCGAAGATCTATGTGCTGGCGCGGGAGGCGGCGGGGCTCTGAGTCGTCCGCCCGCGCCGCAATAGGACCAACCAACGCGCACCCATCGGGACGCAACCGAAATCGGTCTCGGGACGCTGCGCAGGGTGCCTGCGCTGCAACAGGCTCAACGCACCACCGCCAGTCGCGGCGGCTCGGTCGCGTCGGCTGGCGCGGTCTGCAGCCGCGGACCGGAGCGGTAGACGACCTCCACGGCGTCGCCGCCCAGCTCACCGCGCAGCTGTTTGAGCAGCTGGTCCTCGGGCTTGATCCGCCAGTCGCTGCCCAGGCGCAGCCGACCGCTGGCGATGGGGCGGCGCAGCTCGATCTCGATGGCCAGGGCGCCGCCGCGGGCGGGCTCCAGCAGGTGCGCGAGCTGCTCGATGCGGGCCTCGGCCTCGGCCTCGGCGGCGGGGTCGGCGAAGTCCAGGCGCAGCAAGAGATGATCGGCCAGCTCGGCGCGGGCCTCGGCGAACGGGCGCACGCGGCTGGCGCGCAGGGTCCAGGCATCGCGGAAGCTGTCGAAGTTCAGCGCCCCGGTGACGGCAAGCAGGGCGTCGGGGACCAGCAGGGCGCGGGTCTCCTCGAACAGCTCGGAGAAGACGGTCACCTCGATGCGCCCGGTGCGGTCGTCGAGCGTCAGCGAGGCCATGCGCCCGCGCTGGGTCTTGCCGACGCGCACGCCGACCACCAGCCCGGCGACGGTGCGCTGGTCGGCGCGGATGGGGGTGAAGCCGGGGGCGCCGGCGCCGCTGCCCTGGGCGCCCTCGAGCAGCCGGCCGATGCGCTGGGAGACCATGGCGTTGAGTTCGGCGTCGTATTGGTTGATCGGGTGGCCGGTGAGGTACAGGCCCAGGGTCTCCTTCTCGCCCTGCAGGCGCTCGTCCTCGTCCCAGTCGGGCCAGCGGCGGTTGGCCAGCTGCGGGTCGGGGGCCGCGGCGGCGGCGGGGTCGTCGAGCAGTGCGCCGAACAGGTCGCCCTGCCCCGCCGCCCGAGTGGCGTGCTGCTGCTCGGCGAACGCAATGGCGTCCGGGAGCTGGTTCATCAGCGTGGCACGGTTCTCCGCCAGGCCGTCGAGGGCGCCGGCGCGGATCAGGGCCTCGAGCACGCGGCGGTTGGCCCGGTGCAGGTCGATGCGCCGGCAGAAGGCCCAGATGTCGTCGAAGGTGCCGTCGGCGTCGCGGGCCTCGAGCATGGCGCCGATGGCGGCCTCGCCGACCCCTTTGATGGCGCCGAGGCCGTAGACCAGGGTCTCGTCGCCGCGGGTGGTGAAGCGCCAGGCGGACTCGTTGATCCGCGGCGGCTCGACCTTGAGGCCCATGCTGCGGCACTCGTCGATGAGCATGACCACCTTGTCGGTGTTGTCCATATCCGCCGACAGCACCGCGGCCATGAAGGCGGCCGGGTAGTGGGCCTTGAGCCAGAGGGTCTGGTAGGAGACCAGGGCGTAGGCGGCGGAGTGGCTCTTGTTGAAGCCGTAGCCGGCGAACTTCTCCATCAGGTCGAAGATGTAGGTGGCGGTGGCCGGCTCGACGCCGCGCTCGGCGGCGCCCTGCTCGAAGATGGCGCGCTGCTTGTCCATCTCGGAGACCTTCTTCTTGCCCATGGCCCGACGCAGCAGGTCGGCACCGCCGAGGGTGTAGCCGGCCAGCACCTGGGCGATCTGCATGACCTGCTCCTGATACAGGATGACGCCGTAGGTGGGCTCCAGGATGGGCTCGAGCTTGGGGTGGGGATAGGCGACGTCGGCGCGGCCGTGCTTGCGGTCGCAGAAGTCGTCGACCATGCCCGATTGCAGGGGCCCGGGGCGGAACAGGGCGACCAGCGCGGTCATGTCCCCGAAGGAGTCGGGCTGGAGCTTGCGGATGAGTTCCTTCATGCCGCGGGATTCGAGCTGGAACACGGCGGTGGTCTCGCAGCGCTTGAGCAGGGCGAAGGCGGCGTCGTCGTGGGGGTGGATGGCGGTGATGTCGAGGGCCTCCAGGCCCTTCTCGGCGCGCTCGGCGTTGATGTTGGCCAGGGCCCAGTCGATGATGGTCAGGGTGCGCAGGCCGAGGAAGTCGAACTTGACCAGGCCGGCCTGCTCGACGTCGTCCTTGTCGTACTGGGTGACCAGGTTGTCGCCGCCGGGCTCGCAGTAGAGCGGCGCGAAGTCGGTGAGCACCGTGGGGGCGATGACCACGCCGCCGGCGTGCTTGCCGGCGTTGCGTGCGACCCCTTCGAGCTTGCGCGCCATGTCGATGATGCCGGTGACCGCCTCGTCCTCGGCGTAGGCGTTGCTCAGGTCCTCGCTCTCCGCCAGGGCCTTGTCCAGCGTCATGCCGAGCTCAAACGGGATCATCTTCGCGACCTTGTCGACGAAGCCGTAGGGATGGCCGAGCACCCGGCCCACGTCGCGCACCACGGCCTTGGCGGCCATGGTGCCGAAGGTGATGATCTGGGAGACGGCATCGCGGCCGTACTTGCGCGCCACATAGTCGATGACGCGGTCGCGGCCCTCCATGCAGAAGTCCACATCGAAGTCCGGCATGGAGACGCGCTCGGGGTTCAGGAAGCGCTCGAACAGCAGCTCGTGCTCGATGGGGTCCAGGTCGGTGATCTTCAGCGCATAGGCCACCAAGGAGCCGGCGCCGGAGCCGCGCCCCGGCCCCACCGGGACGCCGTTGTCCTTGGCCCACTGGATGAAGTCGGCGACGATCAAAAAGTACCCCGGAAAGCCCATCTGGCAGATGACGTCGAGCTCCAGCTTGAGGCGCTCGTCGTAGACCTTGCGGCGCTCTGCGGCATCGTCGGCGGGGAGGATGCGCGCCAGACGTGCCTCCAGACCCTGGCGCGACTCGACGGCAAACAGCTCGTCGATGGTCATGCCCTCGGGCACCGGCCAGGCGGGCAGGAAGTTCTTGCCCAGGGACAGCTCCAGGTTGCAGCGCTTGGCGATCTCCACCGTGTTGGCCAGGGCCTCGGGCAGGTCGGCGAACAGCTCGGCCATCTCCGCGGGGCTGCGCAGGTATTGCTGCGGGCTGTGGCGGCGGGGGCGGCGCGGGTCCTCCAGCGTGTAGCCGGCGTGGATGCAGCAGCGCACCTCATGGGCGGCGTGATCGTCGGCGTGCAGGAAGGCGCAGTCGTTGGTGGCCACCACCGGCACGCCTTTGGCAACGGCCAGGTCGACGGCGGCCTCCACCCAGTTGTCCTCATCGGCGCGACCGGTGCGGGTCAGCTCCAGATAGAAGCGATCGCCGAAGGCGCCGAGCCAGCCGTCGAGCAGCCGTTCGGCATCGGCGCGATGGTTGCCCAGCATGGCCTGACCGAGATCCCCGCCGACGCCCCCGGACAGCGCGATCAGCCCGTCGCTCGCCGCCAGCACCCAGTCGCGCTGGACCTGGGCGCTGCCGTGCTGCTGTCCCTCCAGATAGGCCCGCGAGATCAGCCGGGTCAGGTGCTTGTAGCCCACGTCGTTCTGCACCAGCAGCACCAGCCGATGGGGCTTGGCCGGATCATCGGGATTGACCACGGCCAACTCGGTGCCGGCGATGGGCTTGATGCCGGCGCCCACCGCGGCCTTGTAGAAACGCACCAGGCAGAACAGGTTGGTCTGATCGGTGACCGCCACCGCCGGCATGCCCGCCCCGGCCACCGCCTTGACCAGCGGCTTGATGCGCACCAGGCCGTCGACCAGGGAGTATTCGGAGTGCAGATGCAGGTGAACGAAGGCGGGGGCCGTGCTCGGGTCCATCGGGGGTCTCGGGGGTGGCTGACTGGGGGCGGTGATTGTACGGCAGAAGGCCGCACACAGGCCGCGGGCGCTGACCCGGTAGGTCGGGCGGGGGTGCCCGACGGACCAACGCCGCGACAGCGCAGGCGACGGGTCACCGTCATTGACCTGATACCCGGTCCCGTCATATCGCCAGCGGCGGGGGCCTGTAAGAATGACTCACGCGGAGGCACGAAGAAGAGAGGATGCCGCAGTCAGGTTCGCGCACCGGCATCCGTCTTTCTTCTCTCCGTGTCTTCGTGCCTCCGTGTGAGCATCTCTTGGCGCTGAGACTCAGCCACGCAGCGTCGGAAACCGGGGACGGGGTTGCCGAGATCCGAGAAGATTTCGACAGCCTAAGTCAAGGAGCTGCGGTCGTAGTCTGCTGTTGCCGAGGTGTCGATCGCGTTCCCGCAAGGCAACGTCGTTGCAGCTGATGCTATGAGCCCCCGCTCAGCGCTGCCGGGGCTGGGCAGGCGGACCCCGGCGGCCGTCCGGGGGCAGGCCGGCGAGCAGGCGGATGGCGTCGCGGTTGGTCCAGGAGCTGACCTGCTCCAGGGCCTTGTCCAGGGGCAGCCAGAGATAGCTGCCGTGCTCGTTGCGGTTGAGGCGAATCAGGCGCCGGGAGGGCAATGGCAGCGCGTACCAGTGCTCGCGGTTGAAGCAGGCGCCTTTAGGGTAGCGCTTGCGCCAGGCGGGGATGATCGGGAACAGCCGTGATTGGCTCAGATTGACCAGCGCCGCGGCCCCAAGCAGCCCGGTCTCTTCGCGCACCTCGCGCAGCGCGGCGCGCCGCGGGCTCTCGCCGCGCTCCAGGCTGCCGGTGACCGATTGCCAGAAGCCCTCGGGACGGACGCGGTTCATCAGCAGGAACTCACCGGCGGCGGTGAAGATCACCACCAGCACGGATTCGGGGCGCTTTTTCGGGGCGGCTTCGGGCATGGCGGCAGGTTTCCGGGCGTGGTTGCGCGCAAAGATTAGGGGAGAATCAGCGCAAAGACGCGCGGGAGGGCTCGACAGCCTGTCGCCCTACCCTGGCTGTCCCGGCGAGCCCTCGGCGTCTAAGGATTCCCCGCTCAGGCCCGCAGTTTGATCCGCAGCGCCAACTCCTTGAGCTGGGCCTCGTCGACGCTCGACGGGGCCGAGGTCAGCAGGCAGGAGGCGCTCTGGGTCTTCGGGAAGGCGATGACGTCGCGGATGGACTGACTGCCGCTCATCAGCATCACCAGCCGATCGAGCCCGAAGGCGATGCCGCCGTGGGGCGGGCAGCCGAAGCGCAGGGCATCGAGCAGGAAGCCGAAGCGGTCCTGGGCCTCCTCGTCGCTGATGGCGAGCAGCTTGAAGATGCGCCGCTGCACGTCCTCGCGATGGATACGGATGGAGCCGCCGCCGACCTCGGTGCCGTTCAGGACCAGGTCGTAGGCGCGGGACTCGCAGCCGGCGGGGTCGGCCTCAAGCGCCTCGAGCTGGTCCGCCTTGGGCGACGTGAACGGGTGGTGCAGCGCAACCCAGCGCCCGGTGTGGGGCTCGCGCTCGAACATCGGGAAGTCCACCACCCACAGCGGGCGCCAGTCGCCCTCGAGCAGGCCGCGGTCGTGGCCGAGCTTGACGCGCAGGGCGCCGATGGACTCGTTGACCACGTTGGTCTTGTCGGCGCCGAAGAAGATCAAGTCGCCGTCGACGGCCCCGGTGCGCGCCATGATGCCCTGCACCGCGCTGTCGGGCAGGAACTTGAGGATCGGCGACTGCAGACCGTCACGGCCCTTGCCGGCCCAGTCGTTGACCTTGATGTAGGCCAGGCCCTTGGCGCCGTAGATGCCGACGTACTTGGTGTATTCGTCGATCTCCTTGCGGCTGAGCGTGGCGCCGGCGGGCAGGCGCAGCGCAACCACGCGGCCCTCCGGGTCCTTGGCCGGGCCGGCGAAGACCTTGAAGTCCACCTCGCCCATCAGGTCGGCCACGTCGATCAGCTCCAGCGGCACGCGCAGGTCCGGGCGGTCGGAGCCGTAGCGGCGCATGGCCTCGGCATAGGTCATCCGGGGGAACGGCTCGGCCAGGTCCACGCCCAGCACCTCGTTGAACAGCTTGCGGATCATCTGCTCCATCAGCCCGGTCAGCTGGTCCTCGTCCATGAACGAGACCTCGATGTCGAGCTGGGTGAACTCGGGCTGGCGGTCGGCGCGCAGGTCCTCATCGCGGAAACAGCGGGCGATCTGGTAGTAGCGGTCCATGCCCGACATCATCAGCAGCTGCTTGAACAGCTGCGGCGACTGCGGCAGGGCATAGAACTCGCCCGGATGGACACGGCTCGGCACCAGATAGTCCCGCGCGCCTTCCGGGGTGGACTTGGTGAGGATCGGCGTCTCGATGTCGAGGAAGCCCTCGGTGTCCAGGAAGGTGCGCATGGACTGGGTAACGCGGCTGCGCAGGCGCAGCTTCTCCTGCATCTCCGGGCGGCGCAGGTCAATATAGCGATAGCGCAGCCGCACCTCTTCAGAGGTATCGGCGCCGTGCTCGTCGAGCTGGAACGGCGGGGTGTCGGCCCGGTTCAACAGGGTCAGCTCCAGGCCCAGGACCTCCACCTCGCCGGTGGGCAGATCGGGGTTGATGGTGCCCTCGGGGCGCCGGCGCACCCTCCCGCGGACCTGGAGCACGAACTCGCTGCGCACCTGCTCGGCCAGCGCGAAGGTCTCGACCCGATCCGGGTCGAACACCACCTGCAACAGGCCGCTGCGGTCGCGCAGGTCCACGAAGATGACCCCGCCGTGGTCGCGACGCCGATGCGCCCACCCACAGAGCTGGATTTCCTGATCGATGAGGTCGCTGGTGACGACCCCGCAATAATGACTGCGCATGCTTGGCCTGCTGTTGCTTGTCCGGGTGGCGGCTGGGATCGCGGCACCGCGCCAACACCGCCGGCAAAAGACCGAGCAAGATACGCATTGCGCGAGCCCGGCGCAAGATCGACGCCGCGCTGTGCGGCTGTAATGCCGGCAGCCACGGCTCGACATTTGGTTGAACCCAGCCTTCGAGCAGCGGCGTCTCGCCGCTGAGCGACGGCTTTGGGGGCTCGGCGTTGCGCTCCCTCGGGGGCGGGACGCCCCCGCTCCGGCTTGGGAGCAGCGGCGTCTCGCCGCTGAGCGACGGCTGCGGGGGCTCGGCGTTGCGCTCCCTCGGGGGCGGGACGCCCCCGCTCCGGCTTGGGGGTAGCGGCGTCTCGCCGCTGAGCGGCGGCTGCGGGGGCTTGGCGTTGCGCTCCCTCGGGGGCGGGACGCCCCCGCTCCGGCTTGGGAGCAGCGGCGTCTCGCCGCTGAGCGACGGCGGCGGGGACTTGGCGTTGCGCTCCCTCGGGGGCGGGACGCCCCCGCTCCGGCTTGGGAGCAGCGGCGTCTCGCCGCTGAGCGGCGGCTTTGGGGGCTTGGCGTTGCGCTCCCTCGGGGGCGGGACGCCCCCGCTCCGGCCTGGGAGCAGCGGCGTCTCGCCGCTGAGCGACGGCTGCGGGGGCTCGGCGTTGCGCTCCCTCGGGGGCGGGACGCCCCCGCTCCGGCTTGGGAGCAGCGGCGTCTCGCCGCTGAGCGGCGGCTGCGGGGGCTTGGCGTTGCGCTCCCTCGGGGGCGGGACGCCCCCGCTCCGGCTTGGGAGCAGCGGCGTCTCGCCGCTGAGCGACGGCCGGCTGCGGGGCTTGGCGTTGCGCTCCTCGGGGGCGGGACGCCCCCGCTCCGGCTTGGGAGCAGCGGCGTCTCGCCGCTGAGCGGCGGCTTTGGGGGCTTGGCGTTGCGCTCCCTCGGGGGCGGGACGCCCCCGCTCCGGCTTGGGAGCAGCGGCGTCTCGCCGCTGAGCGGCGGCTGCGGGGGCTTGGCGTTGCGCTCGCTCGGGGGCGGGACGCCCCCGCTCCGGCTTGGGAGCAGCGGCGTCTCGCCGCTGAGCGGCGGCTGCGGGGGCTTGGCGTTGCGCTCCCTCGGGGGCGGGACGCCCCCGCTCCGGCTTGGGAGCAGCGGCGTCTCGGCGTCGCTGAGCGACGGCTTTGCGGGGGCTTGGCGTTGCGCGCGCTCGGGGGCGGTACGCCCCCGCTCCGGCTTGGGAGCAGCGGCGTCCCGCCGCTGAGCGGCGGCTGCGGGGGCTTGGCGTTGCGCTCGCTCGGGGCGGGACGCCGCCCCGCTCCGGCTTGGGAGCAGCGGCGTCTCGCCGCTGAGCGACGGCTGCGGGGCTTGGCGTTGCGCTCGCTCGGGGGCGGGACGCCCCTCCCGCTGGCCGGCGGTTGCGGGAGCAGCGGCGTCTCGCCGCCGAGCGACGGCTGCGGGGGCTTGGCGTTGCGCTCGCTCGGGGGCGGGACGCCCCGGCTTGGGAGCAGCGGCGTCTCGCCGCTGAGCGACGGCTGCGGGGGCTTGGCGTTGCGCTCGCTCGGGGGCGTGGACGCCCCCGGTCTGGCTTGGGAGCAGCGGCGTCTCGCCGCCGAGCGACGGCTTCTGGGGCTGGGTTGGGGGGCGCTCGCCGGGGCAGGACGCCCCTGCGGGGCCCGGGAGCAGGGAGCCGCCGAGCGACGGCTTCGGTGAGCAACGTGCGTTGCGCCCGCTCCCGGGGCCTGACGCCATCACACCGCCTTGGGAGACCGGCCAGGTCTTCACCGCCGAGGCCCTGCAACAAGTCTTTCACCTCACCCACGAGAAGCCCCGCGACCAAGACTGGGAGCGCCACGTCGTCGACTCCCCCCACCACAGCCGATTGCGCCGCTGTGGCCCGCGGCCCGTTGAATGGCCGTTTATAATCGCCCGCCCCCCGCCAAGGCCACCGTCAAAGATGACCAGCATGACCCGCCCGCGCATCTTCGTCTCCGGCGTCGGCGGCTGGAACTCGCCACTGCCCGCCGCCAGGTCGCCGCCACGCTGCACACCCTGGGTTTCGACCCCATCACCCAAGACGCATTCCCCACCGGCTTCGGCGAGCTGCGCGCCTGGCTGGAGCAGCAGATCGCCCGCTGCGACGGCGTGTTGCAGCTCGTCGGCCTCGCCTACGGCGCCGAGCCCCCGGACTGCGACGACCCTGCCCGCCCCTGGCCCGACCCCGAGTTTGGCCGCTGCTCCTACACCCAGTACGAACTATTGCACGGCGCGCGCACCGGCAAGCGCACCTGGGTCATCGAGGTCGGCCCCGAGTGCCTGCGCGACGCCCCGCCCGAGGCGCTCGACCTGCCCCGCCCCCGCGACGGCGAGCCCCCGCACCCCGACCCCGCCGCCCATCAGGCCGAGCGCCGCGCCCTGCAGCGCGACTACCTGAGTGGCTGCGCCGACAACCACCTGCGCCACAAGGCAGCGACGCCGAGCTGGAGGTCGGCCGTGCGGCGGCTGCAAGACGACCTCGAGGCCCTGCGTGCCGGCGCGGAGGCCCGCGGCCAGCGCCGGCTCGGCCTGTTGCTGGCCGCCGTGCTCGTCGGCCTGATCGGCCTCGGCGAAGGGGGCTTTTTCGGTTGGGTCGGCTACCAGCGGCTGCATACCGACACCCTGCAACAGGCCGAGATCACCACCGCGCGCATCCGCGCCCACCTGCTTGAGGCCGTGCAGGCCAACTATCAACGCGAGATCGCCGCCGCCGACCAACCCAGCGACTGGCAACAGCGCGAGCGCCTGCGCCAGGCCGCCGAGGCCCAGCGCGAGGCCCAGCTCGCCCGCCGCGAGGCCGATATCTTTCCGGAGATCGAGGTCCTGGCCGGCCGGCCCGGCGACGCCAGGGTTCAGCCGCATCTACGCGCAGCAAGGCGCCGAGCAGGCCCTCGCCTTCATCGAGACCCGCCGCCCCGGCATCCTCGAGCGCGTCCGCCGACAGCGCAATGCCGCCGAGGCGCGCATCCGCGCCGGGCTCGCGCCGCTGCTCCGAGGTCCTCAAGCTGGCCCCAAACTGGCCGGACGCCATCCGCCAGGCCATGCGGTTCCACGGCGAGCAGGGCGACCAGGCCCGCATCAAAGACACGCTGGACCAGGCCGAGGCCGAGTTCCGCCGCGCCTTCGACCTCGCCCAACGCCTGACCGGGCTGGACCCGGACCAGACCGAGTGGCAGCGCGACCTGTCGGTCTCGCACAACAGGCTCGGCGACATCGCCGTCGCCCGCGGCGACCTGGCCGCGGCCGAGGCCGCCTACCGCGCCGGG
>CALOBA010000036.1:0-103014 GCA_942491465.1 uncultured Gammaproteobacteria bacterium
ACCACACCCAGCGCCGGCCCGCGGGCACGCTGGGATCGGACCGCCGTGGTGGGGGGTGCCGAGGCAGGGTCTCGGCCTGGGCGGCGAGCCCGGCCGGGGGCGTCGCCGCCAGGCGGACAGGGCTCGCCGAGACGCCAGGCTCGCCCTCGCTGTCCATCGCGAGCGCGGGTGCCCGACGGGGCCGGCCCATCGGGTCATCCCGCTATCGTCAGCTCCTGCGCAAAGGTCTGCGACAGCAGCGTCGCGCGATCGACGACGCCCACCGATAGCCGGGTCGCGCCCGGCTTGAGCACCTCGAAGATGGCCCGGTCGTCGTGCTCTTCCACCAGGTCGAGCACCGCGGGGTCTTGCTCGAAGTCGAGCAGGTAGTCCGTCGGCTGTTTGCCGGCCGCCGGCTTGACGATCAGGCTCACCCGGCTGCCAACGGCGGGATGCGGCGGGCTGACGGTGATCGCGTCCGGTTGCGGCCGATACCTGGCCGTGTCCCGCGCCAGCCGAGCCGCCATCTGGCGTTGCAGCCACTCGGCGGGGGGCGTCAGGTCGAGTCGCCCCTCCATGACCTGCCAGTCGACGCAGCAGTTGTAGTAGACCCAGATCCACCGGCCGCTGCCCCCGGGAAGACCGATGGACAAGGAGCCGATGGGTTGCGACGTGGGCCGAAACGGACTCACCATCATCATGGTGTTGCCGGCGATGTCCAGGAGCCGATCGCGGGCGGCAGCATTGTCGTCGCGGGCGACAAAGACCGTCAGCTGCACGACGGCATCGCCACGCCGGAGCACCCACTCCGCCTCGGCGCCGTCGGGCTCCGCGATGGTATCCCGATAGCTGATCGTGAAGCCGCCGAGGCCGGGGGCCATGGTCGGTTCCGGCCAGGCAAGCACGACACCCGCGGCCGGCGGACCTGGTTCCACCAGGGTATCGGCGCCGAAGGTTCGCCGCAGCTCCTCGCGCATCGGGTTGTTGGAACGGGTAGGGCTCATCTGCGACTCCGTGACGGTTGGATCATCTCAGATCGGCCACGCTGCCGGACTGGTCGATATCGCTCGCCGCGGCGACGCTCAGGCCACGACGCTTGGTCTCGGCAGTGTCGACCGCTGCGGCAAGATACTGTTTCGGCGTCTCGGTGCCGCGATGGGGGCCGGCGCAGGCGTCGTGGACCTTGCCGGCCAGCTCGATGAAGGCGTGGTTGCCGAAACCCGAGCGGCCTTTGTCGGTGACTGGAACGACGGGCTTGTTCGTGTACGCGGGGTTCTTGAAGAACGGATTGTTGCAGGGTCCCACCCCGAGCAGGTCGGCCGCGTTGATCAGGCCGAAGATCTTCGAGCCGGGGGGCCTGCCCAGATAGTCCCAGGTCGTCTTGATGCCGAGCGCACCGCAGAAGGTCTGCACGGCACCGGCCTGGTCGTAGCAGTTGGCCCGCGGCTTTGCGGTCGTGAGGTAGCCGCCGAGCTTGAAGGTGCCTCCGTAGGGGCCGACGCCGTAGCTCGGGCTGCCGGAGGTGGTGTCGTACTTCAAGCCGTGGCTGCCGTGGAAGTAGTTGGTCACCGCGCTCGCGGCCGGCTGATCGGTCTTCTTGCCGATGACGCCGACCTTCTCGCAAAGCAGGCGCAGCGCCTCGGCCCAAACGCCCTTCTTGAAGCACGCCGCCGGCTTGTCGAGGATGACGAACACCTCCAACCGGGTCTTGTTGGCCAGGGTCACCCGCCTGCCGAGATCCTTCACATTCAGCTGCCAGCCGACGTCGCCCTTGGCCCAAGCGATGGCGTCCGGGAGCGTCTCGATCATTGCGTTCACCAGGTGCTCGCCCGTTGTCACCGGACAGGCGCCCTTGATCTTCAGTGTTCCGAGCTTGGCCTCAAGGGTGCCGGGACCGCTGACATGCTCCGATTTGGTGATCTTGACCTTGACATCGACCGCCTGGCTCGTGGCCTTGCCTTTGATGAGGTAGACGGCCGGCCGCTTCGAGCCCTTGCCGTCGTCGAGGGCGAGTCCGACCTTCCAATGCGGCGTCGGGACCGGCTTCTTGGCCAGCGCCACCTTGATGCCGCTCTTGAAGGTGACCTCGATGACCTCGCCCTCAAGCACCTTTTTGGTGTCGCAGTCGCGACCGCCCTTGGCCAGGTCGGAGCCCTTATCCAGCTTGGAGTCGCTGGGGATCGTCACTGCCTCGCCGGGGTAGATCAGATTCGGGTCGCGACCCTGGCTCTTGGTGAACTGGGGATTGGCCGCCAGCAGCTCGCCGAGGGTCAGCCCATGGGCCTTGGCGATGTTCCAGAGGCAATCGCCCTTCTTGACGATATAGGTCGTGCTCATCCGGCCGCCTCCGTCCCATCGGCACTACCACCGCGCAGGGCCCAAAGCCGATCGAGCTTCTCGTCCGGCCAGAGGTCGTCGTCGGTGACGATGGCGGCAGCGGCGGGGGCTTGTAGGTCGTTGTCGAACAGCTCCCATTGCTCCAGCGCGGCGGCCGCATCCGGCTCACGGACGAAGCCGTGGGCCACGACGTGGTCGAGGCGCACGCGAAGACGCGCGCAGGCCGCCGGCGAACGCACATCGAGCGGTCGGTCCGGGTCCAGCACCAAGGCCACGCGCTCGAGGTGAACGATCAAGCGATCGAGGAATCGGTCTCGATAGGACGCGGCCAGGGCCTCCATCTGTTCTTCACGAAGCCTGATCATGGCGATCACTCCCGACACTGAAGTCTTGTAGCGGTGCAACGCGTCCCCGGTCGTTCGCTGTGCTGGTGGCGTGACGAAACTGAGAAGCTTCGGTCGCGCCAATCTCGGCGCCGCCTACTTCTGAGTAAAGACCCCGATGATCGACGGGTCAAGGGCCGAGCGGCGACGGCGGCGAGAACCGTTGGCGCTCGGCTTTGGCGCTGTTCGGGGGCGGGACGCCCCCGCTCCGGCTGGGAGCAGCGGCGTCTCGCCGCTGTGGGGGGGCTTTGGGGCTTGGCCTTGGCGCTGCTCGGGGGCGGGACGCCCCCGCTCCGGCGGGGAGCGGCGGCGTCTCGCCGCTGTGGGGGGGCTTTGGGGTTTGGCTTTGGCGCTGTTCGGGGGCGGGACGCCCCCGCTCCGGCTGGGAGCAGCGGCGTGGCGCCTGTCAATCGCCAATCAGCATGCCGTCCACGCGCTGGAATCCCCGCGGCAGCATGGCCCCGCGGCGACCGCGCTCGGCGACGAAGCGCTCCAGGTCGGCGGGCTTGAGGGTGAAGCTGCGCTTGCCGCTGAGGATGCTCAGGGCGGCGCCCTCGGGCACCACGGCCAGGGCGGCGACGTACTCCTCGCGGGCCTTGAGCCGGGCGGCGGGGATGCCGATGAGCTTGTTGCCCTTGCCGCGGGCAAGCTCGGGCAGGTCGGCGAGCGGGAAGACCAGCAGGTGGCCGGCGGTGGTGGCGACGGCGACGCGGTGGTTGGCGCCGCCGGGGATCGGCACCGGCGAGAGCACTTGGGCGCCGGCGGGGACGCTGAGGACGGCCTTGCCGCCCTTGGGCTTGGCGACCAGGGCCTCGACCGGGCAGACGAAGCCGTAGCCGGCATCCGATGCCAGCAGCAGCCGGCCCTTGGGGTCTTCGCCGAGCACGGCCATGAAGGTGACGCCCCGGGGCGGGTCGAGGCGGCCGGTGAGCGGCTCGCCCTGGCCGCGGGCCGACGGCAGCGTGTGCGCCGGCAGGCTGTAGCTGCGCCCGCTGCTGTCGAGAAAGATCGCCGGCTGGTTGCTGCGCAGCCGCGCGACGGCCAGGAAGCGGTCGCCGGCCTTGTAGGCCAGACCCTCGGGGTCGATCTCATGGCCCTTGCCGGCACGCACCCAGCCCTTCTCCGACAGCACAACGGTG
The DNA here is from genome assembly GCA_942491465.1 of uncultured Gammaproteobacteria bacterium. Classification (GTDB taxonomy): domain Bacteria; phylum Pseudomonadota; class Gammaproteobacteria; order Chromatiales; family Chromatiaceae; genus CALOBA01. The sequence continues at coordinate 3,839 of CALOBA010000036.1, forward strand.
ACCGGCTCGCTCGGGGCCAGTTCGGTCTCGTCCAGGGCCAGAGACGGCGGGCGCTCGGCCAGCGGCGAGCGGCGCGCGTCGCCGTGCTTGTGGGCGTCGCGCTCGATCTCGCCGATGATCAGCTTCTTCATCAGGCGCTCGTCGCCCAAGGTCTGTTGCAGTCCGTCGCGCTCGTTGGCCAGCGCCTCCTGCTCGGCGCGGATCTTCATCTCCTCCAACCGGGCGAGCTGGCGCAGCCGGGTGTTGAGCACGTATTCGGCCTGGGCGTCGCTGAGGCCGAAGCGGGCCATCAGCACCGGCTTGGGCGCGTCCTCGGTGCGGATGATGCGGATCACCTCGTCGATGTTGAGGAAGGCGATCAACAGACCTTCCAAGAGGTGCAGCCGCTCCAGCACCTTGTCCAGGCGGTACTGCAGGCGTCGGCGCACGGTCTCGGTGCGGAAGCTGAGCCATTCGACGAGGATCTCGCGCAGGCCCATGACCCGCGGGCGGCCGTTCAGCGCGATCAGGTTCATGTTGACCCGGTAGCTGCGCTCCAGATCCGTGGTGGCGAACAGGTGCGACATCAGCCGCGGCACGTCGACGCGGTTGGAGCGCGGGACTATGACCAATCGGGTCGGACACTCATGGTCTGACTCGTCGCGCAGGTCCTCGATCATCGGCAGCTTCTTGGCCTGCATCTGCGCGGCGATCTGCTCCATCACGCGGCTGCCGGAGACCTGATAGGGCAGCGCGGTGACGATGATGTCGCCCTGCTCCGGCTCGTAGCAGGCGCGCTGCTTGATGGAGCCGTAGCCGGTCTCGTACATGCGCCGGATCTCGTCGGCGGGGGTGATGATCTCCCCGGCGGTGGGGAAGTCCGGCCCCGGCACATGCTGCATCAGCGCTTCGATGTCGGCCTTGGGGTGGCGCAGCAGGTGGATGCAGGCCGCCGCGACCTCGCGCAGGTTGTGCGACGGGATGTCGGTGGCCATACCCACCGCAATGCCCGTGGCCCCGTTCAGCAGCAGGTTCGGCAGCCGCGCCGGCAACAGCTTGGGCTCGTCGAGGGTGCCGTCGAAGTTCGGCTGCCAGTCGACGGTGCCCTGCCCCACCTCGGCCAGCAGCACCTCGGCATAGGCGGCCAGGCGCGCCTCGGTGTAGCGCATGGCGGCAAAGGATTTGGGGTCGTCCGGCGAGCCCCAGTTGCCCTGGCCGTCGACCAGCGGATAGCGGTAGCTGAACGACTGCGCCATCAGCACCATCGCCTCGTAGCAGGCGCTGTCGCCGTGGGGGTGGAACTTGCCGAGCACGTCGCCGACGGTACGCGCGGACTTCTTGTGCTTGGAGGTCGCCGACAGCCCCAGGTCCGACATCGCGTAGAGGATGCGCCGCTGCACGGGCTTGAGGCCATCGCCCAGATGGGGCAGCGCCCGATCCAGGATGACGTACATGGAATAGTCGAGGTAGGCCTTCTCGCTGAACAGGTGCAGCGCCAAGCGCTCCAGGCCTTCGGGGTGGTCGATGACGGTGTCGGACATGGGGTCGGTGGGATCGGCGGGATGGGTTGGCGGGCAGCAGCCGCGGATGCTCGGCGCATCCCGAGCGCTGCCGGCGCGGGGTCGGCGATGCTACCCTGTTTGTCCTCGATCCTCCAGCCACCGGCGGTATTACGAACCCGGTGCGGGGCCTGACCTTGCGGCGGCGGTGCGGGCTCAGCGCTCGCCGTGCTGCTCGGCCAAGGCCATGATGGCGGCCTGGCCGTCGGCATCGGCGGCGCGATAGCGCCGCAATAGCTGCATCTCCTCAGGGGTCTTGGTCTCGCCGTCGTCGACACAGAGCAGATAGGCGGCGGAGGCGTTGCCCAGGGACTCGGCGAGGCCCTTGGCGGCCTCCACGCTGAGGCGGCGGATGCCCTGCTCGTAGTTGCTGATCCGGCTCTTGCTCAGGGCGCCCCCGGTCAGGTCGGACAGGGCTTGCAGGCTGATGCCGCGCGCGTGGCGGGCGGCACGCAGGCGCTCACCGATGCGCTTGCTGGGCTCGTTGGGACCTGGCGGTTTGTTCGCTGCTTCGTTCATCGTCGATAACTCCGGGGGATTCTGGGCGTTTGCCTCTTGGCGGGCATGAAACCGAGACGCCGGATACTGGGCGCTGAGGCCCGCTAAGCGACCGGTGGGCGCTCATTATGCACGAATCGTCCTTGCGGCCATGGACCATGACCGAGGGAAAGCAGACACTATTCGTGCCCGATCGAGCACGCTTCGGATACGACATCGAGGCCCATTCCGGGCCTGGTGCCTGTTACCCCGGCACCGCAACGGGACAGACAAGCAGTAACCCATCGGGATCGGGATCGGGATCGGGATCGATAGCGATGGCGCTAGTGCTTTGCCGCGAAAATTCCGAGACCGCCCGCAGCTGTGGGAGCGATTTGCAATCGCGACCGCCGCGACGCGGAAGTCGCGACTGCAAGTCGCTCCCACAGCGCCAATTGGGCATGCCGGCGGTCTTGGGACTTCCGCAGCGGTGTACTAGCGATGGGCACTCGCCCAACCGTGCCTTGCGGCAGCAAGACTTCGGCGCAGGCGATCTAGCCGCCGGCAGCCGCGGAGGCCGCGCTCCAGCCGGCGATATAGTCGTCGGCGCTCTTGCCGCTGAAATCGGGTAGGGTCGGATCGGCACCGCGGGCGAGCAGCAGGTCGACGCTGGCGCGGTGGCTGCGCTTGGCCGCCCAGACCAGGGCGGTGACGCCCTCGGTGCGCTCTTGGTGGTCGATCATGGCGCCGGCATCGAGCAGCGCGGCGACGACTTGGGGGTGGTTGTTGGAGGCGGCGAGCATCAGCGCGGTGTAGCCGCCCTTATCGGCGGCATCGACACTGGCGCCCGCTTGCAGTAGGCGCTTGACGGCGTCGAGGTGGCCGTTGAGGGCCGCCTTCATCAGCGGGGTCCATTGGCACTGGTCGCGCACGTCGGGGGCGACCCGGCGCCCGAGCAGGGCGTCGAGGGCGGAGACGTCGCCCTGCTCGGCGACCTGGAGCAGTTCCAGACCGGGGCCGCTGGCGGGGCCGGAGGACGTGCCGCCGCTGCCTTGCTCATTGCAGCCGGCCAGCAGCAGGCCACCGGCAATCACTAGAGAGATCAGAGACTTGTTCATGGGTGACGATGATGGCCCGGGGCCGCGCAGCGGACCAATGACATTGCGCAACGCTCAGGTAATGCTCTGCCAGAAGGTGGCATGGGGGTCGAGAAATTCCCGGTAGGGCAGATAGTGGGAGCCGTCGCAGGAGAAGTTCAGGGCGACGATGCCGTTGAAGATGTTCAGCGAGCCGGAGCGCAGGTAGATGATGTCGTCGCCGTAGCGCAGCCGGCGGAAGCGCTCGAAGATCGCCCCGATCTGCGCCGCCGGGATCTCGGCATCCTCGGGGTAGGCATGGTGCGCGTAGGCGAGACAGATGTCCGGGTCGGATAGGGTCTCGTAGCCGAGCAGCCGGTAGCGGAACGGCTCGTCCACCAGCCAGACCGTGGCCCGGCTGCTGGAGAAATGGATCTTGCAGTGGAAGACCCCGCCGACGGTGATCAGCTCCTCCAACACCGAGAGTACGGCGTCGATGTTGCGGTCGAGCAGACTGTCGGCGCGATGCTGGTCGAACAGGCCGCCGCGGATCGCCGGATCGCCCTTGAGCTGCTGCCAGCGGCTGGGCTCCTGGTAGACCACACGCGTCAGCGGCAGGTTGCGCAGGTCGAAGTCGGCGCCCAACAGGCCGAGCTGCTGTCCGTCACGCTCGACGCGCTGGATGGCGGTCAGCGACGGGCGATTCACGCGCATGCTGATGTACGCCTCCGACAGCAGCATGCCGCTGTCGGGCGGCCCCTGGCGCAGGTAAGGACGGCGCGAGCGATCGCGGCCGAAGTCCTTGGCAATCAGCCCCTCGGCGGCGGCGTTGGCGCTGATCTGTACGCCGGCGGGATCGAGGGCATAGAGATAGCGGCTGTGGGGGACGGTGCGCAGGCCGTCGAGGAGCCGCGCATCGAGCGCGGTGCGATCCGGCCAGACCTCGGCCAGGCGCCGGGCGACGAAGGCCATGGGCTCGACCAGGAGGTTCAGCAGCGCCAAGCGCTGGCGCGATACGGCGGATTGTAGTTCGGTGGTCATGCGGGATCTCCGTCAAGTCTCAGTCGTTGATCCGATTAAAGTGATCGAGATCGAGCATGTCCAGCGCCGCATTCAGCCGGGCCAATCGGCGCAGAAGCCCATGGCCATGCCGTTGCGGACCCTAGGGCGTGACACCTCGGCGTATCATGACCGGCCAGACAAGAGGTCGGGAAGACCGCTGAACCACCCCCAGATCGACCCTCGCAAGACCACCGGAGACCTGTGATGAGCCTCGCCGGAACACTGATCGCCATCTCGCTGCTGCTGCTTGCCGCCTTGGGCCTTGGTGCCCTGTGGCTGGGGGGCCGCGACAGCCGCAGCGCAAACGACGACGACCCGCGGGGGGATGCGTGAGCCGCCCTGTTGCCACGGCCCTGCTGGCCGTGCTGGTCTGCGGCATCGGCGGCTGCGCCTTCACCGCCGCGACCGAGGATACCGGGCTTAGCCTGACCGTCACCAAGCCGATCCGCATCCCGGCGGGCCGCGCTCACGCCATCCTCCAGCAGGGCCGGCTCAGGAGCGCGAGCAACAAGCTCGATGCCTACTGTGAGTTGGAGGTGCGCACCCTGGCCCCGGAAGGGGGGAGCCGCATCAGCGCCGGTGATTTCTCGGTCCGGCGCATCAGCCGCCGGCTGCTGCTCGACCCGACCACGCGCATTCCCGCGATCAGCGTGGCCACCAGTTGCTCCGACCCGCTGTTTCAGGAGTCCATCTGGTGGCTGGCATCGACCGCGCCGAGCGATGTGATGTACCTGCGCTGCATCGCACCGTACTACAACTGCGCCTTCGGACCGCCACTGTCGCCGGATCAGGTGCAACAGCAGGTCGGGGGGTATTTCGCGGTTAGGGTTGCGCCTTGAGGCTCTGTTCGTTGTCGTTGTCGTAATCGCAGTCGTCGTCACGCTCGGACTCGATTGCGAATACGATTACGACAACGAGCCGCTGATGCTGACGCCACTTGCGCACGACAGCGATGGCGCGCCCGACAACGAGGCTCAATAGGTCAGCGCGCAGCTGCGGCTGTCGCAGCGGATATCCAGGCTCTTGCCGTCTTCGCAATAGACCCGGTGCACCTCCGTGACCGCGTCCTCATCGATCAGCACGGCACCGAGGTCACCGAGGTTGCAGCCGCGCTGCGCGGCGTGCTGCTCGGCATAGTAGGCCCAGCGGCCGACGTCGACGGGTCCTACGGGCGCGACATCGGCTGTGGTCTCCTCCGGCGGCGGCGGGACCATGCCGGCGTCGATCCCCATCTCCTCCCCCCAGACACCATCGGCCGGCAACGGATCAGCCGGCAACGGCGTCAATCCGAGGGCATCGTCGACGGCGGGCAAGTGCGTATCGACATCGCCCGTGGCAGGTTCGTGATCGCCGTTGCGCTGCACACGTACCAGCGGCAGTTCGTCGTCGCGCAGCGGACGGCCCGTGCGTTGCCGAAAGTCGTCCCAGCGTGCCCGCAGCGATTGCAGGGCGCCGTGGAGATTGGGCCGATAGAGCGGGGTTACGTCGGCGGTCCACTGGCGTTTCTCATGCGGAAACCAGACCTCTTGGGCGAACAGGTAGACCTTGACGCCGGCAGGCTGGCGGATGAAATCGGCCCGGATGCGCAGCAGGGTGAAGGGCGGCGGCGTCTCATCCGGCGGACCCGGCATCGCGGGCTCGTCGAGCCTGGTTTCGAACACCGCGAAGGTGCGACCGCGGTCGATGATGGACCAACCCTGGGTCAGGGCCGCGTCCATGGCCAACGCCTTGGCCCGCGGGATATCGGCCGCCTCCAGGAACATCCCGGGGCGCTCGCCACGGGCCGGCAGCCCGGTGCCCAAGAGGCCGCCGCACCAGAGGCCGAGCAGCACGGCAAGCAGGCCCGCCATCCGCCCACCAACAAGCCGACCCGAATCGGCGCTCGAGTGCGCCTCAGCGCATCGGCGAGCAGACGCCCCCGCGGCACTTGAGCAAGACGTTCTCACTGCCATCGCAGTGCACCTCATGGAGCTCGTAGTCGGCCGTTTCCTGCAGCAGCACGGCACCCAGATTGCCGACGGCGCACCCGCGCAACCGGGCATAGTCTTCGGCATAGTAGGCCCAGAGGCCCTTGCGCGCGCCGGCGTTGAGCACCAGCATGTCGTTGCTCGGCGCCGTCACCGGTGCCTGCCTGACCACCGGTGCCGGCGGCGGCGAGGGGCTCGGCGAGGCCGCAGCCGATGGCGGCGGCGACGGGGCCGCAGCGGCGCTGACGACGGGGGCTGGAGGGGCGCTGACGACGGGGGCTGGCGCCGCCGGTGCAGGTGCCGGAGGCGGTGAGCGCGGCTCGTCGGCGACCTCGCGCGCACCCTCGGCAAAGGCCGCCTGGACCGGCGTCAGCTCGGCCTCGTCGAACTCGACGACCTCCTCGTCGGCCTGGGTCGGGATCGGCACATCCGAGGTCACCTTGTCGCGCGTCGCAAGCCAAGCACCCTGCAGCGCACTGAGCGACAGCAGCAGTTCGCTCTCGTAGCTTGCGGTGTAGTCGATCTTCTTGGCATTGGCAGTGCCGGGATCGGTGACGATGAACGAACGCAGGGCGACCAAGGTGCCGTCGCCGCGCTCCACCATGTCGGTCTCCACCTGCACCCGCGGCGCAGGGCTCCCCGGGGTGTGGCCCAGCGCCACGGCCTGGGGCGCATCCGCCGGCAGCGCGCGCTCCAGGACCAGCTGGTTGGGCGCCGCGGAGACGATGTCCCAGCCCTTGGAGCGCGCCGATGCCATGGCCACCGAGCGGGCATGCTCGAGCCGGGCACCGGGCAGCGTGGTCTGCGGCAGCCCCGACAGGTTGCCCAGGGGCACGCCGCCGGACATCGTGGCACAGCCGGCGATGACGGCCATCGCGAGCACGAACGGGACGGTCCCGACTCTGAGTAACGGCTTCATTGCTTAGTTGAACAGCGATTGAGATGAACGAGGCGCCCGCGCCCCGGAACGACGGCGCGGCCGGCCGGGCACGAGGATCGGACCGCCGAGGGCCACCCGACGGCAAATCCTAGCACAGCAATGCACCACCCCGGCGGCCCCCGGCCATCGCCGCCGAGCCGTCATTGGGACTGCACCCGATCGATGATGGCGCGGATGCCGGGGTGCTCCATCAGGCGTTGAAACCCGGGCTCGTTGCGCAGCTGATCCAGATCGCCGGACATGATCAGCCCCATGAGCCGGGGATCGGCAACGGCCGCACGCAGCTCGGGATCATCCTGCAGTGACGTGATCATCCCCATGATGGCCGGATCGGCCACCAGCTGCTGCTGCATCTGCAACAGCTGCGCGGAGGCATCCTGATGACCGACCGCGGTCTGGTCGGCGCCGAGCGGGGTCATGCTGCGCAGGCGATCCTGCTCGATGCGCACCTGCCCCAGCGTCGGGCTGTTGACGATGAAGGTGCCGCCGTCCACGGTCTCCAGCTCACCGACGATGACGCTGCCGTCGTTCAGCTCGAACCGGCTCGACTCGGCAGCGGCCGCGCCGGCCAGCAGACCCAGCACAAGCCCCGCGGCCAGGCGGCGACAACGCCCGCGCACCACGCCCCTCACCGCGACAACCCCATCAAGGCCCGCAGCTCGTCGGCCTGCATGACGTGGCAGTAGATCATATTGATGATCTCAAGCTCCTGGCGGTGTAGGTCGTCGGTGGCCGCCGCGCAGCAGTCCTCGATGAGGATCACGCTGAAGCTCTCGTCGGCCAGGCTGCGGACGGTGGAGGAGACGCACTGATCGGTGTAGATACCGGTCACGATCAGGTTGCGGATGCCCATGTTCTGCAGCACCAGGCGCAGATTGGTGCCGGTCAGGGCGCTGTCGGTGGTCTTGGTGACGACGATCTCGCCGGGGGCCGGGGCCAGCTCCGGGATGATCTGCGACGCCTCGGTATCCAACGGCATCAACAGGTTGTTCCAGCCCGGCATCTTCTGGCTCAGGGAACGATCGCGCCCGTCGCCGAGCAGACAGGCGATGCGGGCGTGGATGACATCGATGCCATTGCTGCGGAAGGCGTCCTGCAGCGCGCGCAGCGTCGGGATCACGGTCCCGCGCATGCGCTCATGGAACGGCGCCCAGCGCTCGCGCTCCACCGGGTCATCGCGCAGCGCCATGCCGTAGTTCTGCACGTCGATGCACAGCATGGCCGTCTCCGACGGCGTCAGCACCGGGTCGTCGGGCTCCGGCGCGCCCTCGTAGTAGAAGGATCGATAGGCGGTTTTCCAGCTCATGGGCTAGGCTCCGTTGCGGCGTAGACGCAGGCGGGCGCGAGGCCCGCCTGTGGCGAGGGAATTGACGGGCGCCACTGTGCCAGATCGCCCCGCCGACGTCATCCCGTCGGACCGCGCCGCGGCCATGTTGCGAATCTTCAATGCCGGCAACCGCGTCGATTCCTTACAGTTTTAGTCAAGCATTACGCCGCCCCCCCGGCCTCGCGCCCGGCAACAAGCCCCCTACCGCATTCGGAGCCGACCATGAACGACACCCTCGCCGCCCAGCCCGGCGCCCCGGAACAGCCCGCCGAGCCCGAGCGGCTACCCTACCTGCCGATCTCGTTCTTCGCCATGGTGATGGGCCTGTCCGGCCTGACCATCGCCTGGGAGAAGGCCCAGCATGTGTTCAACGTCGACCTGGGCATCAACCCCTGGATGGCCGGCGCCACGGCGCTGGTCTTCACCGTGCTGGCGCTCCTCTATCTCAGCAAGCTGGTGCTGCACCGCCAGGCCGTGCTCGGCGAGCTGCGCCACCCGGTGAAGCTGAACTTCTTCCCGACCATCTCCATCAGCCTGCTGCTGCTGTCCATCGCCTTCCTGCCCATCGAGCCCGCCATCAGCCGACCGCTGTGGCTCGCCGGGACCGCGCTGCACCTGCTGTTCACGCTCTATGTGGTCAACGTCTGGATCCACCACGAGCACTTTCAGGTCCATCACATGAACCCGGCCTGGTTCATCCCCGCGGTGGGCAACGTGCTGGTGCCGGTGGCCGGTGTCCCGCTGGGCTATGTGGATGTCTCCTGGTTCTTCTTCAGCATCGGCATGCTGTTCTGGGGCATGCTGCTGACGATCATCTTCTACCGGGTGCTGTTCCACAACCCCATCGACGAACGGCTGATGCCGACGCTGTTCATCCTGATCGCACCGCCGGCGGTGGGCTTCATCGCCTACACGCGCCTGATCGGCGAGCTGGACACCTTCGCCCGCGTCCTCTACTTCAGCGGGCTGTTCCTGACCCTGCTGCTGTTCACCCAGGTCGCCCGCTTCGCCCGGCTGAAGTTCTTCCTCTCCTGGTGGGCCTACAGCTTCCCACTGGCCGCCATCAGCATCGCCAGCATGCTCATGTTCGAACTCTCCGACATCGGCGGCTACCGCTGGATCGGCACCGGCCTGCTGATCATCCTCACCGCCATCGTCGCCCTGCTGCTGGTGCGCACCGCGCTGGCGGTGCGCCAGCACAGCATCTGCCTGCCGGGGCATTGATCGTCGGCGCAGGGTGCGTCGGCTCGCGGACAGCAGCTCAAGCGCCCCGGAATAGGCCATATCGAACGCCTGATTAAGCAGCCTGCCGCCAGCGTGGCCGGAACGGTGATCAATGCCCGCGGTCCGACCCGGATCGGTTAGGACACCCACTCTGTGTCATCCGCTCGTGGTCCATGTCCCGGCCCGGAAAGCTTGCGAAGGTCACCGCACGCGAAGAGATGCAGCGCATGTTCCAGGACGCGGGCCTCATCAGAATGGACAGGGGGTCAACTCCGTCGGCGTGCTGGAGGTGCCGGCGGCGGTGTTCGAAGAGCTGCTGGTCAACGCCCTGATCCACCGCGACTACTTCATCTCCGCGCCGATGCGGCTGCTGGTGTTCGACGACCGCATCGGCGGTCATCAGCCCCGGCCACCTGCCCAATCACCGGACGACGGTGCAGGTCCGCCACGGCGTCTCCAACAGGCGCAACCCCGTGCTCGCCTCCCATGGTGCCTACCTGCTGCCCTGCCGTGGCAGCGGCATCCTGCGCGCCTTCGCCGCCTATCCGCACATCGCGCTGATCGACGACCGCGACGCGGGGCAGTTCAAGGTTGTCGTCGACAGGCCCGGCGGGGACCAGTCCTTCAGCAACTGATCGGAGCCCGCGGGGCTGATCGGCGGCTTAGGATCGATTCAAAAACAAGTGGTGCAGACGCCCGCTCGCTGAGCCTTTGGATTGGCCGTTTCGTCGTTGCGTCTGCACCACTTGTTTCTGAACCTTGACTTAGGCAGCGGGCAGTCCCGCGCCCCCATCGGAGGCTTCGACGCCGCATCCAACCTCGCGCGCGGCGATCTCGACCCGATCGCGGCCCAGTGCCTTGGCGCGATACAGGGCCTCGTCGGCGGCGCGGATCAGGCCCTCGTGGCCCAGGTCGCCGCAGTCGCAGGCGACCCCGACGCTGGTGGTGACCACCCCGCGCGGGGCGTCGGGGTGCTGGATGCCGAGCCCGGAGACGGATTCGCGGATCGCCTCCGCCACCGCCGCGGCGCCGGCGATGCGGGTGTTCGGCAGCACGACCACGAACTCCTCGCCGCCGTAGCGCGCACAGAAGTCGCCGCCCCGGCGCAGGCTCTCCCGCAGCACCTGAGCAACGGCGAACAGGCAACGGTCGCCGCCCTGATGACCGAAGCGGTCGTTGTAGCGCTTGAAGTAGTCGATATCGCAGATGATCAATGACAGCGGCACCTTCTCCCGCCGGCCCCGGCGCAGCTCGTGCACCAGCTGCTCGATGAAGAAGCGCCGGTTGGGGATCGCCGTCAGGGCATCGATGACGGCCTGCTGGCGCAGCCGCGCATAGGCCCGTTTCAGCGCCAGCCCGAGGACCAGGATGACGCCGATCCCCACCAGCGCAATGGCCCCATGGCTGCCCACCAGGGCCATGGTCGGCACCATGCCCACCGTCGGTAAGGTCACGCTGATGCCGCCGCGCACGCTGCCCAGCTCGTAGCCCTGATCGCCATGGCACTTGAGACAGGGCTTTTCGGTGATCAACGGCGCCATGTAGCGATAGCCCAAGCCGTTCGGGGTCTTGACCAGATGGCCGACCTCCCGCGCCCCCGTCTCGAATGCCCGAAGCGCCGCCGCCTCCCAAGGCAGCGCGGTGTTGGTCGGGCGCAACGGGTCGAGGCTGGTGATGTGGAACTGCACCCCGCTGCCCTCGGTGGCCAGCTCGCCGAGCTGCCGGGTCATGAACGCGGGGTTGATCATGGTCAGCGTCAGCCCGTCGTCCACGCGGATGTCACGACGGTCCAGATCCAGATAGACATTCGGACGCGTATCGCGGGTGACCGGCACATAGACGCCGCCATGGCGGGCGTTCCAGCGCCGGCTGATCACCAACAGCTCGAAGAACGAGCGCGCCGTCTCCAGCGCCAGACCCTCGCGCGACTGCTCCACACGCTGCAGATTCCAGAGCAGGGAGAGGCCCACCAGCAGCAGCCAGATCAGCATGACGAGGGCGATCTTGACGCCGATTCGAAGCTCCGAGTGGGCTTCGACGGATGGCTGCACGCTGTCGTAGGCGGGCGTGCCAAGCCGCACCAGGGGTGCTGAGAGGGTCATTTTTCGGGTCTTGCGTCGGGGTGGATTCGTTCCCCCAGCATAGCAGCCCGCTACCAAGGCCAGGCCGAGCAACGGGTTGTCGTTGTCTCAGCAGTTGCGACAGATGTCGCGGGCGAAGCCCTGCAGCCGTTCGGTATCGGCGGCGAACGCCCGGATGCCCTGGGCCAGCTTTTCGGTGGCCATGGCATCCTCGTTGAGCTGCCAGCGGAAGGCCTGCTCGTCCAGACTGATGCGCTCGATCGCCATGGCGGCGGCGGCCTCCGGGTCCAGCCGGCGCGGCACGTCGCCGTCGGCGTCGCTGAGTTCGGCGAGCAGCTTCGGGGCGATGGTCAGATAGTCGCAGCCGGCCAGCTCCAGGATCTCGTCGACGTTGCGGAAGCTGGCCCCCATGACCACCGTCCCATAGCCGTGGCGCTTGTAGTAGTTGAAGATGTGCGTGACCGAGCGCACCCCCGGGTCCTCGTCGGCCGGATAGCCGGCGACCTTCTCCTCCTCCTTGTACCAATCGAGAATACGGCCGACGAACGGCGAGATCAGCGTCACCCCGGCCTCGGCGCAGGCCACCGCCTGGGCGAAGCTGAACAGCAGCGTGAGGTTGCAGTGAATGCCTCGGCGCTCAAGCTCCGCCGCCGCCCTGATCCCTTCCCAGGTGGATGCGATCTTGAACAGGACCCGCGTCCCGGGGTCGACGCCGATCTCGCGATAGAGGGCCGCGATGCCCTCGGCGCGGGCAATGGTCCCCTCGGTGTCGAACGACAGGCGCGCGTCGATCTCGGTGGAGACGCGTCCGGGAACGATCTTCAGGATCTCGTTGCCGAAGTTGACCGCGAGCTTGTCCATGGTCCAACGTGCCTGATGGTCGGCATCGCCGCCGCGGTCGGTGCCGAAGGCCACGGCATCTTCGACCAGATGCCGATACTGGGGCATCTGGGCAGCCTTGTAGAGCAGCGACGGGTTGGTGGTGGCGTCCTGCGGCTTGTACTCGGCGATCGCCTCGAAGTCGCCGGTGTCGGCGACGACGGTGGTCATGGTCTTGAGCTGGTCGAGCTGGCTCATTATCGGTTCCCCCTTTTTGCGCTTGCAGCAACAGACGAAGGCTGTGAACGTGCAGATAACCGGCGGTCATCCGGAGTTTGGCCGAGTATTCCATACTTGAGCCGGTCGGCGGGTGACGATTTACCGCGACGAAAAAGGCGGATCACAGCATAATTCCGTCACAATCCCCCGCCATCGGGACCACCACCGATCAACCTGGGTGCACCTGCGAGGTCCATCGTTCATGCAGCCCGTCCAGCTGGAATACGCCATCCCCGGCGACGCCGATCCCCAAGCCATCGCCGGGGCCATCCAGGCCCGGGGGCCATGCCTGGCCGATCCCCCGCGCAGCCTGGAGCGTCGGTTCCTCGACAACTTCGACTGGTCGCTGTACCTGGCCGGCGCGGCACTGGAGCAGCGCCACTGGCCGGATGATCCGCGACCGGCGCGCTACCAGCTACTCTGGCACGACCTCAAGCACGCGGGCACATCGCCTTTAGAGGACTGGAGCGCCGACCCCGCCGGCATGCTCGACGACCTGCCCGCGGGCCCGGTGCGCGAACGCCTCGCCCCCCTGCTCGGTATCCGCCGGCTGTTGCCGGTGGTGGAGATACACGCAAGGGTGCAGGTCTATCGGCTGCTGAACGCCGACGACAAGACCGTCGCGCGGATCATTGTCGAGGATCAGACTCGGCTCAATTCCACGTCTCCGGCAGCGCCGTCGGCGGCGGCACCCAGCGCACTGTCGGGCCGGCTTCGGCTGGAGGAGGTCCGCGGCTACCGGCGCGAGCTGCAGGCGGCGCGGCGCCTGATCGAGGCGCACTTGGGACTCAAGCCGGCGGAGACGCCGTTGCTGATGGAGGCCCTTGCCTGCACCCGCCTGCGCCCCGGCAATTACTCCTCCAAGCTCGACTACCGACTCGACCCGGAGGAGCGCGCCGATGCCGCCGCCAAGCACATCATGCTGGACCTGCTCGACACCTTGGAGGCCAACATCGACGGCACCCGCGCCAATCTCGACTCCGAGTTCCTGCACGACCTGCGCGTCGCCACCCGGCGCACGCGCTCGGCGCTGAGCCAGATCAAAGGGGTCTTCGCCGACACCCTGGTGGACGACTACAAGGCCCGGTTCGCGTGGCTGCAGCAGGTCACCGGCCCGGTGCGCGACCTCGACGTCTACCTGCTCGACTTCCCGGACCTCGGCGCGCGCCTGCCGGCGCCGTTGCGCCCCCACCTGGACGGGCTGCGCAGCTACCTGCTGGATCACTACGACAGCGCTCAGGCCACCCTGGCCGAGGCCCTGGCCGGGAACCGCTTCCACCGTCTGCTCAAGGACTGGCGCGCCTTTCTGGAGGCACCGGTGCCCGAGCCGCCACCGGCGAAACCGAGCCGGGCGGGCCATCCCATCAAGGCGGTTGCCGACGCCCGCATCCGGCGCATGCTCCGGCGCGTGCAAAGCGAAGGCCGCCGCATCACCGACGCCTCCCCGGCCGAAGACCTGCATGAACTGCGCAAGAGCTGCAAGAAGCTGCGCTACCTGTTGGAGTTCTTCCAGAGCCTCTATCCACCGGGCAGCGTCAAGGCCGTCATCAAGCAGCTCAAGGTGCTGCTGGACGTGCTGGGTCGGTTCCAGGATCAGGCCGTCCAAGCGGACCATCTGCGCGAGACGGCGACGGCGATGCAGACCGAGGGCTGCGCCGAGATCGACACCCTGCTGGCCATGGGCGCACTGATGGGTCAGCTGCTCGACGCCCAGCAGCGCGCCCGCGGGCAGTTCGCCGAGGTCTTCGCGGGCTTCGACAGCCCGGCCAATGCCGAGCGCCTCGCGGCCTGCTTCGGCCCGATCCGCAAGCGCGAGGGGCAGGCATGAGCGTCATCGCGAGCTACAGCATCAAGGGCGGCGTCGGCAAGACCGCCACCGCCGTCAACCTGGGCTGGCTCAGCGCCGAGCAGGGTCTGCGGACGCTGATCTGGGACCTGGATCCGCAAGGCGCCGCGAGCTGGTACTTCCGCATCAAGCCCAAGGTGAAGGGGGGCGGCAAGGCCCTGCTCAGCGGCAAGCGCGACCCGGACGACCAGATCAAGGGCACCGACTTCGATCGCCTGGACCTATTGCCGGCGGATTTCTCCTACCGCCACTTGGACCTGCTGCTCGACCGCGTCAAGGGGTCGCGCCGGCAGCTGCGGCGTCTGCTCGAGCCCCTCCAGGACGACTACGACCTGATCCTGCTCGACTGCCCGCCGGGGATCACACTGGTCTCCGAGAACGTGTTCCGGGCCGCCGACGGGCTGCTGGTGCCGACCATCCCGACGCCGCTGTCGGTGCGCACCCTCGACCAGCTGCGCGCCTTCCTGGGTGGGCTGCAGCCGCATCAGGCCCCGCGGCTGCTGCCGTTCTTCAACCTGGTGGAGCGCGGCAAACGCCTGCACCGCGAGACCATGGAGACGCTGCCCGCGCTGTATCCGGACCTACTCACCGCCCGCATCCCGCAGGCCTCCGAGGTGGAGCGCATGGGGCTCAAGCGCATGCCGCTGCCCGCCTACGCCCCGGGCCATGCCGCGACCGCCGCCTACCGCGCGCTGTGGCAGGAGCTGCAAGCCCGGCTTGGCCACCACCGCGACTGACGCCGGTTTTCGACCACTGCGCCTCGCCCCATCCATCCGCCAAACTGCGCTTGCCCAGTGCAACAATGCAGGTTAGACTGGTGGGTCTTTATCCGCGGTTTCTGCCAATCGCGCCTGCCCGAGGAAACAGGTCCCATGTCGAAAGTTTGCCAGGTGACCGGTAAGCGCCCGCTGTCCGGTTGCAACGTGTCCCACGCCCATAACAAGACCAAGCGCCGGTTCCTGCCGAATCTGCACAATCACCGCTTCTGGGTCGAGAGCGAAAAGCGCTGGGTGCGCCTGCGCGTCTCCACCAAGGGTATGCGCATCATCGACAAGCTCGGCATCGACACGGTGCTGGGCGATATGCGCAAGCGCGGCGAGCGGATCTAAGGCCGCCCCCTCAGACATCATCCCAGCGGAGGAGCAGAACCCATGGCCAAGGCAGCACGAGACAAGATCCGGTTGAATTCCAGCGCCGGCACCGGTCACTTCTATACGACGACGAAAAACAAGCGCAACCAGCCCGGAAAGATGGAGATCAAGAAGTACGATCCGGTGGTCCGCAAGCACGTCATGTACAAGGAAGGAAAGATCAAGTAGGACCGCGCCTGCGACCCAGCAGCCGGTCGGTACGCCCTGGCGTCCAAGAAACCCGCTTCGGCGGGTTTTTTGTTGCCCGGACCCGGCGACAGCCAAGCCTCAGAGCAGTCCGCGCTCGGCGAACGAGGTCCCGTCCCCCTCACCGACGATGAAGTGATCGAGCACCCGGACATCGACCAGACTCAAGGCATCGCGCAGCCGCTCGGTAATGCGCAAATCCGCCTGACTCGGCTCGGCCACGCCGGAGGGGTGGTTGTGCGCGAAGATGACCGCCGCCGCGTTCTGACGCATCGCCTCTTGGACCACCTCGCGCGGATGCACGCTCGCACCGTCGATGGTGCCGCGAAACAGCTGCTTGAAGCAGATCACGCGATGACGATTGTCCAGAAACAGGCAGGCGAAGACCTCGTACTTGAGGGCGTGCAGACGCGACTTCAGATAGCGCCGGGTCGCCTCCGGGCTGGTCAGGACATCGCGTCCGACGATCTCTTCGTGCAGATAGCGCTTGGTCATCTCGACCACGGCCTGCAACTGGGCGTACTTCGCCTGCCCCATCCCATTGGCCTTGCAGAAGTCGGACTGACTCGCCGAAAGCAGCCCCACCAGCCCGCCGAATTCGCTCAGCAGCTCGCGGGCAAGATCCACGGCGCTCTTGCCGGTCACGCCCGTACGCAGGAAGATGGCCAGCAGCTCGGCGTTGGTGAGGGCCTCCGGCCCGCGCTGCAGGAGCTTTTCGCGCGGGCGCTCTTCCTCGGGCCAATCGGTGATCGCCATGCAGGTTGCTCCATCGTCAGGCCCATCGACCGCCGACGGGCTTTGGTTGAACCTAGAAAGCGCAGTTGACCGCTCTGAGGCAAACTCAAGTTGGAATGGAATGACCATTCCGCCTCCTTGTGCCTCGCCAGGACCCACGCGGGACGCACCCTCGAGGCCGTTCAACTGCTCTTTCTAGGTTGAAAGACTACGCCGGAACCGTCGCCAGTCCAACCCCGGCATGGTCTTGGAGCCTTTGGTTTACAATTGCGGCCCCGAGACGGTCGCCCGCACGTCACCGTCCCCTCGCTGTGTCGCGAGACACCGAACCCCGTATCCACGCCCAGCCGGACAGCAATCCATGTCGCCGCAACCGATCAGCATCCCGGAGTCCCCGCAGCCGTGAGCGCAGCCCCCCGCCGACGCATATTGCTCGGTGTCACCGGCGGTATCGCCGCCTACAAGACCCCGGACCTGGTCCGGCGCCTGCGCGAGCGCGGCGCCGAGGTGCGGGTGGTGATGACGGCCTCGGCAGGCGCCTTTATCGGCGAGGTGACCCTGCAGGCGGTATCCGGACATCCGGTGCGCCGCGCGCTGCTCGACGCCGACGCCGAGGCCGGCATGGGCCATATCGAGCTGGCACGCTGGGCCGATCAGGTGCTGATCGCGCCGGCCACCGCCGATCGGATCGCGCGGCTCGCCGGCGGGCTCGCCGACGACCTGCTCGGTGCCCTGGTGCTGGCGACCGACGCCCCCGTCGCCATCGCCCCGGCGATGAACCACCGCATGTGGCAGCATCCGGCCACGCAGGAGAACCTGTCGTGCTTGACCCGGCGCGGCCTGTCCGTGCTCGGACCCGGGCACGGCGCCCAAGCCTGTGGTGAGCAGGGCCCCGGGCGCATGCTGGAGCCCGACGAGCTGGCCGAGCGGCTGCTGCCAAGCACACGGACCGCCGCCGGAGCGCTGCACGGACGCCGAGTGCTGCTGACGGTGGGGCCGACGCGCGAGCCCCTCGACCCGGTCCGCTTCATCGGCAACCGCAGCTCCGGGCAGATGGGCTTCGCGCTGGCGGACGCCATGGCGGCACTCGGCGCCACGGTGGAGGTGATCGCCGGACCGACGTCGCGCTCAGCCTCGCGGGACCTGGCCCTGACCCGCGTGGAGACCGCGTTGCAGATGCATGCCGAGGTCATGGAGCGCATTGCCCACTGCGACATCTTCATCGCCGCCGCCGCCGTCGCCGACTACCGCCCGGCCCATCCGGCAGCGTCCAAACTCAAGAAGGAGAATGCGCGCATGACCCTGGAGCTGGTCCGCAATCCCGACATCATCCGCACAGTCGCGGCACTGCCGGAGCGTCCCTTCACGGTTGGCTTCGCCGCAGAGACGGACCGGCTCGAGATGCATGCCCGCAACAAGCTGGAAGACAAAGGACTCGACCTGATCGCCGCGAATCTGGTCGGTGCCGAACGCGGCGGCTTTGAAGACGACGACAACGCCTTGCTGGTACTCTGGGCCGGGGGCGAGCGCAGCTTGCCGATGATGCCGAAGACCAGCTTGGCGGTCGCCCTTGCCACGTTGATTACCGAACGCTATGCCGCATCCCCTTCAGATCAAGATCCTCGATAACCGGCTCGGCCGTGACCTGCCTCTGCCGAGCTACGCGACGGAAGGCGCCGCCGGACTCGACCTGCGGGCGATGATCGATGCGCCGATGCAGCTGCATCCCGGCGCCACGCACCTGATCCCGACCGGCCTGGCCATCCATATTGCCGACCCCGGCCTGGCGGCGATGCTGCTGCCCCGCTCCGGCCTCGGACATCGGCACGGCATCGTCCTCGGCAACCTGGTCGGGTTGATCGACTCCGATTATCAAGGCCAGTTGCTGGTGTCGTGCTGGAACCGCGGTACAACGACCTTCGCGCTGGACGTCGGCGAGCGCATTGCCCAACTGGTCCTGGTACCGATCGTCCGCGCCCACTTGGAGATCGTCGACGAATTTCCCGAGACCCGACGCGGTACCGGCGGCTTCGGGCATAGTGGACGGATATGAAACGATGTGCCGTTCATCCCGGCAAGCTCCGACAAGGCCGGCCCGGCTCCGGTCTTTACGAACGCCCTTGGAGACCCGACAATGACGCGATCCAGCCCCCAACCCAACCGTCAGGCTGAGCCGGGCGGGAGCGGCCCGCTGACCGGCGTATCGGCAACGGGCAGCGTGCGCGCCTACTTCCTGATGGCGTTCACCGGCATTGCGGTGCTCGGTCTGCTCGCAATCGCGGCGGTGACCGCCGCCGGGATGCAGCGCGAGACGAAACTACTGAATGAGCACCTGCGCATCAGCTCCGAGACGATGATCGCCGAACTCTCGGCACGCATCGAAACGGTTCGCGCACAGCTTGACAGCTGGCAGCATGCCCCTGCATTGCAGGAGGTCCTGAGCCGCGGCGATCCGGGCGCGTTGAGCGCCACGGAACAGACATTGACCCGATCCATGCCGGGGGTCCTCGGCGTTCGGCTACTGCCCCGAGCGCAGGTCCGGACGCTGGACGGCTCGCCGATCCCCGACCTCAGCTACGCCGGTGTCGATCTGGTGCAGCGCGTGCTGGAGGCCGGGGCGATACTCCCGATGGAGGCCCATCGCGTCAAGCAGCCCGACGAGCACCTGGCAATCGCCGGTCCCGTCAGCGACGCCGATGGACGCGCTATCGGCGTCATTCATATCATGCTGCCGCTGTCGATGCTACCTCACCGAAACACCGACGCATCGAACAACGCCGAGTACCGCTATCGCCAAGCCGGTACCGGCGACATGGTCACCATCGCCAGCTCGCTCACCGGCGCCGCCCCCACCCCCTCCCCGACCACCCGTCAGGCCGTCCCGATGACCACCGTCGAGGTGGCCACCTGGGCCAACACGGGCGGCATGCTGACCAGCGCGAGCATGGTCTGGGTGGGCATCAGCCTTGGCGTCCTGCTGATCGGCAGCGGGCTCTGGCTCTACCTGCTGCAGAAGCGCCTGACCCGAGATCTGAATATGGACATCAACAGCATCGTCGGCCTGGTCGAAAGCGCCGCGCGTCACAACCCGTTGCGCGCCCCTGGCGGCCGGCTCGCCGAGGTCGCAACGGCGCAGCAGACCATCCTCCAGATCCTGCGCGAGCAGCAGTCGACCATGGCACGACCATCGGTTCCGTCACCCCCACCATCCCAAGAGGCATTCCCGGAGGACTTGCTCGATCCTGAGGAAAACGACGAGCTGGCACCGCTGGAACTGGAGCTTGGCGACACCCGATCCGATGAGCATGCAGCGCCGGACGAACTCGCCTTGGAGGCGCCGGCACCCCAGTCCGCCGCCGACGCGCAATTCGCCGCTCCACCGGCGCCAAGCCTCGACCAGTCGATCTTCTCCTGCGGTCGCATACAGGGCAACGCCGGCGAGACGCTCACCGAGCAGGTCATGCAGCGCATCGGGCAAGCCGCGGGGAGCGAGGCCCTCGCCCTCGACAGCCGGCGCTTCATCATCGGCCGTGATCAGCAGGCAACCGGAGACGACCTTTACAACGCCTTCATTGCGGGCTTGCGGGCAAGCGGTTGTGATGTGGTCGATCTGGACGTCGCGCCGGCACCCTTGGTCTACTTCACGCTGAACCGGGAGCCGGGGCTTTCGGGCGCCGTGCTGACCGCCGGCCACGAGACGACCAACGCCCTGGAGCTGAAGCTCATCATCGCCGGCGAGCCGGCCACCCCGGCGCAGGTCGAGGATCTATACCGACGCATTCAGGCCGGAGAACTGGTCCAGGGCGACGGCGATTACCGACAGGAGACGCTGGCCGACGACTACATCGCCGCCGTCGCCCGAGATCTGGCCATCGCGCGCCCCATGCGGGTCGTGATCGACTGCGGCAACGCGTCCGCCTCCTTGCTGGCCCCGACGCTGTTTCGCGCCCTCGGCTGCGAGGTCATCGAGCTGGACTGCGACCCGGATGCCTACAGCCCCGACCAAGTGCCGCCCAATCCGGCGGTGCCGAAGACGCTGTTCAGCCTCTGCGACACCGTTCGCAGCCAAGGCGCCGAGCTGGGCTTCGGCTTCGACGGCGATGTCAACCGCATCTCGGTCGTCGATTCTGGCGGCCAGCAGGTGCAGACCGACCGCCTGCTGATGCTGCTGGCCGCCGACATCGTCGTGCGCCAGCCCGGAAGCGATATCGTCTTCGATGTCGCCTGCAGCAAGCATCTGGCCGCAGAGGTCGTGCGCAACGGCGGGCGCCCGGTCATGTGGAAGGCGGATGCGAATCTGATCCGCGAAAAACAGCTCGAGACCGAGGCCCCGGTGGCCGGCGACTTCAACGGCCACATCATGTTCCTCGACCGTTGGAACAGCTACGATGATGCCCTGTATGCCGCCGCCAGGCTGCTGGAGGTCTTGGCACTGGATCCGCGAAGCACCCAAGAGGTCTTCGCCGATCAGCCCTTGAGCACGGGCACCGCACAGCTGCACGTGGCAGTGGATGCCGCCGAGGTCGACGGCATCCTGCAGACGGTGCTCGGGATGGCCGACCGCTTGGGCGGTGTCGAAGTGGATACCACCGACGGGCTGCGTGCCCAGTTCGACCAAGGCTGGGGAATGGTGCGGGCGTCGCGCTGCCCCCCCGGCCTGGTGTTCCGCTTCGAGGCCGAAGACGACGAATCACTCGAAAGTATCCAGGACCTCTTCCGTCAGGTCATGGACTTCGCCGCACCGAACATCACCCTTCCGTTCTAATCCGCTCCGGAGCACAGCTACACCATGGCACTCACCAGCGAACGTGCCCACGACATCGCTCGGGTCCTGATCGAGGCCCTGCCCTATATCCGCCGCTTCTCGGGCAAGACCCTGGTCATCAAGTACGGCGGCAACGCCATGGTCGAGCCTCGACTGAAAGACAGCTTTGCGCGGGATATCGCACTGATGAAGCTGGTCGGCATCAACCCCGTCGTCGTACACGGCGGCGGACCGCAGATCGGCAGGCTGCTCGGACGTCTGGGCAAGGCGAGCGAGTTTGTCCAGGGCATGCGGGTGACCGACAGCGAGACCATGGACGTGGTGGAGATGGTCCTCGGCGGCCTCGTCAACAAGGAGATCGTCAACCTGCTCAACCGTCACGGCGGCGCCGCCGTCGGCCTCACCGGCAAGGACGGCGACCTGATTCGGGCGCGCAAGCTCAAGCTCGCCGCCGATCCGGATGGAGGCCCGGCGGAAGGCCTGCCGACCGAGCTGATCGACCTCGGCCACGTGGGCGAGGTCGAGAGCATCGACGCCGCCGTTGTCGACATGCTGGTCGGCGGCGACTTCATCCCCGTCATCGCACCGATCGGCGTGGGCGCCGACGGCTTTTCCTACAACATCAATGCCGATCTGGTTGCGGGCAAGATCGCCGAGGTCCTGCATGCGGAGAAACTGATGTTGCTCACCAATACGCCGGGTCTGCTCAATGCCGACGGCGAGCTGATCCGGGACCTGGATGTGACCGAGATCGACACGCTGGTGCGCGACGGCGTCGTCGCCGGCGGCATGCTGCCGAAGATCCGTTGTGCGGTGGAGGCGGTACAGATGGGGGTCAATACGGCCCACATCGTCGACGGTCGCGTCGAGCATGCGGTACTGCTGGAACTGCTGACCGACGAAGGGATGGGCACCTTGCTCAGACGGCGACGCTGAAGGCGCGCCTGCACTCAGGGATCAAGGATCGCTGCCGCCGCCGGCCCCCATGCCCAGTTCCTCCGGCCGATAGCGCTCGACCTCGGCACGAAAGCCGTTCAAGACCCGATCCCGCTCGTCGGTCTGGCAGGCATTGCTGCCGGCCAGATAGTTCTGGCACTGGGTGTCGAGAAAGATGGTCGCGCGCCGACCATCCGCATCCCAGATTCGCGACACGGTGAGCGCAATGTCTGCCTGCTTCTCCGGGGCAGCCGTCATCACGACGTCATCGCCGACGGTCTCGACCGCTACCGTGGCGTGGCGCTGCAAATAGTCGATCGCGCGCCGCCAGAGCTGTTCGCATTCATCCGAGCGCTCGCATTGGACGATGTTGTCCAAGGACATCTTCGCGGCCACCATCTCTTCTTCGCGCTGCGTTGCCCGCAGATTGCGCAGCTGCCGGAAGCGATTCAGGTCGCGATCGAAGTCCGCGCGCACCTCGCGCTTCTGCTGCTCTCGTTTCAGGATTGCCTCCAGCGTATCCTGGATGGAGCGCTCGGTCGTGGCGATACCCGCGATCAGCTTCTCATCCACGGCGCGACCGGCCTTCTCCATATCGGCGGCCTGGGCACGCAGGTTCTTGAGCCAGTTCTGCTGCCGCCGGACGTTGCCTTTGGCGATCTGGATCTGCACATCGATGGCGGCCAGCTTGCCGTCGCGGGCCATGATCAAGTCGTCCACCGACCGAAAGGTACGGATCAACACGTTGTCCGCCGCCCGCTGCTCTTCGATCAGCCGCGCCTGTTGCGCCCGCAGACGGGCAAGTTCGCGCTCGCGCTCGATCTCGTCGAGGGTCTTGGCCCTCGGCACCTCGCGCACGCGCAGGCCGTCGTCGGACATCTCCACATGGGCCTTCTCCACCTGACTCGGGGGTATCGAATCGGTGTAGTGGACATTGCCTTGGTCGTCGACCCAGCGGTACAGGCGCTGTGCCGCCGCGGGGGATGCCAGCAGGATGAGACAGAGCATCACCACAACAGCGCATTGCAGCGGCACGATCAGCGCGGGGGATGTGCAGCGTCTTGGTCTCATGGCATTCATCTCGATCTCGTTTGCTCGTTGTGGTTGCTCGGATGCCTTGATTCTAGCTTATCGCATCGAGAGCCCGTTACCGGCGCGCGCCTTGAGCCGCGCGGCCATAGGCGCCGGATCAGCCAACGCCGTACTCTGCACGATAGGCACGCACCGCGGCCAAGGTCTGCGCTTGGTCCCCGTCCTCGGCCAGCAACTCGATGAGCTGATCGAGGGAGGCGATGCTGATCACCGGGATGCCGTAGCGCGCCTGCACCTCGTCCACGGCGGAGCGATCGTCCAGACCACGCTCGCGCCGGTCCAAGGCAATGACGACGCCGCAGGGCCGCGCACCGGCGGCCTCGATGATCTCGACCGATTCCCGCACCGAGGTGCCGGCCGTGATCACATCGTCGATGATCAGGACATCACCGGCCAGCGGACTGCCCACCACCTGACCGCCCTCGCCGTGGTCCTTGGCCTCTTTGCGGTTGAAGGCGTAGGGGACATCTCGGCCGTGGTGATCGGACAGCGCGATGGCGGCGGACGCGGCCAGCGGGATGCCCTTGTAGGCCGGGCCGTAGAGCAGATCGAAGGCGGCGCCGGACGCGGTCAACGCATCGGCGTAGTACCTGCCGAGCTGCGCCAGCGAGGCACCGGTATTGAACAGTCCGGCATTGAAGAAGTACGGACTTACGCGACCGGACTTGAGCGTGAACCGGCCGAACCGCAGCACGCCGGCGTCGATGGCAAAGCGGAGAAAGTCGCGTTGGAAGGGTTGCATGGTAAGACTCCAAAGATCGGCCGTTGAGCCCGGTATGATATACCCGCCGAGGCGCGACAGTGCGTTCGGTGGGTCTCGTGTCATTATTTTGGCTGAGGACGAATGCAAACCCTCTACATCACCGCGTTTCTGGTGGGACTGCTCGGTGGCGTCCACTGCCTGGGCATGTGCGGCGGCGTTGTTGCCATGCTCACCGCCGGGCTGCCGGCCGAGCAGCGCCGGCACATCGGCCGGCAACTGCCGCTGCTGCTCGGCTACAACCTCGGGCGCATCATCGGCTACGGCCTGGCCGGGGCGCTGATGGGCGGTCTCGGCGCCATCGCCATCGGCTATTTGCCGTTGCATACGACGCAGCGCCTGCTCTACGGCCTCGCGGCATTGTTTATGCTGCTGCTGGGGCTCTACCTGGGCGGCTGGTGGCCGGTGCTGGGGCGGCTGGAGCGGACCGGCGCCCGACTCTGGCGGCGGATCGAGCCCCTGGGCCGGCACCTGCTGCCGATCCGCCGATTCCCGCAGGCCCTGGGCGTCGGCCTGATCTGGGCCTGGCTGCCCTGCGGGCTGGTCTACAGCGTGCTGATCTCGGCGGTGGCCACCGGCAGCCCGCTTAAGGGTGCGCTGCTGATGTTCGCCTTCGGTCTCGGCACGCTGCCGAACCTGCTCGGGATCGGTCTGCTCGCCGGCGCCGCCGCGCGGCTGGCGGAGCAGGCCCGGGTACGCCAGGCGGCGGGACTGCTGGTGATCGGCTTCGGCCTGTATGCGCTTTGGCAGCTGGTGATGCTCTGATGCTGTCGGTCGCGGATACATCGCAGATCGGGATCTCGATAGCCTGCTCCGACGACAACAAGCACCTTGCAGTCCCCGCATAACTGTCTAAAATAACAGTCACGCACGTATCTGCCCCGCCGCCGCAAGCATGACCACCAATCCCAGCACCACCAGTCCCGCCGAGGAGCACCTCACCCGGCGCCAGCGCGAGATCCTGGACCTGATCCGCCGGCACATTCGCGATACCGGCTATCCACCAACCCGCGCCGAGATCGCCCGGCACTTCGGCTTCCGCTCCGTCAACGCCGCGGTGGACCACCTCAAGGCACTGGCCCGCCATGGCGTCATCGAGCTTCAGCAAGGCGCCTCCCGCGGCATCCGACTGCTGGAGCCGGAGCTGGAGCTGCGGACGCTGCCGATCATCGGCCGGGTCGCCGCCGGCAGCCCCATCCTGGCCATCGAGCACATCGAAGAACGCTGCCCCATCGACCCGACGCTGTTCAAGCCAAGGGCCGACTACCTGCTGCGGGTACGCGGTGCGAGCATGCGCGACGCCGGCATCCTCGACGGCGACCTGCTCGCCGTGCACCGCACCACCGACGTCCTCAACGGCCAGATCGTCGTCGCCCGCCTCGGCGACGAGGTCACCGTCAAACGCCTGCGCCGTCATGCACGCCGCCCCTACCAGCTGCAGCTGCTGCCCGAGAACCCGAGCTTCGAGCCGATCCAAGTCGACCTGCGCGAGGAAGAGCTGAGCATCGAAGGGCTTGGCGTCGGCGTGCTGCGCCTTGGCTTCACCCAAGCGCGGCGCCTGCTCTGAACGCCCGCAATCGCCACCGATCATGACCGCAGGCCAAACCGCAGCGACGGCGGTCTCGGCGCTGGACCAGCTACTCGAACGGCGGCAGGATCTCTGGCGCGGCGATCACACCCCGGCCGGCGGCGACGGCCTACCGACCGGCTTCCCGGCCCTGGATCAGGCCCTGGTCGGCACCGGCTGGCCGCGGGACGGCCTGATCGAGATCCTGGTCCAGCGCCGCGGCGACGCCTTCGGGCTGGTGCTGCCGCTGCTGGTCAGGCTCAGCGCCCAGCCCCGCTGGCTGCTGCTGATCGACCCGCCCTGGCAGCCCTACGCCCCGGCCCTGGCCGGCCACGGCCTGGCGCTCGACCGGCTCCTGGTCTGTCATGCCGGCGAGCAGGCCCCCTGGGCCATGGAGCAGGGCCTGCGCTCCGGCGCCTGTGCCGCGGTGCTCGGCTGGGATGCGAACTGGGCCGCCTCGGGGCTGCGCCGGCTGCAGCTCGCCGCCGCCGAGACCAAGACCCCGGGACTGCTGTTCCGGCCGATCGCACGGGCACGCCAGCCCTCCCCGGCCCGGCTGCGCCTCAAGGCCGAGCCGACCACCGCCGGACTGCGGCTGACCATCCACAAGCAGCGCGGCGGCAACGGCGGTCGGCAGATCCGGATCTGAGCCCGTGCGCTGGCTCGCCCTCCACCTCCCGGACCTGCCGCTGGAGGTCTTCGCCCGCGGCCAGCCGCGACAGGATCGGCAGATCCCGTTGGCGGTGGCCGCCGGCGAGCGCATCATGCTCTGCAACCGGCCCGCATGGTCACGCGGTCTGCGGCCCGGTCTGAGCGCGGGCGCCGCCCACGCCCTCTGTGCGGATCTGCGTATCCTGCAGCGCCGGGCCGACGACGAGCGTGCCGCGCTGGAGCGACTGGCCGCCTGGGCCATGCGCTTCAGCGACCAGGTCGGCCTGGCCCCGCCCCGCGCCCTGCTGTTGGAGGCGGGCCGCAGCCTGCGGCTGTTCGGTGGCGCGGCGGCCCTCTGCCGCCAGGCCGAGGACGGTCTCGCGGCGCTCGGCTACCGCGCCCACTGCACGCTGGCACCGACACCGGCCGGGGCATTGACCTTGGCCGCCCGCGGCCTGACCGAGCCCATCGCCGATCAGCACCAACTGCGCCAACGCCTGGCGACCCTGCCCATCGCCGCGCTGGGGCTCGACCCGCGCGGCGAGCAGGCGCTGGGGCGGATGGGCATCGATGACATCGGCGCCCTGCTGCGCCTACCCCGCGCCGGGCTTGCCGAGCGCTTCGGCGCGGCGCTGCCGGCCAAGCTCGAGCGGCTGCTCGGCGAACGGCCAGACCCGCGGCCGTCGTTCACACCGCCGAGCCGCTACCGCGGCCGGCTGGAACTGCCGGCCGAGGTACCCGAGGCCGCGGCGCTGGTCTTTGCCTGTCGACGCTTGATCGACGAGCTCGCCGGACTGCTGCTCGGCCGCCAAGCCGGCGTGCAGCGGCTGCACTGGACCCTGCACCACGCCGAGACGGCGCCGACTCGCTTCGAACTCGGCGCCGCCGCCCCCCAGCGCGACCCGGAGCGTTGGCTGCTGCTGTTGCGCGAGCGCCTGGAGCGGCTGACGCTGCCGGCACCGGTGCGCGCCATCGCCCTCGACAGCGAGCCGCTGCGACCGCTGAGCGCCCGCCAATACGACCTGCTGCCGCGCACCGCAGCCGCACCGGACCCGGCCCTGCTGGAGCGTCTGCGCGCCCGGCTCGGCCGCAGCGCGGTGCGTGGACTGGGACTGGTCGGCGATCACCGCCCGGAGCAGGGCTGGCGCTGGCGCAACGCCGACGAGCCGGCAACGGCGAGGCCCGACGACCCCGGCCTGCCCCGCCGCGACCGCCCGCTGTGGCTGCTGCCGGCCCCGACGCCCCTCGCCGAGCAGGACCGCCGGCCCTGCCTGGACGGTCCCCTCGACCTCGGCGCCGGCTGCGAGCGCATCGACACCGGCTGGTGGGACGACGGAGCGGTGGCCCGAGACTACTACGTTGCCACCTCCGCACGCGGCGAGCGCCTATGGGTCTATCGGGAGGTGCACGGCCGCCGGCGCTGGTTTCTGCATGGGCTGTTTGGATAAAGCCCCGGGCGCGCCTGCCGGGTGTTCCAGTAGGTGCGACTTCCGTCGCGCATCCGCACAACCCGACGCAGCCGAAACCAAAGAACCTGCTCGTTGTCGTTGTCGTCAGTCGGACTCATGCGGATACTCGACAACGACAACGACAACGTCAACGGTTTCCGGATTGAAACAACCACGCCTTGAGCTTGTCCATCAACACCGCCCGATCCCCCTCCCAACGCAACGCATCGCCGACCCAGATATCGCAGATGAAGGGCACCAACAGCCCCTCGCCCTTCGGCAGCGCCTTGCCGAGCCCTTGCAGATGCACCGGCACCAGCGGGACCTCGGGCAATCGCCGGGCCAGATGGGCGATGCCGGGCTTGAGCCGCGCCGGCCGCTCCGGGTCGCCGCGGGAGCCTTCCGGAAACAGCAGCAGGATCTCGCCCCGTTCCAGTGCCTGCTGCGCCAGGGCCAGCGGGTCACGCGCATCGCCGCCGTCGCGCGCCAGCGGCAGAATCCCGAGCACCCGCAGCGACAGCCAGGCCAGCAGCCGATTGCGCAGGAAATAGTCCGCCGCCGCCACCGGGCGCACCGCGTGCAGCCGCCCCAGCGGAAACAGCGACATCAGCACCAGCGTATCCAGATGACTGTTGTGATTGGCCAGGATCACCGCCGGCCCCCGGCGCGGCAGCCGCTGGCCACCGCGCACATTCACCCCCAGCACCAGCCACACCAGCGGCCGCGCCAACAAGGCGAAGCAGGCGATCTGCAGCCAGCGGATCGGCCCGCGATCAATGAATGCCTGATGGTCGGTCATCGTCTTCGTGCTCGCTGTCGGTGCCGGCGTCTGGCCGAAAAGATCATGAACGCCGATGAACGGTCAATAGTGCAGATAATACAAGTAGTGAAAGAACAACGGCGCGGTGTAGGTCAGGCTATCCACCCGATCGAGGATACCGCCGTGGCCCGGCAGCAGACAGCCCGTATCCTTGATGCCCAAATCGCGCTTCACCGCCGAGACGGTCAGATCGCCAACAAAGCCGAACACCCCGATCAGCACCCCGGAAGCGGCCAGGGTCCATCCCGACAGCGGCGTCAGCCAGGGACCGAGCAGCATCGCCAGCGCCGTGGTGGTGGCGACACCGCCCAGCAGACCGGCCCAGGTCTTGCCCGGACTCACCGCCGGCACGGCCTTCGGCCCGCCGAGCGTCTTGCCCCAGAGGTACTGCGCGATATCGTTGCCCTGGGTCAGCAGCACCAGAAACAACAGCAGCCCGGCGCCGCCGGCCGGTGCCACCGTCGCCGGCAGGACCAGCAGATAGGCCGCATGGGACAGGCCGAAGACCGTTGTCATCAGCCCCCAGAGGATGGTACCGGCGGAACGGATGAAGCCGTCCGTGGCCCCCAGCAGGACCATGCGCATGGGCAGGAACAGGGCCACGTAGACCGGGATAAAGATGATGAACATGCCGTACCAGCCGATGCCCACCCAGTAGTATTGCAGCGGGATCGACAGGTAGGCCCAGAACAGCACCCGGCGGTCGGCGCGGCGGGTCGGGATCAAGGAGATATACTCCTTGAACGCCAGATAGCTCACCAGCGCGAACAGCCAGACCGCCCCGGTACGACCGGCCAGCAGCGCCAGGCTGAAGAAGCCGATGATCCACCACCAGGCGCGCACCCGGCTCGGCAGCTCCTGCTCGGCGCCCCAGCCGCGGCGGCGGCAGAGCCGCCAAACCACCACCGTCGCCACGAACAGCGCCGTCCAGATCCCGCCGAGCACCACCAGCACGGCCGTCGGCAGGTCTGCGACCGCCTCCATCATGACTGTACCTCCAGGGCCTTGCGCGCACGCTTCCAAACCGTCACCAACCCGAGCAGGGCCACCCCCCAGACCATCGCATCCGCCAGCCAGCCCGGCACCCAGCCCAGCCCGAGCAACAGGCCGAGCAGGCCGAAGGCCAGCGCCCGATCACTCTTGCCCATCGGCCCGTCATAGCGCCGCGCGGCGCCCACCATCAGCGCGCAGACGCCGGTGAATTCCGCCAACAACGCCGCCAGCACCGCGGCCACCACCGCCGGTGCAGAAAGCCCTGACACCAAGGCCAGCGGCAGATACAGCACCAGGTCCGAGACCAGGTCCCCCAGCTCGTTGAGCAAGGCGCCCAAGGGCGTACGCTGGCCATGCTCCCGCGCCAGCATGCCGTCGACGGCATTCAGCCCCATGCGCAGGAACAGCGTCACCGGCAGCAGACAGAGCGCAACGGCCTTGTCGGAGGCGACAGCGATCCAGACACCCTGGGCCAGAGACAGCAGCACGGCGGCGATGGTGACCTGATTGGCGGTCACGTCCATCCGCGCCAAACGCCGCGCCAAGGGTCGCAACAGACCCTGGAAGGCGGGTTTCAAGTCATAAACGCTGATCATGTCAGTTCAGTACCTGCACGGTCTCAGGGTGTTGTAACCGAGGGTAAGTAATGGTTCAGAAACAACCGAAACACGCCCGCCGAAGAATAGAAACTACGAAACACGCGAAATTCGCGAAAAATCAGCGAAGCAAGCCGGAGCCACTGCGCGGGAACCTGTCCGGCTACTGGTCGCGCCGGATCGACGACGCCAATCGGCTGGTCTATCGCGCCACCGACAGCGATCTGGTCATCATCGCCTGCCGCTTCCATTACGACGGTCGAGCGCTCGGGACCGAGGGGCGCGGTGAGCGGAAGCGAGCCGCATCCTAGGCGCGGGGCTTGAGCAAATCCCGGTGTATGAAGGCCAGCACCGCGACGATGGCGATGATGAGTCCGAACTCGAGGACCCCATTGGCGAGGAAGGCACCGCCCCAGGCGGTGACCAGGGTGACGACGATGGAGCCGATCTCGGTCAGCGACAGCGTCTCGCGATGGCGGATGTCTTGGTACGTCTTGAATAGCACCATGGCCACGGCGCAGCCGGCGACGATCCAGGGCACCAGCCGGGGGTTGAGATGCTCCAGCAGGAGCAGCGCGACCAGCACGCTCAGCAGCAGCAGCGTGGCGGTGGTTTTGGAGATTTTCGTGCCTGTTTGCTCGGGGGGCATGGGGCGACCTGGCTGTTGGTGCGGGAGGGGCGTGGGCAGCGGCGAGCGCATGGGCGTCGCTGCATCCTAGACCAGCTTGCGGGCTGAAACGAAAAGCGCCCCGGGACCGGGGCGTTCGCGTTTTGCTTGGGGGCAATAGGGGCTGAGGCGGCGGCAGGATGGGTTTCGCTTCGCTCGACCCATCCTACGCAATGCCTTTGGGGCGCAGGGCCCCGCAAAGGCTATCCGTGGCGGAACCGATCAGGCCTCCTCGGCCACCGAGGCGCTCTGCTTGTTCTTCGAGCGGTTCATGATGGCGGAGACGTCCACCTCGTGGACGCCCTCCATCTGTTGGCTGCCGCCGCCGCAGGCGCGCACCGCACCGGCGGCGCCGTCGCAGGAGGTGACGGTGCCGTCCATCTGCTCGTTGCCGCCACCGCAGCCCTTGGGCACGGCACCGGACACACCGATGGCCGGACGCTTGGCCGCCGGGGCCTGCTTCCAGGCGTTGTGGTCCGGCTCCTCGATCCTGGACTTGGACTTGTCGTAGTCGAATTTGATGAACTTCTTGAACAGCGGACCCCAGTAGTTCTGCTTGCCGAGCTGGTAGAACTTGCGCTCGTAGGCGCTCTTGAAGAAGGCCTTGATGCAGCCGATCAGGTACCTGCGACGGAACGGGTCCTTGACCCAGGGGTACTGGAACAGCATCCGCTTCATGTAGAAGCGCCGGTAGTTGGCCATGACGCCGTCGAGCAGCTCGGCGCGGTCGATCTTGTCCGGGCGCATGATCGGCGAGACGAAGTTGTACTTGGAGTAGTCGTGGACCTCGACCCGATCGCCCATCTCGGCGAACATGTCGGAGAACGGCCACGGGGTGTACATGGACCAGTTGGCCATGTCGGCGCCCCAATCCATGACCATCTGGTAGGTCTCCTCCAGGGTCTCGCGGGTCTCGTTCTCCAGGCCGACGATGAACTGCGCCTCGGTGACGATGCCGTTCTCCTGCAACAGCTCCACCGCGCGCTTGTTCTCGGCGATGGTGGTCTCCTTGACGAAGCGGTCCAGGTTCAGCTGGGCCGCCGCCTCGGTGCCGAGGGAGACGTGCACCAGGCCGGCCTTGCGGTAGAACGGCAGCAGGTCCTCATCGCGCATGACGTCGGTGACGCGGGTGTTGATGCCCCAGTGGATGCCCAGATCACGGTCGATCAGCTCCTGGCAGAATTCGACGAACTTGGCCTTGTTGATCTGCGGCTCTTCGTCGGCCAGGATGAAGAAGCCGACGCCGTGGACCTTCACCAGTTCCTCGATCTCGTCGACCATCTGCTTGGCGTCGCGCACCCGGTAGTCGCGCCAGAACTTCCACTGGCTGCAGAACGAGCAGGTGAAGGGGCAGCCGCGGGCCATGTTCGGGGTCGCCACCGGCACCCCCAGCGGGATGTAGATGTACTTCTTCCACTCCAGGATGCCCCAGTCCGGCCAGATGCTGTCGACGTCCTTGATGGACGGCTCCGCCGGCGTCGAGACCACTTGGCCGTCGTCGCTCAAGAAGGCGATGCCGTTGACCTGATCGGCCCGGGCGCGCCAGTCGCCTTCGTCGATGGCGCGGACCAGATTCAGCGTGACCGCCTCGCCCTCGCCGCGGACGATGACGTCGACCCAGGGCGCCTCGCCGAGCACCTGCTTGAACATGAAGGTCGGGTGGATGCCGCCCATGACGGTCACGGCATTGGGCAGCTCTTCCTTGGAGATCTGCAGCACCCGCTGCGCGGCGTAGATCATCGGCGTCATGGCCGTGGTGGCGACGATGTCGGCACCGGACTCACGGATGGCAACGCGCATCTGGTCGTCGTCCAGGTCGTCCACCAGACCGTCGACAAAGTGATAGTCGTCGTAGCCGCCGGCCTTCAGGTATCCGGCCAGGTACGCGACCCAGGCCGGCGACCAGTTGCCGGCGATATCGGCGGCGCCGGCGCTGTAGTTTGGTTGGACGAAGAGGATGCGCATAGATCAGCTCCAGGGGTTCGGGCTCGCCGGGCACGGATTGTACCCAGCGGGGAATCGGATTTCGGACCGCACTATAGCGATCGGAACAGACCGGTCATATTGTGTCAAATTTCAGCGGCCTTTCATTGATCTCGCTCCGGATAGCCG
This sequence comes from uncultured Gammaproteobacteria bacterium, assembly GCA_942491465.1. Taxonomy (GTDB): domain Bacteria; phylum Pseudomonadota; class Gammaproteobacteria; order Chromatiales; family Chromatiaceae; genus CALOBA01. The sequence goes on from CALOBA010000036.1 coordinate 36,954, forward strand.
GCCTTGGGACAAAAAGGCGATCGGGATCGGGATGCGTCAAGGCCCCGGCTTCCGCCGCCGCAGCAGGTAGGTATCCATCAACCACCCCTTGCGCTCGCGCACCTCGGCCTTGACCCGCAGCAGCTCGTCGGTGACCTCGTCCACCGGACCCGAGACCAGCACCTCGTCCGGGCAACCCAGGTAGCCGCCCCAGTAGACGTCCATATCCTGGCCGCGGAAGCGCTGAAACGAGGCATTGTAGTCGAGCATGACCACGGCGTTGTCGATGCCTGCCGGGTCGCAGGTCTCCACATCGCGACCGGTGGTGATGACGATACGCTCGCCCACGCGGTTCAGCGGGATGCGGTGCCGGGCGGTCAGCATCTGCACCGCGGTGATGCCGGGGATGATCTGGAAGTCCAGCGCGCCCTTCGATGCCTCGGCCAGCTCGGCGATCAGCGACACGGTCTGATCATACAGGGACGGGTCGCCCCAGAGCAGCAGAGCGCCGGTCTGACCGTCCGCCAGCTCGTCGTCGACCAAGCGCTGAAACAGCTCGCGCTTGGTCTCGTGCCACTCGCGCACGCCGGCCTGGTAGCCCTCCGGTCCGTTGCGCCGCGGCGGGCTGGCGGCCATGACGATGCGGTAGCCGCCGTCGCGGCGATGCAGATCGAGGATGTCCCGGCGCATTCGCAGCAGCTCGTCCTTGCCGCGACCGGGCTTGTCCAACATGAAGAAGACATCGACCTGCTTGAGGGTCTCGATGGCCTGGATGGTCAGATACTCGGGGCCGCCGGGGCCCATGCCGATCAGATAGAGGTGCTTCATTCCGAAGGTCGGAGGTTGGATCGCCCAAACCGGTGCATGACCCGCAGGGACGCAAAGCCGTGATGGTCTCATGTCGACGCCCACCCGGTAAATGCGCGATGACGCCCCAGCCCACGCGTATTGCTCAAGCGAGACGACAAGCGACTCCACCGAGTCGGTGGCGTGCGCCCTGGCACTCCCAGCGGTTGCCCCGGCCGGCCCGCCGGGCTAGGCTGCCGCTCGCGCCCCCGCCCGTTTTTCGGGCGGTTTCGGGCAGCGGCAAGAGACGAGCGGCATATGTGCGGTATTGCAGGCATCTTCGACCCCACCGGGGCCGGCACCATCGAACGCGCCTTGGTGGAGCGCATGAACGCGAGCCAGTTTCACCGGGGGCCGGACGCCGGTGGCATCCATGTCGAGCCTGGGGTCGGGCTCGGCCATCGGCGCCTGGCCATCATCGACCTGTCCGGCGGCGCGCAGCCGCTGTTCAACGAGGACGAGACGGTCGTCGTCGTCTACAACGGCGAGATCTACAACTTCCAGGGGCTGGCCGAGGAGCTGGCCGGGCGCGGGCATCGCTTTCGCACCCATTGCGACACCGAGGTCATCGTCCACGCCTGGGAGGAGTGGGGCGCGGCCTGCGTCGAACGCTTCCGCGGCATGTTCGCGTTCGCGCTCTGGGACCGCAATCGCCAGACGCTGTTCCTGGCCCGCGATCGGCTGGGCATCAAGCCGCTGCACTACGCGCTGCTGCCGAGCGGCCGGCTGGTGTTCGCCTCGGAGCTGAAGGCGCTGTATGTGCACGCCGACCTGCCCCGGGCCATGGACCCGCTGGCGGTGGAGGACTACCTGGCCTACGGCTACATCCCGGAGCCGCGCACCATCCTCAAGGGCGCGCACAAGCTCCCGCCGGGCCATCATCTGACGCTGACCCGGCCACTGGCCCGCGGTCGACTGCCGGCACCGGTGTGCTACTGGGACGTGCCGTTCGCGGACGCCGGCGCGGTCAACGCCGCCGATGCCGCCGAGGAACTGATCGAGCGCCTGCGCGAGGCGGTGCGGATCAGGCTCATCGCCGAGGTGCCGCTGGGTGCCTTCCTCTCCGGCGGCGTCGACTCCAGTGCCGTGGTCGCGCTGATGGCGGGGCTGTCGGACGCCCCGGTCAACACCTGCTCGATCTCGTTCGGCGACCCGCGCTTCAACGAGACCGCCTATGCCCAACAGGTGGCCGAGCGCTACCGCACCGCCCACCGCGTGGAGCAGGTAGACCCCGACGACTTCGACCTGCTCGACCGCCTTGCGGACCTCTACGACGAGCCCTATGCCGACAGCTCGGCGATGCCCACCTATCGGGTCTGCGAGCTGGCCCGCCGGCAGGTCACCGTGGCCCTGTCCGGCGACGGCGGCGACGAGAACCTGGCCGGCTACCGGCGCTATCAGTGGCAGATGCGCGAGTCACGGCTGCGCGGGCTGCTGCCGCCGGGCCTGCGCCGACCGCTGTTCGGGGCGCTGGGCCACGCCTATCCGAAGCTGGACTGGGCACCGCGGGTGCTGCGCGCCAAGACCACCTTCCAGGGCCTGGCCCGCGACGACGTGGCCGGCTATTTCGACATCATCGCCGTGCTCAAGGACGACATGCGCCGAAACCTCTACAGCGACGCCTTCCGCCGCGAGCTGGCGGGCTACAACGCCGTCGAGGTCCTGCGCCGCCATGCCGCCCGGGCGCCGACCGACGACCCGCTGTCGCTGATCCAGTACCTGGACATGAAGACCTATCTGGTGGACGACATCCTCACCAAGGTCGACCGCGCCAGCATGGCCCATGCGCTGGAGGTGCGGGTGCCGATCCTCGACCACGCGCTGGTGGGCTGGATCGCGTCGCTGCCGAGCGCGCTCAAGCTCAGCGGCGGCGAGGGCAAGGCCCTGTTCAAGCAGGCGCTGCGCCCGCTGTTGCCCGACGCCGTCCTCTACCGCCCGAAGCAGGGCTTCGCGGTACCGCTGGCGAGCTGGTTCCGCGGCCCGTTGCGCGAGCGCATGCACACCGCCCTGCTCGGCCCGACCCTGGCCGATACGGGGCTGTTCAACCAGGGCTATCTGGCACATCTGATCGATCAGCACGCGTGCGGGCGGCGCGACTACAGCGCCTCGATCTGGAGCCTGATGATGTTCGAGGCCTACCTGCGGCGCGTGCAGGGCGGCACCCGACCGACGGCCTGAGCCGCCTGAATCCGACGTGGCAGCGAACGCCCGAGTGCTCTAATATCTCAGTCGTATCCTCGGATCAACCGGCCTCCGACGCCGACACACCAGGCCCAACCGCGAGGCGCAATGCCGACCTCAAGTCCGGCAGCGCCCCGCGAGTTGCTACCAGTTAACACGCATCGCCCCGAGGATCGAGCCTCGTAGTCCTATGGTCAGCGACTGTGATACCACTACCACGGCGTTCATGCCGCAACCGCCCGAGCCCGACAGGCCCTCGGGGCGGCCCAGTCTGATCGTCTTCCAGGGTCGCGCGCTCGGCAAGCGCTACTTTCTCGACCGCCGCGAGCAGGTCATCGGTCGCGCCGCGTCGGTACCGATACAGGTGGACCAGGACAACGTCTCGCGCCGGCACGTCGCCCTGATCGTCAGCGGCGCGCGCACGCTGCTGCGCGACCTGGGCTCCACCAACGGGACCTTCGTCAACGACGCCCGCGTCAAGGAGTGCGAGATCCGCGACGGCGACATGATCCGCGTCGGCGGGACCCTGTTCAAATACTTCAGCGGCTCCAGTATCGAGGTCGAGCACCACGATGAGCTCTACCGCCTGACCACCACCGACAGCCTCACCGGCGCCTTCAATCGCGGCTATTTCCTGGAGACCCTGAACCGGGAGTGGAACCGGGCCGACCGCCACGGCCGGATGCTGTCGCTGGTCATGTTCGACATCGACCACTTCAAGCAGATCAACGACCGGTTCGGCCACCTCGCGGGGGACCACGTGCTGCGCGAGATCGGGGCGATCGTCGCCACCCGCATTCGTCACGAAGACGTCTTTGCCCGCTACGGCGGCGACGAGTTCGCACTCATCCTGCCCGAGACCGATCGCGATGGGGCAATCAAGGTCTGCGAGGGCCTGCGCGCCCGCATCCAAGACCAGCCCATCATCTTCGCCGGCCTCGACATCGACGTCACCATCAGCCTCGGCATCCTGACCACGGACCGGCACAAGGACATCGACGACTCCATCAAGTTGATCGCCCTGGCCGACGCCAATCTCTACCGGGCCAAGCAGCAAGGGCGCAACCGCATCTGCTGCTGATGCTCGGTCAAGACCTGCCCTAAGAGATCATCGCCCCTCGACCACGGCAGCAGCGTGGGCCAGCCCTGGTATGCGAGCCACCACAGCGCTGGCGCTGACGGCCGAGGCGGCCCGGAACTGCTCGACCAAGAGAGAATCGCCCAACGCGTCGAGACCGCCACCGGCGCCCCCTTCACCCGCGAGCATATCCCGCTGGCCGCCCTCGAAGGCTACGACCAATCGGCAGACCCGCTGCGCCACTTGTTTCTGAACCGATCCTTAGTTCCTTGGCCTGGCGCCGGGGGTCGCCCCGGCCGCCGCCGAGCCGGGGGCCCCGCCCGGACCCACGGCCAAGTTCTGCGCCGGCTGTCACTCACCCATGCCCGGGGTCATGCTGGGCTTCCTCGACAGCATCTCCGACAAGGCCAGGGCGCTGCAGATGGACTTCGGCGGCAGCAAGGAGATCGTCCGCTTCGACATCCTGGCGACCATCGCCGAGGCCGAGAAGCTGACCCGCTCGCAGCTCAAGCAAGCTCTGCAACGGCCCGACGTGGCGCTCTTCGACGTACGCCCCGGCAAGCTGTACCGGGCGGCACACATCCCCGGCGCCAGGTCCCTGCCGGCCCCGGCCTTCGCCCGGGTTCAGGATCGGCTGCCCGCGGACAAGGCGAGCCCGCTGATCCTCTACGGCCCCGGCGGGCGGCTGGTGGGCTGGGGCTACCGCGCCTTGCGGCTACTGCCCATGGACGTTGCCGAATGGCAACAGGCCGGCCATGCGGTGGCCACTGGCCCGACCTCGCGGCAGATCGTCTATCGACCCCGCCCCAGACCCGGCAGCATCGATGTCGACAGCCTCGCCGAGATGGCCAAGGCCCAGCGCGACGACATCCTGCTGATGGACCTGCGCAACCCCGACGAGATCAAGGCCCCGTCCATCGACCATGCGGCCAACATCCCGCTGGACCGGCTTGCGGCGGAGCTGGCGCAGCTGCCCGACGGGCCAACGCCGGTCTTCTACTGCCCCACCGGCGCCCGCGCCGAGCTAGCAGTCGAAGTATTGGACGAGGTCGTTGAGGAAGCGCCGGCCGAGGGCGGTGGGTCGCAGACGGCTCGGGTCTGGTTCCAAGAGGCCGTCGGCGCGGGCGGCATCGGCGGCGGGGGTGATCCGCGATGCGGGCAGGCCGGTGCGGGCGGTGAACAGCGCCAGCGGCACACCATCGGTGAGGCGCAGGGCATTGAGGGCGAATTCCAGCGTCAGGTCGTCGTCGCCGAGCAGGCGCCGAGTCTGGATGCGCTCGGCGCTGGCGGCGCTGGCCAGGTAGCGGTCGGGCTGGCGCTGCTTGGCGCTGCGCCGGACCTGACCGCTGCGCGGGTCGGTGCGCTTGGCGTGGGCGCCGGCGCCGATGCCGAGGTAGTCGCCGAAGGTCCAGTAGCCGAGGTTGTGACGGCAGCGCCGACCGGGGCGGGCGTGGGCGGAGACCTCATAGTGCTCGAAGCCGGCGGCGGCGAGCAGCGCCAGCCCCTGGTCGTGGATGTCGGCGGCCAGATCCGCATCGGGCAGGGCCGGCGGGGCGGCGGCGAAGGCGGTGTTGGGCTCCAGCGTGAGCTGGTAGTAGGAGCAGTGCTCCGGGGCAAGGTCGAGCACGGCCTTGAGGTCCGCCGCAGCGGCGGGCAGGTCCTGGCCCGGCAGGGCGTACATCAGGTCAAGGTTGATGTTGGCAAAGCCGGCCCGGCGGGCGATGCCGACGGCCTCGCGCGCCTGCTCCGGGTCGTGGACGCGACCGAGGGCGCGCAGCAGCGGTGCCGACAGCGACTGGATGCCGATGGAGAGCCGATTGACGCCGGCCTCGCGATAGGCGGCGAAGTGGCCACTGTCGACGGCGCCGGGGTTGGCCTCCAGCGTGATCTCGCAGCTCGGGGTCAGCGCAAGCCGCTCGCGCACACCGTCGAGCAGCCGGGCGAGAGCGGCCCCGGAGAACAGGCTCGGCGTGCCGCCGCCGATGAAGATGGAGCCGACCGGCCGATCCTCGGGCTGGTCTCTCAGATCGGCATCAAGGTCGGCGAGCAGGGCCGCCACGTAGGCCGCCTCAGGCAGCCGCTCGGGGCGCGCGTGGGAGTTGAAGTCGCAGTAGGGGCACTTGCGCAGGCACCAGGGGACGTGGACGTAGAGTCCCGGGCTTGGCGGGGCGTCGATGATCATCGGGCGCTGTGCCTGAACGCCGGCAGCGACCTGGCATCGCGGCTGCAAGCCACTCCCACGGCGACCTGCGCTGTGGGAGCGTACCCGCGGCGGCGACCGAGACGCGCCCGCCGACTCAGGGGGCTCAGCCGACCGTCTCGTCGCGCGCCTTCAGGTAGCTCAGCTCGGAGATGGCGCTCCAGGCCTTGGACTGGGTCAGGAACTTCTCGTAGGAGCTGTAGACCTGGCGGGAGAAGGCGTCCTTTTCGGCGATCTCGGCGACCACCTCATTGGACAGGGTGCGCAGCTTGGCGATGACGTCGTCGGGGAACCTGCGCAGGTCGACGCCGTGGTCGTTGATGAGCGATTGCAGGGCGGCCGGATTGCGGGCCGTGTACTCGGCGAGCATGTCCTGGTTGACCACCTTGCAGGCGTTCATGACGATGGATTGCAGGTCCGCCGGCAGGGCGTCGAAGACCTCCTTGTTGACCATCGCCTCCAGCGTGGTGCCCGGCTCGTGCCAGCCCGGGTAGTAGCAGTACTTGGCCGCCTTATACAGGCCGAAGGCGAGGTCGTTGTAGGGACCGACCCATTCGGTGGCGTCGATGGCGCCCGATTGCAGCGACGTGAACAGCTCCCCGCCGGGCAGGTTCACCGGGGTCCCGCCGGCGCGCCGCAGGACCTCGCCACCGAGGCCGGGGATGCGCATCTTCAGCCCCTTGAGGTCCTCGACGGAGTTGATCTGCTTGTTGAACCAGCCGCCCATCTGCACGCCGGTATTGCCGGCCGCCGCCGGCACCAGGTCGAACTCGGCGTAGAGCTCGGTCCACAGCTCCAGGCCGCCGCCGTAGTAGAGCCAGCCGTTCATCTCCTGGCCGGTCATCCCGAAGGGCACGGTGGAGAAGAACTGCGCCACCTCGGTCTTGCCCTTCCAGTAGTAGGCGGCACCGTGGCCCATCTCGGCGGTGCCCCGAGAGACGGCATCAAAGACCTCGAACGGCGGCACCAGTTCGTTGCCGCCGTAGACCTTGACGTGAATCCGCCCGCCGCTCATCTCGCCGATGAGCTTGGCGAGCTTCTCGGCGCCGGTACCGAGCCCCGGGAAGTTCTTCGGCCAGGTGGTCACCATCTTCCAATCGTGCTCGGCCTTGGTGCGGGCCGCGGCCAGGCCGGAGCCCAGGGCGACACCGGCGGCGCCGGCACCGGTCAAAAAGGTTCTGCGTTGCATGATCTACTCCTCGTCGTTGTGTTGGTCGGCGGGTCAGAGGCCAGGGGCCGCGCACTCGGGGTCGTAGCGGCCTTCACCCAATGGGTGAGCTCCGGTACTGGTAGTCATTACTGAAAAAACAGATACTTGAGTTTGCCCCAGAGCGGTCAACTGCTCTTTCTAGGATCATGGTCTCGGCCGGCGTGGGAGCAAGGGTGGACGCCCTGCGTCCAAGAACAGTCTGCTGCGGTGGCCGGAACCATGATTGAGGCCCTGGGCGTCGATGGTGTGGCCTCAATCGCGACGACGGATGCTGTCCCATAACCACCCGAGCAACGCCTTGATCAGCACGGCGTTCAGCGCGACGCCGACGGCCATGACGAGTATGAAGGCGCCGTTGCGGATAACTTCGGCGAAGGGGTCTTCGGTCGGGCGAAAGACCAGCTCCAGCGCAAGCAGCGACCAGGGGGTGGAGGCGATGGCCAGCAGCATGCCGGACCATTGCAGCACGGCCGGGGTGTCGCCCAGGGTCTCGCGAAACAGCAGCTCGATGAGCAGCAGCAGCAGGACGGCGAGCAGCGTGACCTCGAAGACGCGACGATTGGTCATGGCAGCAGCAGGTTTTCGAACGGATGTCGGTGCTTGAAGCGGTAGCTGGCGAAATCGCGCCGGTCAGTGCTGAGGATGCGGCCATGCCCCAGATGCTCGGCGAGCAGGACGGCGGAGGCGTCGGCGAGGTCCATCGGCAGCGCTGCGCGCATCAGCTCGGCGGCGCGCGCTCCTGCCTCCGGCGGCATCTCCCAAACCTTGAAGGCTCGCTCGGCTCGCTCCAGCAGCGCCGGGGCAGCCTCGGCACCGACGCGCCGTGAAAGCAGGTGACTGGTCTCGGTGAGGATGGGCCAGGTGGTGATCAGCTTGCCCTTGAAGCGCGGGTAGACCTCGGCGTGGTAGCGCTCGATCGACTCACGTACCACATCCGAAAGGGTCTGCCCCGTCTGCTCGCGCAGCCAGGCCAGCTTCTCGGCACTGCGGTCATCAAGACGTGCATTGATCCGCATCGGTGTATGCTCCCGCCCGGCTGTCATACAGCGTACGCTAGGACAACTTCTCGTTGCGCGCAATCGCTTTTCCCGCGGACGCCAGGCGTTGACGCGCAATGCGGCGGATGCGCCGATCCAGCCGGAGCACCTTGAGCAGACCACGGAGCATGGAACCGACGATGACGGCGTTGACGGCGATGCCGCCGGCGATCAGCGCGAAGAACAGCAGGTCGCGCACGGCGGCGCCGACGGGCGAGTCAGTGGGGTGGTAGAAATCCAGGGCGAGCAGCGACCAGGGCACCGCCGCAGCGGTGATGAAGTAGCCCTCGCCCTCGAAGCCCTCGGGCCAGATGCCGAGCACGCGCGAACAGATCAGGCCCGTGAGCAGGTACCAGAGCACCGCCACGAGGGTCAGTTGAAAGAGCCGCGCCGCCGCCATCGCTCAAAGGATGTGCAGGCAGCGCCCGAACAGGGCGACCAGGGCCGCGCTGTGGCTCCGACGGCGTCGGTGATCAGCCACACAACACCATAGCCCCTTCGCGGCCACCTGCGGGGCTCACGCAGGGGCGGCGGGCTGAGCGGCAATATCATCGGCCGCCCTCGCGTCCGCCTTCTTGGCGCGGGCGAGTTGCAGGCCCTTGACGCGCTTGTCGACGATGTTCTTCAACGCGAGCAGCAGCCCGAGGCCGATGAAGGCGCCGGGGGGTAGGATGGCGAGCAGGGCGCCCTGGAAGCCATCGATCTGCAGGGCCAGGTCCTTGGCACCATCCCCGAGCAGCAGTTCCGCCTGGTAGAACAGCGTGCCCTGACCGAGGAATTCGCGGATACCGCCGAGGACCATCAGCACCAGCGTGAAGCCGACGCCCATGGCGAGGCCGTCGACGATGGCCTTGTCCAAACGGGCCTTGGAGGCATAGGCCTCGGCGCGGCCGATGATGGCGCAGTTGGTGACGATCAACGGGATGAACAGGCCCAACACCAGGTAAAGGTCATAGAAGAGGGCCTGCATGCTCAGCTCCACCGCGGTGACGAAGGAGGCGATGACGAGCACAAAGACCGGCAGGCGGACCTCGGGGCGGACCAGATTGCGGATCAGCGAGATGGTGGCATTGGACAGGACCAGCACCGCGGTGGTGGCCAGGCCCATGCCCAGCCCGTTGGTAGCGGTGGTGGTCACCGCCAGCAGCGGGCAGAGCCCGAGCAGGGCAACCAGGGCCGCGTTGTTGGTCCAGAGACCGTCGGTGATCAGCTCACCATAGCCCTTCTCGGCCATCAGGAGGTCTCCTTAGCGGGCTCCGGCTTCGCCGCGGGGGTGTCGGCCGGCGGCGCGGAGCCGATGGCCGGCAGCTCATAGAGCGCCTCCCCCTGCTCCTCGACATAGAGCAGGGTGTTCTTGACGGCGTTGACGATGGACCGCGGGGTGATGGTGGCCCCGGTGAACTGGTCGAAATCGCCGCCGTCGCGCTTCACGGCCCAGTCTTCCAGCGGCGGATCGTTGAGGGACTTGCCGGTGAACTGGTCGATGATCCAGTCGTCCTTGCGCTCGTCGATCTTATCGCCGAGACCGGGGGTCTCGTGGTGCTCGAGCACACGCACGCCGCCGACGCTGCCGTCGGTCATGACCGAGACCAAGAGCCGGATCGGGCCGGCGTAGCCGTCCGGCACCACGGGCTGCAGCACGACGGCGACGTCTTCTTCGGTGTCGCGCACACGCATGATCTCAGTCTCGGCAGCACCGAGCATGTCCTGCCGGCTGACCTGGGCCTTGTCCTGCAGCGGGTCGTTCTTGACGCGCTCGGCGGGGACGATGGCGTTGAGTTTGTCGAGCATGGCCTGACGCTGATTTTCTGCGATCTGCGCATCGGTCATGGCATGGGTGACGGCAACCAGGCCGACACCGCCGCCGGCGAAGGCGCCGAGGATAAATCCGGCGATGAGAATGGGGCCTTTTTTCATGACTTGCTCCGGTGTCCGTAGACGCGGGGTTGAGTGTAATAGTCGATCATCGGGGCGCCGATGTTCAGCAGCAAGACGCTGAAGGCCACCGCGTCCGGGTAGCCGCCCCAGGAACGGATGACAAAGACCAGCATACCGATGCTGGCGCCGTAGATGAGCTGGCCGTTCTTGGTTGTGCAGGCGCTGACCGGGTCGGTGGCGATGAAGAACGCCCCGAGCATGGCCGCGCCGCTGAAGAGATGGAACGCCGGGAACGGGTAGCCGGCGGGATCGATGATCCAGAACACCGCAGAGATGGTGCCGAGCCCGACCAGAAACGAGACCGGGATCTGCCAGCTGATGACCCGCCGCCAGATGAGATAGATGCCGCCGACCAGAAAACCGGCGCCAACCCACTCCCAGCCGCGACCGCCGACCCAGCCCCAGAGCGGGCTCTGGCGGATGGTCTCCATCAGCACACCCTGATCGAGACGGGTGCGCAGGTCATCCAGCGGCGTGGCCGCCGAGATGGCGTCCCAGTCGAGTCCCGGTGGCAGCGCGCTGGTGAAGATCAGTCGCGCCGAATCCATAAACGACAGCGCGGTGACGTCCTGGAAGGTCAGCAGATCCGGCGCCTGGGCCGGCAACCAGCTCGTCGTGGCCACCGGGTAGGAGATCAGCAAGAACACATAGCCGGCCATGGCCGGGTTGAACGGGTTGTAGCCCAGGCCGCCGTAGAGCTGCTTGACGATGATGATGGCAAAACTGATGCCGAGCAGCGTCAGCCACCAGGGCAGCGTCGGCGGCACCGTGAGCGCGAACAGCAGGGCCGTGACCAGTGCGCTGTAGTCGCGGATGGCGGGCAGCGCGGGCCGGCCGCGCAGTTTCATGACCAGCGCCTCGGCAGCGATGGCGAAGACGGAGGCCAAGGCCATGTTGATGAGCACGCCCCAGCCGAAGAACCAGACCATGGCAAGGGTGCCCGGGATCAGGGCCAGGCAGACCTGGAGCATGAACCAGTCGACCCGATTGACGCGGGCGCTGTGCGGCGAGGAGAGGATGGCGGCTGGCATGGGTTGACGGGGTTCGCTATCTCAGTCGTTAGGGGTGTCCGTGTCGTTGTCGTTGTCGCAATCGTTGCCGTATCCGTTTTCGTGCGACTGATCGATCACGACTACGATTACAACAACGACAACGAGCGCCGCAACGAGCAGGCTCTTCGATTAGGTATCTCGGCTACAGCCAACGATAAGCAGCCGCAGGGCGATCACTCGCCGCCGGCCTCCATCGCCGCCTTCTTCGCCGCCGCACGCTCGCGCGCGGCGCGGATCTTGGCCTTGCGCGCCTCATCGGCATCGCTTGCCGCGGTCTCCACCGGCGCTGGAGCGGCGACACCGCCCTCCGCCGCCTGCTTGGCCGCGGCGCGCTCACGGGCGGCGCGGATCTTGGCCTTGCGCGCCTCGTCGGCAGCGCTTGCCGCGGTCTCCACCGGCGCTGGAGCGGCGACACCGCCCGCCCCTGCCTGCTTGGCCGCGGCACGCTCGCGGGCGGCGCGGATCTTGGCCTTGCGCGCCTCGTCGGCAGACGTCGCCGTATCGGCCGCCGGCTTGTCGGCGGCGGGCTTGGCCTTGGCCTTCGGCGTGATCGCCTCCTTCTTCTTGCGCAGCTTCGCCTTGCGCTCGCGATCCAGGCGCTCCAGGCGGGCCTCGCGGGCGGCGTGGCGCTCCTTGGCGTGCTCGGAGGCGCGCTTTTCCTTCTCGCGCGCCCAGACCTCGGTCTTGGCGAAGCGGTAGTACTGCACCAGCGGGATGTGCGACGGACAGACGTGGGCGCAGCAGCCGCATTCGATGCAGTCGAACAGGTTGTAGTCCTGAACCTTGTCCAGATCCTTGGCGCGGGCGTGCCAGTACATCTGCTGGGGCAGCAGGCTGACCGGGCAGTGGGCGGCGCAGGTGCCGCAGCGGATGCAGGCCAGGGCCTGGCCGGGATCGGGGCTTTCGGCCTCGGTCAGCGCCAGCACACAGTTGAAGGACTTGGTGACCGGCACGGCGTCGGTGGGCAGACGCATGCCCATCATCGGGCCGCCAGCCAGTAGCTTGATGACCTTGTCGCCATAGCCGCCGGCGGCGGCCACCAGGTCCGCGGCCGGGGTGCCGATGCGCGCGCTGAAGTTCTGCGGCTCGGCGATGGCGCGGCCGGTGACGGTGACCCAACGCTCGATCAGCGGGATGCCGCGCAGCACCGCATCGGCCACCGCGGTGGCGGTGCCGACGTTCTGGCACACCACCCCAACCTGGGCAGGGATGCCGTGGGTCGGGACCTCTTTGCCGGTGAGGATGCGGATCAGCTGCTTTTCGCCGCCACTGGGGTAAAGGGTCGGGATCTCCACCACCTCGATGCGGCCATCCCCTGCCGCGGCGACCGCAGCCCGCAGCGCGGCAATGGCCTCGGGCTTGTTGTCCTCGACGCCGATCAGGCACTCGGGGGCGCCGAGCATGTGCAGCATGATCCGGGCGCCGTCGATGACGTCGGCGGCGCGCTCGCGCATCAACAGATCATCGCAGGTGATGTAGGGCTCGCACTCGGCGCCGTTGAGGACCAGCACCGAGATCGGCTGATCCTTGCCGGGGTTGAGCTTGACGTTGGTCGGGAACGACGCGCCGCCCATGCCGACGATGCCGGACTGGCGGATGCGATCGCGCAGCGTCGCCGCATCGGCGGTATGGAAGTCGGTGATGGGCTCGGGCAGCTCGGCCCAACGGTCCTCGCCGTCGGTGGCGATGACGACGCAAGGCGAGTGCATGCCGGACGGGTGGGGCACGGCCCGCGGCTCGATGGCCTTGACGGTGCCGGAACTGGTGGCGTGTATGGGCGCGCTGATGTAGCCCTGGGCCTCGGCGATGACCTGCCCACGCAGCACCTGATCCCCCACCGCGACCTTCGATCGGGCCGGGGCGCCGATGTGCTGCTGCAGCGGGATCACCAGCTCGGCCGGCAGTGGCGCGACCGTCGGCAGGCGGGCGTTCGACAGCTGCTTCTCATCGGGGACATGGATACCACCGTGGAACTGCCAGAGCTTGCGCTTCTTGCCGCCGAGCGGTTGGGCGGGCTTGGCCGCCGAATCGGGGTCGAATCGGGTGTTCATTAGGCTTCAGCTCAAAAGCAGGTCAGCGGGGGACGCGCCGCGGTCCGCGGCGTCCCGGTTGTTCAATAACCGTTGGCGGTGAGGTCAGCTCAGGCCGCCTCGCGGTGATCCGGGGCCTGCTCGCCGGTCGCGCCGGCTTGGCCAACCGCGGTCAGCGCCAGCACCGGCTGGCCGAGGGCCTCGTCCGCGGCGGCAACGGCCGGATAGGGCCATTTCCAGGTCGCCAGCGTCTCCGGGATCGGGATCATCCCGATGCAATCCACCGGACAGCTGGGGACGCAGAGTTCGCAGCCGGTACACTCGCTGCCGATGATCGCATGCAGCTGCTTGGCGGCGCCGACGATGGCGTCCACCGGGCAGGATTGCAGGCACTTGGTGCAGCCGATACAGAGCTTCTCATCGATGCGCGCCTTGGCCTTGGGCTTGTCGACGACCTCACCCATCTCCGCCGGCTCGCGACCGAGCAGGTCGGCCAGCTCCAGCATGGTCGCCTGGCCACCGGGGGTGCAGAGATTGATGTCGGCCTCACCCTTGGCGACGGCCTCGGCATAGGGCCGGCAGCCCGGGTAACCACATTGGCCGCACTGGCTCTGGGGCAGCAGCGCCTCGGCCTGATCGGCGATGGGGTCGCCGTCGATATGAAAACGGATCGCCGAGTAGCCGAGCAGCAGCCCGAACAGCACGGCGAGGGTAGCGATGGCAAGGATGGCAATCAGCATTCCAAGTAGCCTCGTTGACGACGTTCGTGCATCCGATCCCGGTTTAATGACTGGACCTGCATCACGCGCCTAGATCGCAACCAGGCCGGCAAAGCCCATGAAGGCGAGCGACATCAGCCCGGCGGTGACCAGTGCGACGGCCCCGCCCTGGAAGGGCTCGGGCACATCGGCCACGGCCACGCGCTCGCGCACGCCGGCGAACAGGACCAGCACCAGCGAGAAGCCGACCGCGGCGCCGAAGCCGTACAGCGTCGACTCCAGGAAGGTCCGCTGCTCCTGAAGATTGAGCAGGGCGACGCCGAGCACGGCGCAGTTGGTGGTGATCAACGGCAGAAAGATGCCCAGCACTTGATAGAGCACCGGGCTGGTCTTGTGCATGACCGTCTCGGTGAACTGGACGACCACGGCGATGACCAGGATGAAGGCGATGGTGCGCAGATACTCGATGCCCAGCGGCACCAGCATGTATTCATTGACCAGCCAGGAGGTGACCGACGACAGGGTCATGACGAAGGTGGTGGCAAAGCCCATGCCGATGGCGGTCTCCAACTTCTTCGAGACGCCCATGAACGGGCACAGGCCAAGGAACTTGACCAGCACGAAGTTGTTGACCAGGACAGTGCTGACCAGGATGAGGGCGTACTCTGTCATCGAAATCCGAGCGGGATGCTGGTTGGAAGGCGGGGCGGTCGGGACGCCACCGGCGGATGCAGCCGGGCTGCTTGATGGACGGCGGCGCGGGCTGCGCCAGGCTTGCCGTTCGCCGCAGACCGCCGCCCGACAGGTGCCGGTGCGCCGAAACCCTAATCGACACCGGCGAAGCGACACCATAGCGGCAACCGGCTAGCCGGCAACCCGGCTATATTAAGGCGATTTGTGCAGTGCAGCAAGCCGCAGGGCCGTGCGGGGTGAGACTCTAACAACTGCAACGGGCAGGCGCGTTGACCACAATCACGCCGAAAGCCATTAGCAGTCGGCAACACCGCGCGCCGAGCGGCAGCGATGCCCCGGTTTCGGTTACCATCCGGCGCTGAGGGCGCAACCCTGCCCCTCCCAAGTCATCGATCCTTCGACACAGCCGGATGGCCTTCGACCGATCCATCATCGCCATTGCCGAATTACCCCGCCGTGGGGGCGCGGGCCTGCTCGGCTTGATCGAGGCCCTGGGGCTCGCCGCGCTCAGCCTATGGGAATGCCTGTGGCTGTATCTGCGCATCCCGCTCGGACGGGGGCGGCTGGACCTGAGCGCCTTGGCCGCCGCCCTGCGCCAGGCGGGCCTGTCGATGTTGCCGGCGATCACGCTGGTGGCGATCGCCATCGGCAGCATCCTTGGTCGACAGAGCGCGAGCCTGATTGCCGAGTTGAACCTTCCGGGGCTGATCCTGTTCCCGTTCAGCTACGGCGTGATCATGGAGCTGACGCCGATCCTGGTGGGCATCCTGGTGGCCGGTCGCGCCGGCGTCGGCCTGGCCGTGCGCCTGGCGACCTTGATCCGCAGCGGCGAGATCGACGGACTCTTGGTCTGCGGCATCAACCCGATCCAATACGCCACCGCGCCGGTCCTGCTGGCGATGCTGACGATGTCGTTCGCGTTTGTGGTCTGGGCGAGCCTGTTGACCTTCGTGACGACCTTCCTCTGGCTGTTCGTCCTGGCCGATGTATCACCGGCGATGTTCGTCGATTCGCTGCGCCAAACGCTCGACCCCGGCGACCTGCTGGAGGCGATGCTCAAGCCGTTGGTGTTCGCGCTGGTCATCGCGCTGATCGCCACCGTGAACGGCATCGGTGCCGGTCGCGATGCCGAGGGCGTGGCCGGCGCCGCCACGCGCACCATGATCGGGGCGATCACGACCATCGTGCTGCTCGACCTGGTTTTCGTGCTGCTGACGAGTGGCTGAGCATGCCGCGATGAGCCCGGGCACGGCGGTGATCGAGCTGGACCGGGTCTACCAGCACGTCGGCGATCATTGCGCCCTGCAGGGTGTCTCGTTGCGCATCGACGCCAACGAGACCGTGCTGCTGCTCGGGCCCAACGGCGCCGGCAAGACGCTGCTGGTGCGCCTGCTGCTCGGACTTGATCGCCCCTCCGCCGGCCACATCCGGCTCTTCGGCGAGCCCTTGGAGGGGCTTGATGGGCGCGGCAGGCGTCGGTTGCGACAACGCCTTGGTGCCGTCCTGCAGCGCGGCTCCTTGATCGACGAGCTGAGCGTGGTGGAGAATCTGGCGCTGCCGCTGCTCGACGGTCCCATGAGTCGGGCCGGAATCGCCCGCGCGGTGCGGCTGGCGGTGACGCTGTTCCGGCTCGACGGGCTGGAGAACAAGTGCCCGCGGATGCTCTCCATCGGCCAGCGCCGGCTGGTGGAGCTGGCGCGGGCGATGATCCGCAGGCCGCGGCTGCTGATCTGGGACGGCCTGGGCGATGGTCTGGATCGCGCCACCGCCCGCGAGCTGGTGCAACTGCTGCGCGAGCCCGATGCCGACGAGCTGACGCTGCTCGCCACGGATCACGGCAGCTACGATGTGGTCGCCGACGACATCCGGGTGCTGGTGATCGACCGCGGTCGGCTGCTGTTCGACGGCCGCCCCGACGCGCTTGCGCGCAGCACCGCCACCGACCCGACCCTGGCCGCGCTCGTGCAGGGACACCCATGAGCCGGCTGGAGCGCATCTATTCTCCGCCCGAGATCGGCGCCCCGGGGCGCCGCCGCGCGCTGGCGCGCCGCCGCGACCTGGTGCTCGCAGGCCTGTTCGTGCTGGCCATGCTGCTGGTGGGGATCGGCGCCATGGCGCTGCTCTCGCCGACGCTGCTCGGCGGCTCGTACCGTCTCTACAGCTATGTCGACAACGCGAGCGGGCTGCGCCGCGGCATCCAAGTCATGCAGGACGGCTACGTCATCGGCACCCTGGTCGCCGTGGAGCCGGTCATGCCCGGACAGGACGACCACGCCCGATACTGTCCGGACGAGAGCTGGTCCGAGCGGGCCGAGCCGAAACCCTGCTTCCGCATGACCTTGCTCATCCGCGAGCGCTGGCCGATCCCCGCGGGCAGCACGGCCCGCATCGCCGGCGCCGGCCTGCTCGAGGGCGACGCGATCATGATCGACGCCGGCGACGAGCCCGAGGGACTCGCCGACGGCGCCGTGATCGTCGCCTGCGGTCGCGAGCCCACATTGCCGGCCCAGCTTGCGGCGCTGACGGATACGCTGCAGCTGGTGGTCGACGAGACCCTGACCCCGGCCCTGGCCAGCATCGAGACCCAGATCGACACCATCGGCCGGCTGCTCGGCACCGATGCCGAGGCCGACGATACCGGCGCCGCGGCCAACAAGCAGCGTATCGCAGGCGTCTTCAGCGACGTCGAGCAGATCATCGCGGGCCTGGATCAGGCCCTCGACGCCGACCGTCTCGACGAGATCCTCGACCGCACCAACCGGGTCATGGCCAACCTGGAGCAGGTCTCCGGCAGCCAGGACACGCAGAGCAAGTCCATCGACGAGACCCTGGCCAGCTTCGATGCCCTGGCCAACGAGCTGCGGGCGCTGGTCGCGACCAACGAGCCGGCCATTCAGGGCTCCCTCGACGATACCCAGTATCTGCTCCAGGAGCTGGCCGCCGCACTGACGCCGATCCTGGCCAACATCGAGAGCGCGTCCCGCGACCTCTCCGCCCTGAGTCGGGAGCTGCGTGCCGACCCGTCGACCGTGCTGCGCGGGCGCGAGCAGCGCGCATCGCCGTTCGCGCCCGCGCCCACGCCCACGCCCAAACAGCAGGAGCGATCCCCATGGCTCGAGCCTTGATGCACAGGCCGCGGCGGACCCGATGGCGCGCGCCCGGTCGCAGTACCCTGGCCGTGGCGCTCGTCGCCGCCACGCTCAGCGCCTGCGGTCCCGCCGCGCCGCCGATCCGCGACGTCTTCTTCACCCTCGAGCCCGCGCTGACCACGCCCGCCAGTCCCCGCCCCGTCGATGCAACCCTGCAGGTGGGCCAGCTTGCCGCCCGCGGCTTCCTCGGCGGCACCCGGGTCGTCTACCGCACCGCGGCGCAGCCGCTGCTCGCCCAGCGCCACGACGACCTGCTCTGGGAGGCGCCCCCGGCCCGCGCCCTCTCCGGGAGCCTGGCCGATGGGCTGCGTGCATCCGGGCTGTTCGCCTACGTCGTCACCATCGCCGAGCGCGCCCGCGCCGACTGGCTGCTGCAGGGCGAGCTGACCCGGTTCGAGCATCGTCCCACCGACCGCCCACCCCGGGTGGCGGCGGCATTCAATCTGACCCTGGTCGGCAACAGCGACCGCAAGACCCGCTTCGCCAAGACCTACAGCGGCGAGGAGCCGATCACCGGCACCACCCCGGAGGCCATGGCCCTGGCCTTCAATCGACTCACCGCTCGGCTGATCGACGACGTGATCCGCGACCTTTCGGCACTGGCACCACAGCTGACGGTGCCGGCCCGCCCTGCGCGGACCCCCTGACCGCAGGGGATGGACCTCGCCGCGCTCCAGCCGTTCTGGATCCTGTTCCCGCTCGCCGCCGCCCTATTCCATGCCTTGCGCCTGGTCGTCACCAAGCGGCTGACCCTGAGCTTTTCGGCACGAACGCTGACGCTCTACGTCAATCTGGCGAGCCTGATCGTGACCCTGCCGCTGATCATCTGGCACCACGACATCCCGCTCGCTGAGCCGGTCTATGTGGTCGTCGTCCTCGCCGGCGCCACCCTGTCGGGTCTGGGCGGCTGGGCGGTCAACGCGGCCATCGCGCGCGGGGATATCTCGCTGGTGGGGCCGACGATGACCCTCACGCCGGCCTTCGTGCTGGTCATCGAGTGGCTGCTGACCGGAAGTCTGCCCGGCCCGTCGGGCCTGACCGGGCTTGCCGTCCTGCTCGCCGGCAGCTGGCTGCTCAGCATGCAATGGCCGTTGCCGCGCGGGTCCGCCGCGCCGCACCCACTGCGTTGGGAGCCGGGCGGCGCACTGGCCCTGACCGCCGCGCTCTGCTTCGCCGCGGCGGCCACGCTCGGGCGCATCGGCATCGGCATGAGCGACCCGCTCTCGTTCGCCGTCGTCGTCGCCATCGTCAACCCGATCGTCCTGCTGATCATCTTCCGCAGCCAAGACCGGCACTTCCTGCGCAAGGCCCTCCCACCGGACCTGCTCCGACACGCCACCGCGCTCGTCCTGCTCGGGGTGCTGTTCGCCTTGATGCGTATCGCCGACCAGATCGCATTGAGCCTGACGCTCGCCTCCTACGCGATGGCGGTGAAGCGCAGCGCCGGGGTCATCTCGGTGCTGCTCGGACATTGGTGGTTGCGCGAAGGCCGACTGCCGAGCCGGCTCGCGGGCAGCCTGATCATGCTGCTCGGACTGTTGCTGCTGGTGCTTGATTGACGCACGCCGCTGGTCGCCGAAGCACCCCGATGGTGCGGCCATCGGGCTTGCCGCACCATCGGGTAGACGAAGCCGAGCGAGGGCGCTACCTTAAGCGCTAAGCAGCCGTCCTAACCTTAGCTGTTCGCGCGGGCGAAGCTCAGCGATCAGCACGGAGCCCGATGGATTCGGTCCACACCAAATCCGCTCAACAAGGCCGATGGACGCAGGCGATGTCCCGGCGGGGTCGACCTGGAGAAAAACCCGCTGCAATTGACACGCGCACAGCCGCCGAGACCGCACGGGCTCGGGCCGGAAGAAACACACCATGTCGCAAGCGATGCCAGCGATCATCAAGGAACCGAAGGCCATGGGCAGTGAAGGCGCGCCTGCGCTGCTCGGCGCCGGGCTGATCTTCGTCTTGCTGTTGCAGCAAGCCCCCGCCCAACCGACCTCCGACAGCGCACCGTCCGCACCCGCCGCGGAAGCTCAGGCCCCGTTCACACCGACCCCGGTGCCGTTCTGGACCTTCGGCGGCGGCGCCATCAAACCCCCGGAATCAGCCGCAGCCCCCCCGGCGGGCGAGGCCGCCGCCTTGGACGATGCTCCGAAGCAAACGCCGGTCGACGAAAACGACGACCGCGCCGGTCCTGCATCGGGGGGAACGCACCAGCGGACCGCTCGCGGCCCGGCAAGCCCGCGCCGGGAGTCCCCCCAGCAAGACCTCGCCCACCTGCTGAACAAGAAGGTGATCCTCATCGACATCAACGGCATCAGCCACCCCGGCATCCTGATCGGACTGGACAAGCACAGCGCCACGCTGCACATCGAGATCATGCTCCGCGGCAGGCCGATCATGGCCTACAGAAGCTATCTTTACGGCCAGATCGCCGCGCTCTACCCGCAGTGAGACCTGCCGAGACGAGGCTGATCCGCTAAACTCGCTGTTGTCGACGAGTTCGCCACGGCACTCGATCATGCCTTGGCCCGGCACCGGCACCCTTCGGCCGCCGACGCGGCGCATGGTGACCGGTACGGTCCTCGTCCCTGTTTGGACTGGAGATGTTCAATGTTTCGGCCTTCCGTCATGAGCTATGCGGTCATCGTCAGGTTGCTGACGATGTCCATCATCTGGCTGCTCCTTCTGGTCTGGCAGCTCAATGCCTATCGTCTCAACTGCGCGTTGAGCATCGCCATGGTCGCGATGCTGATGCTCCCGCTGATCATCGCCGGGACCGAGATGTCCTACTTCCACCGGCGCGCCCTGTTCAACGAATGTCTGCACAAGGACTCGCTGCTGTTTGGCTATCTGCACAACCGGGTGCTCATGACCCTGCGCGAACTGTTGTTCTCGCTGACGCTCGCGGTCCTGCTGCTGACCGCCTCGCTGCTGTTCGAGCCTCGGCAATGGTCGATCCTGTTCGCGGACATCCTGCTGATCGGGCTGCTGATCCCGCGCCTGGCCAACGGCATGGGCAACGAGGTCCGCGAGGAATACCGCTACGCCATGGCCCGGCAATGGGCCATGTGGATCAGCACCCTGCTGCTGTGGGGGGAATCCCTGCTGGTCATCGCCTTTGCATCGCAGCAGGACTACTTCGGCATGCGCTGGCAGGAGGTCATCACCTACGCCATCAACGACCCGGACCTGCTCTGCCCGGTGGTCGCCGAGGTGACCCATGTCTACATGACGCTGTTGGCGCTGGCCCAGTGGGCGATCCAGAACGCGTCGCGCCTGGGCAACGACCCGACCCAAGCCGTCATCATCTGGACCGGACTGATCTCGGTCCTGGCCTTCAGCTTCCTGACCGCGCTCGCCTACAGCCGCGCGCTGGTAGGCGTCATGGGTCGGCCCTGGGAGATGTGGCGGTCGTTCTCGCGACCGGACGACGACGCGGTCGCGGGTCCATGCGATCGGCCGTCTTGATCCGCCCCGGCCTGCTCAGCCCGCATCCGCGGCCCGCGAACGCGGCCGATGCGTGCGCTCAGGGTGTAGGCGGATGAGCGCAACGTCGGCCCATGAAGCCGCCGCAGCGGACCTGCCGCCCGCCGCCCACCAGGTCCGGCTCGGCGAGATCGCCCGGCGCTTCTGCGCGCGCCCCCCGCAGCGGATCGAGCGGCTCGGCCGCGGCCTGATCAACGACACCTTCCGCGTCGCAACGCAGCGCGGCTGCTTCGTCCTGCAGCGCATCAACGACCAGGTGTTTCCGGCCCCGGAGCGGATCATGGACAACCTGCTGCGCCTGCAGGCCGCTCTGGAGCAGGGCATCGGCACCGCCGTGCGCCTACCCCATGTGCTGCTGGCCGACGACGGCCGACCTTGGGTGCAGGATGAGCAAGGCCATTTCTGGCGGATGCTCGAGCTGATCGAGGGCAGCTGCACCCTCACCCGGCTGGAGCATCCCCGACAGGCGAGTGAGATTGGCCGTGTCCTCGGCGATTTCCACGGCTTCACGGCGACGCTGGACCCTGCCGAGTTCGCCGTCACCCTGCCGGACTTCCATGTCACGCCGATCTATCTCAATGCGCTGCGCCAGGCCGAGATCGACGCCGTCCCCGGACGCGGTGGACCCGAGGTCGAGGCCGCCCTGGCCACCATCGAGCAGCATCGCGCCCTGGCACACGGGATTGAAGACGCCCGACGCACGGGACGCATCGCCGAGCGCGTGGTGCACGGCGACCCGAAGCTCGACAACATCCTGTTCGATCGTGCCGGGGCGCGCGCCCTCTGCCTGATCGACCTCGACACCATCCAGCCGGGCCTGCCCCACCACGACATCGGCGACTGCCTGCGCTCGTGCTGCAACCGCAACGGCAAGACCGGTCACGCCGATCATATCCGTTTCGACCTCGACAGCTGCCGTGGGATCCTGGTGGCCTACGCCGAGCACAGCCGAGGCGTCCTCGCGCCCCCCGAGATCGACCTGATCCATCAGGCCATCCGGCTGATCCCGTTCGAGCTCGCGCTGCGCTTCCTCGCCGACCACCTGCGCGGCGATCGCTACTTCCGCGTCTCCAGACCCGGCGAGAACCTGCACAAGGCGCGGGTGCAGCTGGCCTTGGTGGCCGACATCGAGCGCAAGGCCGATGCCATCGCGCAGATCATCCATGACGCCTTCGACAACACCGGCTGAGCATCCGCAGCCCAACCCGCCCCTCGAGGTCCCCCCATGTACAGCCTCTGCGTCCGCGATCACCTGATGATCGCCCACAGCTTCCGCGGCGAGGTCTTCGGCCCCGCCCAACGCCTGCACGGGGCGACCTACATCGTCGACTGCGAGCTGCGCCGCCCCGCGCTCGATGCCGACGGGCTGGTGGTCGACATCGGCCGCGCCAGCATGGTCTTGCGCGAGATCCTCGCGCCCCTCGACTACCGCAATCTCGACGACGAGCCGACGCTCGCGGGCCGCAACACCACCACCGAATTCCTCGCCGGCCTGATCTTCGAGCGCATGGCCGAGCGCATCGCCGACGGCAGCCTGGGCGATGCCGCCCGCGGCCTGACCGGCATGCGCATCCAGCTCTCCGAGTCCCATGTGGCTTGGGCCGCCTACGAGGCAGAGCTGGTGCAGTAGTGCCCGGGCGACGACCAACCGAGCTGCCTTAGGAAGAATTCAGAAACAAAGTGAACATGTCAGCTCGTTGTCGTTGTCGTAATCGTCGTCGGATGCTTGATTGCGACAACGACGACGACGACGAGGACGAGGACGACGAGGACGACGACGACGACGAACGACAACGACAACGACGACAACGACAACGACAACGACCACGACACGACAAGGCTGGCGACATCGGAATCGCTGCACCTTGAACCATCTCAGTTACGGCCCTGATCCATGTCCGATCACCTCTACCTGCTCTTGCCCGGTGATCCGGCCACCCCCACCGGCGGCTACATCTACGACCGGCGCATCGCCGACGGGCTGCGTGGGCTCGGCTGGCGGGTCGACCGGATCCGACTCGACGCCGGTTTCCCGACCCCGAGCCCCGGGGCGCTAACCGATGCCGCTGCCAAGTTGGCCGCGCTGCCCAACCATGCCCTGGTGTTGATCGACGGCCTGGCCCTCGGCGCGATGCCGGATCAGGTCGCGCGGCACCGGGAACGCCTCCGGCTGGTCGGACTGGTGCACCATCCGCTGGCACTGGAGACCGGGCTTGAGCCCGGCCGAGCCGCTGCCCTGCGGGCCACGGAGACGGCGGCCCTGGGGGCCATGCGCTGCGTCATCGTCACCAGCACCACCACCGCCCGGCTGCTGCAGGGGTTCGGCGTCGATGCCGGGCGCTGCCGCGTGGTCGAGCCGGGCACCGACCCGGCCGCGCCGGCCGTGGGCGGCGGCGCCGGCCCCCCGCGGCTGCTCACGGTCGGCGCCATCACGCCGCGCAAGGGCCATCGGCTGCTGGTCGCCGCCCTGGCCCGGCTGATGGGCATCGACTGGCGGCTCCACTGCATCGGCAGCCTGGACCGCGATCCGGCGACCGCTACCGCGCTGCGCCGACAGATCGCCGAGCTGGGGCTCCAAGGGCGCGTTCAGCTACACGGCACCGTCTCAGACCGAGCCCTGAGCGACGCCTATCATCGGGCCGACCTGTTCGTCCTGCCGAGCCTGTTCGAGGGCTACGGCATGGCCTACGCCGAGGCCCTTGCCCGCGGCCTGCCGATCATCGCCACCCGCGCCGGCGCCATCCCCGGCACCGTCCCCGCCGACGCCGGGCTGCTGCTCGAACCCGGCTGCGTCGACGCATTGACCTCGGCCCTGGGGCGCCTGCTGACCGAACCCTCGCTGCGCGTCCGGCTTGCATCCGGCGCCCGCCGAGCCCGCGACCGGCTCCCGACCTGGCCCGACAGCTGCCGGCGCATGGCCGACGCCCTGCGTGCGGTGGCGGCCGACTGCGCGGCTATCCCTCCAACCGAAACACCACCGGCACGCGGATCGTCGCGGTGACCGGCTTGCCGTTGCGCAGGGCCGGGCGGAAGCGCCAACGCTTCACGGCCCGGAGCGCCGCGCGATCGAGGCTGGCATGTCCGCTGCTGCCGGCGACCCGTGCGCTGCCGACCCGGCCGTTGCCGAGCACGGAGACCTGGATCAGCACCCGGCCCTCATGGCCGCGACTGCGCGCCAGCCGGGGGTAGCCTGGCTTGGGATTGCCGGACACCGGTGCGGCGCTGCGATCGGCACCCCGCCCCCCCGCTGCCGGGGACTTTGCGCCGGCGCTCCCACCGCGGCCTTGCCGAGCATCGCCGTCGCCCCCCCGCGCCGAGCGCTGCGGCTTGGCGGGGGGGCGGCTGGACCGCGACGACGACGAGCGCCCGGCGGGCTCGGCGTCGGCCCGCGCCGCCCGTGACCTGACCTTGGGTACCACCGCCCGGGGCTCGGCCTTGGCGACCGGCGCGGTCATGGGCCGAGGCTCCGGCGGCACCACCGCGCGCAGCAGCGCCGGGCCATCGGTCGGCGAGGCGTCGGCCAACACCGACGGGCTCGCCCCCGCGTCCCCCAGCAGCGGGAGCCGGTGGGTGCCCGCCGCCATCGCCTGCACCCGCGGCCCGCCGCGCTGCGCCTCGGCAGCATCGCCGGTCCGCGGCTCCGGAACCAGCAGCCAGGCCAGGAGCAGGTGCAGCAACGCCGCCAGGGCCAGGGCCAGCGTCCATTGCCCAACGCCTGCCACCGGTGCGCCCCAGCGATGCCGTCCTCGCGGATCATTCATCGCGCAGGACCTCCACCGCCGCCGGCCGGGTCACCAGGGACACCTCGCCGGCATCGAGCTGCCGCAGCAGGACCAGCAGCGACAGCAGCTCCCCGGCGGGGGTCTCGGCATCCGCCATCAGCCGCACGGGGCGGCCCGGCTGCCTGGGCAGACGCTCGGCCAGCAGGCGATTGCGTTCATCATCGGCCACCAGCTCCCCGTCCAGGGCGACGCGGCCATCAGCGGCCAGCGCCAGCGCCCACGGTCGCGGGCCGTCCGCAGCCATATCCGCCGGCTGCGCCCGAGGCGGCTCCACCCGCAGCGGCGACACCGGCTCCAACGTACCCGCGAGCAAAAAGAAGACCAGCAGCAGAAAGACCACATCCACCAGCGGACCGATGGGCTCGCGGAGCGGACGGCCTGGTGCCGGCGGCAGCTTCATGGGCTTGCAGGGGCCGCCGGCGGCGCCACCAAGGTCACACGCTCGGCGCCGGCGCCTGTGAGCACATCGATGACCCGCACCAGCGATTGCAGCGCGGCAGTCGGGCTCGGCTGCACCAGCACCGCCGGCTCAGGCTCCCGGCGCAGCAGCGGCGCCAGCGCCCGCGGCAGCGCCTCCAGCGGCAGCGGTCGGCCGTTCAGATCGACCCCGCCATCGGCGCCCAAGCGCACCAGCACCGACCCGCGCAGCGACCCGGCACCGGCCTCGGCCGGGGGCTCGACCACGATGGCCTGATGCCGCTCCAGCCTGGCGACCAGCATAAAGAACACGAGCAGCAGAAACACCACGTCCACCAGCGGCGCCAGGCGCAGCGCCCGCCGCCCCCGCTTGAGCGGCTCAATCCGCATCGGCCGCTGCCCCAAGCGGGTCCGCCCCAGCCGCGACCGCGGCATCGGCATCGCCGACCGGGAGATTGCCGGTGAACAGCCGGGTAACCGCATCCTCGGTGGCATGGCGCACAGCCTCGACGATACCGTCGATCCAATGCACGGTGGCCGCGGCCGGAATGGCGATCCCCAGCCCGGCGGCGGTGGTCAAGAGCGCCTCCCAGATGCCGCCGGCGAGCAGGGCCGGGTCGGCCTGGCCGCCGGCGCTCTCCAGGGCGCGGAAGGCCTCGATCATGCCCAGCACCGTGCCGAGCAGGCCGAGCAGCGGCGCCAGGGTCGCGATCAGGTCCAGCGGCCGGCCATAGGCGGCCAGGCGCTGCTGCTGCGCCGCGGCCTCGCGCAGGACCTCCTCGCGCACCGCCGCGTCGGCTGCGCCACCGGGCCGGGCGAGCCCGCGCATGGCCGCCGCCAGCACCGGGGCGATGGGGCTGCGGCTCGCCGCCAACGTCTGCTGCGCGGCGGCGGCCTGTCCCGTCCGCCATTGCGCGAGCGCCTCGGCGATGAATGCGCGGGCGCCGACGCGCAGCCGCGCGAGCTGCAACAGCTTGAGCAGGATCAGCGTCGCCGTGATCAGCGACAGGCCCAGCAGCAGCGCCAGGATCGGCCCGCCGTCGTGCAGCAGCTGCGACACCGCGGCCCGGGTGGCGGCAGCTTCGCTCAGGATTGATTGCATCATGGACTCCATCGCCCTCGGCTCGACGAGAACTACTTGAACAGCTCCACCCGCGAACGGCTGGTCGGGCGGGTGCGCTCGAGACAATCGATGCCGGCGGCCTCGTCGGGTGCGGTCTCGCAGCGCAGCACGCCGTTGATCAACACCCGCGCGAGGGCGTCGCAGCCGATGCCGGGCAGGTCGTAGTCCTTGACGCTGGTCTTGCCCCGGGGCAGCGGGCCGGCCTCGGCGGCGGAGCGCCCGGCGATCAGCCCGTCGTTGTCGAACAGCACCAGGTCCCACTGCAGCGACGACAAGGCCGCGCCGCTGGCGTTGCGGATGACGAACGACAGCCGGCAGCCGTCGCCCCGGGGCGCGACGCGGTTCAGCTCGACATCGATGACCTCGGCCGCAGCGGTCTCCGCCGCCGGCTCCGCAGCGACGGCAACGTGCACCATCGCCGGCAGAACGCCGAGCCAAAACGACACGCAGAGGGCACGAATTCGCGCGCCTTTGCGCCTTTGCGGTAAGTCAGCAACGGCGCTCCGCAGGTTGATGAGCATGCCCCCCACTACCATGCCTCAGGACCCGAAACGCCAGTCGATCCCGGCGGTCAGATAGCGTCCCGGCTGCTCGAAGCCCTTCGCCTCCTCGATGCGCGCGTCGAGCAGATTCTCGACGCGACCGTAGACCGAAAAGGTCGGCGACAGCGCGAAGCGGCCGAACAGGTTGAGCGTGGTGTAGGCGTCCATTTCCACATCGCCGGCCCAGCGCAGCCTGGGTCCCGAGTAATACAGATTGGCACCGGCGGACCAATGGCCGCCGAGGTACTGCAACCCGAGATTGCCGGTGTTGAGGGCGACCTGAGTCGTGCGGAACCGGGTGCCGTCCTGCTCGCTCCAGGCGTCGGTGTAGGTGTAGTTCAGATTGGCCAGCCACTGCTCGGTGATCTGCCATTCTGCGATGAATTCGACCCCCTCGGAGCCGCCGCGATCGCGGTTCTCGTAGGTGCCGATGTACTGGAAGGTCAGCGGATCGATGCCGCCGAGAAAGGCGATGACGTCATCGAGCCTGGTGCGCCAGTAGACCAGCTCGGCCTCCAGCCGGCCGGCCAGGGCCGATTGGCGCAGCCCGGCCTCCATGGTCCACCCCTGCTCGGGGCCCAGGTCCTGATTGCCGTACTCCGGGTCGTAGAGCTCGCGGATCGACGGTGCGCGGAAACTGGTGCCGTAGTTGGCGAACAGCGTGGTCGCGCTCGGGAAGGTATAGGCGGCGCCGATCTTGCCGTTGGTCTCGTCGCCGAAGGTGTCGTGGTCCTGCCAGCGCAGCCCGGCGTTCAGCACCAGATCACCGTCGAGCAGCATCAGCACATCGCTGAAGTAGACCGCCTGATTCTGGACGCTGCCCTTGATATCGCCGAGCTTGCCCCAGCTCTTGGCGTCCTGGCGGAACCATTCGTAACCGAGCAGGGCCTGGTTCTCGCCGCTGCCGAACTGGGTGTCGAGGATCAGGTTGTAATCGACCTGATAGTTCTCGTTGCGCCACTGGTAGGGTCTGGAGTCGCCCTGATCGTAGACCGGCACGCGCTCGCCGCGGTCGTAGTAATTGAAGTAGTTCAGCGTGAAGCCGTCCCGGGGCGCCCGGACGTACCCGAGCAGCCCGTCGTCGTCGTCGCGGGCAGCCTGGGTCGTGCGCGTGTAACCCAGCAGCAGGCGCTGGCGCAGCTGATCGGTGATCTGGTGGGCGACCTTGAACGAGCCCAGATACTGCTCGCGCTCGTTGAACTGGTCCGGGTCCGGCAGCTGGAAGGCCCACCAGGGCGTCTCGGCGCTGTCGACGGCGTAGGACTCCAACAGCTCCGCGTAGTTGAATTTGGTGCGCGAGTACAGCACCGACGCCTCCACCGACAGCCAATCGCCGGGGTCATAGGTCAGCTTCAGCTGCGGGCTGATGTTGCTGTAGGACTCGTGGGCATGCACCCCACCGCTGTCCACGGCGGCCCCGTTCAGGGACCAGCCGAAGTCATTGTAGGTGCCGCGGGCGCCGCCGTAGGCGCGGGTCCAGTCCAGCGAGCCGACCTCACCCCCGAGCTGGAGATTGTTGCCCGCCTGCGGCGCCTTGGTGGTGATGGCGATGACCCCGGCGGTGGTATCCGCGCCGTAGAGGTCCGTCTGCGGGCCGCGCAGGACCTCGATGCGCTCGATCAGCACCGGGTCGATCTGCCCGAACAGATAGCCGACCCCGGGGTCCAGCCCGTCGTTGACCTTCACGCCGTCGATCACCACCAGGAAGTTGCCGCTGCCGAAGCCGCGCAGCTTCGGATAGTTGAACTGGCCGGGGCCGCCGGCCTGCTTGAACTGCACCCCGGCGACCTGGCGCAGGATCTCGGTGGTATCGGTAAAGGACTGGCGCTCGATCTCCTCTTCGGTGACCACGGTGACCGAATCGGTGATGTCGCGGGCCGGACGCTCGATCTTGGTCGCCGTCACCACGACCTCGTCGATCTGCTGCTCCGGCGTCAGCATCTCGGCGCAAACCGGAGCGGCCGCCAACAGCGCACCCAGCCCCGCCGCCGCAGGATGGATGAAACGCAACGCAGCCCATCCACGACAACCGTCGGGAAGAGCATCCAAGGGACGCGCGGCAGGTCCGCCGCGAACAGACAAAAACGAAATCATGACAACCTCCGTCATGGCGATGTCGGAACCTAGGTCCGCCAGCACCCGGGCGCGGCACGCATCGCGACCACAACAACCACCGAGGCCGCGGACACAAGCCGAGCCGGCAGCTGGGTGCAGTAACGATCACAGACGCAAACGCCCGAGGCACGACGGCACAATCGGGACATCGCCAAACGGAGGGAACCGCACCATCGACACACCCCGTCCGACGGTAGGCGATGCGGGTGATGGCAGGTCTCCTGGCTCGCGGGTCAAGGCCCGCCGCCCGGCCTTCCCGGCCCGTGAGGGCCAGTGGCATCGGTTGGACGGGGGCTCACCGCCGACAGTTGCGGGGGCAGCCAGGGCTTTGCGGTCGGTTCGCGACCAGCGCACCCTGTTCCCATTTTCATCCCCTGGTGGGGAACCATCGCGAACTAGGATAACCGCACGGGATTTAGGGGGTCAACCGCGACCCATCACCCCCCTGAGACCACCGGGCCGCCGCGCACGACCGCGCAAATGCGTTGCGCCGGCGCGCAGAATGCGTCAGGCTCAACGCGTTCGTTCTCAACCGTACCGCCCCTGCGCCAACCGGGCGAGGGTCGCGAAAAAAGGGGGAAAGCGTGGATCACAACCAAGCAGCAAGCGCGGTCGATGCCGGCCAGCTGAACGAGGCCATCCTCAAGCCCGCCAACGACGCCAACGGCTGGACCATACTGCTGGTGCAGCGCGATGGCGCCCGGGTCTTGCTCACCGACTCGGGCGGCACCGAAAAGGTCTATCACAACCTCGACCAGGCCACCACCGCCGCCCGCGAGCTGGGGCTGACGCAGATTCGGATCGAAGAACAGTTCTGACAGCCCCGCCAATCGGCTTGCGCGGTCGCGCATCCAGTATGCCGACCGACACGCCCAACCCCACCCCAAGCGCGATCACGCGAACCGCCGTCGCCCGGGAGCGCCGACCCGGGAGCGCCGACCCGGGAGTGTCGGTATCTCCAGGCCGACACGGATCAGCGCGCGAGGCGCATCCAACGCCCGCTCCCGCCGGCCCTCAGAACCCGTCGCCGCCGGCGCGAATGCGATAGACCTTGCCGTAGCGGATGGTCAGGAGCTGCATCGGCTTGAGCGGCCCGAAGTTGTAGGTCCAGACCTCGTAGGTGCGCACCTCGTGCTCGGTGACGTACTCGCCGGCGGCCTCGTCGTAGCGCGCCAGCGGCAGGCGGTCTTCGAACTGCTCGATCTGGCTCGGTTCGCCGCAGACGTTGATCAGTCGCAGCACGCTGTCGCCTTCGGAGATCTGGTTGGTACCACACTTCATGGCCAGGCCCGTTGTGCTGGTGGTGAGGAGAACGGCCCACAGCGTAAGCCGAGGCAGGACACCGGCAGCGAACTCCCTCCCCTGCCGGCGGCCTGTGCGGCGATCAGCCGCCGATACGGTGCCCGGGCCGCGCGGAATCGTCATACAGCCCTGGCCGCTACTCGTAGCGGACTCCCAGGATCTCCAGCTCGCGCTGGCCCCCCGGGGCATCCACTAGGGCCACATCGCCCTCGCTCTTGCCGATCAGCGCCCGGGCGATGGGCGAACTCACGGAGATCTTGCCCTGCTTGATGTCGGCCTCGTCGTCGCCGACGATGATGAAGGTGTGCTCCTGGTCCTTCTCCTCCTCCAGCACCTCCACCGTGGCACCGAAGACCACCTTGCCGTTGGGGGAGAGCTGGGTGACGTCGATGATCTGGGCGTTCGACAGCTTGCCTTCGATATCCTTGATGCGGCCCTCGATAAATCCCTGCTGCTCACGCGCGGCGTGATACTCGGCGTTCTCCTTCAGGTCGCCGTGGGCGCGGGCCTCGGCGATGGCCTCGATGACCTGGGGTCGCTCCACGCGCTTGAGCTTCTCCAACTCCGCGCGCAGTTGCTCGGCGCCCCGGGCGGTCAAGGGTACTTTGTTCATGATGCCGTCCCCTATGTCTTACAGTCGAACCGCGGGGCAACCGCGGCGCAGATCAGCGCCGCGGTCCGCGATCCGATCGATAGATGGCTCGATAAAGATGGGAAATCGCGCGCCGTGGATCGGCCCGCGATGAGATGAAACCGAAGGTTAGCCGGTCACGCCAGCCCAGTAAAGGCCCGCAAACCGGGTGTTCGGCAAATCGTTCTGCGAATTCATCGGTCGACGCCGATCTCGAGACGGCCCTGTCGAAGCGGCTTGGCGCCGCGACCGGCACGGGCACGGCGGGCGCAGCCGCCGGCGCTCCGGCGCCGGCAGCCGCGCCCGCGCCTCCCCGCTTTAGGCTGCCTGCCTCCTGCCGGGGGAAGGCCCTCGGGCAAGACGGAAGCCGATGAGGCGGTTGCGGAAGTCAGGCCCGAGGGCGAAGCGGTGCGCAGACCGGCACCCACCTGGCGCTGGCGTCCCAGTCGCCGCCGCGCAGCACGCGCTTGGCGGGCGTAGCCGGTCCCACGGGGTCCTCCACCATCCCGGCAGGATAACCGCCAGGCCCGTCCGCGACCCATTCGTAGACGTTGCCGTGCATCTGGTACAGGCCCCAGGGGTTCGCCGGCAGGGCCTTCACGTCGATGGTCCGGGCGCGGCACTCACCCTTGGGAGCGTCGCCGTAGGGATAGTCGCCATCGTAGTTGACCTGCTCGGTGCTGATGTTGTCGCCGAAGCTGAAGGGCGTGCGCGTGCCGGCGCGGCAGGCGTATTCCCATTCGGCCTCGCTCGGCAGCCGCGCATCGAGCCCCGGGACCAACCGGTTCAGCGCCGGCAGGAAGCGCTGGCTGATGTCGTCCCAGCTCACCTGCTCCACCGGACGCTCCGGGCCTTTGAAGCCGCTCGGGTCGTCGTCGAGCACCGCCCGCCCTAGGGCCTGGGTACAGGCGGTTTCGGCGAGCCAGAGCCCTTGGGTCAGGATGACAGGGTGCCGGCGCTCGTCGCTACTGCGCTCGGGCTCGTCCGCGGGCGAGCCCATCAGGAATTCGCCGGGCGGGCATCCAATCCAGCAACAGCGCCGCTGCGTGTCTCCGGGCAGCTCGGCGAACAGGCCGTCTTGGTCGCGGCCGATGCCGGCGGCCCAGGCCGGGCGGGCGATGGCGTCCAGGTCCAGGCCCTGGTCGTCGATGCGCAGGCGGTAGCGGCGCCCCGGGTCCAGCCTCAGGCCGGCGCCGAGGCGCAGCACGCGGGGGCGCGTGGCGGCGGCGTCGTCGCCGGCGATGGCGTCGAGCTCCCAGTAGTCGCCGGCGGCCTGGAGCCGGGCCAGCGCGCAGACGGGGGCGCTGGGGTCGGCGGCCTGCAGCACGAGCCGGTCGCCCTGTTGGACCAGGACCAGCGCGCGGGGGCTAATGCACCGCTGCGGAAGTCCCAAGACCGCCGGCATGCCCACTCGGTGCTGTGGGAGCGACTTGCAGTCGCGACTTCCGCGTCGCGGCGGTCGCGATTGCAAATCGCTCCCACAGCTGCGGGCGGTCTCGGAATTTTCGCGGCAAAGCACTAGGGCGCTTGCCGAGCACCCAGGCGAGGTCGGCCAGGTCGATGCCCGGCGGCAGCTCGGCCAGCGCACCCCGAGCCAGGGCCTCGCGGTGGGCGATGGCCCAGGCGGCGGCCAGCTCGGGGTAGTCGGTGAGCAGGAGCCGGAGCCGGCGCAGCAGCGGCGGCTCGGTGCGGGCGCCGGGGGCCAATGCCGCGAGTAGGTCGTCCACCGCGGCCGGGAGGGTTACCTGGCCGGGCGGGTCATCCGCGCGGGCTGCGCCGCGGCCGCGCCGGGCCAGGCGCAGCGGCTGGCCGCGCTCCAGCAGCACGCAGCGCAAGCGCCGGGCGCTCTCGGCGCGCAGCAGCCGCGGCGGCAGCGGGGCGAGCAGCAGCGGGACCTGGCCGGCGCGGGCGCAGCGCCCGGCCAGGGCGAGCCAGGCGGCACGACGCCCGGGGGCTGGGGCATAGCCCCCCGCGTCGCCGAGGATGACCAGGGCGACGCCGTCGTCGAGGCGCCCGGTGAATGGGCGCTGATCATCGAGCCGATGCAGCGCGCCGGGGTGGCCGTCCGGGTGTAGAGCAGCGTGACGCGCTCGCCCATCAGGCGCCGGGCGAGCCGGCACCAGGCCCAGAGGTCATCGCGGAACGGCGTCAGCGAGGGGCTGAGGTCGATGACCAGGCGCAGCGCGGTGGGCCAGACCGGTCGGCGGCGCCGCGGCAGGCAGCGGATGCCGCGACCGCGGGCGAGGCGGCGGCAGATGCGCGGGAGGTCCTCAGATTCGGCCCCATTCAGCGCCAACCCGCCTCCTTGCGCAGCGCGAATCCGGCGATCTTGCCGAGCAATTGCTCCTGCGCCGGCTGGTCGTCGCCGAGCCGGGCCAGGGCGATGAACAGGTCGAGGTATTCGGCCAGGCCGGGCGCGTAGCCCTGCTCGCCGTGGGCCGCGACGCGGTCTTCGAGCAGCTGCTCGGCGACCAGCGCCAGGGTCTTCGGAAAGCAGCGCCGGGCGAGGCCGAGGCGGCGCAGGTGCAGCTCGCCCATGCCGATGAGCCAGGGCGCCAGGTCGTCGGGCAAGGTCAGGGTGTGCACCAGGCAGCGGCGCAGGAAGGCGTTGGGCAGGTCCGGGTCGGCCTTGTCGATCTCGTCGATGAGCAGCACAGCGATGGAGGTGTCGCGCATGATCTGGTATTCCTTGTCGATGACGTCGCGAGAGGCGCCGATGATCGGCACGCCGGCTGCCTCCAGCGCCCGGCGCAGCGCCAACGCCAACGCCTTAGGCCGCCATCTGAGACAAATGGCAAGGCATCAACAGTCGCGCTATCCTCTCATCCATGGACCAGATCCCGACTCCCCACGACACCTACTTTCGCGAAAGCTTCGGTCGCCGCGGGGTCGCGCTCGACTTTCTGCGCGTGCAGCTACCGCCCGAGCTGCTCGCCGAGATCGACCTCGACAGTCTGGAGATCGCGAAGGACAGCTATGTCTCCAGCGACCTGCGCGCGTCCTTCTCCGACCTGGTCTACCGCGTCACAGCGGGCGACGCGCGGTGCGCTACTACGTCCAAGGCACTGAGCGGGTGGACGAGCCAACCGCCCGCCAGCTCCTGCAACAGACCTCCACCGGAGAACCGATCATGCAGACCTTCATCGACCGCTACATTGAGCAGGGCCGACAGCTCGGCTCGGCGACCCTCCTGCTGGACATGATCGAGCACAGGTTCGGTCAGCCTGGCGAGGCCGTACGCGAGCAAGTGATGAGCGCGGACCCGGACACTTTACGGGAGTGGTCAAAACGCATATTCGATGCGGATTCGGTCGACGCATTGCTGCATTAAGCCAAGAGAGGACTTTCCTGATCGCCGACACCAGCACGTCGTCCAGCGTCAGCGACTTGAGGCGGTGGTGGCGAAAAACTCAGCCAAGCAGGTGTCGACGCACTTTGAGACCGGGCGGGTGCCAAGCTCGCGCCCCTGCGACTCCTCGCTGCCGACGAGCTTGGCCAGGCGGAGGTCGGAAAAACCCTTCCTCACAGAATATCGATGATCGCCCGCAAGATGCTGCTGCTGCCCTTGCCCAGAGGCTGCACCAGAGGTCGATCAATGGATCGGTGGTCTTTCACGCAATAGTAGGCTTGGTGCTTGCTGCTTTTCCATGCAAAGACAAAGATGTCGGCATTTCTGGCCAGGGCAATCAGCCGCTTGGTGCATTCATGGTCGGCGTTCAATTCCACATCGACCGATGAACAAAGATCCGCCAACAATGCGGCAGCACGTTGGCCGGCCGATTCCGTGAGGGTGTAGATGCCGATCTTCTTACCAGCCAGCCGGTCAGGGTGGGCATCATCATCGGCCGCTTGCTCCCGCGTCGTCGGTGCCGGGCAGGTAATCTCGAAGTCGCGACAAAGTGCCCCGATCACTAACCGATCCACGGGCATCAGGCGATGCGCGAAGCGTTGCACCGCATCAACGACTCCAATCACGAATCGCAGGCGCGTCTCCGGGGCCGCGCAGGGATGCGTGGCAAGCACCTCGGCAACATCGAGTGACCAGTTGAGGTTGATCAGCGAAGGTCGGCGAGCCGCGCTGTTGCGAGCTTGGTCATCGCAGCTACCTCGTCGGTCGCGACGGAAAATCCAACATCATGCACGGCTCGATTCCGCAACCCGTTCCATTCCACAAGCCTCTCATATTCGGCGAACGAAAGCTCCCCCAGGGTATACAACTGGTTAATGAGGCTGCGGTCCGATAGTCCCGTCCGTTGAAGGTCCGGGTCAGAGAGCTTGTGTCTCAAGAGCGCCATCAACGTGTTCCATAGGTAGGGGACCGCAAGCTCCGCACCTGCTGTAGAGGCTACCTTTTCTGCTCTAGCGAGGTATGCCTCGATGGCGTCCAGATTCATCGTAGTGGCTCCGGGCAACTGGTCGCGTTCCGGCGTATCGGCATAGGTCTTGATCAGGAATCTCCACCCCGGATGAGCTTGAACGATGTCTATCACTTTACGATAGCGTTCAGGCTGGTCGGATCGGCCCCGCAGTTTGATCTCCACCATCAGCTTGTCATCGGACTTGGTTGCCAGCAGGTCCGGGATATAGCCCCCTAGGGAGAACGGCAATTGTTGCGGGCTCGGCTCTTGGACAACGGCGTATCCCTCATCCTCTAGCTGCTTGGCAACGATTCGCACCAGTCGTTCATGCTCACGTAACGTACTGTTCATAGCAGATCACCTATCGGCCTCGATGCGTCGATTCGCACATAGAGGCAGTCCACGCCCCAGATGACGGCATCTTGAAGCAAGGGCGGCAGCCCGATAACGTCGATTGGCTGGTCGGTCATTCGCAGGTGGCCTTGGACATCGACGATGAGCTTGTCGTCACTGTAGACCAAAGCTGTCAGAGCGTCTTGCACGGGCTTGATGATGTTGTTGATGTCCGGCGGATCGGCTTCGCAGAGATACACGAGCGTGAAGCGCAGTCCGACATCGCATAACGGTTTGCCCGTCCATTCCTGGAACGCCCGACCGTAGACAAAGTCTCGCCACTCCTTCTTGTGTGCCGCGTCTTTGGCCTGATGGGAAATCGGTCGCCGCGGCACGAGGAATTCGAGCTTGGTCATCGCTCCGAATCGGTCAGTACATGTCCTGCAGCCGATTGACCTGCTTCACCTCGCCGAGCTTGAGCGCCAGGCAGGTGGCCTCGGCGCCGGCCAGGGTGGTGGTGTAGCTGACCTTGTGCTGCAGGGCCGCGCGGCGGATCTCGGCGGAGTCGGCGATGGCCTCGGCGCCCTCGGTGGTGTTGACGATGAAGCTGACCTCGCGGTTCTTGATCATGTCGACGATGTGCGGGCGCCCTTCCTTGACCTTGTTGACCCCTTCGCAGCTGAGGCCGCCGGCACGCATGGCCTCGGCCGTGCCGTGGGTGGCGTAGAGGGTAAAGCCGAGCTCGACGAGCCGCTCGCCGACGTGCACAAGCCGCTGCTTGTCGGCCTCGCGCACGCTGAGCAGGGCCTTGCCGGGGCGCGGCATGCGCGTACCGGCGGCATCCTCGGCCTTGCCGTAGGCCTCGGCGAAGGACTCGCCGACGCCCATGACCTCGCCGGTGGACTTCATCTCGGGGCCGAGCACGGTGTCGACGCCGGGGAACTTGATGAACGGGAATACGGCCTCTTTGACGAAGTAGTGGCGCGGGCGCACCTCCACGGCGCAGCCCTGGTCGATGAGCGAGCGCCCGACCATGGTGCGCGCGGCGACCTTGGCCAGCGGGATGCCGATGGCCTTGGAGACGAAGGGCACGGTGCGCGAGGCGCGCGGATTGACCTCGAGGATGAACACCTGATCGTCCTTGATGGCGAACTGGGCATTCATCAGGCCCTTGACCCCCAGCGCCAGGGCCATCCGTGTCATCTGCTCGCGCATCTGATCCTGGATCGCCTCGGAGAGCGTGTACGGCGGCAGCGAGCAGGCGGAATCGCCGGAGTGCACGCCGGCCTGCTCGATGTGTTCCATGATGCCGCCGATGAGCACCTGCTCGCCGTCGCAGATGGCGTCCACGTCGACCTCGATGGCGTCGTCGAGGAAGCGGTCGAGCAGCACCGGCGAGCGGTTGGAGACGTTCACCGCAGTCTGGATGTAGCGGCGCAGATCGGCCTCGTCGTGGACCAGCTCCATGGCCCGCCCGCCGAGCACGTAGGACGGGCGCACCACCAGCGGGTAGCCGATCTCGGCGGCCAGGGTGACCGCCTCCTCCTCGCTGCGGGCGGTGGTGTTGGGCGGCTGGCGCAGCCCGAGCTGCTCGATCAGCTTTTGGAAGCGCTCGCGGTCCTCGGCCAGGTCGATGGAGTCGGGGGAGGTGCCGATGATGGGCACGCCGGCGGCCTCGAGGTCGCGGGCGAGCTTCAGCGGGGTCTGGCCGCCGTACTGGACGATGACGCCGAACGGGCGCTCCTTGTCGACGATCTCGAGCACGTCTTCGAGCGTCAGCGGCTCGAAGTAGAGTCGGTCGGAGGTGTCGTAGTCGGTGGAGACGGTCTCGGGGTTGCAGTTGACCATGATGGTCTCGTAGCCGTCGTCGCGCATGGCGAACGCGGCATGGACGCAGCAGTAGTCGAACTCGATGCCCTGACCGATGCGGTTGGGGCCGCCGCCGAGGACCATGATCTTTTTGGCATCGGTGGGGTCGGCCTCGCACTCTTCGTCGTAGGTGGAGTACAGATAGGCGGTGGTGGCGGCGAACTCCGCCGCGCAGGTGTCCACCCGTTTGAACACCGGCCGAATGCCCAGTGTCAGACGCCGCTCGCGCACGCTGGCCTCGTCGCTGCCGCTGAGCACGGCCAAACGGCGGTCCGAGAAGCCCTTGCGCTTGAGCGCGCGCAGCCGCTCGGCATCGAGCCCGTCCCAGCCGGCGAGCTTGACCTCGTGCTCCAGGGCGATCAGCTCTTCGATCTGGGCCAGGAACCAGGGGTCGATGCCGGTGAGTTCCTGCACCTCCTCCAGGGTCATGCCCGCGCGCAGGGCATCGGCCAGGTAGAACAGCCGCTCGGCCCCGGGCTGGCGCAGCTCCAGGCGCAGCGCGCGGATCGCCTTGGGGTCGGCCAGGTCGAGCACCTCGTCGAGGCCGTTCTTGTCGGTCTCCAGCCCGCGCAGGGCCTTCTGCAGTGATTCCTGGAAGTTGCGGCCGATGGCCATGACCTCGCCGACGGACTTCATCTGCGTGGTCAGGTGCGCGTCGGCCTGGGGGAACTTCTCAAAGGCGAAGCGCGGGACCTTGGTGACCACGTAGTCGATGGTGGGTTCGAACGAGGCCGGTGTGGCACCGCCGGTGATGTCGTTGCGCAGTTCATCCAGCGTGTAGCCCACCGCGAGCTTGGCGGCGACCTTGGCGATGGGGAAGCCGGTGGCCTTGGAGGCCAGTGCCGAGGAGCGCGAGACCCGCGGGTTCATCTCGATGATGACCATGCGACCGTCCGCCGGGTTGATGGCGAACTGGACGTTGGAGCCGCCGGTGTCGACGCCGATCTCGCGCAGCACGGCGATGGAGGCGTCGCGCATGATCTGATATTCCTTATCTGTCAGCGTCTGCGCCGGGGCGACGGTGATGGAGTCGCCGGTATGCACGCCCATGGCATCCAGATTCTCGATGGAGCAGACGATGATGCAGTTGTCGGCGCTGTCGCGGACCACCTCCATCTCGAACTCCTTCCAGCCGAGCACCGACTCCTCGATCAGCAGCTCGTCGGTGGGCGACAGGTCCAGTCCGCGCCGGCAGATCTCGTCGAACTCCTCGGCGTTGTAGGCGATGCCCCCGCCGCTGCCGCCGAGGGTGAACGACGGCCGGATGATGGCCGGATAGCCGATCTGCGCCTGGACCTGGAACGCCTCCTCCAGGCTGTGGGCGACCACCGAGCGCGGCACCGCCAGCCCGATGCGGCCCATGGCCTGGCGGAACAGGTCGCGATCCTCGGCCTTATCGATGGCGTCGCGGGAGGCGCCGATCAGCTCGACGCCATGGCGCTCGAGCACGCCCTCGCGGACCAGGTCGAGGGCGCAGTTCAGCGCGGTCTGCCCGCCCATGGTGGGCAACACGGCATCGGGCTGTTCGCGGGCGATGATGCGTTCCAGCACCCGCCAGTTGATGGGCTCGATGTAGGTCGCATCGGCCATCTCCGGGTCGGTCATGATGGTCGCCGGATTGGAGTTGACCAGGATGACGCGGAAGCCCTCCTCGCGCAGGGCCTTGCAGGCCTGGGCGCCGGAGTAGTCGAATTCGCACGCCTGGCCGATGATGATCGGGCCGGCCCCGATGATCAGGATGCTTTGGATGTCGGTTCTTTTTGGCATGGACGGCGCTGCGCTCGGTTGCTCTGTGGTGCTAGTTCGTTGTTGTTGGCGAAATGGGCGATTGCCGTGGAAAGATCCGGCAATCTCCTCAGACCGGCGCATCCAGGCGACGCGCCTCCATCAGCTCGATGAAGTGATCGAACAGCGGGGCCACGTCGTGGGGTCCCGGACTCGCCTCCGGGTGACCTTGGAAGCCGAAGGCCGGTCGCTCGCGGTGATGAATCCCCTGCAGGGAGCCGTCGAACAGGGAGCGATGGGTGGCCACGACGGTCTCGGGCAGGCTCTGCTCGTCGACGGCGAAGCCATGGTTCTGGCTGCTGATCATGACCTCGCCGGTGGCCAGGACCTTCACCGGATGGTTGGCCCCGTGGTGGCCGAACTTCATCTTCTCGGTGCGTCCGCCGCAGGCCAGCCCGAGTAGCTGGTGGCCCAGGCAGATGCCGAACAGCGGCATACCCGCCTCCAGCAGCTCGCGAATGGCGGTGATGGCGTAGTCGCAGGGCTCCGGGTCGCCGGGGCCGTTGCTTAAGAACACGCCGTCCGGGTCCATGGCCTGCACCTCGGCGGCCGGCGTCCCCGCCGGCACCACGGTGACGCGGCAGCCGCGCTCGGCGAGCATGCGCAGGATGTTGCGCTTGATGCCGAAGTCGTAGGCGACCACATGGCGCGGCAGCACGGCATCGGCATGGTCCGCCGGCGGATTGCCCTGCCCCAGCGCCCAGACCCCGCCGCGCCATTCATAGGCCGCCCCGGTGGTCACCTCGCGGGCCAGGTCCATGCCCTGCAGGCCGGGGAAGGCCTGTGCGGCCC
Organism: uncultured Gammaproteobacteria bacterium; assembly: GCA_942491465.1. GTDB lineage: Bacteria > Pseudomonadota > Gammaproteobacteria > Chromatiales > Chromatiaceae > CALOBA01. The sequence goes on from CALOBA010000036.1 coordinate 77,598, forward strand.
GCAGCGCGGCGGCCTCGTCGGGGGCATCGCCGCAGAGCAGGCAGCCGGCCTGGGCGCCCTTCTCGCGCAGGATGCGGGTCAATCGACGGGTGTCGATATCGGCAATGGCGCAGATACCCCGCTCGGCGAGATACGCCGGCAGATCCTGCTCGCGGCGGAAGTTGCTGGCCAGCACCGGTAGATCGCGAATGATCAGGCCGGCGGCCTGCACCGTCGGCGACTCCTCGTCCTCGACGTTGACGCCGGTGTTGCCGATGTGCGGATAGGTCAGGGTCACCAACTGGCGACGATAGGACGGGTCGGTCAGGATCTCCTGATAGCCCGTCATCGAGGTGTTGAAGACCACCTCGCCAACACTCTGGCCGTCGGCCCCGAACGAGGTCCCCCGGAAGACCGATCCGTCCTCCAGAACCAGAAGCGCAGCTTTGCTCAAGGCATTCTCCGAGTCTCAGGCGCGTGCGCGGCAGCGAGTGGCCGGTGGACACGCGGTTATACAGGCTGATGTGATGCGGGACGGACCCGATGGGAGGCGCCCGAAGGTCATCGGACGTGGCCGGGAAGCGAATGTCCGGGCCACCCACGATCTTATAGGATGGCCGCTGGGCTGTCCATGAGCCGCCGGGGCGGCGCCGGGGCGAATCTGTCCTCTGGTCGCTTCCGAACGTTCCGCCGTAGCCGGCCCGATAGCGGATAACAAGCGTCAACGCCCCGTTGCGAACCCAAAGACCGATCGGTCTTGCCATTGTGATATACAGAATAACAGGTTATTCTGCTTATCAGAACAAAAGAACCGCCGAATCCGCCGGGAGATCCGCCGGCGCAAGGCGGGGGCGGGGCCGCAGGCGGAAGACCACGGGGAGAGGCCGGGGAGGGGGACTCCCAATTTCGACCTGGAGGTGGACAAGGCACGCTTTCTGGCCGCCGCGGCACTGCCGGCGGCAGACGCCCTGCGCAGCTTCGGCAGTCCGCCGCTGCTGGTGGTGGACGAAGCCCAGCGCCTGCCGGAGGCCGCCCGCATCGTCAAGGGTTGGCATGACGCGCGCCTGCCGATGCAGATCCTGTTGCTTGGTTCCTCCTCGCTGAACCTGCTCGACCAGGCCGCCGAGAGCCTGACCGGGCGCAACCGCAAGCTGATCCTGCCGCCCCTGCTGTTCGCCGAGACCCTGGCCAACCAGCCCTGGGCCGCGCCGCAGATGCCGCGGGAGCACCTGTGCCAACACTTCGCCCCGCAGCTACGGGCCTGGCTGCTGCAACGTCTGGCCTTCGGGAGCTATCCGGAGGTGGTGCTGACCCCCGATCCGGCCGCCCTGCTACGCGAGTTGGGGGCGGATTATCTGTGGAAGGACGTCCTGCAGACCGGGCTGATCAAGACCCCGAATCTCATCAAGCGGCTGCTTCTGTTACTGGCCCACCAGGCCGGCTCCGAGGTGTCGGTGAGCGAGCTAGCCACCCAGCTGCAGATGGCTCGGCCGACGGTGGAGCGATACCTGGACCTGTTGGAGCAGACCTTCGTCATCTTCCGCCTGCCCTCGTTCAGCACCAACCCGCGCAAGGAGATCGCCAAGGGCCGCAAGATATTCTTTTGGGACACGGGCATCCGCAATGCCCTGCTCAATGCCTTCTCCGCCGACGCCCTGCGCCCGGACATCGGCGCCCTGTGGGAGAACTGGGCCATCGCCGAGGTCGCCAAGCACAACGCCCTGCTGGGCTCCCCCGCCGAACTCTACTTCTGGCGCTCCCGCGCCCAGTCTGAGGTGGACCTGGTCATCCGCCAAGACGAGCGGCTGCGGGCGTTCGAGCTGAAGTGGTCCGGCCGCCGCCGCCCCGGCCGGGCCTTCCGGGATGCCTATGGGGTGACTGTCGAGACCCTGGCGCCGGAGAATCCGTTCGTCGCCGATCTGCTCGACGGTTGAGCGTCTTCCAACCGGTTAGGCGCCGACCTGGTCGCGCTCCGCATCGGATCGCGAAGACCCGGTGACCGCTGCCACCACCTGATCCATTACCGTCTGGTTGAGTGCCTCGTAGCTGAGTTCACCTGGCTCGACGGCGGGTAGGAAGCAGACCTCGATCGGTGCCGATGCCTTCGGCAACCAGGAGCCGGTGGGCAGGGCCTGCCAGGCGCCCTTGATGGCCACCGGCACCACCGGCACCCCCAGTTCACGACTCAAGATGGCGTAGGTCTTGCGAAACGGCGCCACGACGCCGTCTTTGCTGCGGGTGCCCTCCGGAAAGATAATGATGTTGCAGCCCTGACGCAGGACCTCCGAGAGGTTCCGCAACGCCTCTTGTAGATCGCGCTCCAAGTCCAGCACGATGACGTTGTTGCGCGAGGCCAGAAAGCGCAGCCAGGGCTTGTTGACATGCTTGGCCTTGGCGAAGAAATAGGTCCGTTTCATCGTGGCGTTGTCCAGGAAGGCTGCGACGAACAGGCCGTCCAGGAAACTCTGGTGATTCGGCGCCAAGATGCAGGCACCAGCGGGCAGGTTTTCCAGCCCCGTCGCAGTCAAGCGAAAATAGCCGCGGGCCAGCAACGCCATGCCATGGCGCAGCGGATTGTGCGCGGCCCAACTGCGCGGCAAGCGGACCTCGCTGCGCTGCTTCAGAATCTCGGCCCATTCCACCACCGAGACGGCCATTTTCGTCTTCTTGTGGCGAATGAACTCGGCAATGCGCCCCACCGTCGGATGCTCCATCAGGGTCTCGTCAGATACGCCGACACCAAAGGTGGCATTCAGGAAGGATTGCAGCCCGACCCGATCGAGGGAGTCGAGCCCCAGGTCCAGCTCCAGGTGATCGCTGGCGTAAACCGCGCATTCCTGCTGTTGCTGAAGGAATTGCGCAATGGTCTGGTATTCGGGATAGTCGGGCTCCGCGGAACCGGCGGCGCGCGTCTCGCTGGACGCGACCATATCGGGCAGCAAGAAGCGCTTCAGCTTGCCTAGACGGGTCTTGGGCAGTTCCTCCCCAAGCAGGTGTAGCTTCATGACCTTCTTGTAAGGTGTCACCGCTTGGTTATAGGGGGCCAGCACCTGCTCGTCGAGGAATCGCTGGATATCCGCGACGCCCTGTTCCCGCGCCTTGCGGAAGTCCGGCACCACGGCTGCATGCAGGCTGTCCTGATGCTGGAACACGGCGATCTCGCTGATCAGGTCAGTCGCCTCAGACAGCTTGCGCTCAATCTCCACAGGGTTGATGTTCTTGCCGCTGGGCAAGACGATAATCTCTTTCCTGCGCCCGGTGACGTGCAAGGCCCCCGAGTCGTCCAGATAGCCCAGATCACCGGTGTACAACCAGCCGTCCTTGATCACCGCGGCGGTCTCTTCCGGGCGTTTGTAATAGCCCTGCATGACGTTGCGACCGCGGGTTATGATCTCGCCATCGACAATGCGCACCTCATTGCATGACATGGGGCGACCGACGGCGCCGACCTTGGACTCGCCGGGGCGGGCAAAGGTGATCATCGGTGCCGCCTCGGTCATACCGAAGCCCTCTACCACCTCGAAACCGAGGGTGGTCAGATCCTGAAACACATCTTCATCCAGCTTGGCGCCGCCGCTGACCAGCAAGCGAACATGGCCGCCGAAACGCGCATGCACCTTGGCGAACAGTCGTCTAGAGAAGGCTGGGGAATGGATCTTGGCCGCCAGCCGAAACAGCAAGCGGGTCAGGCGACTGGCATTGATCTTGTCTTTGATCGACTTGGTGATCAACCGATACAGCCTCGGTACACCGATGATGATCGTTACCTGGTTCTCGTTCAGCGCCCGCAGCATGTCCTCCGACGCCATGGATGGAGAAAAGACGCAGGTGCCACCGGTATACAGCGGCGCAATGAGCGCGCCGAGCAACGGAAAGATGTGGTGCAGGGGCAGTAGCGCCAGGACCCGTTGCCCGGGACTGTAGATCGGCACCTCATCCGAGATCGATTCGATATTGGCCAGCAGGTTGTCCCAGCTGAGCATGACCCCTTTGGGGCTGCCGGTTGTGCCCGAGGTGTAGATCAGCAACAGGGTCTTGTCGAGCGCGGGCGCCGGCAAGGGTTCCGCCTTGCCATTCGAAGGAGTCGTGTCCAAGTCGTCCAGCACCAGGACCAGGGGCTGCGGGGCCTGGTGATTGACCTGATCGAGGGCCTGCGTCAAGACCTCCCGCGTGCTGTTGGAGCAAAACACCAGCGAAGGCGCGCAGTCACGCAGGATATACGCCACATCCTCCGCCGAGCTCATGAAGTCGATGGGCACGATGGTGCACCCCTGCTTCAAGCCGGCGTAGAAGGCGTAGACCCAATCGAGACGATTCTCGGAAAAGATTGCAACCTTGTCACAGGTTGCACTGGGGAACTGACGCGACACCGCGTCGATGCGCCCCAGCAGTTCGCCATAGCCAACGCGTTGATCATTCCAGATAAGCGCTGGTACTTCATGTTGTCGCAGGAGCATGTTTTGCCGTCTCAGTCGTTCAGCGTACGTGCCCCATGATATACCCATCACAGACGGATTTTCGATACTGGCTGCAACCCTTTGGTTTCTGGACTGTGATACCAGTCATACCCGCTGCCATGGCGAAGGAGCATGCAGCCCATGCTCTCAAGTCTTGGGATAGGGTCTCGACGCTTCATGCTACAGCAAGTTCACCTACGCGGCGGACGACGGCCAATTCGCCACTATGCAGCGTGGCGTAGATGCCCTGGAGGTTGTCCTTGAGGTCGTCCAAATCCTCACCTTGTGTCATAAGCGGAGAGGAAAATGGTGAAAATAGTAAAGCGTCACCGTGATTGGCATGAAGGAACTCCGCCAGCGCCTGCAAGGTCAGGATGCAGTCGCGATCGGCCAGGCTGTCGAGGAACTGGCAGGCAACCTCGTGCCGCTCGCCGGCGTCGGTGTCGATGCTGTAGACGAGGACATTCGTGTCCACGCTGAAGCGTTCCGCGCTCATCGTTCGCGCCCATGCAGGGCGTCCCGATCCATCCGCTCCCCCCTAGCGCGGCGCCGCGCTGCATCCGAGCCTTCAGGCGAGAAAAGGGGTACGACCCTGAGGTATCTGTTTCGACGTAATCTCCCCAGGGGGAGGCGACATCTAGCCTGGTAGAGCGGAAACACGTCAATGGTTGCCAGACGCGCAGACGCCGTTGGATTTCCTATCCTTCCGTTGGATTTCCTATCCTTCCGTTGGATTTCCTATCCGTCATCGGGCCTTCCGTGTCGATTGCCGCGAGTCGGGGCTCCGGTCACCGGTCCGCGCACCCGCGCACGGCCGGCGAGGCGGATGTCGGCACCCATGCCTAGGCGTTGCAGGGCCTCTCGCTCCTGCTTGTCGGGCGGGATCAGGTTTTCGGCGCCTTCGACGACGCGCACGGGGGTGTCGTCGCACGCGTCCTGGCGGTGGGCTGGAGCCAGGCCGATGCCCTGAGCCTCGGCGGCGGCGAGCAGCGTGGTACCGGGGACTACGGGCAGCGCCTCGGCGTTGGGTAGGAAGCGCACCGGGGCCACGACCTTGTCGCCGCTGCGGACCAGGGCCTTTCGGTTCTGGCGGTAGGTGCGGTCACGCTTGGCGAGGCGCCAGAGCCAGACCATCGACAGCAGCGCGAGCATGACCTGCAAGCCGGTCACCGCCCAGGCCGCCCAGGAGGGCAGAGCGGTTGCACCGAGCAGCCCGGCGACGGTCTTGGCCAGTGCCGGGGCAGTGAAGAAGTAGTAGATGTTGAGTGCCGCAGCCCCGAACACGGCGGTGAGCAGGCCGATGCTGAGCCCGGACAGGGCCTCGAGGGTCATGTATAGCGCCATGCTGACCGCCATCCAGCCGGCCAAGGACCCGTACATGGCCAACACGGTCACCTCCGGCGGGATCGGCACGACGAAGAAGGCGTACACAAAGCCGGGGAAGGCGGCGGCGAACAGGCGCCGAGTGAACAGGCGCTGTTCGTCCTTGCCGTAGATGTCCGCCAGCGCCGACTTGTAGGGGGTGGCGTCGAAGCAATTCAGGCTGCAACCGACACAGGTGGTGCAGTGGGCATTGGGCAGTTCGATGAAGGGGCCGCGCCCATACAACGTGCCCACCGGCCTGACCGGACAGAGGCCGTTGCACCAAGCGCTCTTGCCGCGGAATAGGATGCCCTGGAGCAACGCGAGCAGCAGCACGGCAACGATCACCAACGCCAACACCGGACCGTTGCTTTCGAACAGGAAATGGCGCGCGCCCACCATTCCGAACAACAGCAGCATCGCGACCACGTAGCTGTAGCGCACCAGTAGTCTCGGCGCCCGCAAGTTCAGACTCAGATTCAGGTGGCGCGGGAGTTGATGCAGGGCGGCGATCGGACATAGGTTGCGCCACAGCACTGGAGCGATGAACAGTACCAGCGGTACCACGGGGATCAACAACTGCCAGAGGATGGTGAGCCCGATCTCGGGGCGCAGCGCCAGGGTCGCCAGCAGGGCTGCGGTGGCCAGCACTGCGAGATAGGACCCGATCCGGTAAAGCCTCACAGCCAGGGAGGGCCGCGCTACGCCCTTGCCCGTCCTCTTATGCCTGTGTTGGCGGGAATCCGCACGTTTGAGCCCGGGCCGCGGCGTGCGCCCGTCAGCGGCCCTGGATGGATTTGCCGACATCGCTGTTGCTCCCGACCCGACGCTACGGGTCGCTGATTGATCTGTTTTCGGAAGGTGCCAAGCCGCGGGTCGGGTTGCGCTTGCGCGGCCCTCGAGCCGGCCCTGTGCCCCACTCGGGCGCGAGCGCCCCGCGCGTACTATCCCCCATCCCGTTGCGACTTGCGATCTTTGAGTTGATATTGGGCCGATCAGTCGGCGAAACGTATCGCCGATATGGCAGGGCCATCACCGCACGATCGCGGGTAACCGGCCATGTGTTTCAAGGGCGGTTCCGCTGCATCGGAGAAAAGGGGTAGGAGAAAAGGGGTAAGGAGAAAAGGGGACGACCCCTACCCCTTTTCCAATGCCGTTAAGTTAAGCCGTGGGAGCGGCTTCCAGCCGCGACGGTCGCCGCGCGAGGCGAGTCGCGGCTGGAAGCCGCTCCCACAAAGCGCCCCCATCGCTCGCTAACTTAATGGCATTGACCCCTTTTCCCCTACCCCTTTTCCTGGGCATCTTGTGATCAGGCATCGCTACGCGGCTTCTTGATGAACGCGATATGCGGGCATGCTCTCGATACTTAGTTGATAATCTAGTTCGGTCCACTCGATACCTGTGTTCCTACAGATAAACGAGTACTGTACGAGCTGTTTTTGCGTAGTCGTCACCCTTCGATACATGGACGTGCTTAGGTTCATGCTCATTAGCATAGAAAAAGAATTTGAAGCCGTCTTGGATCAGTCGCGTAGGCATCTGGAATCGGTAGAGAAGTGCGGGCTTATCTTGGTGCGCATTCCGGACTCTTTTGCCCAACAGTAAAATTTACCGACGCCCATGCTTGGAGCGTTAGCCCGGGTCCTGGGTTCTTGGCCTTATGCCGGCGAATGGCCGACCCTCGTAGGTGCCGAGTATCGTTCGTCTCGCCGGTCCCGACAACCGATAGCGATTGATCTGGATCAATGATGCCTCTGTAGTGCTGGGTTTCGCAAGTCCTGAACCATCGCTGCGGCGTCCTCGATCGGCAGCTTGCCCTTGCGCGTGACGGCATGTAAAGAACTCCGCCAGCGCCTGCAAGGTCAGGATGCAGTCGCGATCGGCCAGGCTGTCGAGCAATCGACAGGCGACCTCACGCCGCTCGCCGGCGTCGGTGTCGATGCTGTAGACGAGGACATTCGTGTCCACGCTGAAGCGTTCCGCGCTCATCGTTCGCGCCCATGCAGGGCGTCCCGATCCATCCGCTCCCCCCTAGCGCGGCGCCGCGCTGCATCCGCGCCTTCAGGCGCGACCTTGCTTCCTGCTGCGCCGCTCGATCCGCTTGATTAAGCCCGGCCCCGCAGTTACTTTGACCGGCTATAGCGCGACAGCGCCGCACCCAGCCCCGCATTCAGAGAGTAATCCCACCCATGTCCAGCTCAGCCCACGTCGTCACCGTCACCGCGGAGAATTTCTATCAGGTCGTACTGGAGGGCTCCCAGGAGCGCCCGGTGCTGGTGGACTTCTGGGCCGACTGGTGTGCCCCGTGCCGGCAGCTGATGCCGATCCTGGCCAAGCTGGCCGAGGACTACCGCGGTCGGTTCCTGCTGGCCAAGCTCGACACCGAGGCCGAGCAGGAGATCGCCGCCCAGTTCGGTATCCGCAGCCTGCCGACGGTGATGCTGTTTCAGGGCGGTCAGCCCGTCGATCAATTCATGGGCGCACTGCCGGAGGCGCAGATTCGCGCGTTCCTCGACCAGCACCTGCCGGGGGGCTCGGACAGCGTCCTCGACGAGGCCGCAGCGCTGATCACTGCCGGCAACACCAAGCGCGCGGCCAAGCTGTTGGACAAGGCCCGCGCCGACGAGCCGGACAACCAGCGCCTGTTCGTTCTGGAGGTCCAGCTCAAGGCCGCCAACGGCGACATGGCCGGCGCCGAAGCCCTGTTGGAGAAGACGCCGCTGGAGCTGGCCGACGACCCGGAGCTGGCCGCGGTGCGCGGTCGGCTGCGCTTCGCCGCCATCGTCGCCGATGCCCCGAAGCCGAAGGTGCTGGAGCGGACCCTCGCCGAGGATCCGAGCGCCAGCGAGGCCCGCTATCAGCTGGCCGCCCACCTGATCGCCAACGGCGATTTCGAGGCCGGTCTGGAGCAGCTGCTGACGCTGCTGAAGAAGGACCGCGGCTACGGCGACGACGCCGCCCGCAAGGCGATGATCATGGCCTTCGACCTGCTCGGCGGTCAGGGCGACTTGGTCTCACGCTACCGCGGAAAGATGCTCAGCAGTCTGTACTGAGCCGCAGAGACCGCCGCCGCCGGCGCTGTGTCTCGCAGCGCCCACGCCGGGCGCTCACTCAATCCCGCCAGGATGCGACCCGGGGGCAATGCCCGCGGCGGTCAGGGCTCGGCAGCGGTGCAGATTCCAGCGGCATCGCGGGCGTCCTACTCGCTGCCGCTGTCTACGCTGCACCAGGGCAGGACATAGCCCTCCCCCTGATAGGCGCCGATGACGGCGCGGATACCGTAGACCCGAGCCAGTGTAGCCTCGGTCAACACCTCCGCCGGCGGCCCGAGCGCCATCGCCTCGCCCCGATGCAGCAGCAGCAGCCGGTCGCAGAAACGGCTGGCCAAGGTCAGGTCGTGCATGACCACAATGGCCCCACCGCCGCCGGCGCAGTGCGACCGCAGCCGCTCCAGCACCTGCAGCTGATGCAGCGGATCGAGGGCCGCCACCGGCTCGTCGGCCAACACCACCGACGCCTGCACCGCGAGCACCCGCGCGAGTCGCACCCGCGCGCGCTCCCCACCGGACAGCTCCGTGACCCGCCGCCGGCGCAGCGACCAGGCATCGGTCGCCCGCAACGCCGCCTCGATGGCTTGGGCATCGGCCGGGCTCGTCGCACCGGCACCCCGCCACCAGCTACCGCGGTAGGGGTGCCGACCAAGCGCCACCAGGTCGTAGACGGCAATGGGCCATTGCAGCTGGTCGTCCTGCCCCAGGTAGGCGAGCCGCCGGGCGCGTTCCTGGGCCGCCAACCGAGCCAGGTCATCGCCCCGCAGCCGCACCCGACCCCGATGCGGCAGCAGCTGCGCCACGGCCTTGATCAGCGTGCTCTTGCCGGCGCCGTTCGGCCCGATCAGGCCGAGCAGCTCGCCGGCATCCAGCCGCAGGGAGACCTGATGCAGCAGGGTCTTGCCGGCGATGCCGACGGCGACGTCTTCCAGCTCAAGCAGGCTCACAGCATGTCCCGCCGCGATCGAATCACCAGCGCCAGGAAGAACGGCGCGCCCACCAGGGCCGTGACCACCCCCAGATTCAACTCCCGTGGGGTGTCGAGCAGGCGCAACGCAATGTCGGCGGCCAGCACCAGCACCGCGCCGCCCAGGGCGCTCGGCAGCAGCAGCCGGCCGGGGCGATAGTCGACGAACCGGCGCAACAGGTGCGGCACGACCAGGCCGACGAAGCCGATGGCCCCGGTCACGGCCACGGTCGCGCCGACACCGAGGGCGGAGCCGACGACGATCAACAGGCGCAGTCGCCCGAGGTCGGCACCGAGACTGTGCGCCTCGCCCTCGCCGAGGGAGAGCAGATCCAGCGCTGGCGCCGTCGCCAGCAGCAGCACCAAGCCGAGCAGCACGAAGGGCAGGCACAGCAGCACATCGTCGAAGCTGCGGTCGCTGATGGAGCCGAGCAGCCAGAGCACGATGTCCTGCACCGCACTGGGGTTGGGGGCCAGATTCAGCGCCAGCGAGGTCAACGCCGCCGCCAGCGACGAGAGCGCGACGCCGGCCAGGATCAGGGTCAGGTTCGACGCCCCGGCGCGGGTCAGCAGATACAGCGCCAGCGTCGCCAGCAGCGCAAACACCATGGCCGCAACCGGCAGGACCCAGGCGCCCAGTACCGAGGCGCCGAAGTAGAGCGTCAGCACGGCGCCGAGGGCCGCGCTGGAGGAGATTCCGAGCAGCCCGGGCTCGGCCAGCGGGTTGCGCAGCAGGCCCTGCAGCGCCGCACCGGAGGCGCCCAACGCCATGCCCACCAGCCAGGCCAGCAGCACCCGCGGCAGGCGGATCTGCTGCACGATCAGGCGTTGCTCCTCGCTGCCGGTGCCGAGCAGTCCGGCGACGACCTCGCCGGGGGTCAACGGCGCATAGCCGATGGTCAGCGATGCCAGGCTGAGCACCAGCAGCAGACCCAGCAGGACGCCGGTAACGCGGGTTGCGCGGCTCAAGGCGCCGACACGTTCAGGCGGTGGATGGCGACGGCGATCTGCTCGGCGGCCTGGACCAGTTCCAACCCGCCGCAGCCCCAGGCCCCGGCGGGCACCTGGATACTCCGGGCACCGTCGAGCAGTCGCCGAAACAGCGGATGACGACCGAAGGCCGAGCCGCTCAGCGCCAGCGGTCGGTCAAAATAGCCGAGCAAGAACACCTCGGGCCGATCCGCCACCAGCCGCTCCAGCGGAAACCGACCCCAGCCGCGGATGCCCTGCTCGGCGGCCAGGTTGCGCAGCCCGAGGCGCCGGAGCACGTCGTCGACATAGGTCCCCTGCCCCGCCGTGCCGCCGTTGGGGCGCAGATAGAGCACATGCTGGCCCCGCGGCGTCGCTGCCAGCGCGTCCATCCGCGCCGCGGCGCTGGCCGCGACGGCGGCGGCCTCCGTCCCGCGACCGATCTCCGCGCCGACCGCCCGCGCGGCCTCCAGCGCGTCGTCCCAGTCGCCGGGATAAGACACCGCAATCACCCGGATACCCTGCCGGGCCAGCAGCTCGGCATGGCGCCGTCCGGCCCAGCCCCTATAGACCAGCGCGATATCGGGCTTCAACGCCAACAGCTCTTCGACACTGCCGCGATTGCTCGGATAGGCCGCCGCGGCCTGCGTGAGCCAAGGCCAGCCCGAATCACGGCTCTGCCGCGACAAAGACAGGATCTGCCGCGGCGAGGCGATGTTGAGCAGCAGCAGATCGGCGCAGACATTGGTGCCGACGACCGTCGGCAGCCCCGCCGCGACGGCCTGCCCCGCAACAAGCCAGCCGGCGAGCAGCCAAGGCAGCCACCGCGTTGCCGCGCGCGTCGGCTGGATCTTGGCATTCGGCCCAAACCCGCCGTCGGCGCGCCGCCCCAGGACCTTGAAGGTCACGGAGCTGAAGCGGTACGGCCCCGCAAACCGCAAGCCCCCGGTCAGCACCCGAAAGGCCTCGGCGCCGGTGGACAGCAGGGTGTCGATGGGCTGGTCGATCTTCATGGCCGGAGATTATCCATCAAACTCTGCTGCGGAAGTAGCGAGAGCGTTCCCGACCTCACCCCGAATGCCGATCGGTGTCGGCCTGGCCGACACTCCCGGCGTCGGCCGCTGTGGTCGGGAGTGGCCGGGAGGGTCGCCCTCCAGGGCGACACCTGCTCACTGCGCGCAGCGAACGGTATCGGGAATTTCGCATCGATACACCAGCTTGATGCGGAATGGTCATTGGATTCCAACGCGTTGTCAGAGGCCAGGGGCCGCGCGGGGCGTACACTCGGGGTCGTAGCGGCCTGCACCCAATGGGTGAGCTCCGGTACTGGTAGTCATTACTGGAAAAACAGATACTTGAGTTTGCCTCAGAGCGGTCAACTGCTCTTTCTAGGGTTACCCGTCGCCCGCCAGGTCGCTATCGACAGGCGGCGGCAGCGGCTGGCCGAGCCGGCAAAGGTCCAGCACATGGCCGCCGGTGACCAGATAGACGGCCGAGCAGCGAGGACCCAGGCGGCGGATCAGGCCGCCCAGGCGGTCGCGGAACAGCCGACCGATCGGATAGGCGGGGATGACGCCCCAGGCGGTCTCCTCGGCCACCAGGATGACGGCGGCGGCCAGCCTCGGCAGGCGTTCGAGCAGGTCGTCGACGAGGGCCTGCCAGCGCAGGTCGTCGTCATCGAGGCCATTGGCGACCCAGGTGCCGAGGGAGTCGACCAGCAGGCAGCGGTCGGCGGCGTCGGCTGCGACCAGCTCCGCGGTCAGCGCGGTCGGGGCGCAGCGGGTCTCCCAGTCTGTCGGGCGGCGGCGGCGGTGGGCGGCGATGCGGGCGGTCCAGTCGGGGTCGTTCGGGTCTTCGCGGGCGGTGGCGATGTAGATCACCCGCCGGCCGCTCTCGGCAGCCAGGTGCTCGGCCCATTCGCTCTTGCCGCTGCGGGCGGGGCCGGTGACCAGGATCGGGGCGGGAGGTCCATCGCCGGACGGGGGCTGCGATCCGCTCGCGGCCTTGCGCACTAGGGTCGACACGCGAACAGCTCGTCGACGGCCACGACCAGACCGTGGAGGCTGGCGCAGCTTGCCGTCCCAGAGCCTGACCGGGAACGGGGCGAACAGCACGACGCCCAGGTCGCGGGTATCGACGAAAGCCAGCAGCGCGCGATAGAGCGCGGCGACCAGCAGTTGATGCGGTGTTTCACATCGCTGAATTCCGCACGCATCTCGGCTTGCAGGCTGGCGATTTGGCTACGGATCATAGCCCAACACCGGCCCCAGCCAGCGCTCGGCCTGCTCCAGGGTCATGCCCTTGCGCGCGGCGTAGTCGGCGACCTGGTCCTTTTGGATGCGGCCGACGCCGAAGTAGCGGGTCTCGGGGTGCGGCAGGTACCAGCCGGAGACGGCGGCGGTGGGCAGCATGGCGTAGCTTTCCGTCAGCGTCAGACCGATGCGGCGGTCCGGTGCCAGCAGGTTCCAGAGGGTGCCCTTCTCGGTGTGGTCCGGGCAGGCGGCGTAGCCGGGGGCCGGGCGGATGCCTTGGTATTTTTCGGCGATCAGGGCGTCGTTGTCGAGCTGCTCGTCGGCGGCGTAGCCCCACAGCCGGGTGCGCACGATCTGGTGCAGGCGCTCGGCGAAGGCCTCGGCCAGGCGGTCGGCCAGGGCCTTGAGCATGATCGCGCTGTAGTCGTCGTGGTCGGCCTCGAAGCGGGCGACATGGGAGTTGATGCCGACACCGGCGGTGACGGCGAAGGCGCCGATCCAGTCGGGCTTGCCGCCGTCGGCCGGGGCGACGTAGTCGGCCAGACAGAGGTTCGGCTGGCCCTTGCCGGCGCTGCGGAACATCTGCTGGCGCAGCATGTGCAGCGTTGCCCTGGTCTCGCCGCGGGTCTCGTCGGCGTAGATGGCGATGTCGTCGTCGCCGATGCGGTTGGCCGGGAAGAAGCCGCAGACGCAGCGGGCGGTGAGCCAGCGCTCGTCGACGATGCGTTGCAGGAACGGCACGGCGTCATCGAACAGCTTGCGCGCCTCCTCGCCGACGACCACGTCGTCGAGGATGGCCGGGTAGCGGCCGGCCAGCTCCCAGGCGTTGAAGAACGGTGACCAGTCGATGGCGTCCACCAGGTCCGCCAGCGGGTAGTCGTCGACGGTGGCGATGACGCCGTCGCCGGCGCGCTCCAGCTTGAGATCGATCGCCGGGCTGCCGGTGTAGTCGAACCCGGGCTCCATGATGGCGGGCCGCAGCGGCTGGCTGCCCGCCCAGTCGATCGATCGTCACTGCTCGATGACGGTCCCGCCGTTGAGTGCGCTGATCAGGATGGCCGGGTGCGGCACGACGCGGCCGGCGCCGACCACCACGTTGTCGCGGATCTCGATGTCGGAGCTGCCGGGCGTGTCGTAGGACCCCTCTGAGGCGACGAGGATGCCGGCCGCGGCAGTGTCGCGGGCGAAGTTGTGGTGGATGGCGATGGTGTCGCCGCCCACAACGGCGTACCCGCGGCCCCAGCTGCTGCCGAGATGGACGTTGTCCCACCATTCCATGTCGCCACATCGGGGGCCGTCGCCATAGGTGACACACGCAATGCCGTCGTCGCCGCGTCCGGGGTCCTCGCCGTAGAAGGTGTTGTCCCACACCCAGGCCTCGCGGGTGCCGTCGGTGAAGTGCACACTGTCGGCCCAGGTGCGATGCACGTAGTTGCCTTCGACGTGGGCGCCCCGGCTTCCGCCGAAGAAGAAGACCCCGGCAGAGGGTCCTCCGGAGATGTCGTTGCCGACGATCTCGGTGTCCTCGGCGGAGTCTGCGACGATCTGGCTGTCCTCGAGGGCGTACCGACGCTCGTCGGCGTCGGCCCGGATCCGCAGCCCGAAGAACCCGCAGCCGATGACGTCCTCGCATATCAGCGCCGTGTCGGTGTCTCCGCTGCGCTGGAGGATCTCCGCCTGGCCGTCGGGGGACCAGAGCTTGACGTGATCGCGACGGATGCGCGTGACGTCGTCGAGCCGGAAGCGCAGCCCGCGATCGAGATACACGATGCCGCCCTCGTCGGGTAGCGCCTCGATGGCCGCCTCGATGGCCTCGCGGTCGTCGGCGAGCCCGTCGCCGACCGCGCCGTGGTCGATCGGATCCACGACGGCCATCACCGTGAGCGGAGACCATGCCGCGTCCGCGTGATCTCGGGGAGGCTGCGACTCGTCGATGGCGGCGGGCAGCTCGCTCGAGGGCTCGGCACGCCCACCGGTCAGGAGCCCGGCGACGAACGCAGCCACCGCGACGAGCACGACGACCAGGATCCAGCGAGCGGTGGAGGCTGGCCGGTTCGGCTGTGCGTCGATGGTCTCCACCGGTGGCGACGGGTCGTCGAGACGAAGCGCATCGGTCGCCTTCAGCGTCACGGCTGAGACCCTATCGGCCGGGTCACCGCACTCCGGGGCAGGCCACGGGGGCTGCGCACCGCGACCCGGCCCGATGCCTGATCGGATCCGCCGAGGTGGTGCCGATGCGATCGGATCAGGCGGGATCGGTGGGGAAGGGCTCGATGAAGATGCACTCGCCGGGGCAGTAGGAGGCCGCGGCGACCACCGCGCCGTCGTGCTCGGGCGCCACGCGGGCGAGGCCGGTGTCCTGGCCGGGATCGTTCATCACCAGATCGCCTTCGCGGACATACGCGATCCCGTCCTCGAGGATCACGAACACGTCGGGGCAGAGGTCCTCGCAGATGCCGTCGCCGGTGCAGAGGTCCTGGTCGATCCACACCTGCATGGTGGACTGCTCGTAGGAGGTGTCCGAGCTCCGCCCGATCGCAGGTCTCGCCTCGGGGCGACCGATGGCCGATCCCATGTCAGGCCGCCTCGGTGTCGTCAGGGCGCTCGTCGACGATCGCATCGTCGGCCTCGGCGGCTGCGGTTCGCCGGGCTGCAGCGACGCTGCGTCGGGCGTTGCCCCGCGGCGCATAGCCGGCCAACGCGCGCTCCTCTTCGGTCTCGCCGCCCCACACGCCGCTCTCGTGGTTGCGGCGACCGGCGGCGAGGCAGGGCTCTCGGACCGGGCACGATGCGCACAGGTGTTTCGCCTTGGCCTCACGGCGGGCGCGGGCCGAGGGGCGCTCGCCCCAGGGCTCGAAGAACAGGTGGCCCTGGTCGCGGCATCGTGCGAAGTCGATCCACTCGCGGTCCTCGATCACCAGGATCAACGCCGCATCGGGAATCCGCGCGGCTGCGGTCATGGGTGGTCCCTTCCGGTTGCGTTGAGCACCACTGTGGACCGAGGCATCTTGATTCACGATGTCAAGCCAACGTGCCATCTGTCTCACAGAAGGAGTACTGCTGCGTGCGCCATGCGCGATGATCGGGGGCATGGACTGGTCGACGTCATGGTCTCGTCTGCTCGCCGAGGCCCCCGAACTCGCCGAGACGGTGCGTGCGCGGTTCGCCGCGAACCGCCATCACGTTCTGGGGACCGTGCGGACCAACGGTGCGCCGCGCCTCAGCGGCACCGAGGTCGACCTCACCGACGGCGGGATCCGCCTCGGCATGATGGACGACGCCCACAAGCGCGTCGACATCGCCCGCGACGCCCGTGTCGAGATCCACTCGGCGCCCCTCGACGCCGACCTGGCCGAGGCCGATGTGAAGGTCGGCGGCCATCTCGAACACCTCGGTGCCGTCGCCGAGATCGGCGGCGACTGGTTCGGGCTGGTGCTCACCCATGCCAGCGCAGTGCGCGTCGACGGCGACGAGCTGGTGTTCGACACCTGGGACCACGAACGGGGCGCACGGCAACGTCGCCGCCGCTGACGCCGGTCAGTTCGGCGTCGCGTCTCTGGTGCCGGTAACGACGCCACCGGCACCAGCGGTGTCGACAGCATCCGGCGCACCCGGTGCCAGCCACTCGTCGGTGGCGATGACGCGCTCGGCCCTGGCCCGTACGGTCTGATTCTCCAGCAACTCGATGACCACGGCCTCGCGCAGGTGCTCGACGCGGGGCTGAATCGGTCCGGGCGTCGAGTGCAACGCGAAGGTCGCGAGGCCGAGCCGCCGTTGCACCGGACCTCGACGAACCGCCGAGCTCTGCGTCCGGGCGTGGGGCACCACGTCGAGGCGTCGATGCAGTCGTCCGCCCCGCAGGACCAACACCGACGGATCGACGCGGAAGCCGTGGCGCCGCCAGGCGATCGGATCGACCCAACGAGCAGCGGAGGGCGCAGCGACGAACCCATCGTTGCCGCCGGTGCCGACCAGGGCGTGGTCGTCGATGACCACCTGTGCAATGACGAACGACAGCACCGCGCAGGCGTCGGCGCTCGTCCCCACGGGCAACAGGGTCGTGTCCTGGCGGCCCTGCTCGCCGGTACGCGCGCCGTAGCCCGCGATGTTGACCTCGACCCGCCACCATCGCATCGGGCGCCACAGCAACGGCTGGCTGAGGCGCACCGCCTGGACACGCCCCGGCGGCACGGTCTGAGTCCGCTGCTCGAGCAGGCCCCGGCGGATCCGGACCCCGTCGGCCGCCGCCGCCACCCGGAACTCGAACTGGCGCGAGAACGTGGCCCACGCCGAGGCCCCGATCACCACCGCCACCAGGATCACCGACACCAGCGACCGGATCTCGCCGGTCACCACGACGATGACGCCCACGGCGATCATCAGCGCCAGCGCCGGGATCGCGAACGACAGCAGGATCGAGGCCAGGAGTCGAGTCGTCGGGACCTCGACCACCGCATGGTCCGGCGCCTGGCCCACCTGCGGAGGTGCCGATCCCTCGGACCCCAGCCCCGACGCAACCGCCAGGAGATGGTCGCGCAGGTCGAGAGCCTCAGCGCGTGTGAGGTAGGCGATGTCGACCCGCGAGTCGCTCCCTCCGGCGACCTCGAGGGTGAGCTTCGCCAGGCCGACCATGCGTGCCAGGAGCGGTTCGGTGAGATCCACGGCCTGCAGCCGATCGAGGGGCGCTCGGCGTTGGTGGCGGAAGACCACGCCGTGTTCGAACTCCAACGCCCCCGCAGCGAGCCGGTAGCGGGTCCGACGCCACGACAGCCAGGCACCTGCAGCCACCAGGGCGACGATGGCCACGGTCATCGCCGAGCCGATGGCGCGGTTCTCCCGTAACAGGGTCGAGAAGCCGCCGTCGCCCCCGAATGCCAGCGACTCGCCGAAGTCCTGTCCGACGAACAGGATGCCGACGACGATGATCTGCCACGACCGCAGCAGGGGGCTCACCGGGTGGACCCGGGTCCAGTCCGAGGCGTGCGCAGGCTCGCTCGCCGGAGCCTCGCCGTCGGTGGAGGGAGGCTCGACGGTCACAGTCCGGCGAGCTGGGAGCGGCCGCGCTCGGTCAGCTGATCCCGGAGTCGGCTCGCCTCGGCGGCGGGAAGACCCGGGATGGCGGCATCGGTACCGGCCGACGCGGTATGGAGTTGCAGCCGGGCGATGCCGAGACGCCGGTCGATCGGGCCCGCGTGCACGTCGACGTACTGCAGACGGGCGTAGGGGACGACGACGACCGCTTGCCACAGCACGCCACGGCGCACCAGGAACTCCTCGGGGCGCTCGGCATACCCGATGGCCCGGACCTGGCGACCGATGACGATCCAGGCCCACCCGAACCCGATGGCGGCGGCGCCGGCCACGAACCACGGCCACCGCTGCCCGCCCAACACTGCGGCGGCGATTGCCAGGAGGGCGACGAGCCCGAACCCGACGGCGGCGCCCGCACGACGCGCCAGAGCAAGCTTCGGCGACACGGCGGTCCACTCGACATCGAGGGCATCGAAGGGGTCGGCGGGCACCGGCTCAGCATTGCACGGGTCGGAGCTGGATCGGCCGTCATGGGTGCCGGGTGGTCTGGCCTCGTCGTCGGTCAACGCAGCGGCGTCGGCAACCCTCGCTCGAGGTAGGCGCCGTGGCCCGGCCGGCCCACATAGGTCCGATCGGCGACGACGAACGATCCTCGGCTCATCACGCTGCGGGCCTGGCCGGTGACGGTGCGACCCTCCCAGACGGAGTTGTCGATGGCCATGTGGTGGGTGTCGACGCCGAGGGTGTGGGTGACCGTCGGGTCATAGATCACCAGGTCGGCGTCGGCGCCGGGAGCGATGACGCCCTTGCGGCCGGCGAGGCCGAACAGACCTGCCGGGGTGGTGGCGCACACGTCGACCCAGCGCTCGAGGGTGATCTCGCCGGTCACCACGCCCTGGTGGAGCAGGTCCATGCGGTGTTCGATGGTGCCGAGGCCGTTGGGGACGTCACGGAAGTCGTCGACGCCGAGGAGCTTCTCGGCGTCACAGAACGGGCAGTGATCGGTCGAGACCACCGACAGATCGTCGGTGCGCAGGCCCGTCCACAGCGTGTCCTGATGGCCGTCGGCGCGGGTCCGCAGCGGTGGCGAACAGATGTGGCGCAGGCCGTCGATGCCGGGCTGGTCGAGGTGCTCTTCGAGGCTCAGGTACAGATACTGCGGGCAGGTCTCGGCGAAGACGTTGCGGCCCCGGTCTCGGGCGGCGACGACCTCGGCCAAGGCGTCGGCGGCCGACAGATGCACGATGTAGAGCGGCGCCCCGGCGACGCCGGCCAGGGCGATGGCGCGGTGGGTGGCCTCGCCCTCGAGTTCTGCGGGGCGGGTGCGGCCGTGCCACACGGACCCGAGGCGTCCGCCCTCGGCGGCCTGGGCACGCAGCACGTCGATGGCGATGCCGTTCTCGGCGTGCATCATCACCAGTGCGCCGGTGTCGGCGGCGACCTGCATGGCCCGCAGGATCTGGCCGTCGTCGGAGTACCAGGCACCGGGGTAGGCCATGAACAGCTTGACGCTGCTGATGCCCTCGTCGATCGCGGCACGCAGCTCCTTCAGCGAGTCGTCGTGGACGTCGCCCATCGAGATGTGGAAGCCGTAGTCGATGGCGCAGCGGCCGGCGGCCTCGGCATGGCGTTCGTCGATGGCGTCGCGGACCCGGGTGCCGTGGAGCTGACCGGCGAAGTCGACGATGGTGGTGGTGCCGCCCCACGCCGCGGCAGCGGTGCCGGTCTCGAAGTCGTCGCTCGAGGTGGCCTGGGGCGACATCGGCAACTGGAGATGGACGTGGACGTCCACGCCGCCGGGCACGACGTAACAGCCCGTGGCATCGACGATCTCGGCGTCGCTGCGCCGCAGGCTGGCGGCGACGTCGCTGTCAGGGGAGACGATGGCGGCGATGCGCTCGCCCTCGACGACGACGTCGGCGGCCGTGGCGCCGGTCGCGTTGACGACCGTGCCGTTCGCGATGACCGTGCTCATCGGCCGAACTCGAACGTCGCGATCTCGGCCATGGCGTCGGCCAGGGTGTCGACCGAGGCGTCGAACAAGGTCTTGCCGAGTGTGGCGTTGGCGCCGGTGGCGTCGCCGATCACGCCGGCGGGGTCGAAGTCGTTCGACAGCCAGCCGAACGACACCGACCCGCCGAACCTGACGTGGGTGTTGTCGGCCAGGTGCTCGGGCACCCAGCGGGCAGCCTTTGTCATGTCGACCAGATCGGGCCGTAGGTGCATGAACACCGAGGTCTCGTCGCGGCCGCCGTGGATACCCATGCCCAGCTCCTCGGCGGTCGACGATCCGCCATAGGCGGGAGGCAGCGCCGAATGCGCCAGGAAGGTCTGCAGCCCGAACTCGAGGCGCAGCTCGCGCAGCGCCGTGTTGAGCAGGGTGGTGTTGCCGCCATGGCTGTTGAGGAGCACGAGCTTGGTGGCCGCGGTCGTGGCGACCGAGCGGCCGATGTCGCGCAGCACCGCCATCATCGTGTCGGCCGACAGCCACAGGGTCCCCGGGGACCAGGCATGCTCGTTGGACTTCGAGATCGACAACGTCGGGAGCTGCCACACATCGAGTTCGTCACCCCCGCGGTCGACCAGGGCGGTCGCGGTCTCGTGGGCGATGACGTGGTCGACCGACAACGGCAGGTGCGGGCCGTGCTGTTCGACGGCACCGATCGGCAGCACCAGCACCGACGACGGCGTGATCGCCTCGGCGATGTCCGGCCCGGCCAGGTCTTCGTAGCGACGACTCATGGTGGGCCAGGCTACTGGCGGCGCCCGTCGAGAATTCTCTCGGCTCGTAGGCCTTGACGGCGGGCGGCCATCAGGCTGGTTCGTTCAGCCGGCGAAGGAGATGGGGATCCGGATGGTGGCATCGGGGTCGGGGAGCCCGGCGTCGTTGACGACGATCACGCAGTCGTCGGTGGAGGCATCGCAGGTGCCGGTACCGACCGGGCCGACGATGATCTCGAGCTCGAGCGAGCCGTCGCCGGTCGGGTTGGGCTGGAGGATCTTGCCGCCGGCGATCTCACAGACCTCGTTGCCACCGGTCCCGCCCTCGGAACACTGCACGACGTTCACGACCTGGCCGGGCAGGAACCCTTCCCAGGTGACGGTCACCGTCTGGCCGTCGACGAGGTCCATGGCGGGTTGGACCGAGACCTGGCGGTCGAGGTCCTCGTCGGCGGATTCGACGCGTACGTCGGTCCCGCCCTCGGAGGCGAAGATCAGCTCGGCTGCCGCAGCGGCGCGGGGCTCGGCGAGCCGAGCGCCGGCGTCGGCATCGCCGTCGAGCACGAACGCGGCGAAGTCGACGATGGTGTCGACCACGTCGTCGAAGAAGGGACTGTCGGGCCGGGTGAAACTGCTGTGGTCGCCTCCGCCCAGGGTCAGCAGGCCCTTTACGGCGGTCAGTTCGTTGAACGTGCCGACCGATGCCTCGTAGGGGATCAGGGCATCGTCGGTGCCGTGGACGAACAGCATGGGGACCACGTCGTCGAAGTCGTAGTCGCCGCCGAGCGGTGCCGGTGTCCCGGCGATGGGGATCGCAGCGTCGATGCGGTCGTCGCGACAACAGCTGTTGGCTACCAGACCGTAGGTCGTGATGGCGCCGTTGGAATGGCCGGCCGCGACGATGCGCTCGGTGTCGACGAGCCCTTCGAGCTCCCAGTCGGGATCGTCGGCGAGATCGGTGATGGAGTCGATCAGGAAGCTGATGTCGCCCGGTTGGTTGTCGTTGTCACGGGCATCGGGACCCCCGCGATTCGATGCGCCGGTACGGGGGAATTCGGGAGCCACGACCACGTGGCCCGCGTCGGCCAGCGCGGCGATGAGAGGGAAGTAGCCCTCGGGCGTTGAGTACAGGCCGTGCGCGAACAGCACGAGCGGGTACGGCGACGCAGGTACGGCCCCAGGATCGGCATCGGGGGGATACGCGATGAGGGTTCGCAGGCTGCGGCTGTCACTGCCTGGGTCGGAGAAGCTCGCCGGCGTGGCCCGGCTGTCGTCGACGAAGGTGACCTCGAGGAGTCCGACATCGGGCACAGTGACCTCGCCGCCCTCGGGGCTGGTGTCGGCATCGGCGTCATCGGGGTCGGACTCGCCGTCGACTGCGGCAGTCTCGTCCGCACTGGTGTCGTCTGCGGCCTCGACGTCTGGTGGGGCCTCGGCCGCCTCCGCAACGGCCGTGGCAGCCGGTTGCTCGGCGGCTGACGAGTCGTCGTCCCCGCAGGCCCCGAGCACGAGCATGAGCGCCATCGCCGCAGCGCAGGAGATGATCGTCGGTGGTCGGTTCATGTCGCTCCAGAACTGCGTCGGAGGGCAGCGAGGCTGTGAAGGACCCCCGTGGTTCGCCGCCACTTGCTCGCCCACCCGGTCTACCTCATCGGTTCACCCTGAGCCGCGCAGTTGCTCGAGGCAGGCAATCGCGTCGTCGGCTCGGTCGGCTGGGACGAGGATGTGGTCGTGGTAGAAGCCTGCGAGCACATTGCAGGCGATGCCCTCGGCGGTGAGTGCAGTCGAGACGGCTGCGGTGAGGCCGACGGCCTCGAGGGCGCTGTGGACGTCGAGGGTCAGCCAAGCGGCCTCGAAATCGGAGGCCCAGCCCTCGGCTCGGGCCCGTTCGGCGGTGACGACCGCGGTCGTGCCCTCGGCCTCGGTGATCAGGGCCTCGACGCCGTCGCCGAGCGCGACGGCCGACGCGGACGGCGTGCCGTCGACCTGCACGAACACGTAGACCCCCGGGCGGCGGGTGATGCCGAGCCCGGCCAGCATCGTGGCCAGATCGGTTGCACCGCCGCTCACGCTCAGTCCCAGAGCCGGGAGGCCCGGCCTGCGAGCGTTCGCCGGGCCGCAGCCATGTCGACGCCGGTCAGCTCGCCGTCGGTGACCACCGGACTCCCGGCCACCAGCAGGTGCCGCACTCTGCGGTCGCTGCCCATCACCAGTGCGGTGACCGGATCGGCGATGTCGCCGAGGTCGTCGCCGGGCCACACCGCCAGGTCCGCGGCGGCGCCGACCTCGAGGCGACCGATGTCGCTGCGCCCCAGACAGGCTGCGCCGCCGGCAGTTGCCAGCGCCAAGGTGTCAGCGGGCATCAGGGCATCGGGCTCCATGGTTCGCAGCCGTGCGGTGTAGAGCGCTTGGCGGAGCTCGCCGAAGAGCCCGCCGACCTCGTTGCTGGCGGCGCCATCGACCCCGAGTCCCACCGGGGCACCGGCCGCACGTAAGTCGGTGACCCGGCACATGCCGGCGGCGAGGCGGGCGTTGGACGACGGACAGTGCGCGACACCCGTGCCCGCGGCGCCGAGGGCTGCGATCTCGTGGTCGTCGAAGTGGACGCCGTGGGCCATCCACACGTCGTCGCCGATCCAACCCCACTCGGCCATCTGCTCGACGGGGCGACGTCCGAAACGTTCGAGGCAGTGGTCCTGCTCGTCGATGGTCTCGCAGAGATGGGTGTGCAGGCGCAGGCCATGGCGGCGGGCCAGCTCGGCGGATTCGACCATGAGCTCGCCGGTGACCGAGAACGGGCTGCACGGTGCGACCACCACCGACACCATGTCGCCGTCGTGGTGGTCGGCGATGAGGCGCTCGGTCGAGGCCAGGATGGCGTCGCGTTCCTCGACGACGTGGTCGGGCGGCAGACCGCCGTCCTTCTCGCCCAGATCCATCGACCCGCGGCTCAGATGGAGCCGGACCCCGATGGCGCCTGCGGCCTCGACGATGGCATCGAACACGCTGTCGTCACCACGGGGCACCACGTAGTGATGATCGAACGCCGTGGTGCAGCCCGTCAGGGCCAGCTGGCCGAGCCCGACCGTGGCTGCGGCATGGACGTCGGCGGCATCGAGGCGACCCCACACCGGATACAGCGTGGTGAGCCAGTCGAACAGATTGCAGCCGACGGCTCGACCCCGGGTCATCCACTGATAGAGGTGGTGGTGGGTGTTGATGAACCCTGCGGTGACGATGTCGCCGTCGATGTCGATCACCGTGTCGCCCGCCTCGGCAGCGATGTCGCCGATGGCGACGATCACCCCGTCGGCCACGGCGATGTCACCGGGGTGGCGAGCCCCACGAAGGACCAGGCGGTTGCTCACGTCGTCGCCCCCGTGGCCGGGGGGCCGGACTGCGTTGGCGCGGTACGGGTGCCGTCGGCCCTCGATTCCCTCATGGGCGGTGAGTGTAGGTTGCGGGTCGACGCGGCGACGTGGCGACCATCGCCGCCGGGCCCGCCGACCAGCTGTTCAACAAGGCGCCATGTCTGCCGATGGCGCGACCATGATCTCGCCGCGCCCCCACGCACGCGAAGACGCCCGTCTCGCTGCACTCCACGGGCTGTCCCTGCTCGACACCGACGCAGAAGAACGTTTCGATCGCCTGGTGAAGCTGGCAGCGGTCATCCTCGACGTGCCGATCGTCCTGGTCTCGTTGGTCGATCGGGATCGCCAGTGGTTCAAGGCACGGGTCGGTCTGGACGCCACCGAGACCTCTCGTGACGTCTCGTTCTGCGGGCACGCCATCGCCGACGACGTCTCCCAGCTCATCGTCGAGAACGCAGCCGAGGACGACCGTTTCCACGACAACCCGTTGGTCGTCGGCGCGCCCCACATCGGGTTCTACGCAGGCCAGGTCGTCCGGGACCCGACGGGGTTGCCCATGGGAACGTTGTGCGCCATCGACCGGCGTCCACGTCGCCTCGACGCCGCGCAACGTGAGGCGCTGGGGCATCTCGGGGCTCTCGTGCAGCAGGAGTTGGCGCGCGTCGACGAGATCGAGCTGGCACGACGGGTGGCCGCCAGCGAGGCGGCGAAGTCGCTGATCGTCGACACGATGCTCGAAGGCGTGGTGCTCCAAGGCGTCGACGGATCGATCATCGAGTGGAATCGCTCCGCCGAACGGGTGCTCGGTCTCAGCGCCGACGAGTTGGCCGGGCGGGTGTCGACCGATCCGCGCTGGCGGGCGATCCACCCCGATGGATCACCCTGGCCCGGCGAGGACCATCCGGCGATGCAGGCACTGCGAACAGCCCGACCCGTCGTCGATGCCCTCATGGGTGTCCACCACCCCGATGGAACCAGGGTCTGGCTCCGGGTCAACTCACAGCCCGTCCTCGCAGACGGTGTCGCCACGCACGTGCTGTCGGTCTTCGCCGACGTCACGGCCGAGCGCGAGGAGCTGGATCGGCGTCGCGAACTCGAAGCGAGGCTCGCGCAGAGCGAGGAGGCCGCGCGGATCTCCCTCGACAGCCTGGAACAGGGTGTCATCCTGGCCGATGGCGCGGGGAATGTGTACCGCATGAACCCGGCCGCCCGACTGATCCTCGGGTACGAAGCCGATGAGATCTCTTCGTCGATGCCA
>CALOBA010000037.1:0-76624 GCA_942491465.1 uncultured Gammaproteobacteria bacterium
GAAGGCCCTGGCCAGACCCAGCGATTCGCCCGGTCCGGCAGCAGGTCCTCGATTCGAAAAATGGTCCGCCCGCGCCGCTGCGTCTCATAGGCGAGGCGCCCGAGCCAGCGGCGGGTCTGGGCCTGGGTCCAGGGGCTGTCGGGCAGCGCGCGGCCCTCGGGGCTAGGGCCGCCGGACCGCCGACCTTGCGGCTGAGCGCGCGGTGGAGGTAGGCGTCGAACAGGGCCGCCGGTCCGGTGGCGGCGGCGACGATCTCGGCGCGGCAGTTGGCGCGCAGGATGCCGAACTTGCGCGGTGCTCGGATGGATTTCACTGCACGCTGCCCGTGCCAGGATGCGGTCTCCCGCAGATCGCTGAAGTCTTGGCCGATGCACACCGATCCGTTGCTCTATCGCCTATTTCAAGAGCGCCCGGCGACCCTGTTCGAGCTCGCCGGGCTACCGCCGCCGCCCGTTGCCTATGCGCTCGCCTCCATTGAGGTCAAGCAGACCGCATTCCGCCTCGACGGCGTGCTCGCGCCGGCGACCAGCCGACCGGACCTGCCGGTGATATTCAGCGAGAACCAGTTCCAACGCCGACGGGGCTTCTACAGTCGCTGGTTTGCCTCGATCTTCCTGTTCCTGTACCGCCACCGCATCCGCCAACCCTGGGTCGCCGTCGTGGTCTACCCGGAGCCGGCGACGGATTGCGGCCTAGGGCAACGCGGGAATCATTGCTGTGGAGCGACTCAGGCGAGGGACGCGGAAACCTGGGCCTAGACGCGGCCTATCTGCCGCTGGAGCAGGCCGGCGTGCTGCGCGAGGGTCTACCTGGCCGACCTGATTGGTCGTCCGGGGCTCGGCACCGGGGCGCGGCTGGCCCGGCTGATTATGCTCGACGAGGCCGCCGCCGCGACCGAGGCCCGCGACTTGGCCGCCGAGCCGCGCCCGCCCAATGAGCGCCTGGTCGTGCTGGACCTGCTGGAGACCATCCTGGTCTACAAGTTTCCCACCCTCTCTCGCCAGGAGATCGTCAAGATGCTGCACCTACCACAGACCGACCTGAAGCAGACCCGGTTCTATCAAGAGGTCTTCGACGAAGGCCGCGAGGAAGGCCGCGAGGAAGGCCGCAAGGCCGCCGAGATCGACATGTTGCTGAAGCTGCTTGGGCGCCGGATCGGCGAGCCGAGCGCCGAGCAGCGCGCGCGGTTGGGCAGCCTGTCCAGCGCCCAGCGCGGCGCCCTCGCCGAGGCATTGCTCGACGCGACCAAGCCGTTCGCGCTGGATGCTTGGCTGGCTGCGCATGGGGGGCAGGTGGAGTCGCATTGAGCCTGGGGGCGCGGTCCCTGGCGATGGCGGGGGCGATCAGGGGGTAGGTCGGGTTGGCGATAGCGTCACCCGACAATCAACGGGTCAAGGACTCGCATCGTCGGGTTACGCTTCGCTAACCCAATCCATCGTCGGCGACCGCAAGACGCCCGGTCGCTACCCCGAGGTTGCGGGAGGCGCAGCAGCAGCTCTGCGCAGATGAGGTCGCGCTCGTCATCCGTAAGTACCTTGTTCAGGCCGGCCCCGTGAGACAATCGCTAGGCACTCCTTGCCGCCTTGGCGGCCGACACGCCCATCATCACTCTGACAGGAGATATCGTGGCTCACACGCGTTTCAGATCCGCCCTGACACCCACACCGCGCCCAGCGGTCCGCCGCCCTTGGCTGTGGTCCGTGCTCGCACTGTTGCTGCTCTCCACGTCCGTCAGCGCGGACGATGGCTGGATTGCCACCTTCTCCATCGTCGCCCGCGATCCGGGCACCGGCGACTTGGGCGTGGCGGTGCAGTCCAAGTACTTCGGGGTCGGCTCGGTGGTGCCCCACGCGCGGGCCGATGTCGGCGCGCTGGCGACCCAGGCGCGCGGCAACATCCTGTACGGCCCGCAGGGGCTGGGGCTGTTGGAGTCCGGTGTCGAACCGGCAGAGACCATCGAGCGACTGTTGGCGGATGATCCGCTGCGCGCCCAGCGACAGGTGGGCCTGGTGGCGGCGGACGGCGCCGCGGCCACCTATACGGGTGAGGAGACCCTGCCCTGGTCCGGCGGCAAGACCGGCGATGGCTACGCCGCCCAAGGCAACCTGCTGGCGGGGCCCGAGGTGGTGGACGCCATGGCCGCCGCATTCGAGACCACCGACGGCGAGCTGCCGACACGGCTGGTCACGGCGCTGGCCGCAGGCCAGGCCGCCGGCGGCGATGCCCGCGGTCGCCAGTCCGCGGCGCTCCTGGTGGTACGCGCCGGCAGCGGCTACATGGGCGCCAACGACCGGCTGGTGGACCTGCACGTGGAGGACCACCCGACCCCCATCAAGGAACTCAACCGACTGCTGGGCATCCGGTTGTCCCAGGTTGCCGTGCAGGATGCCCGCATGGCACTCGCCGCCGCCGCCCGCTGGGAGGATCAACCGGAAAAGGCCGCAGACGCGCTGGCCGAGGCCAAGCAGCTGGCCACCGAAGCGGTGGAGCGCTACAAGGACGGCGACGCCGGCTGGCTGGTGCTGGCGGACGCCGAGGCCCGCGCCGGCGACATGCAGGCCGCCAGCGCCGCCGCCCGCCGGGCGCTGCTGATCAATCCGCTGCTGAAGCGTTACTCGGTGATGCCGGAGACCGGCCTGGGCATCGATCCGGGGCAGCTGGAGACGCTGCTCGAAGACGACGACTTCCGCAAGGTCTGGGACGCGCTGCCCGGTGAGGATGACGTACAGGTCGATGCGACGGCCGTCGCGGAGCCGGCGGAATGAGCGTTCGCCGCCAAGCCCCCTGCCCCACTGGCGCCCGCCCGACAGGTTCCGCCCGAATCCTGCGACTGCGCCGGGCCCTCGCCCTCCCGTTTGCCCTCTTGGTCGTCCTGGGCGGCCAGGTCGCGGCACGGGAGTCGCAGCCCGACGACTACCGCGTCGATGGCGAACGCTTGCACGCAGGCTGCGCCCAGGTGGACGCGACCAGCGCCGTCGCCGCGCTGGACCTCGCCGAGCTCAAGCGGGACGCCGAAGCGGTACTCGCCGAACTCCAGTCGAACCAAGACGGCGAGGTCTACGCCGGCGCCGTCGACGGCAGCGACCCCGACGACCTGGCCGTCGCCGTGACCCTCATCGACGGGCGCAGCTTCGGCGCGGGCCGCGCCGAGACCCGTTTCCCGATCATGTCCATCTCCAAGCCCTTCACCTACGCACTGGCGCTGGAACAGCGGGGCGTCGACTTCATGATCGAACGCATCGGGGTCAGCGCCACCGGACTGCCCTACAACGCCGTGGCCGCCGGCGCCGTGCGCCCGACCTCGCAACAGAACCCCCTCGTCAACGCCGGCGCCATCGCCACCCACAGCTACATCGAGGGCGACACACCGGCGGCGAAGATCGGCGCCGTCGTCGAACTCTACTCAGGGCTGGCCCACCGCCCCCTGGCCATCGAAGAGGCCTGGCGTGCCACCCCGCGCTCGCTGACCTATACCCTCGCCTACCAGATGCAGACCGCCGAGCGGCTCGATGGCGACGTGGACGACGTGGTCAATCGCTATCTGGAGGCCTGCATCGTCGGGGTGCGGGTGGAAGACCTCGCCGCCATGGGCGCAACCCTGGCCAGCGGCGGCATCCAACCGTCCACCGGCAAGCGCATCCTGCAGCGGGAGAACGCACGCACCGTCCTCGCCGCCATGGTGATCGCCGGGATGTACGAAGACAGCGGGCGTTGGTGGACCCGCGTCGGGCTGCCCGCCAAGAGCGGCGTCAGCGGCGCCATCCTGGCCGTCGTGCCGGGCTGGGGGGCGATCGTCGCCTACTCGCCCCGACTCGACGCGGCCGGCAACAGCGTGCGCGCTGCCCTCGCCATCGAGCGCCTGGTGGACCGTTGGGGGCTGCACTCCGTTGATCGTCTGCTCGGCGCCGCCGAGCCCCCGGCGCGGTAGCGGCTGCCGCTCCGTCGGCGCAGCGCAACCATCATGGGCACGACTTCGCGACTGCTACTCGCCAGCGCGGCATCACTCGCCTTAGCCGGGCTCCCCGGCCCGGCGCCTGCCGAAACGCCGGACATATCGGCGGTTTGGGAGGCCATCAACGACTCGCAGGCCCCGGCCGCCGCGCCGGAAGCGCGCGAGCAGGCCGCGACGGAAGACCCGCTGACGGGACAACAGGAGCAGGCGATCCAGGACGCCGATGCTGCGCCGCAGGGACAGCCGGCGCCGGAGCCCAACGAACTCGGTGTCTACGGCAGCCTGCGCGTACGCTATCGATGGGAACCCGAGTCCCAGGGGGTCGAAGACGGCAGCTCGCGCATCGGCGTGCAGGGCCGCTACCAGGTCTGGCCACGGAAGTGGCTGTTTGCACGGGGCGAGGCGGGATTCAAGCTGCTCGAAGAACTCGGCGTGCTAGCGAATGCCAACAACCCCGACGGCGGTCGCGGGGACACCTTCTTCCGCCGCCTGCTCTATGTCGGCTACGAGTCGCCGAATCTGTTCCTGATCGCCGGCAAGGCCTGGTCGGTCTACTACAAGGTCAGCGGCTTCACAGACCGCTTCGCCGCCACCGGAGGATCGGCCAGCGGCACCTACAACGCGGGCACCGATGGCGGCTACACGGGCACAGGACGTGCCGACAATGCCTTCCAGACCCGGGTACTCATCGACTTCCTGCCCGATCGCTGGGGCATCGAGCCCTTCAGCCTGAACCTGCAGTTCCAGGACGGCGAGCCGATCCCGCGAATCGACGGCCAGCGCTACGGCAAGACACTGGGATTGAGCGCGATTCTCGCCACCCGCGAGCACTTCTCCCTCGGCATCGCCTACAACCACGCGCAGGTACCCGATGCCAAGGCGCCCGCGCTGCGGTCTCGCGGCATCGATGGGGATGCGACGGCGCTGGTGCTGGGTGCCCGCTGGTTTGATGACGACTGGTATCTGGCAACGGTGCTCGCGCGGCTGCGCAATCACGAGACCACCGACCAGGACAACTACTTCGACGGCTGGGGTTCGGAGCTGTATGCCCAGCGTCGGCTGCGCGGCAAGTGGTGGCTCGTCGGCGGCTGGAATTGGCTGCGTCCGGATTCCGGCCAACCCCTCGCCGGCGCGTATCGCGTCAAGTACGCGGTGGTCGGGCTGCGCTACGCGCTCAAGGAATTTGATCGCTACCTGTACCTGAATCTGGTCGGCGACCGCTCCCTTGACCAGGACGGAAGCAGACAAGGCAACCAATTAACGGCGGGACTAAGATGGAATTTCTGATCCCCACGTCGCTTACGGTAACACGGCATGAATCCCACGCTTAGATACGGAGACTATCTCCAAGCCATCGGCGCCGGGCGGCGGGAGGTCAGCTACAACGCCCTGCTGCCACCGCTGCCTCGAGACGCCCAGGGGCAGGCGCTGCCGTCCCCTGCACCCGAACCCATCCGGCTGCAGGCGGACGAGGTCGCGGCGCTGCTGCGCCCCTATGTCTCGGTGCGCTTCATGGACCAGGTCAAGGCGGTGGTGCCGCTGGGGCTCTATCTGGCGCTGTTCCAGGTCCTGATCCTGCGCCAGCTGGTGGCGGACTCCTGGCTCATCACCGCCGGGCTGTTCGCGGTGATCGTCGGGCTGATGTTCTTCATGGAGGGCCTGAAGCTCGGGCTGATGCCCTTCGGCGAGGTCATCGGGCACAGCCTGCCGCGCAAGTCGCCGCTGCCGCTGGTGCTGTTCATCACGCTGCTGCTCGGCATCGGCGTGACCTTCGCGGAGCCGGCCATCGGCGCGCTGCAGGCCGCCGGGCAGAACGTCTCGCCGGAGCGGGCGCCCTATCTCTGGGTCCTGCTTAATCAATGGTCTGACGCCCTGGTGCTGGTGATCGGCGCCAGTGTCGGTCTGGCGGCGGTGCTCGGCACGCTGCGCTTTCTCTACGGCTGGAGCCTGAAGCCGCTGATCTACGCCGCCCTGGTGCCGGTGATCGGGCTGACCCTCTACGGCGCCAGCGATGTGGAGCTGGCCAAGGTGTTGGGGCTCGCCTGGGATGCCGGCGCCGTGACCACCGGGCCGGTCACGGTGCCGCTGGTGCTGGCGCTGGGGATCGGCATCGCGGCCGCCGCCGGGCGCGGCGATTCCGGTCTGTCCGGCTTCGGCATCGTGACCCTGGCATCGCTGTTTCCCATCATCGGCGTGCTGCTGCTGACCTTTTATGTGGCCGGCACGGTCACGCCGGCGGAGGTGCTCGCCGCCGCCAACGCCGCGGCGGCGGCCATGCCCACCGAGACGCTGGCCTGGTACGCGCGCAGCCCGGGGGTCGAGATCGTCTTGGGGCTGCGCGCCATCCTGCCGCTGGTGATCTTCCTGTTCCTGATCCTGAAGCTGGTGCTGAAGGAGCCGCTGCCGCGCCCGCGGGAGATGTGGCTCGGCATCGGGCTGACGGTGATCGGCATGTGCCTGTTCAACCTGGGCCTGACCTACGGACTGTCCAAGCTCGGCGGGGCCGCCGGGGCGCTGGTGCCGGCCGCCTTCATGCAGGTGCCGGGGGCGGCGGGTTCGCCGCTGTACGTCTATGCGGTCGGGCTGACCCTGGCCCTGGTGTTCGCCTGGGTGCTCGGCTTCGGCGCCACCATCGCCGAGCCGGCCCTGAACGCGCTCGGCGTCACCGCGGAGCAGCTGACCAACGGGTTTTTCAAAAAGCGCACCCTGATCATGGCGGTCTCGGTGGGCGTTGCCTGCGGCATCGCGCTGGGCCTGACCAAGCTGATCTTCGACCTGCCGCTGGTCTGGCTAGTGGTGCCGCCCTACCTGCTGGCGGCGGCCCTCACCGCGGTGTCGTCGGAGGAGTTCGTCAACGTCGCCTGGGACAGCGCCGGCGTCACCACCGGCCCCATCACGGTGCCGCTGGTGCTGGCCATGGGGCTCGGGTTCGGCAACGCGACCCAGGCCGTCGAGGGCTTCGGCATCCTCTGTATGGCCTCCATCGGCCCGATCATCAGCGTGCTGTTGACGGGCCTCTGGGCAGGCATGCGGGCCAAGATTCAGGAGCGGGCCGCCCTGCAAGCGCCGGTCATCCACCCCGAGCAAGAGATCCAAACACCGGTATGAACGACGACAAGATCACCTACCTGACCGATGTGGCCATCATTACCTGCATCGTCTCGACCGGGCGCGGCGACACCGTCATCAAGGCCGCACAGGCGATGGGGGCCACCGGCGCGCTGGTCTACCACGCCCGCGGCATCGGCGCCCGCGAGCGGCTCGGACTGCTGGGCATCGCGGTGGAGGCGGAGAAGGATGTCGTCAACATCCTGGTCGCCACCGACTACCAGGACGCGGTCTTCGAGGCCATCTACCGTGCCGCGGAACTGCATGTGCCCGGCGCCGGCATGGCCTACATCATGCCCATCGAGAAGATGGCGACCTATATCCCCCGCGAGCTCCTGGACCGCGTAGCGGCGCAGGGGGATGCGCCATGAGCGACACGCAACCTGCGCCGGCCATCCCGGGCGGCGCCGCCAAGCTCATCTCCTGCATCCTGCCCGACGACGGCACCGAGCGGCGTCTGCTGGGCTGGCTGCGCGACCAGCAGGGCATCCTGCGCGCAAACAGCGTCTATTGCCGCGGCCATTCGCAGCTGCGCCGCCCCCCCGGGCGGCGCGGGCGACTCCCGGAGCCGTCGCTGATGCGCCTGGTCACGATCGTGGTGGCCGCGGACGAGGCCGATGCGCTGTTCGATCGCGTCTATGAGGAGGCCGCGATCCATCGCCAGGACGGCGGCGTGATGATGATGACGCCACTCACCTTCGCCACCGCGTTTGCACTCCCGGCGGACATCGCCAATGAGCCCGGAGAGCTTCCGGAGCAACCCACGAGATGACCGCCAACAACCAATCCCCATTGCAACCCGAGATCGTCGACTTCGTTTCCATCGAGCGCGACGATGATCTGATCGTCTCCTTCGCGATTCGCCACGGCGACGGTGTCATGGACATCTTCGGCCTGACCTTGCTGCGGATGCTGAGGTTCGAGCATCTCTTGCCGCCGGAGGAGCGGGGTGTGTCCGTCTCCCATGGGCGGGTGCCGGAGATGGATGAGATGGAGCAGTTGGTGAGCCTGCGCTGGGAGGGCGCGGAGGTGTTGATCGAGACCCAGTCCGGGTACCACTTCCGCCTCGATGTCAGCGCCGTCGATCCGGAACAGCAGCGTATTGCGATCAAGACGCTGCACAGCATGAACTTCGATCACTGCTTTCGACTACGCGCCGAACCCCCGTCCCGAGCCGCATTTCGGGCTTGAGCGGACGCCACGCTGCGTCGATTCGTATTCGCTTGCCAGGCGGCGATCTAGACCGGCTAGTGCTTTGCCGCGAAACTGACGAGACCGGCGGCACCTGTGGGAGCGATTTGCAATCGCGACTGCCGCGACGCGGAAGATCGCGACTGCAAGTCGCTCCCACAGCGCCGGTGGCCTCGGGACTTCCGCAGCGCTGCACTAGAAGCACACAAGCCATGGATTGTGGGAAAATCCGAATACCGGATCATCGCCGCAATCCCGCAAACCGAGGTCTCGGCGCGGCTCGGCCTTATGCGGCTTCCCTTCGTTCGACAGACTGTTTTTCAGATGCAGACAGGACAGCTCAACCATCAATGACCCGCGACCAGCTCAAGCAACTTGAAAACGACCTCTGGTCCGCCGCCGACAGCCTACGGGCCAACTCGGACCTCAAGGCCACGGAGTACAGCACCCCGGTACTCGGGCTCATCTTCCTCAAGTTCGCGGACATCAACTATCGTCGCCACGAGGACGCCATCGACGCCGAGTTCGAGCAGCTCAAGGGCACCCGCCGCGAGAAGCGGCGCGACGAGATCGCGGTGACCAAGTGCGGCTTCTACCTGCCGGACCACGCCCGCTACAGCTACCTGCTGAACCTGCCGGAAGACGCCGACATCGCCCGGGCCATCGAGACCGCGATGGCGTCCATCGAGCGCTTCAAGCCCGAGCTCGAGGGCAGCCTGCCCAAAGAGGAGTACTACCGGCTGGTGCGCACCGAGGAGACCAAGCACCTGCCCTTCGACCTGCTGCGCCAGTTCGACAACATCCCGGACGACGCCACCGGCGACGTCTTCGGGCAGATCTACGAGTACTTCCTGGGCAACTTCGCGCTGGCCGAGGGCCAGGGCGGCGGCGAGTTCTTCACCCCGCGCTCGGTGGTGCGCCTGATGGTGGAGATCATCGAGCCCCACGGCGGCACCGTGTTCGACCCCGCCTGCGGCTCCGGCGGCATGTTCGTGCAGTCCGCCGACTTCATCAATCGGCACCGCCGGGAGCTGGAGGCCCAGGGCAAGGACACCAGCGTGTTCGTCTCGGGCCAGGAGAAGAGCTCGGAGACGGTCAAGCTCGCGCGCATGAACCTCGCCGTGAACGGCCTGCGCGGTGAGATCCTCCAGGGCATCTCCTACTACGACGACCACCACCAGTCCTTCGGCCGGTTCGACTACGTGCTGGCCAATCCGCCCTTCAACGTCGACGACGTCTCCCTGTCCGCGGTGGAGAAGGACCGCCGCTTCAACACCTACGGCGTCCCGCGCAAGAAGACCAAGGCCAAGAAATCCGACCAGGGCAAGGAGACCGTCCCCAACGCCAATTACCTGTGGATCAACCTGTTCGCCACCTCCCTGAAGGAGCCGGACGAGGACGACCCGAAGGCCTCGCCCGGGGGCCGCGCCGCCCTGGTCATGGCCAACTCCGCCTCCGATGCCCGCCACTCCGAGGCCGACATCCGCCAAACCCTGATCGAGCACAACCTGATCTACGGCATGCTCACGCTGCCGTCGAACATGTTCTACACCGTCACCCTGCCGGCGACCCTGTGGTTCTTCGACAAGGGCAAGACCGATGACAAGATCCTGTTCATCGACGCGCGCAACATCTTCACCCCCATCGACCGCGCCCACCGGGAGTTCTCCGAGGCCCAGGTCCAGAACATCGCCATCATCAGCCGCCTGCACAAGGGCCGCCGCGGGGAGTTCCTGGACCTCATCGACCGCTACCTCCAGGCCGGCATGGCGCAGTTGGCCGAGAACAAGGCCCGGGTCGAGCCCGTCTCCGCACAGATCACCGAGGTGCTGGACGACCAGGCCGGCGAGCAGGCCGTCGCCGCGCTGGTGAAGATCTGGGCCGACCTCGCCCCGCTGGAGCACGCCTTTCGCGCCTATCTGTCCGAGAACGGCGCAGCCGGCGGCTCGCCCGCCGCAATCGATGCCAAGAACCAGGCCCAAAAACGCCTGCGGGCGACCTACGACCCCTTCTTCACCGGCCTGCACGATTGCCTAAAGCAGGTCGACAAGGCCGTGCGCCGCCACGAGAAGACCCTCGCGGAGCAGGCCAAGGCCGCCGGCAAGCGCCAGAGCGCCGACCGCGCCACCCGGCAGCTCAAGACCGCCCTGGAGGCCCTGCATACCGAGGTCAAAGACGCCGAGGGCTACTTCGGCCACATCCAATGGCTACAGGAGCGCTTCCCCGAGGCCCGCTACGAGGACGTCACCGGCCTGTGCAAGCTGGCCGCTCCCGAGGAGGTCGAGGAGCAGGACTACTCGCTGAATCCTGGGCGGTATGTGGGGGTGGTGATTGAGGAGGATGGGAAGACGGAAGAGGAATTCGTATCTGATATCGTAGATCTTGCCGACCAACTCGTCGAGCTTGCACATTCCGCGAATCAGCTACAGCAAGTGATTGAAGCAAACATCAGGGCAGTCGCTGGCGAATAGATGGCAATGCAGCTAGATACCTATTGCTCGGTTGTCAATGGCGGCGCTTGGTCTGAAAACGAGTACGTCGACCGAGGCATTCCCGTTGTTAGAGTCTCTAATATGATCGACGGCACCATTGTCGCAAAGGACGACAAGTGTCTGCCTGAATCCTCGCGTCAAACTTACGCCAAGCATGAACTGTACGAAAGAGACATATTGATTGCGACTGTTGGCTCTCATCCGACCCAACCAGGAAGCGTGGTAGGGCGAACCTCAAGAGTATCGTGCGACTGGGACGGCGCATACCTCAATCAGAATGCCGCGTGCCTAAGAGTCAAGGACAAGAACAAAGTAGATCCAGACTTCTTCTGGCATCTAACGAGAACGATTCTCTTCAAACACCACATCGAATCGAGAGCGCGAGGAAGCGCGAACCAAGTGCGAATGGCTATCGGAGAACTCAAGAAGTTCGAGTTCGAGTATCCAGATATTGACGTCCAACGCAAGATCGCCGCGATCCTGACGGCCTACGACGACCTGATCGAGACCAACAAGCGCCGCATTTCCCTGCTCGAAAAGATGGCCGAGGAACTCTACCGAGAATGGTTCGTTCGCATGCGGTTTCCTGGCCATGAGAGCACCGAGTTCGTCAAGGGCATTCCCCAGTCATGAGAGATCCAACGGCTTGGCAACATCATAGAGCTCGCATATGGCAAAGATCTCGCGATGAAATTTAGATGGTCTGAACAGAGAGCGCGGGTCATTTATCGTGATACGGATTGGGATACCGTCGACAGCATTGATAGCAACAAATGGCGTTTCGCGGCAAAGGCGATATCGTCTGATGAGCAAGATTCGACCGTACTTGCACAAGGTCGCGTCTAGCGCATATTATTCGGGGGGCATTGAGATCGCGGCTTTTTGCCCTCTACACGGTTTTCTTCAGTGAAACCTTTGTGCCGAGCTGGCCTAACTATTTCTTTTTTCCGGAAAGGGACGATGAAATGCTCGAGAGCAGACGCGGCGATTTCTGGCAAAGAAACGCAAGCTACTCGAATGAATCCCCCTGCTCCGCTGCGGACGTGTTTCAAGATCAGTTTGATCGCGAGATCTTCGCCCAATCAGATCAAAGCCACGCTGAAGCTCCAATCGAGAAGCTCACGAAGACTCGCGATCTTCTCCTCCCCCGCCTAATCTCCGGCAAACTCTCGGTCGAAGACCTCGACATCCAGTTCCCGCCGAGCATGCGCGACGACGCGCCGACGGCCCAAGACTTGGAGACACAAGCATGACTTCATCACCGCGGATCACCATCGAGCCCGGCAAGCGGGGCGGACAGCCCTGTATTCGCCAAATGCGGATCACCGTTTACGACGTCTTGGGCTGGCTCGCCAGCGGGATGTCCCATGAGCAAATCCTGGACGAGTATCCGGAGCTGGAGGAGCAAGACATCCTGGCCTGTCTCGCCTTCGCCGCTGATCGCGAACACCGCAGCTCGCACACTTGCGCCGCGTGAGGCGAACAACGAGGACATCAACCCATGCAAGCCATCGAATTCGAGGCGCAGCTCAAGGACGGCGTGATCGAGCTGCCCGAGCCCTATCGGCATTGGCGGGAAAATGGTTCCGTTAAGGTCATCGTGCTGGCGTCTGAAGACCAGGCTGGGCAGCAGAAGGATATTAACCGGCACGCGGGAACGGTCACGCTGAGCCAAGACCCGCTGGCTTACCAGAACGCGATGCGGGACGAGTGGACGTGAAGATCGTCCTGGATACGAACGCGGTTCTATACTTTCTCGCTGGTCAAGGATCTCGCCCAGCCGTCGGCCTGCCGCAGTTCTTCGTGTCCTGCACGTCACCTGCGCATCGAGGCCTGATGCGATGCCGTGCTGAAGCCGGACGGAGCAAGGGTAGATCCTCAAGCGTCTCAGGCCAGATTGACACCGTCGGCGAGCTGAACCGCGATTCAAGCTCATTCAGGAGATGTCGCCATGATCACCGACACCGAGATTCGAAGCCGCGGTCTGCTCGCCCTCGCCGAGGCCCTTGGCGACGTGGAGGCCGAGCGCTTTATCGCGTTGATCCAGCGCGAGCCCTTCGACTGCACCGAAGCAGTAACTCATGCCGAATATCATCTCAGAGGACGATATCGAACAGGCCCTGCTGCAACGGTTGCAGTTCGTGCATGGGTACGACGCCCACGACGCCTTCACCGATGATCCGGCGGACCTCAACGACGGCACCGGTCGCACCGATAAGCGCGATGTGATCCTGCCGGGGCACCTGAAGGCGGCGCTGACGGACCTCAATCCGTCGATCCCGGAGAAGAGCATCATCGATGCGGTGTCGCGGCTCGCCGACCACCGCCAGGCCCTGTCCATGGTCGCGGCCAACCGGGAGCTGGACGGGCTGATCCGTGACGGGGTGCGGGTCGAGTTCAAGGACGCCAAGGGCCGCACCCGACGGGAACGCGTCCGGGTGATCGACTTCGACGACCCGAGCAAGAACCGGTTCCTCGCCGTCAGCCAGCTTTGGATTCAGAGCACGGGCTCCAGCGCCAAGGCCGGCTTCCGCCGCCCGGATGTGCTGCTCTATGTGAATGGCCTGCCGCTGGTGTTCATCGAGCTGAAGAACTCCAACATCAAGCTGCGCACGGCCTTCGACGACAACCTGACCAACTACAAGCACGACATCCCGCAGCTGTTCCTGCCCAATGTGTTGTGCGTGCTCTCCAACGGCATCGAGACCCGCGTCGGCAGCATGACCGCCGAGTGGGAGCACTTCTTCCACTGGCTACGCCCGATTGATGAGAAGGAGAAGATCCGGCGCGCGGAGATCCGGGAACAGGGCACCAGCGTCGAGCGCTTCCTGGCCGGTGTCTGCGCCAAGGCGCGGCTGCTGGATTACGTCGAGAACTTCGTGCTCTACCACAAGGACACGCAAAAAGTGGTGGCCCAGAACCATCAGTTCATCGGCGTCAACAAGGGCTTCGACAAGTTCCTGCGGCGGGAGGAGTTCGATGGCAAGCTGGGCGTCTTTTGGCACACCCAGGGCTCGGGCAAGAGCTTCTCGATGATCTTCTATGTGCGCAAGATCCTGCGCAAGCTCACCGGCAACTACAGCTTCGTCGTCGTCACCGACCGCGAGGACCTGGACGGGCAGATCTACCGCAACTTCCTGAACACCGGCACGGTGAGCAAGGCCGACGCGGCGCAGCCGAAGAACAGCGAGCAGCTGCGCGCCTATCTCGGCCAGCACAAGAAGCTGGTGTTCACGCTGATCCACAAGTTCCGCTGGCCCAAGGGCCGGGCCTACCCGTTGCTGTCGGACCGGGACGACATCGTCGTGATCGTCGACGAGGCGCACCGCACCCAATACAAGGGCCTGGCGGAAAACATGCGCGCCGGGCTGCCCAAGGCCCAGTATCTGGCCTTCACCGGCACGCCCCTGCTGGGGCGGGATCGCAAGACCAACGAGTGGTTCGGCGACTATGTGTCGGAGTACAACTTCAGCCAGTCCATGGACGACGGCGCCACCGTGCCGCTGTTCTACAACAAGCGCGTGCCGGAGGTGCTGAACCAGAACGAGGACCTGAGCGAGGAGTTCTACGAGATCCTCGAAGACGAGCACCTGGACGAGACCCAACAGGAGGCGCTGGAGAAGCGCTTCGCCAACGAGCTGTCGGTGATCGTGCGGGACGACCGGCTGGAGGCCATCGCCGCGGACATCGTCGAGCACTTCCCGCGCCGGGGCTATCTCGGCAAGGCCATGGTGATCACCGTGGACAAGTTCACGGCGGTGAAGATGTACGACAAGGTGCAGCGCCGCTGGAAAGAAGACCTGAAGCAGCTGCGCGGTCGCATCAAGTCGACGCAGGACGAGCTGGAGAAACGGCGCCTGAAGCGCATCGTCGAGACCATGCGCAAGGTGGAGATGGCCGTGGTCATCAGCGAGGAGGCCGGCGAGGAACAGAAGTTCGACGACAAGGGCCTGGATATTCGCCCGCACCGCAAGCGCCTGGAGGAGGTCGACGCCCAGGGGCATGACCTGGAGTACCGCTTCAAGGACCCGGACGACCCGCTGCGGCTGGTCTTCGTCTGCGCCATGTGGCTGACGGGCTTCGATGCGCCGACGGTCTCGACCCTGTACCTGGACAAGCCGCAGAAGGACCACAGCCTGATGCAGACCATCGCGCGGGCGAACCGGGTCAGCTCCCACAAGATCAACGGCATCGACAAGACCAGCGGCGAGGTCGTGGACTACTACGGCGTGCTGGGCCGCCTGAAGAAGGCCGTGAAGGATTACGGCCAGGGCGACGACGACGAGCCGCCCATCAGGGACAAGGAGGAACTGTTCGGCCTGCTGGAGGCCGCGGTTGCCCAAGGCAAGGCGTTCTGCGCCGAGCAGGAGATCGATATCGATCAAGCCCTGAGCGGTGATGACGTGTTCAGTAAGGTCGGCCTGTTCGCCGGCTGGGCCGACACGCTGCTCGCCAAGGATGATCTGCGCAAGGTGTACCGGGTCTACGCCAACACCATCACCGGCCTCTACGAGGCCTGTAAGCCCGAGGTACTCGGCAAACCCGTCGTGCGGCAGGTGGCGGCGTTTCAGTACCTGCGGGGCGTGATCGACAGCATCCTGGGGCAACAGGACCTGGACACCGCGGTGCGCAAGATCAACGACCTGCTCGATGAGAGCGTCGTGGTCGAGGACGGCTTCGGCCAGGTGAAGGAGGCGCAGGAGACCTACCGAATCCTCCAGAAGGGCATGAGCTGGGATCTCAGCCGCATCGACTTCGACAAGCTCAAGGAAGACTTCAAGGCGGTGACCTACCCGCGTATCGAGATCTCGGACCTGCGGGCCTTCTTGGAGAAGAAGCTCGCCCAGATGATGGCGCAGAACAGCACACGGCGGGATTTCGCCGAACGGTTGCAGCAGATCATCGATACCTACAACGCCGGCAGCAATACCGTGGATGCCGATTTCGAGGAGCTGCTCGCCTACGCGCAACAGCTGCGTGAGGAGGAAGAACGCCACATTCGCCTCGGCCTCACCGAGGACGAGCTGGAGATCTACGACCTGCTCAGACGCGACAAGCTCTCCAAGGCCGATGAGCAGAAGGTCCGCCTTGCCGCCAAGGCCTTGCTCCAACGACTGACCGAGGAGTCACCGAAGGTCTTGGTACAGGACTGGTACAAGGACAGCCAGACCCGATTGAAGGTGCGCGACGAGGTGGGCGCGGTGCTGGACGAGCACCTGCCGGAGGAAGGCTACGACAAGGACCTGTTCACCGAGAAGCGGGACAAGGTCTTCGACCTGACCCTGGACCTTGCGATCAACCACTTGCGATGGGCGGCCTGACTTCAGGGGCGGAGAGATCGGCCAAGGCGGGTGAATCCTGACCTTAGGATCGGTTCAGAAACAAGTGGCGCAGACACCCACTCGCTGAACCTTTTGATTGGCCATTTCGTGGTTGCGTCTGCACCACTTGTTTCTGAACCTTGACTTAACGGATATGGAGCTGGCGATAGGATTCGAACCTACGACCGGCTGATTACAAATCAGCTGCTCTACCAACTGAGCTACGCCAGCGTAACGACGGATGGCCGGATCGGGCCAAGGGCGTGATTGTATGCCAAGGGGCCGCGGCGCTCAATCGCGCGCCTTCGCTTTGTGCACCCAGCCCATGGCCGATCCGGTGGTTTCGGGCGCGCTCAGGCGCAGAGCGCCAATCCCTCCAGGACCAGCTCGGGGCGATGGGTGACGGGGCGGACGATGGCGGGGAGCAGGCGCTCGGCGTCGCCGCCGGTGAGGATCAGCGTCGGGTCTTCGCCGCCGGCGCGGGCGCGCAGACGGTCCCAGAGGCGCTCGGCGAGGGCCGCCGGGGCCTGGATGCAGGCGCTGACGATGGCCCCGCCGGTGTCGGTGGCCCAGTCCAGGTCGGCGCCGACGGCCAGCTCATGGGATGGGATCTGGGTGCCGGCGAGGAGGCTGTCGCGCATCAGGGTGACGCCGGGCAGGATGAGGCCACCGAGGTGGCGACCGTCGCTGAGCAGGATGTCGTAGGTGATGGCGCTGCCGGCATCGACCACCAGCTTGGGACCGATGTGCTGATCGTGGGCGGCAAGCAGGCCGAGCCAGCGATCGATCCCGAGGCGCTGCGGGTCCTGATAGGCGATGCGCACCGGGCTGCGCTCCGCCAGCCCAGCGGCGGTGACCATCTCCGGCGTCTTGCCCCAACGCGCCTGGCAGACGCCGGCGACGGTCTCATTCAGTGCGGGGCTGGCTACGCTGGCCATGTGGACGCGGTCCACGGCCTCGATCTGCTCCCATGCCGCCAGGACATCAATGGGCATGGCACCGCTGTGGCGTGCGCTGCTGGGGGCACCGAGGCGGTCCCCATCGCGGAGCGCCCATTTCAGGCTGGTGTTGCCGAGGTCGATGAGCAGCTGCATGGAGCCCTCCTGTGAGGATGCGCACGGATTGGCCGTCCCTGCGATGGGCCCTAACCGCGACGGTGGCCCCGGGCATCGGCGTCGCGCTTGGGCGGGATTCGGTGGGAGATGACGGCGGCTGCGCGCGGGGCCGAAGGGCCCCGCGCCGGATGCCGCGACGGCACCTTAGGATCGATTCAAAAACAAGTGGCGCAGACGCCCGCTCGCTGAGCCTTTTGATTCGCCGTTTCTTGGTTGCGTCTGCACCACTTGTTTCTGAACCTTGACTTAGGCGTCGTTGTGGTAGCCCTGCAGGCGCTCGACCTCGTTGCGCGAGCCGAGGATGACGGGCACGCGCTGGTGCAGGTCTTCAGGCTGCAGGTCCATGATGCGGTGCTTGCCGGTGACGG
This sequence comes from uncultured Gammaproteobacteria bacterium, assembly GCA_942491465.1. GTDB lineage: Bacteria > Pseudomonadota > Gammaproteobacteria > Chromatiales > Chromatiaceae > CALOBA01. The sequence continues at coordinate 17,548 of CALOBA010000037.1, forward strand.
AGCCGCCGCCGGCCTGCTCGACGATGAACGACATGGGGTTGGCCTCGTAGAGCAGGCGCAGCTTGCCGTTCAGGCCCTTCTCCGCCATCTTCGAATCCATCGGGTACATGAAGATGCCACCGCGGGTGAGGATGCGATGGACCTCGGCGACCATGGACGCGATCCAGCGCATGTTGAAGTCCTCGCCGCGAGGGCCTTCCGTACCGGCCAGGCACTCGTCCACGTAGCGCTTCACGGGGGCTTCCCAGAAGCGGCCGTTGGAGGCATTGATGGCGAACTCGCGGGTGTCCTCGGGGATCTTCATGTCCGGGTGGGTGAGGATGAACTCGCCGATGTTCTGGTCCAGCGTGAAGCCGTTGACACCGTTGCCGGTGGTCAGGACCAGCATGGTCGACGGACCGTACAGGGCGTAGCCGGCGGCGACCTGCTGGGTGCCGGCCTGGAGGAAGTCGCGGGTGGTGGCCTGCTCGGTGCCGCCCGGGCAGCGCAGGATGGAGAAGATGGTGCCCACGGAGACGTTGACGTCGATGTTCGACGAGCCGTCGAGCGGATCGAAGGTGATGAGGTATTTGCCGCGCGGATACTGGGCCGGGATCTGGTAGACCTCGTCCATCTCCTCGGAGGCCATGGCCCCCAGGTGACCGGCCCACTCGTTGCAGGAGATGAAGATCTCGTTGGACAGGATGTCCAGCTTCTTCTGGGTCTCGCCCTGCACGTTCTCGCTGCCGGCGCTGCCGAGGGCACCGACCAGGGCACCGTGGTTGACCTGGTTGGAGATCATCTTGCAGGCGGTGACGATGTCGTTCAGCAAGGCGGTGAACTCACCGGTGGCACCCGAGGCGCGGCGCTGCTCCTCACTGATGAACTGGGTAATCGTAGTACCGTGCGGCATGGCTAAAGATCCTCTAGGCAAAAATGCACCCGGCCGACACAGGGTCGGCCGGCATGAAAAAGCGCAAACAAGTCCACCAGTATAGGGCTTTTTGTACCATTTTTCTAAGTCTTATCTCCTTGCCCCCGCCAACGGTCGCCTAAATCGTGCCTGTCTGCTTGCCCCGAGGTCCAGTAACAGAGCATCGCTGTCGGCAGCGCAACCCGGCGCCTAACTGCAAAGGTGCCCATGCCACCCGACCATCGTCGTCTTGCGTCCCCGGCGCCGCCGCGCCCTGGCGACGGCGCCGGCTCCTGGCTCAGCCCCGCCGCCCCTCGACCCGGACCCGCACCGCCTCGCGCTCGCGCCGCAAGCGCCGAAGCGCGGCGAGCTGCCAGAAGCAGAAGCCGAGGGCGGAGCCGAAGAAGAGGATGGCCTGGAGGCCCTTGAAGGTGTGATATTCCATCGATGTCTACCTCTGGATGGGTGAAGCGTTCAGGTTCAACTGTCGGCGCACGGGGCCGTGCGTCGACAGTGGCTCGACGGATCGTTAAGCCCGTCCTGAAGACCAATTAACGTCCAAACCAAACATAGACAACCCATAGACAAACGCCCAAGCGCTGCGGTTTTAGCGGCGTCTGCCCCGTGGGGGCAATGCCCGCCCAGCCGGCACCGACCGCGACCACAGCGCCGCGAGCAGCGATCCCGATAGGTTGTGCCACACCGAGAACAAGGCCCCCGGCAGGGCCGCAACCGCGCCGAAGTACTTCACCGCCAAGGCCACCGCGAGCCCGGAGTTCTGCATGCCGACCTCGATAGCCAGGGTCCGCGCGGTGCGCTCGTCGCCGGTGGCGACCCGTCCGACCAGGTAGCCCAGGACCAGCCCGGAGCCGTTGTGCAGCACCACCGCGAGCGCGGTCAGCGCGCCGACGCCGGCCAGGTTGTGGCGGTTGAGCGCGACGATGATGGCAATGATGGCGACGATGGCCAGCACCGACAGCAGCGGGAACAGAGGCTTGACCGGTTCCAGCCAACGACCGGCCAGACGGTTCACCAGCACGCCCAGGGCCACCGGCAACAGCACCATCTTGAACACCGAGACCAACATCGCCAGCACCGGCACCGGTACCTGCTGACCGACGTAGACCAGCGTCAGCAGCGGCGTGGCGACCACGGCCAGCAGCGTCGACGCGGTGGTCAAGGTGATCGACAGCGCCAGGTCGCCACGGGCCAGGTAGCAGACCACGTTCGAGGCCGTGCCGCCCGGGCTCGCGCCCACCAACACCAGCCCGGCGGTGAGCTCCGCGGACAGCCCCAGAGCGCGCGCGATGAGCCAAGCGGCCAGCGGCATGATCAGGAACTGCAGCACGATGCCGAGCCCGATCGGCCCCGGCCGGCGCCAGACCGCGGTAAAGCCCGCCCAGGTCAGCGTCATCCCCATGCCGAACATCACCAGGCCCAGCAGCGGCACGATCAGGGGCTTGGCCTCCACCAGCAGGTCCGGCCACCCGGACGGCCAGAAGTAGGCCAGCAGCGCGAACAACAGCGCCCAGAGCGGAAAAGCGGCGGTCATGCGGTTCAGGATGGTGGACACGGGCGGGGCTCCCGGAAGGCTGGGCCGATGATCCGGCAACCTTACCAGTCTCGACCGCTGCCCGCCGGATACGGCTACAATGGCGCCCACCGAATCACCGCGCAGCCGCCATCCCAGGAGCCCAGATGCCGTATCAGCGTGCACGTCCGCTTCAACTCGCCGCCCTCCTCGCCCTCGGCATCCTGACCGCCGGCTGTGCCGGAGACGACAAGATCACCAGAATGCTCAACCTCGGCAGCCTGTTCCATGGCCCTTCAGAACAAGGCTTCCTGGAGCGCGTCCGCCACTACTGCGCCGACTATCCCGTCGGCGAGGCCACCGTGGGCAGCCTGCTCGCCACCGATCCGACCTTCCAGACGATGATCGGTCGTCTCTACCGTGGCGACCTGTCCAACGACGCCTTCGCCTTCCAAGTCCTGGAGCTGCACCCGGCCGCGGATGCCAACGTCCCCGCCACCGGCTGCCTCGTCAATCAGCTCGACGCCTGCTTCGCCGGCCGCTGTCGGGTGCCGGAAACGCCGGCCGCCGCGGCGCCGATGCCGCCGACGGAAAACACCGAGGATGCGGCTATGCTGGCGCCGATCGACACCCCGCCGGCAGAGCCGCCAAAGCCGCTGCCCTGACCCGAACGGCCGAGCCGGCCCCTGATCGGCCCGGCCGCCGACGCGCCCCATGTCCCTCTATACCCAGCACCGGATGCCCTTCGGCGCCGAATGCGTCCCTGGCGGCGGCGTACGCTTCCGGCTGTGGGCCCCCGCGCTGAACCTGGTCGACATCTGCCTTGAGCGCCCGCGCGCCGGTGCCGACGGCGGGCGCATGCGCCGGCTGGAAGGCGGCTGGTTCGAACTCACCATGGCGGACGCGGCCCCCGGGGACCGCTACCGCTTCCAGCTGCCCGACGGCATGCTGGTGCCCGATCCGGCCTCCCGCTTCCAGCCCGAGGACGTGCACGGCCCCAGCGAGATCATCGATCCCGCCGGCTTCCAATGGGACGACGACGGCGGGGCGGAATCGCGTTGGCGCGGCCGGCCTTGGCACCAGGCCGTGATCTACGAGCTGCACGTCGGCACCTTCTCCGCGAGCGGCGACTACGCCGGCGTCGAGGCGCGGCTGGACCGACTGGTCGAGCTGGGCATCACCGCCATCGAGCTGATGCCGCTGGCGGACTTCCCCGGCGGGTGCAACTGGGGCTACGACGGCGCCCTGTTGTTCGCCCCCGACCACCGCTACGGCCATCCCGACGACCTCAAGGGACTGGTGCGCGCCGCGCATCGGCGCGGCCTGATGGTCCTGCTCGATGTGGTCTACAACCACTTCGGCCCCGAGGGCAACTACCTGCACCTCTACGCCCCGGGGGTCTTCCACAGCGACCGCCATACGCCCTGGGGCGCGGCCATCTGCTTCGACGGCCCGCACAGCGCCCCGGTGCGGGACTTCTTCATCCACAACGCCCTGTATTGGATCGAAGAATACCGGCTCGACGGCCTGCGCCTCGACGCCGTCGACCGCATCGACGACCGCTCCCGCCCGGACATCCTCGACACCCTGGCCGAGCGTATCCAGGCCGGCCCCGGCCGCGAGCGTCAGATCCACCTGGTGCTGGAGAACGACCGCAACGACGCCCGGCGCTATGCCCGCGCCCCGGATGGCCGCCCCACCCGCTTCACCGCCCAGTGGAACGACGACTTCCACCACGCCTGCCACGCCCTGCTCACCGGCGAGGACGACGGCCACTACCAGGACTTCAAGGACCATCCCATCGCGCACCTGGGGATCGCCCTGGCCGAGGGCTTCGCCTACCAAGGCGCCGCCTCCGCCTTTCGCGACGGCGCACCCCGCGGCCGGGCCAGCGCCCACCTGCCGCCGCTGGCCTTCGTCAACTTCCTGCAGAACCACGACCAGGCCGGCAACCGCGCCTTCGGCGAGCGCCTGCACCAGCTCATCCCCAGCGCGGCCATGGACGCCGCCCTGGCCGTCCTGCTGCTGGCCCCGGCACCGCCGCTGCTGTTCATGGGTCAGGAGTGCGACGCCGACAGCCCGTTCCTGTTCTTCTGCGACTTCGGCCCGGAGCTTGCCACGGCGGTGCGCGAGGGCCGCCTGCGCGAATTCGCCCGCTCCAAACGCTTTGCCGACGCCGCCGCCCGCGGCGGCATCCCGGACCCGAACGACCCCGCCACCTGCGAGCGCTCGCGCATCCGTTGGGACGCCCTGCAAGGCCCCGCCCACCAGCATCGGCTCGCCCTGCACCGCCAGCTGCTCGCCATCCGGCACCGCGAGATCGTCCCGCGCCTGCCGGCCATCGCGCACGGCGGCCGCTGGCAACGCATCGGCGAGACCGCCCTGGTCGTGGACTGGGACGTCGGCCCACGCGAGCGCCTGCGGCTGCTGGCCAACCTGGGCGCCGAGGCGATCCGCCTGGATGATCCCGTCGACGCCGATCAGCTGCTCTACGCCCATCCGCAACCGGACGCCAGCCCCAACCTACTGCCCGCGTGGGGCGTGCGATGGGCCATCTCGCCCTGCTGACCCGCACTCGGCGGCCGAGCACCTTGCCCCGCCGCCTAAGTCAAGGTTCAGAAACAAGTGGTGTAGACGCAACCACGAAACGGCCAACCCAAAGGTTCTGCGAGCGAGCGTCTGCACCACTTGTTTTTGAACCGATCCTAAGCCGCCTGCGTCCCTGATCCCCTATCCCCGCCCGCCATCGCGGGGCGCACCCGATCGGTGCAACAAGTCGCTGCATCGACAAGCCAAGCGCAGTCCAGTAACCCTTGACGCCCGACCGGTAGCACACTAGCGTCTTCTCCATGTCCCTACTCAACGACGAACCGACCCTCAACGATCAGCTCGACCGCAAGTGGCTGGTCCAAGAGGTCAGCGATGTGGTCGCCACCTGCGACCCGCCCCAGGTCTTCGGCATCCACGGCGATTGGGGGCTTGGCAAGACCAGCTTCCTGCACCAGCTCCAGCACGACCTAACCGGGGCATGCCCGGCCCAAGGCGTCGAGCAGCCGGACGACCACGCGCAGGGGGGCGCCGGTCGCCACCGCAATCACGTCCGCGCGGTCTGGTTCGAGGCCTGGCGCTACCAGCACGAGCGCGCCCCGGTGGTCGCGCTGCTGCAGGAGATCCGCGCCCAGCTCGACTGGCAGACCAAGCTGCGCGGCAGCGCGGCCAAGCTGATGGAGGTCTCCATCCGCGGCTCGCTGATGGCCCTGGAGGACATCACCAAGAAGATCGGCATCCAGGCATCGAAGCTGCAGCAGGCCGGCGAGCGATGGGAACGCGACCACTTGGCCACCGCCCTGCCCTCGCACACCGTCCGCGGCTTCCTCGCCGAGGCCATCGACAAGCTGCTGCCGGAGCCCGTCGACGGACAGCCCAAGCCCCGCCTCGTCGTGCTGATCGACGACCTCGACCGCTGCGAGGGCGAGGCCGCGTTTCGGCTGCTGGAGGGGCCTGGCCAACCTGCTGCGACGCATGGCGCCGATCTATGCGCGACGCTGCGACGATCTGGCCGATGTCAGCGACGGCAACCTGCTCGATGCCGACGCCGCCGACGAGGCGACCCGGCTGCTGATCGTCGCCTACATCTACCAATTCCACCCGGAGCTGTACCGGCGCTGGGAGGCGTCGCCAGACCTGTTCATGCGCCTGCGCGACTGGCTCACGGCACCCGGCGCCCTCGACGCGCCCCCGCCGCTGTTCGCCGATCTCGACCTGCCGCGCAAGGTCACCATCGACGAGACGACAGCGACCCCGCGGCACAGCATCGAGAACGCCTTTCCAGACCCGTCCGAGAGCGCGACCTTCTGGATACAGCCGCTGCTGATCGAGCTGGACGCCTCGGTCCAGGGTGACGACTTCCTGCCCTATCTGCGCGCCGGCAGCGCCGGCTACCGGAGGGACCGATGAGCCGCCAACCCCCGGACATGGCCTCGCCCCAGGCCGACCCGACGCTGCGCAACTATCTGCGCAGCGTCCGCGACTGGCACGGATACATCCGCTTCCTCGGCCTGCCGCACCTGCGCGAGAACCCCGACGTGGTCATCGACCGGCTGTTCGTCGAGCCGCGTCTGGCCGGCGGGTCCATCTCTGGCGACCAAGACCCGGCCCGATGGCCCGAGACCGCCGACCTGCTGAGCACCATCGCCCAGCAGCACCGCCTGGTCCTGCTCGGCGACCCCGGCAGCGGCAAGTCGACGCTGGTCAGCTGGGTCTGCTGGCAGCTTGCGCAGCCACGCCCGGGGCGCTGGGTCGAGCGGCTTGGGCCGCTGGTGCCGCTGCCGATGACCTTGCGGGAGCTGAGCATCGGGCCGGCACTGGATTGGGACGGGCTGCTGGCGGCCTTTCTGGCGCATCCGCTCGCCCAGCCGCTGCGCGACAGGGCGATGCTCGCCGACCTGCTGCAACGCGGTCAGGCGATGATCCTACTCGACGGTCTCGACGAGATCGCCGACCTGGCCAGCCGCCGCGCATTGCGCCGGGCCGTCCAGGCGGGCATGGCCCAATACCCCGGCTGTCGTTGGGTGTTGACGTCGCGCATCGTTGGCTACGATGAGGTGCCGTTCGATGACGCCGAAGATCCCTTATCTAAGCGTTCCGACGAGGGCGCACCGAACGAAGATGGCCTAAGTGGCCAGATCGCCGACCCGGAATCGGAGACAGCAGACCTTCATTTTTCCAGCGTCGCGACAAGTGTCTTGCGACGCCTCGGCTCGGGCCTCTCAGCAGCCGCCGGTTCCCGCGCACCCGGTAGCATCGCCGCCAGACGCCACCTGGCACCCTTCAACGACACTCAGATCAAGCAGTTCGTCGATGCCTGGTACGTGCTGCGCGAGCCCGTGCGCACCCGCGCCGCCGACAACGCCCAAGACCTGACCCGGGCGATCCAGGCCGACCCGACCACCCGCCGCCTCGCCCGCACGCCGAACCTGCTGACGATGATGGCCCTGATCCATCGCGTCCGCGCCCGGCTGCCCCACGGTCGCGCCCTGCTCTACGGCGAGATCGCCCAGGCCTATCTGCAGTCCATCGACGAGTTTCGCGGCCTGACCGATACCGACTACTCGCTCGCCCAGAAGCGCCGCTGGCTCGCGCGCATCGCCTTTGAGATGCAGCGCAGCGCCGCCGACGCTGGTCCAAAGGCCGGCGCCGATGTCCCCACCGGTCGACCGATGCTCGCCACCGCCGACCAGGTCCGCGGCTGGGTCCGCTCGGCCATGTCGGCATCCGGCCTCGGCGACGATCCGGCCACCGCCGATGAGTTCATCGGCTACGTCGGAAGACGCAGCGGCCTGTTGCTACCCCGCGGCCCCGGGGTCTTCGCCTTCCTGCACCTGTCGCTGCAGGAGTACTTCGCGGCGCTGTTCCTGATGGAACAGGTCATGTCCCCGCGCTGGATACGCTCCGGCCAAGGCGCCGACGGCGCCTCCCAAGACGACCTCCGCCGCTACGCCCGCGACGAGCGCTGGCAGGAGACCCTGCTGTTCCTGTTCGAGCTGCTGGCCGACCAGCCCGACTGGACGGGGACCCTGGCCGAGGCCCTGTTCGGCGAAGACCTCGCCGACATCGACGGGGACGACCCGGAACTGCAACCCGCCGGCCTGCTGCTGGCCCGGGTTGCCGCCGATCCGCATGTGGGGCTGGGTGAGCATCTGCGCCAACGGGCGTTTTATCGGTGTATGCGGCGGGAGCTGAACGTACAGAAACGCCTTCTCTTGGGCTTGAATGACGACGCATTCACATACGTCAACTACGTCAACACACTAGAGAAATCGATCTCCGAGATTGCCCGACCACTATTCGAGGATCGAGACGATCAAGGTCTCGCCTGGGCCAGCTTGATCGCAGCGGCTCGGGACTTGCAGGTCGACAGTCTGGTGTTATCGGATTGTAAGCGGATGGACGACGCGTCTCCGCTTGCCCAAATTGGGCAGATCCGTCGCCTGAACATGCAAGGAACACCACTGAAGAACCTGGGGTTCTTAACGGAGCTCCCTCGCCTGGAAGCGCTTGCCATTTCAGGGGCAGGTGTCGAGGATGCGTCGGCCCTTTGCAATCTCAATCATCTCAGGGCGTTGTGGATCACCGATCCGCCGACGAACGCTCCGATCAGCAGGTTGACTTCACTCATATCGCTTACTTTGGTTTCGCCGGCTCTCACCCAGGCCCATGTCGACCAGCTTTCCGATCTTAAAGCGCTCAAGGTATTAACAATTTTCAGCGATGCAGCAGTCGACCTATCCGCCCTCGCCGGGTTGCAGGAACTCAGCGCCTTGGGATTGGCCGGCAAGGGGATACCGGACCTTACACCTCTCGCAACCCTGCCCAGCTTAGAAATCCTCGTGCTGGATGATGATCTGGCGATACCGGACGATCAGCTCACCATGCTGAAGCAGGCGCACCCGAAACTCTCGGTAATCCAGGGCAGCCGTTCAATTTAGCATCGACAACGACAGCGCCTGCCCGCCATGAGAAAGGAATACGCCAACGCCCTCCGCCAACTGTTCACCGAACGCATGCGCTCGAAGCTCCCCGATTGGCGCCCCGCACCGGCGCCGAAGCCCTGGTACTGGCCCGGCGAGCGCCTGTTCGTCAACGACCGCCAGGCCCCCGTCTGGCTGATCATCGTCTTGCAGCCCGACCTCGGCGATCACGACGCGTTCAACATCGAGATCGGCTGGTCGGTCCACGCCCGCGTGCCCGAGCTTGGCATGCGCCCGAGTCTGGATGCCCCGAACGACGGCGCCGCGGCGGGTCAGGACGAGTACCTGTGCCGCCTGAGCGCGCTGCTCCCCGCCGATCGTCGGCTGCATGGCTGGGTCGACGGCTGGGTGGTGGACGAGCGGACCTTCTCCGCCGATGCGAGCGCGACCATGGCCGCACTCGTCGAGCGCCAGACCCGGGTCAGCGCCGCGCAGGCGCGGGCCAAGCTGGCCCCCGTTGTCGATGACGCCTGGCGGGCGCTCATGGACAAGGGCCTGCCGTTCCTCGAAGGATTGGCACCCGGTTTGGCGGATCTCCAATAACCGGGCAAGGGCGCACTCTGTCCGGCGAAATCGGGTTAGCGCAGCCTCAGCCGGTATTGCGCATCCCCGCCGCAATGGCGTTGATCGAGCGCAGCAGCGGGTCCAGCCATTGCTCGCGCTCTTCCTCGCCGGCGACGTCGCGGTAGCGCTCCAACAGCGCGATCTGCACATGGTTGAGCGGGTCGAGGAAGCTGTTGCGGCGGGCCAGGGACACCTGAAGCTCGGGGGTCTCCTCCATCAGCCCATGCAGGCCGGCGATGTTCAGCACCTGGGTGACGGTGCGATGGAACTCTTCCTCGATCTGCCCGAAGATCGCCTCGGCCTGCGGCCGATCGCCGGCCAGGCGCAGATACTCCCTCGCGATGTGCATGGCGGCCTTGAACAGCGACATTTGCGCGTTGCTGAGCAGGGCGCGGAAGAACGGCCATTCCTGGTACATCATCTGCAGCTTGGCCAGGCGGCCGGGGTCGTTGCCGCGCCATTGCTCGATGGCGCTGCCGAGGCCGTACCAGGCCGGGATGGTCTGGCGCGACTGCGCCCAGCCGAACACCCAGGGGATGGCGCGGATGGAGGCCAGGGTGCGGTCCGAGCGCTTGCGGTGGGAGGGCCTTGAGCCGAGGTTCAGCAACGCGATGGCGTCCACCGGCGTGACCTCGTAGAAGTAGTCGAGCAGGCCGTCGGTCTCGCGCACCAGGCGGCGATAGGCGTCGCCGCCGAACTCGGCCAGGTTCTCCATGATGCCCAGATAGTCGCGGCGTACCGCGAGCGGCGGTTCGATCAGCCCACGGCTGGCCTTGATCAGGCCGCTGATGCCCATGGTCAGCTCATACAGCGCCGTCTCCGGGTTGGCGTAGCGGTAGGAGAGCATCTCACCCTGCTCGGTAAACTTGATCTGACCGCGCACGGTGTTGTCGGGCTGGGACAGGATCGCCTCGTGGGTCGGGCCGCCGCCGCGACCGACGGTGCCGCCGCGGCCGTGGAACAGCCGGCACTGCACGCCGCGGGCATCGGCCAGGTCGATGACCCGCTCCTGGGCCTCGTAGAGGTTCCAGGCCGAGGCGAGGATGCCGCCGTCCTTGCAGGAGTCGGAATAGCCGAGCATGACCTCCTGCAGGTTGCCGGAGGCGGCGAGCAGCTCACCGTAGCAGGGGTCGTCGAACAGCGCGGACATGACCTCTTCGATCCGTGCCAGGTCGTCGATGGTCTCGAACAGCGGCGCGATGCGGATGTTGCAGAACCAGCCCGCCGGCGTGCGCCCGGCGAGCCCCGCCAGGCGCGCGAGCAGCATGACCTCCATGACGTGGCTGGCCTGGTGGGTCATGGAGATGACGTAGCTGCCGAAGACCTCGTCGCTGATCTCCGCGCGCATCCGCGCCATGGCCTCGAACACCTCGATGGTCTCGCGGGTCTCGGGCGTCAGCGTGCCCTTGTCGACGTGGAACGGGTGCGGGTGGGCAATGGCCTCGGCCAGGGCGATGCGCTTCTGCTCCTCGCTGAAGGCCTGGTAGAGGGGGGCGCCGGCCTGGCGGGCGAACAGCTCGATGACGGCCTGGGTGTGGCGGCCGGACTCTTGGCGGACATCGAGCCGCATCAGGTGGAAGCCGAAGGTCTCCACCAGCCGGATCAGGTCGTTGAGCGCGCCGTCGGCGGCACTGGCGTCGCCGTGGCTGATCAGCGAGTCGCGGATCAGATACAGGTCGGTGAGCAGCGCATCGGCATCGTCATAACCCTGGTGCGGTTCGCCCTCGATGCCGGCGATCCGTGCGCGCACCCGGGCCAGGTTGGCATCCAGGCGGTGGTGCATGATCGCGAGCTTGCGCCGATAGGGCTCGTGGACATAGCGGCGCTGGCTCTGGCCCATGGTGCCGAGCCAGTAGTCCTCGTCCTCGTCGAGGCTGTCGAGAAACGCCGGGCTCGGGTCGCAGAGGGAATCGGAGTGGCTGAGGATGCGCCCCAGGCCCTGGGTGCGGGTCATGTATTCGGTCAGCACCAGCTCGCAGTGCATGCGCACCGCAAGCTCCGTGGTCTCGGGGCGGACGAAGGGGTTGCCGTCGCGGTCGCCGCCGATCCAGGAGCCGAAGCCGATGAAGCTCGGCACCGGGACTTGCGCATCGCTGCCGTAGACCCGGCGGATCGCCCGCTCCAGGTTGCGGTAGACCTGGGGCACGGTGGCGAACAGCGACTCGCGGAAGAAGTACAGCCCCTGGCGCACCTCGTCGGTGACCTGGGGCTTGTGCACCCGCACCTCGTCGGTCTTCCACAGGATCTGCACCTCGCGCAGCAGCTCGCCCATGCGCAGCTGCTGCTCCTCCTCGTTGAGCTTCTGGCGGTGCAGGTCCAGCGTCAGCAGGAAGATGCGCCGCTGCGTCTCCAGGACGGTGCGGCGCTTGGCCTCGGTGGGGTGGGCGGTGAACACCGGCAGATAGGCCAGGGCCGGCAGCAGCTCGGCGAGTTGCTGCGGGCGGATGCCGGCGCTCTGCAGCCGGCGCAGGGTGTCGTCGAACGAGCCCCGCCAGAGCCGGCCGCCGGCACTGATCTGGCCGCGGCGACGCAGGTAGCCTTCCACCTCCTCGGCGATGTGGACCAGGCTGAAGTAGATGGTGTAGGCGCGGATGACCTCGGCCAAGGTCTGCGGGTCCAAGGTGTCGATACGCTTCATCAGCTTGGCCCGCAGGCCGGGGTCGTCCGCATCGCGCAGGCTTAGAAAGCCGTCGCGCAGGCGCTCGACCACGACCAGGACACGCTTGCGGCTGTGCTCGCGGAGCACCTCCCCAAGCAGATTGGCAAATAGCTGGATGTCGCGCTCGGGGCCGGCGCTCGGCGGGGATTGGCTCATCGGGGGATTCGACTGCGGAGGTGCGGATGTTCGTCGAGTCTAACCCGGACAATCCGTACTGGAAAGCGGCCAAACCGGCAACGCCGCCCGCGCTGCCGCACCCTTAGGATCGATTCAAAAACAAGTGGCGCAGACGCCCGCTCGCTGAGCCTTTGGATTGGCCGTTTCGTCGTTGCGTCTGCACCACTTGTTTCTGAACCTTGACTTATCCCGGTCGGTTGCCCGAATCCTGACCCACCGCTGTCTCGTCTAGCGCGCCCAAGGAACCGACGCCGACACTGGAGCGTTCGCGATCGCGCCCGATCAGGAACCGCCGATCATGCCGCCTTCGCGCGCGGCGACCTCGCGGCCGACGGTATTGCCGGCCTTGGCGATGGCGCGGCGCAGCTTGGGTGCCGCGTCGGCCGGGACAAGGACCTGATGCGGCCCGCCGGGCATGGTCTTGCCGCGCTTGAGCCCCGGATTCAGGTCCCGCAGCGTCCGCAGCGAGACGCCGCTGATGCGTGCGGCCTGGGCCAGGTCGATCTGGGCGCTGGAGGCGACGACCTCGAGCGCAGGCCGGTTCGGGATGCCCGGCAGACGCTGGCCGAAGCGTCCCGGCTGCTTGACCAGGGCCGCCACCGCGAGCAGCTTCGGCACATAGGCCTCGGTCTCGGCGGGGAGGTCGAGCGACCAGAAATCCGTCGGCTTGCCGCGACGGCGGTTGCGTTTCTGGGCAGAGGCGACCCGCCCCGGACCGCAGTTGTAGGCCGCCAGGGCCAGCGCCCAGTCGCCGCCAAGCTCGCTGCGCAGCTGCTCAAGATAGGCGAGCGCGCCGCGGGTGGAGGCCAGAATATCGTTGCGCCCGTCGTACCAGCTGTTCTGCTTCAGCCCCATCTCCTTGCCGGTATAGGGCATGAACTGCCACATGCCGGTGGCGGCCACCGGCGAGATGGCCCGCGGGTTGTAGCGGCTCTCCACCTCCGGCAGCAGCGCCAGCTCGGTGGGCATGCCGCGTCGCTCAACCTCGTGCACGATCATGTGCAGATAGGGGCGCGCCCGCCGGGACAGGTCTGTGAGATACTTTGGGTTTCGCTTCAACGCCGCAATCGCCCGATCCACCCGTGGATGGTGGTCGACGCCAAGCCCGCGGCCCCGCCGTACCCGCTCCCAAAGGTCATCGCCACGATAGCCTGAGCGTTGATAGCCGTAGGTTCGCGACGGTGAGCCGACCACGCGCACATCGACAGCCGGGCGGACATAGCCGTACTCGCGGGCCGATACCGAGCGCGGGGCATCGTAGTAGGGGTCATCGTTGGCCGAGCGGCCGGACGAGGCACAGCCCCCGATGGACAGCACGGCGGCGGTGATCAGCGAGGCAACAGCAGCGCGGCGGCGACGATTGGTGGTCTGCATGGCGTTTCGCTCAACGTTGGCGTAGGTTCGTATCATTAGTCCTTGTTTCCTCAGCCGTCCGAATATACGGGAAAACCCTTGCTCATGCCATCGGATTCCTGTCTGACGACCCCGATCATCCCGGCCTTGCCCATGCTTCGCAGCCTGAAACACCATTTTCATACCCCACCGACGCCGGCCGTCGTCCGCCCCCGCAAGCCCTCGCCGATGCCCTCGCGGGGTGCGCGTTGAGGCCCTGCTGGGCGCGCGACGGGGAGCCGCTGACCACCCTGGCGCAGTGGTATCGCACCCCCTTGGGGCGACGCCTTGGCGAGGCCGAATCGGCCTGTCTGGTGCAGCTACTCGAGAACAGCTTCGGCTTCTATCTGCTGCAGATCGGTCTGCCCGAGCGCTTTCGCGGGGCCATGGCGAGCTGCCGCATCCGCCATCGTGTCGTGCTCAGCCCCACCGAAGTCGGCGCCACACGACCGGAAGCCCGCCTGCAGGGCGCCCCCACCCGCTTGCCCATCGCATCCGACAGCATCGATGCCGTGCTGCTGCCACATACGCTGGACTTCGCCACCGATGCGCAAGCTGTCCTGCGCGAGGTCGAGCGCGTGCTCATCCCCGAGGGCCGGGTAATCATCCTGGGCTTCAATCCGATCAGCGCCTGGGGTCTGTGGCGGGCGATGCCGCGACGACGACGGCGCGTGCCCTGGTGCGGTGAGATGCTGACGCCGTTTCGCGTCTGCGACTGGCTGACGCTGATCGGTTTCCAGATCGAGCTGAAGCAGACACTGATGCATCGGCTGCCGATGCACGGCGCCCAGCTGAGCCGGCTGGATTGGTTCGACCGGCTCGGGGCACGCTGGTGGCCCGCCCTCGGCGGCATCTATGCCATTCGCGCAGTCAAGCGGATCTCGACCATCACACCAATACGTCCGCACTGGGCGCGCCGCCCGGCCATCCTGCCCGGGCGCGGCCTGGAGCCGACAGCAAGAGGTTTAAGCGATGTCTGAACAACCGGCGGCGGATACGATCGTCGACGTCTTTACCGACGGCGCCTGCAAGCGCAACCCCGGCCCCGGCGGCTGGGGCGCCCTGCTGCGCTGGGGCGGGCACGAGAAGGAGCTCTACGGCGGCGAGCGCCAGACCACGAACAACCGCATGGAGCTGATGGCGGTCATCGCCGCGCTGGAGGCGATGAAGCGCCCGGAACGCATCCGCATCACCGTCGACTCGCAATACGTCAAGCAGGGTGTCGAGCGCTGGATGGCGCGCTGGAAGCGCAACGGCTGGAAGACCGCCGCCGGCGCCCCGGTCAAGAACCAGGACCTATGGGAACGCCTGGATCAGGCCATCGCCCCCCATCGCGTCGACTGGCATTGGGTCCGCGGCCATACCGGTCACCCCGACAACGAGCGCGCGGATCAGCTCGCGAATCGCGGGGTGCCCGGGCGCTAAGTCAAGGTTCAGAAACAAGTGGTGCAGACGCAACCACGAAACGGCCAATCAAAAGGTTCAGCGAGCGGGCGTCTGCGCCACTTGTTTCTGAACCGATCCTAAGCCGACGGGCGACTCCTTATTGCACTTGCGCCCCATCGGCCCTAAGTGAACCAACGCCGAGCGGCGCCGTTACTTCGAGATTGCGCGTGGTTCGGCGTTGGAATGCGCATCGATTCAAGACTGCCTGAAAGCCTGTGAAGTGCTGACTGCCGCTCAAGACACGCAAGGCAAGACGATGTTGATTCGGATAGGCTCCATGCTCACAAAACTCGGGCGGCGAAATCACGAGATGCAAGAGACTTCTGCCTTCTATGGCGATTACGACAACGACAACGAGCACAGCCCTCGAGCAGACTCTTTGGTTCCGGCTGCGCCGGGTTAGCTTCAACGAAACGCGGTATACGCCCCTATGCGACAGATCGTACTGGATACGGAAACCACGGGCCTGGAGCCCGCCGACGGCCATCGGATCATCGAGATCGGCTGCGTCGAACTCCATGAGCGCCGGCTCACTGGCAACAACCTGCATCGCTACCTGCAGCCCGACCGCGAGATCGACGCCGGCGCCATGGCCGTGCACGGCATCAGCAACGCATTCCTCGCCGACAAGCCGCGCTTCGCCGAGGTCGGCGAGGAGCTGATCGCCTACTTGCGCGGTGCCGAGCTGATCATCCACAACGCCCCGTTCGACGTCGGCTTCCTCAACCACGAGCTGCGCCTGTGGCGCAAGGATGCCCCGCGCATCGAAGACCTCTGCCAGGTCACCGACAGCCTGACCATGGCCCGGGAGATGCACCCCGGCCAGCGCAACAGCCTCGACGCCCTGTGCAAGCGCTACGAGGTCGACAACACCCGCCGCGAACTCCACGGCGCCCTGCTCGACGCCGAGATCCTGGCCGACGTCTACCTGGCCATGACCGGCGGTCAGGTCAGCCTGCAACTGGAGGGCGAGACCGCCGAGGCCCGCCCCGGCTTCAGCGCCGGCCCCATTCGCCGCATCCCGACCGACCGCCCGCCGTTACCGGTCGTCCGCGCCACCACCGCCGAGCTCGCCGCCCACCAGGCCCGGCTCGCCGCCATCGACCAGAGCAGCGGCGGCAGCTGCGTCTGGCTCGCCGCCGGCGCCTGAGGCAGGCTTGGCGAGCAGGCACTTTTAGTCCCGCGGGATCACCGACGGCGGTTTACTCGACCAAGCCGCCGGGGAAAGACGGCGGCCCGATGAGCGTGGCCGGGTCGTCCGTCGCACTCGCGATTGTAAAGCCGGACGCCGCTGTAGTACGTCGACTCGATGCCAAGGTCGCAGTTGCTGTCGTATGCAACGGCGAAATAGCCATTCCTTCCCCATCCCGTACCCCAGCTATTTCTGACAATGAAATAGCCGCCGCCCGCGACGCTCTCGTTGTCGACATATCCGGTGATGGTTACGCAGTGCCCTCCTTCGTAGGAGCCGGATGAACGCCGATAGATACCTCCCTCATAATCGTAGAAGTCCGTATAGATATCCATTCCCGCCGCCAATGGCCCGTGCTGAACCAGCGCGGTCTTGATTGCCTCGATGTCGATTGTCCACCAATTGCCCGCCGCATAGCTCCAAGCGTTCGTCCTGGCCATTTTGGATGATGGACAGTAACCTGCGCAGGCGCCGTTGCTTGCCGTGTAGGGGAAGCAGCTCTCCGGCATATTGCCCGTGTCCACCAGGAAGTCGGATGCATCCGAGATAAAGCCGCCACTGCAATCGCCGGCGCTGCAGCAGTCCGATACAAGGAGTTCCTCCGCCAGATCGACCCCTGCTCCAGCCCCGCCGCGCCTGGCATTGACCCAGGCTTCGAGCACCGCCGTGGTGCCGAATGCCCAGCAGCTACCGCAGCTGCCCTGATCCCGAACCGAACTCATGATGTTCTTGGAGAATGGGTTGCGCTTGGTGATTGCCCAATCGAATGCCGACGGTAACGCGGCGACCCCTCTTTTAGTACCGTGAAGGACGAACTCGGTCGCAACCCCCTCCTCTCGAGCATGCAATATCGTGTTGTGCGGATAAGTGCGTGTTGCGTTGGATGAGATGTGACCACCCGTTGCGAGATAGACCTCCAGGAACGGATCCAGCTGATCGGCATGCGCCGATCCGAGCAGGGCGATCATGCCGATCGCGCATAAAGATAGTATCTGTTTCATCTGACGACTTCCCTCTTTCAACGCGCAGCGTTGCAGAAAATCATTGAAAATTCGCCTCGCTGCCAAGGTATGGCAAGATAAATATCTTGCCGGCTGTTGTTAAGTTTAGTCGCAGATTCGGCATCCTGCGCGGGGAGGGGCGCTGGGTAGAAGGGTCGGAGCCGCTGACCCGACTGTTCGCGTCGATGCCGGACCGGGAGTGCTTCGGCCAGCCCGCTGCAGCGTTTGTCGGTCGATGTCAGCGGTTGAGGCAGTGTGGGAGGGGGATGGAGTATGACCGTGGCTGGGAAACGGCCGATAGGCGTTGCGGGCTGCGTTGCGACCGATAGTCCCCGATCCGCACTATCGCCCGCGCTCGCAACCGGTTAGGATGCGCCCGCGCCATCACCGGCGCAGCCTGTCTATGCGATTTAGCAATCGCGCCCGAAGAGCCGAACGGAGACCCACCCATGCCGATCCGATCCTCAGCGCCCTGGCGCTGCGCCCTGGCACTGGCTGCCTTGGCCGCCGCCACCGCTGCCGACGCTGCCGACAAGCCGAATATCCTGGTCGTCTGGGGCGATGATGTCGGCCAGTCCAACATCAGTGCCTACACCCACGGCCTCGTGGGCTATGAGACGCCCAACATCGACCGCATCGCCAACGAGGGCATGACCTTCACCGACTACTACGGCGAGCAGTCCTGTACCGCCGGGCGCGCATCCTTCATCACCGGTCAGAGCGTATTCCGCACGGGCCTGTCAAAGGTCGGCCTGCCGGGGGCCGAGCTGGGGCTGAGGGAGGAGGACCCGACCATCGCCGTCGTGCTCAAGGCCCTGGGCTACGCCACCGGCCAGTTTGGCAAGAACCACCTGGGCGACCGCGACGAGCACCTGCCGACCAATCACGGCTTCGACGAGTTCTTCGGCAACCTCTACCACCTGAACGCCGAAGAGGAGCCGGAGAACGAGGATTATCCGGGCGACGTAGTGCTCGCCAACGGCAAGACCTTCCACGAGCAGTACGGACCCCGCGGCGTGATCCACTCCTGGGCCCTGGCGGACGGCACCCAGAAGATCGAGGACACCGGCCCCCTGACCAAGCAGCGCATGGAGACCGTCGACGACGAGACCTCGGCGGCGGCGATGCGCTTCATCGAAGAACAGACCAAGGCCGGCAAGCCCTGGTTCGTCTGGTGGAACGGCACCCGGATGCACTTCCGCACCCATGTCAAGGAGGCGCTGCGCGGCATCTCCGGCCAGGACGAGTACGCCGACGGCATGATCGAGCACGACATGCACATCGGCAAGCTCCTCGACAAGCTCGACGCGCTCGGCATCGCCGACAACACCATCGTCTTCTACTCCACCGACAACGGCCCCCACTACAACACCTGGCCGGATGCGGCGGCGACGCCGTTCCGCGGCGAGAAGAACACCAACTGGGAGGGCGGCTGGCGGGTGCCGGCCATGGTGCGCTGGCCCGGCAAGATCCCGGCCGGCGAGTGGACCAACGCGATCGTCCATCATATGGATTGGATGCCGACATTGGTCGCCGCCGCCGGCGATAACGAGATCAAGGACCGCCTGAAGACGGGCATCTCGGTCCCGGCCGTGGGACGTGACTACAAGGTCCACCTCGACGGCTACAACATCCTGCCGCTGCTCACCGGCGAGACCGACGACAGCCCGCGCCACGAGGTCTTCTACTTCTCCGATGACGGCGACCTGACCGCGCTGCGCTACGACGACTGGAAGCTGATCTTCCTGGAGCAGAAGGCCGCCGGCACCTTCCGCGTCTGGATGGAGCCGTTCGTGCCGCTGCGCGTGCCGCTGATCGAGAACCTGCGCCGCGACCCCTACGAGCGCGCCGAGAGCACCTCCAACACCTACTTCGACTGGGTGCTTGACCGCGCCTACCTGCTGGTCCCGGCGCAGCAGTACGTCGCCCGGTTCCTGGAGACCTTCCAGGCGTTCCCGCCGCGGCAGAAGGCCGCCAGCTTCGGCCTCGACCAAGTGATGGAAAAGCTCGCGCCTCCGGGCGGCTGATCCCCGGCCGACCTCCGGCGCTGCCGCCCCGCCATCGGCGGCAGCGCCGGGCCTTCGCTGAACCGCCGGCACTCGGCCCGAGCGCCATGCCGGCGGCCTTTTCTTGCCCGCCGAACCCACGAGGACCGCCATGCGCTCCCTTCTAATCATCCTGCTGGCCTGTGCCGCCCCGGCCCTGGCCGACCCCCTCCCCGCCTGGAACGACGGCCCGGCCAAGCAGGCCATCATCACCTTCGTCGACGCCGTGACAGACGAAGACGGCCCGGACTTCGTACCGGCACCCGAACGCATCGCCGTCTTCGACAACGACGGTACCCTCTGGGTCGAGCAGCCCATCTACACCCAGCTCGCCTTCATCCTCGAGCAGATCCGCGCGCAGGCCCCCGAGCATCCCGAGTGGCAAGACCAGCAGCCGTTCAAGGCCGCGCTCGAAGGCGACCGCGACGCCCTGGCCGCGGCCGGCATGGACGGTCTGATGCAGCTCGTGATGGCAACCCACGCCGGCATGAGCACCGATGAATTCGCGGCGACCGCCACTCAATGGATCACCGCTGCCCGCCACCCGCGCTTCGAGCGCCCCTACACCGAGCTGGTCTATCAGCCCATGCTGGAGCTGCTGGACTACCTGCGTGCCAAGGGCTTTGCCACCTACATCGTCTCCGGCGGCGGCATCGCCTTCATGCGGCCCTGGAGCGAGCGCGTCTACGGCATCCCGCCCGAGCAGGTCATTGGCTCGCAGATCGCCTTGGAATATCGGGCCGACGACGGCGAGCCCGCCATCGTGCGCCAGGGCGAGATCGCCTTCATCGACGACAAGGCCGGCAAGCCCGTCGGTATCCAGCGCCACATCGGCCGCCGGCCCATCCTCGCCGTCGGCAACTCCGACGGCGACTACCAGATGCTGGAATGGACCACGGCCGGCAGCGGGCAGCGGCTCGGCCTGCTGCTCCACCACGACGATGCCGAGCGCGAATACGCCTACGACCGTGCGGGCCACATCGGCCGGCTCGACCGCGGGCTGGATGATGCCGACGCCAAGGGCTGGCGGATCATCTCCATGCAGCGGGATTGGAAGACCGTCTTCCCCTGATCGGCCTCGGGCCGGCGCGCCTTGCCGACGCCATAGGATCCTGGCGTCCGTGGCATCCTTTGCGGTATTGCATAGCAATCGCCGTAGCAGTACGAAACGACCATGCCCCACGCCGCCGCCCCGACCCCGCTCGATTTCAACCGCGACATCTGGACCGTCTCGCGCCTCAACCGCGAGGCCCGCGCCGTGCTCGAGGGCAGCTTCCCGCTGCTCTGGATCCAGGGTGAGCTGTCGAACCTGGCCCAGCCCGCATCCGGGCATATCTACTTCGGCCTGAAGGACGAGGCCGCCCAGGTGCGCTGCGCCATGTTTCGCCAGCGCCGCAACCTGCTGCGGTTTCGGCCCGGCAATGGCGATCAGGTCCTGGTGCGGGCACGCATCGGCCTGTACGAGGCCCGCGGCGACTTCCAGCTCATCGTCGAGCACATGGAGCCCGCGGGAGAGGGTGCGCTGCGCCTGGAGCTGGAGCGGCGCAAGCAGCGCCTCGCCGCCGAGGGGCTGTTCGACGAGGCCCTCAAGCGGCCGCTGCCGGCGTTCCCGCGGCGCATCGGCCTGATCACCTCCGCCAGCGGCGCCGCCGTGCATGACATGCTCACGGTGCTCGGCCGACGTTTCCCGCTGCTGCCGGTGCTGATCTATCCCGCCATGGTCCAGGGCGACGGCGCCGCCGAGAGCCTGATCGCGGCGCTGGCGCGGGCCAATCACCAAGCCGACTGCGACCTGTTGATCATCGGCCGCGGCGGCGGCTCGCTGGAGGACTTGATGGCCTTCAACGACGAGGGCCTGGTGCGCGCCATCCGCGCGTCGGCCATCCCGGTGATCAGCGGCATCGGCCACGAGGTAGACCTGACCCTGGCGGACCTGGCCGCCGATCGCCGCGGCGCCACACCGTCCGCCGCCGCCGAGCTGGCAAGC
Source organism: uncultured Gammaproteobacteria bacterium (assembly GCA_942491465.1). Classification (GTDB taxonomy): domain Bacteria; phylum Pseudomonadota; class Gammaproteobacteria; order Chromatiales; family Chromatiaceae; genus CALOBA01. The sequence goes on from CALOBA010000037.1 coordinate 38,964, forward strand.
CCGTCCGCCGAGCATCTGTCCCAGCGCATCGAGGCCCTGGCCGCGCGCCTGACCAACGCCGAGCAGCGCCGGCTCCAGCAGGCGCGGCAGGCGCTGCAGACCGCCGCCCGTCATCTGCGCCTGCTGCACCCGGCGGCGCGGCTGCAGCAGCAGGCCCAGCGGCTCGACCGGTCTGAGCAGCGGCTGCGGGCGGCCATCCTCGCCCGGCTCCAACGCCATCGGCTGCGGTTGGCGCCGCTGACCGGGCGGCTCGCCGCGCGCTCCCCGGCGCAGCGGCTGTCCGCCGCACGGGACCGGCTCGGCGGGTTGACCCGCCGGCTGCAGCGCGCCGGCGCAGGCGACATCGCCGAGCGCCGCCGCCGGCTGGCCCGGGCCATCGACGGCCTGCAGGCCCGCAGCCCACTGGCGACCCTGGCACGAGGCTACGCCATCGTCACCCGGCAGACCGATGACGCGCTGATCAGCGATGCGTCACAGGCCCCCGCGGGGACGGGGCTGCGGATCCGCTTGCGCGACGGCGAGCTGGCCGCCACGGTCGACGCCCGGCGTTCGCCGCCCGGCACCGCGCCAAGCGGTCGTTGATCATGGTCCAGAATGCGGGCGTCTCCGGGCGCTGAGCCTGAGTCAAGGTTCAGAAACAAGTGGTGCAGACGCACCCACGAAACATCCAATAAAAAGTCTCAGCGAGCGGGCGTCTGTACCACTTGTTTCTGAACCGATCCTGAGGCTCGCCAGTTCCGCCGCCGAGGCGCCAAGAACGCCATCAACGGCCTTGCCGCAGCCTGCCCTATAGCGCGCCTGTCGTCGCGGCAGGCTCGACCGCTGGGTTGCGCTATCATGGCCGCCGACCGTTCATGATCTCGGGAGGATCAGCATGCAGATCACGATTAGAGCGAATAGTGCGCGTCGGCGCGCCACCGCCGACCTCGGCAACCTGTTCGGCAAACCCGCGGCGGTGATGCCATGAGCAAGCACCTCACCCCACTGCCGGAGGCGGTCGCCGCCCCGCGTCAGCGCTTCACCACCAAGCACGGGGAGCGGGTCGCCTGGTATGGCGACAGCTCGGGCGAGGGCCGTCCGCTGGTGCTCGTACACAGCGTCAATGCCGCCCCGAGCACCTTCGAGGTCAAGCCGATCTTCGAGCACTACCAGGGCAAGCGACCGGTCTACAGCCTGGACCTGCCGGGATTCGGCCACTCCGAGCGTTCGCCGGGGCCGTACTCGGCGGAGCGCTATGCCGGTGCGATCATGGATTTTCTGGAGCAGGTGGTGCAGCAGCGCTGTGACCTGCTGGCCCTGTCGCTGGGGGCGGAGTTTGCCACCCGTGCCGCACGCTGGGACTCCGAGCGCATCGCCTCGTTGGTGCTGGTCTCGCCGACCGGGTTCTTCGAGCGGCAGCCGGCGGGCCCGAAGGTCGGTCGGGTGATGCACCGCATCCTGACCCTGCCGGGGCTCGGGCCGTTCCTGTTCGCGCTGGTCTCCTCCAAGCCGAGCATCCGCTACTACCTGGGCAAGTCGTTCGCCGGGCCGGTGCCGCAGGAGGTGCTCGACTACGCCCATGCGACCTCGCACCAACCCGGCGCCCAGCATGCCCCGCTGATGTTCCTGTCCATGCAGCTATTCACGCCCGATGCACCCGAGCGCCTCTACGACAAGCTCCCGGGGGACATGCCGGTGCTGGCCATTGCCGATCGCGATCCCTACGTCGGCTTCGAGCGGCTGCCGGAATTTGTCGCCGCCCATCCGAGCTGGCGCCTGGAGTCCCTGGCGCCGCATATGGGGCTGCCGCAGTGGGAGCGCCGGGATGCGATGACGACGTTGCTGGACGGCTTCTGGGCCAGTCTGGATTGAGCTTAGGCGCATAGATGTCTATGCTGTGCGGTTTTTCTTTCGGCGGGAGTGGCTGATGGCCCCGAGAACCCTTTACGACAAGATTTGGGACGAGCATGTGGTCCGCGTGGACGAGCACGGCACCACGCTGCTCTACATCGACCGGCAGCTGGTGCACGAGGTGACCTCGCCCCAGGCCTTCGAGGGGCTGCGCCTTGCCGGGCGCAAGCCGCGCCGGCCGGAGGCCAACCTGGCGGTGCCCGATCACAACGTGCCCACCACCGACCGGCATCTGGGCATCGTCGACCCGATCTCGCGGCTGCAGGTGGAGACGCTGGAGGCGAACTGCCGCGAATTCGGCATCCAGCTCTTCGACATGGGTGATCACCGCCAGGGCATCGTCCATGTGGTCGGCCCCGAGGAGGGCTTCACGCAGCCCGGCATGACCATGGTCTGCGGCGACAGCCACACGGCCACCCACGGCGCCTTCGGCGCGCTGGCCTTCGGTGTCGGCACCTCCGAGGTGGAGCATGTGTTGGCCACGCAGTGTCTGCCCCAGCGCAAGGCCAAGACCATGCTGGTCAGCGTCGAGGGTGCGCTGGGCGCCGGCGTGACGGCCAAGGATATCGTGCTCGCCGTCATCGGCGAGATCGGCACCGCCGGCGGCACCGGCCATGTCCTCGAGTTTGCCGGCGACACCATCCGGGCGCTGAGCATGGAGGGCCGGATGACCGTCTGCAACATGGCCATCGAGGCCGGAGCGAGGGCCGGTCTGGTGGGGGTCGACGAGACCACGATCGACTACGTCCGCGGTCGGCCGTTCGCCCCCGAGGGCGAGCGCTTCGAACAGGCCGCCGCCCATTGGCGCAGCCTGACCACGGACGCGGGCGCCGCCTTCGATCGCGTCGTGCGCATCGATGCCGCGAGCATCCGCCCGCAGGTCACCTGGGGTACATCGCCGGAGATGGTGCTGCCGGTGGACGGCAATGTGCCGGACCCGGACGAGATCGCCGACCCGGTCAAGGCCGGCAGCATCCGCCACGCGCTGGCCTACATGGGCCTCGCACCCGGTGCGCCCATCGCCGAGATCCGCCCGGACAAGGTCTTCATCGGCTCCTGCACCAACGGCCGCATCGAGGACCTTCGCGCCGCCGCCGAGGTCGCCAAGGGCCGACGCGTCGCCGACTCGATCAAGCTCGCGATGGTCGTGCCGGGCTCCGGGCTGGTCAAGGCCCAGGCCGAGGCCGAGGGGCTCGACCGCATCTTCATCGAGGCCGGCTTCGAGTGGCGCGACCCCGGCTGCTCCATGTGCCTGGCGATGAACGCCGACCGGCTGGAGCCCGGCGAGCGCTGCGCCTCCACCAGCAACCGCAACTTCGAGGGCCGGCAGGGGCAAGGCGGGCGCACCCACCTGGTCAGCCCGGCCATGGCCGCCGCCGCCGCGGTCGCCGGCCGTTTCGTCGACGTCAGGGAGCTTTGAGCCATGCAGCCTTTCGAGAACTTTCGCGGCGTCGTCCTGCCGCTGGACCGCGCCAACGTCGACACCGACGCCATCATCCCCAAGCAGTTCCTGAAGTCCATCCACCGCACGGGCTTCGGGCCGAACCTGTTCGATGAGTGGCGTTATCTGGATCAGGGCGAGCCCGGCCAGGACTGCAGCGGTCGGCCGCTGAACCCGGATTTCATCCTCAATCACCCACGCTACCAGGGTGCCGACATCCTGCTCGCCCGGCACAACTTCGGCTGCGGCTCGTCCCGGGAGCACGCCCCTTGGGCGCTGGCCGACCACGGCTTCCGGGTGCTGATTGCGCCGAGCTTCGCCGACATCTTCTACCAGAACGCCATCAAGAACGGCCTGCTGCCGGTGGTGCTCGACGAGGCGCTGGTGGATGCGCTGTTCGAACTGGCCATGGGCGAGGCGCCGCTGGAGATCGAGGTCGACCTGCACAACCGGCGCCTGCATCCCGCGGGCGCCGAGGCGGTCGAGATCGTCCTCGACCCGTTCCACCACCACTGCCTGATCCACGGCCTGGACGACATCGCGCTGACGCTGCAGCAGGAGGAGGCGATCACCGCCTATGAGCAGCGCCGCCGCGGCGATGCGTCGTGGCTGTTTCCGGCCTGATACGGGGCAGGTCCTGCCGACCCGGTGGACGCCTGCAAGCCGACGAGCCCTTTGCGCCTTTGCGTCCTTTGTGCCTTTGCGGTGAACGGGACGCGGCGAACCTGATGAGATTCGATCATTGAGCAAGAAAATCCTGATCCTGCCGGGCGACGGCATCGGCCCCGAGATCGTTGCCGAGGCCGTCAAGGTCATCGACGTGCTGCATCGCGACTTCGGCCTCGCCGTCGAGACCGAGACCGCCCTGGTGGGCGGCAATGCCTACGACGAGACCGGCAGCCCGTTGCCGGAGGCGACGCTGGAGCTGGCCCGCGCGGCCGATGCGGTGCTGCTCGGCGCCGTCGGCGGACCCAAGTGGGAGCCGCTGGAGATTGCATTGCGCCCGGAGAAGGGCCTGCTCGGGCTGCGCTCCGAACTCGGGCTGTTCGCCAACCTGCGCCCGGCGATCCTCTACCCGCAGCTCGCCGATGCCTCGACGCTGAGGCCCGACGTGGTCTCCGGGCTCGACATCCTGATCGTGCGCGAGCTCACCGGCGGCATCTACTTCGGCAAGCCCCGCGGCGTGGAGACGCTGGACAGCGGCGAGCGCCGCGGCTTCAACACCCTGGAATACACCGAGTCGGAGATCGACCGCATCTGCCGCGTCGCCTTCGACCTGGCCCGACAGCGCGACGCTCGGGTCTGCTCGGTCGACAAGGCCAACGTGCTCGAATGCACCGAGCTCTGGCGCGAGGTCGCCACCCGCGTCGGCGGCGACTACCCGGACGTGGCCCTGAGCCACATGTACGTCGACAACGCCGCCATGCAGCTGGTGCGGGCACCGAAGCAGTTCGATGTCATGGTCACCACGAACATGTTCGGCGACATCCTCTCGGACTGCGCCGCGATGCTGACCGGCTCCATCGGCATGCTGCCGTCGGCCTCGCTGGATGCCGACGGCAAGGGCATGTACGAGCCGATCCATGGCTCGGCGCCGGACATCGCCGGCAAGGGCGTCGCCAACCCGCTGGCGACCGTGCTGTCCGTGGCCATGATGCTGCGCTACTCCCTCGGCGAGCCGGACGCGGCCGACCGCATCGAGCAGGCGGTCTCGGTGGTGCTTGACCGCGGGCTGCGCACCGCCGACATCGCCGCCCCCGGTGGGCCGTCCATCGGCACCGCCGCCATGGGTGACGCGCTGGTGGATGCGATCAGGATCGCGGGCTGATCCGACGCCGGGCGCCGGACGGTCCTGCTGCGGCAGCCCAAGCGCCCGTGGCGCGGCAGCTTCGGCATCGAGATGCCGACACTGTGACCGATGCGGCGAAACCGCCGCCATTAACGTTGTAACTTTTAGCAAACACAAGCGTTTGGGGACAAACTGTTGAGTTCAGCAATCAATCGGGTCGGCTTCGTCGGCTGGCGCGGCATGGTCGGGTCGGTACTGATGGAGCGCATGCGCGCCGAAGACGACTTCGCCCGGCTGCCGGAGCCGGTCTTCTTCAGCACCTCCCAGCAGGGCCAGGCCGGGCCGGATGTGGGGCGCGGCTCGGTCGCACTTGAGGATGCCCACGATCTGGACGCCCTGGCGCGGATGGATGCCATCGTCACCTGTCAGGGCGGCAGCTATACCGGTGCCGTGTTCGAGCCGCTGCGCGCCCGCGGCTGGAAGGGGTACTGGATCGATGCCGCCTCGACGCTGCGCATGGCGCCGACCAGCACCATCGTCCTCGACCCGGTCAACCGCTCGGTAATCGAGCGCGCGCTTGCCGCCGGCCAGCGTGACTTCATCGGCGGCAACTGCACCGTCAGCCTGATGCTGATGGCCGTCGGCGAGCTGTTGCGCCGCGATCTGGTCGAGTGGATCAGCGCCATGACCTACCAGGCCGCCTCCGGTGCCGGTGCCCGCAACATGCGCGAGCTGCTCGCACAGATGGGCGCACTCCACGGCAGCGTCGCCGCGGCCTTGGCCGATGCCGACAGCGATATTCTCGCCATCGATCGCGCGGTGACTGCCGCAATGCGGGCCGATGCCTTTCCGACCGACCTGTTTACCGCGCCCCTCGCCGGCAGCCTGCTGCCGTGGATCGATCGTCCGGTGGAGAACGGCCAGTCCCGCGAGGAATGGAAGGCGCAGATGGAGGCCAACAAGATCCTCGGGCGCGAGGCGACACCGATCCCGGTCGACGGCACCTGCGTGCGCATCGGCGCCATGCGTTGCCACAGCCAGGGCCTGACCATCAAGCTGCGGTCAGATCTGCCCGTCGACGAGATCACCGACATCCTTGCCGGTGCCAACGATTGGGTCGATGTGGTGCCGAATGAACGTGAGCGCAGCATCGCCGATCTCTCGCCGGCGGTGGTCACCGGCACGCTGCGGGTACCCGTGGGCCGGTTGCGCAAGATGACCCTCGGGCCGACCTATCTGAATGCCTTCACCGTCGGCGACCAGTTGCTTTGGGGAGCGGCCGAGCCGTTGCGTCGGATGCTTCGATTGCTGTGCGATTGGTCCGCCGAGGGTTGACGCCCGATGCCGAGGCGGTCCGGTGGGTGCGCCATTCGCGCATCTTGGGTTGGCCATGAATGACCGATCGTCTATAGTCCTCGCGAGGTTGTCGACCTGGAGCCCTTGTTGTGAGGCCGGCCCCGGCCAACGTCGCCCGGGTAGGACAATGGATGCACTTGGTCGGTCGCCGCAGACCCGGTTTTTCCCTCGACCGGATCGACCGCCTCGGCGGCATGCGCACATGCGCACATGATCTTTAGGACCAGCGGGACGCCGACATCCGCGCCGTCTCGATCAGGCCTCGACCTCAGTTGATCCACCAGGAGCTCAGACGTTGCGTATCTCGATCATGCTTGCGGCGTTGCTCGCCCTGCTTGTCACCGCTGACGCGCTGGCGCTGGGGCTGGGCGGGCTGCGAACCCAATCTGCCCTGAATGCCCCGTTCTACGGCGAGATCGACCTGATCGGGGTGGACCGGGAGGAACTCGACACCGTAACCGCCCGATTGGCCTCCGCCGAGGCGTTCGAAAAGGCCGGCGCCGATCGGCCGCACTTTCTGACGCGGCTGCGGTTCGTGACCATGATCGGGACCAGCGGTCGGCCGATCATCCAGGTCACCAGTCGGGAGCCCATTCGCGAGCCGTACATGGATTTCCTGGTGGAGGTAATCTGGCCGGAAGGCACCTTGGTCAAGGAGTACGCGATACTGCTCGATCCTCCCGGCACCACCGGCCGTCCGGCCCCGGCCATCGCGACCCCTGCGACCGCCCTCCCCCCCCCGGAGCCGGCGGCTCCGCGGCCCCGCACAGCGGCGCCCGTGGAGACCAATCGGGCTTCCCGCCCCGACCGTCCTCCGGCCCCGGCGGCGGCTACCCCGGCACCACCGCTTCCCGAGCCGCCTGGTGACGAGCTGGTCGCGCGGGCGTCCGCTGCCGCCGAGGCGCCTCCCCGTAGCGTAGCCCCCGAAACGCCATCCGCGCGACAGCCATCCCCTAGCGCGACGGCCGGTGCCGACGTCACATCAGCCCGTTCCAATCCGCCGATGCAGCCCGAGCAGCCGCCGGGCTCCGCCGCCAGCGCGGCGCCGGGCTTGCCGCCGTCGCCGCCACCTGCGCTGGCTTCAGAGCCGCCGGCCGGTCCTCGGTATCCGCTGCGTTACGGGCCGATCAAGCCTGGTGACGGCCTGTGGCGTATTGCGCGCAAGCTCGTCCCCACGGGCGCATCGGTCGAGCAGACGGCAATGGCGTTGTATCGCAGCAACCAAGGCGCCTTCGTCGGCGGAGACATCAACAAGCTGATCATCGGCCAAACGTTGCAGATCCCCTCCGAGGCCGAGCTGCTCGCCTTGGGCGCCGGCGAGGCCAAGGGCGAGTTCATGCGCGCCTTGGCCGGGGGCAAGGTCAGATCCGCGCCGCTCTCCGGGGCCGCGCCGGATGGCGAGAATCCGGCCCAGACGCCGGAAGCACCGCGACTCACGATCGTCGGCGCCCCCGAGGACGCGGCAGCCGAGGATGCGTCCGACAGCGGCGGTGCCGCCGAGGCTGCGGACAGGCAATCCGCCGCGGCGGCCGAGCCCGAGTCGCCGACCGACATCCCACCGCAGCAGGTCGCCGGTCTCCAGGAGGACTTGTTGTTGGTTCGGGAGACAAGCGAGACGAATCGTCAAGAGACCCAAGAGCTGCGGCAGCGTATCGGCGGGCTTGAAGAGCAGCTGCGGGATATCAAGCGTCTGCTGGAGGTCCAGGCCGAGATCGCCAGACTTCAACTTGAGCAGACTCGCGCACAGATGTCTGGGGCTCAGGTCGGTGCCGGCCCCGCACCGGGCGGTTCGCCGCTGGCACCCACGCTCGGCGCGCCGGGGTCGGCCTCGCCTGCTCCTTCAGCGCTGCCGTCAACCGCGCCGACACCGATTGCGACGGCCCCGGCGGCGATTCCACCACAACCGCAGCCCGCCGCCCCGGGGAGCGCCGATGCAGTGTCAAGGGCTCCGGCACCGCAGGACGCGTCGGCTGATGCCGGAGGTGCCCCCTCCCCCGGGCTCATCGCGTCGGTTGTCAGCGCCATTCCCTGGTTGGCGATCCTGGCCGGCGGCGTGGTGATTGCCGTAGGCGGCCTGGGCGTGCTCGCATGGCGTCGTCGGCAGCGGTTGGCAACCACATCGCCCGAAGACGATCTGTTCGCGCCGCCGGCGGTCGCGGAACCCCCACCTCCGCCCCCAGCTTCCACGCGTGCCGCAGCGGCCGAGTCGGCCGCTGCGCAGGCCCCGAGCAAGCCTGCCGTTGCGCCCCCTTCGGCAGCGGCAGCCGCCAAGGCCGCAGCGCCCGAGGCGTCGCGACCGCCGCAGGCTGCGGCGCGTCCCAAACGGCGCCCCGCAAAGGCCAGGCCCGCGCCCGCACCACCCGTTGTCCCACCTGCGACCGAGCCGGAGTCCGAGCCCGAGTTTGACCTTGCCCATGACCAGACCATGTCGCTCGACGACATGGAGCCGAGTGATTCCGTTGCGAAGGGACCGGCGAGCATCTCTCCAGCCCCGGCCATCAAGCCTCCCGGCGTCGATGTGCAGTCCGGGTTTGCTTTCGGGGTCGGTTCCAGCGTTGTCCCCGGCCAGGCCGAGACGCAAGAGGCGGATGTGATCTCCGAAGCGGACATCTATATCCTTTACGGCCGTTATCGCGAGGCGGAGTCCTTGTTGATCGAAGAGCTCGATGCGGCTCCCGAGCGGGTGGATGTCAAGTACAAGCTGGCCGAGGCCTATGTCGCCGGTGAGAACCGCCGCGGCTTGGCCTCGCTGGTCGAGCAGATGCGTGGCGCGGGCGAGGATGCACACGATCCCACCCGCTGGGAAGGGTTGTTGCAAGCCCTGGAGAGCATGCCGGCATCCGTAGGCGCGGGGCCGTCGTTGCTGCCGCCAAAGGAGTCGCGGCTGAGGCCCGCTGCCAAGCCTGTGCAGCGCCCGGTCGCGGCCGAGCGCCCCGCGGCCCCGGTCGATACGCTCTCCGACATGGGCGTCGAGTTCGCCGACGAGGCCGCCAGTCTAGAGGTCGATTCCGATTATTCGGTCGGGCCATCCAGCGGGCAGCGGTTGCGGGACGAGGTCGCGGACGACATGGAGGTTGAGCTGCAGGATCTCGATCAGCTCGGGCCCGTCAGCGAGGAGCCGAGCCTTGGGGATCGGCAAGCCATGGAAGCACGCATGGGTGTGGACCCGGAGACGACGGATGTGGATCCGTTGGATCTGGATCTGGCGGGTTTGGATGGGATCGAGGATGACTCCGAGCCCCCTGCCGCGGACGTCGGCCGGACAGGACGCGCCATCGAATCGGAGCCGGTGGATGAGCCGGCCGCTGGGGCATCGGCGGCAGACGATCTCTCCGATGCCCTCGACCTCGATCTCGCCGAGCCCTCGACCTCCTCACCGTCGGAGCCCGTCGCGCCCAGACCGCGCGCGGCGCCTCCGGAGCCTCCGGAACTGGACCCCCTCGAGGACCCGCTTGCGGATGGCGGCGCGGATGATTTCGATGCCGATAGTGCCGAGCCCGAGCTTGAAGACAGCATCTCAACCGACGTCTTGTCGTCGCAGTGGCGCGCCGATTCCGGCCTCTGGGACGAGGCCGGTACCAAGATGGACCTAGCGCGCGCCTACATCGAGATGGACGACGCCGATGCCGCCCGCGCAATCCTGGAGGAGGTCAGACTGGAAGGCAACGAAGACCAGCGGGCGACCGCGACAGAGATGCTGAAGGAGTTGGCTTGATCGCGCAGATCATCGATGCAACCGGCCTTAGGCGGGCTCCGAGCGTTCTCAAGCCGGAGGGTGGCCCCAGCGGACATCGGCGCGACGCTCAATGAGCGCCTGCCGCCGATCTGGACCGCGGGATGGGCACCACCGGATCGCCATGGGGATCGAGTACGACGGGACGCGCTACAGCGGTTGGCAGATCCAGCATCATGCGCAAACCGTTCAGGCAGTGTTGACGCGGGCGATTGCCCAAGTGGCGGATCACCCGATCACATTGCACTGCGCGGGCCGAACCGATGCCGGGGTCCATGCCCTCGGACAGGTCGTGCACTTCGATACCGCGGCCGAGCGCACGCTGCGATCTTGGGTGCTCGGAACCAACGCCAATCTCCCGTCCGATATCTCCGTGCGCTGGGCACGGACCATGCCCGTTGAGTTTCATGCCCGCTTCAGTGCGATTGCCCGCCATTACCGCTATCGTATCCTGTGCCGTCCGACACGCTCCGCCCTGGCGCACGGCCGAGCCGTCTGGAGCCACCGGCCCCTGCACCTGGAGCCGATGCAGCGAGCTGCCGCGGCCTTGGTTGGCCGACATGATTTCACGACCTTCCGCGCACTGGCCTGTCAGGCGAAGAGCCCGGTCAGGACGATCCACTACTTGTCGCTGGAGCGCCATGGCGACCTCATCGAGATCGCCGTCGGTGCCGACGGGTTCCTGCACCACATGGTGCGCAACATCGCCGGCGTCCTGATGAAGATCGGGCGAGGTGATGCCGATGCAGGCTGGACGGTCGATCTCCTTGCGCTGCGGGACCGGGCCAAAGGCGGCGTCACGGCACCTCCCGACGGACTCTATCTATGGCGGGTGGATTATCCCGACGCGTTTGATCTGCCGCGGCCCGAATCGGTGATGACGCCTTGGGATGCGTTTCGCTCGGACCCGTCCGGCCGTCACAAATAAACTGGTTGAAAAGGGGTTGAGCATGCGAACCCGGGTCAAGATCTGTGGTCTGACGCGCATCGATGATGTCCGTGCGGCGGTCGCGCTGGGGGTCGATGCGATCGGTCTGGTCTTCCATCCGCCGAGCCCGCGGGCCGTGACGCCCGCGCTGGCGGCACAACTGGCCGAGGTCGTGCCGGCCTTCGTCACGTTGGTGGGCCTGTTCGTCGATGCGAAGCCGGCGACGATTCGCGAGACCCTGGAGCAAGTTCCCCTGGGCGCCCTGCAATTTCATGGACAGGAGGCGCCGGAAGACTGCGAGGGCTACGGGTTGCCATGGCTGAAGGCCATCGCGGTACGGCCAGGCGTCGACTTGCAGCGCGAGGCCGAGCGCTATTTCCGCGCGGCGTCGCTGTTGTTGGACACCTACGACCCGCACCTGGCAGGGGGCACGGGGCGCCGCTTCGATTGGGACCTGGTGCCTTCGTCACTTGCCGACACCATTGTATTGGCCGGCGGGCTCGACCCCGGCAACGTGGCCGAGGCGATCCGCCGAGCTCGCCCCTATGCCGTCGACGTCAGTGGCGGCGTCGAGTCGAGCAAGGGGGTCAAAGACCAGGCTAAAATGCAAAATTTTTTCAGAGGGGTACGCAATGGCGACCAGAGTAGATGAGACCTTGACCGCCGAGCGCGCCCACGGCCGCGGGCTGCCCGATGCCGGGGGACACTTCGGGCGCTACGGCGGCATGTTCGTGCCCGAGACCCTGATGCATCCGCTCGCCGAGTTGCGCGACGCCTACGAGCGCTACATGCAGGACCCGGAGTTTCAGCGCGAACTCGATGAGGACCTGCGCGACTATGTCGGCCGTCCGTCCGCGCTCTACCATGCGGAACGCTGGAGTCGGGAGCTCGGCGGGGCGCAGATCTACCTCAAGCGCGAGGACCTCAACCACACCGGCGCCCACAAGGTGAACAACACCGTCGGCCAGGCATTGCTCGCCCGGCGCATGGGCAAGACGCGGATCATCGCCGAGACCGGTGCCGGCCAGCATGGCGTCGCCTCGGCCACCGTCGCGGCTCGCATGGGGCTGGAGTGCGTCGTCTACATGGGCGAGGTCGATGTCGCTCGGCAGGAGGCCAATGTCTACCGCATGCGCCTGCTCGGTGCCGAGGTGGTCCCCGTAAGCTCGGGCTCGAAGACGTTGAAGGACGCCCTCAACGAGGCCATGCGCGACTGGGTCACCAACATCGACAACACCTTCTACATCATCGGCACCGTGGCCGGCCCCCACCCCTACCCGGTCATGGTCCGCGACTTCCAGTCGGTGATCGGTCGCGAGGCCCGGGCGCAGATGATCGAGCGCACCGGGCGCCTGCCCGATGCCCTGGTCGCCTGCGTCGGCGGCGGCTCCAATGCCATCGGGCTGTTTTATCCGTTCCTCGGCGATGACGGCGTCGCCATCTACGGCGTCGAGGCGGCCGGCGACGGGCTCGATACCGGTCGCCACGCGGCGCCGCTCTGCGCCGGGCGACCCGGGGTGCTGCATGGCAACCGTACCTATCTGATGGAGGACGACAACGGCCAGATCATCGAGACCCATTCGATCTCCGCCGGCCTCGACTACCCCGGTGTCGGCCCCGAGCACGCCTGGCTCAAGGACAGCGGTCGCGCCGTCTATGACGCGGTCACCGATGCCGAGGCCCTGGATGCCTTCCACAGCCTGACCCGCGTCGAGGGCATCATCCCGGCGCTGGAGAGCAGTCACGCGCTGGCCTATGTGGCGAAGCTCGCCCCACGGATGCGCCCGGACCAGAGCATCCTCATCAATCTTTCCGGCCGCGGTGACAAGGACATGCACACGGTCGCTCAGCTCGACGGGATCAAGCTGTGAGCCGAATAGCCCCAATGTTCGAGCGCCGGCGCCAAACCGGCGGCACCGCGCTGGTGCCCTTCGTCACCGCCGGCGATCCGGCGCCGGACGCCACCGTGCCGCTGATGCACCGGATGGTCGCCGCCGGGGCCGACCTCATCGAGCTCGGCGTGCCGTTCTCCGACCCCATCGCCGACGGGCCGGTGATCCAACGCGCCACCGAGCGGGCCCTGGAGAAGGGCGTCATGCTCACGGACGTGCTGGACATGGTCCGCCGGTTCCGCACGGAAGACGACACCACGCCGGTGATCCTGATGGGCTATCTGAACCCGATCGAGGTCATGGGCTACCGTGAGTTCGCCACCGCGGCGAAGGCGTCCGGGGTCGATGGCGCGCTGATCGTCGACGTCCCGCCGGAGGAAGGCCATGAGCTGGTAGGGGCGCTGCGCGACGAGGGGCTGGACCTGGTCTACCTGCTGGCCCCGACCTCCGATGCCGAGCGCATCGAGCGCATCGGCGCGGTCGCCTCCGGCTTCGTCTATTACGTCTCGGTCAAGGGTGTGACCGGTGCCGGGCACCTCGACCTGGACGCGGTGGACGCCAAGGTCGGCGAGATTCGCCGGCGCATCGACCTGCCGGTCGGTGTCGGCTTCGGCATCAAGGACGCGGAAACGGCCGCGGCCGTCGCACGGCTCGCCGATGCGGTGATCGTCGGCAGCGCCATCGTCTCGCGGATCGAGGCGCTGGCGGACGAGCCGGGACGGGTACCTGCCGTCATCGGCGACTTCCTCGGCGAGCTGCGTGCCGCCATTGATCAATCCGACAACGAGGGGCAGCATGCTTGAGCGAGGCTCGCGCAAAGAAGGTCGCGCAGACAAGACCATGAGTTGGTTCGAAAAACTGATCCCCAGCCGGATCAAGATCGAGTCCAGCAACAAGCGCACGGTGCCCGAGGGCCTGTGGGCCAAGTGTCCGGGCTGCGGTGCGGTGCTGTATCGGGCCGAGCTGGAGCGCAATCTCGAGGTCTGCCCCAAGTGCAATCACCACAACCGCATCACCGGTCGTCGGCGCTTGGAGCTGTTCCTCGATGAGGGCATACGCGAGGAGATCGCCGGTGACCTGGAATCCACCGATCCGCTCAAGTTCAAGGATCTGAAGAAGTACAAGGACCGTATCAGCCAGGCGCAAAAGCTGACCGACGAGAAAGAGGCGATGGTGGTGCTGCGCGGCTACCTGTGCGGCATCCCCTGCGTCGGGGCGGCCTTCGAGTTCAGCTTCATGGGCGGCTCCATGGGCTCGGTGGTCGGGGAGCGCTTCGTCCGCGGCGTGGACGCGGCCATGGAGCACAACGCGGCCCTGGTCTGCTTCTCGGCCAGTGGCGGGGCGCGGATGCAGGAGTCGCTGTTCTCGCTGCTGCAGATGGCCAAGACCAGCGCCGCCCTCGGCCGGCTGCGGCAGCGCTCCCTGCCCTTCATCTCCGTCATGACCGACCCGACCATGGGCGGCGTCTCCGCCAGCCTGGCCATGCTCGGCGACGTCAACATCGCCGAACCGAATGCGCTGATCGGCTTCGCCGGGCCACGCGTGATCCAGCAGACGGTGCGCGAGACCCTGCCCGAAGGCTTCCAGCGCAGCGAGTTCCTGCTCGAGCACGGCGCCCTCGACCAGATCTGCGATCGCCGTGAACTGCGCGAGCGTATCGCCAACCTGACGGCGATGTTGATGGGGCGTCCGCGGCCGGCACCGGCGCTGCCGACGCCGGCGCCGAGCGAAGAGTCCGCTTGACCGCCTCCGCGCGCGCTGTCGGACATCCCCGCGACGAGGCATGCGCCCGCGATCCGCAACCAGGCTCGGCGGCCCGGCTGGGGGCTGAAGGGGCCGCTTCGATGCGCTTTAACAACCTCGACGACTGGCTGCGCTGGCAGGAGACCCTGCACCCCTCGCGGATCGAATTGCGCCTTGAGCGCGTCGCCGCGGTCTGGCGGGCGCTGGGGCCGCAGCGCTTCCCCTGTCCGGTGATCACCGTTGGCGGCACCAACGGCAAGGGCTCCTGTGTCGCCTACCTCGAGGGCTTCTACCACGCCGGCGGCTATCGCTGCGGCAGCTACACCTCGCCGCACCTGCTGCATTACTCGGAGCGGGTGCGTATCGACGGGCGCCCCGCGGGCGCGGATGACCTCTGCGCCGCCTTCGCGCGCATCGACGCCGCCCGCGGCGATACGCCATTGACCTATTTCGAGTTCGGCACCTTGGCCGCGCTGGACCTGTTCGTACGCGCCGAGCTGGACGTCGCCATCCTCGAGGTGGGCCTCGGCGGCCGACTGGACGCGGTCAATGTCATCGATGCCGACGTGGCCGTGGTCACCAGTATCGGCCTGGATCATACGGCGTGGCTGGGTCCCGACCCCGCGTCCATCGCCGCGGAAAAGGCGGGCATCTTCCGCGCCGGTCGTCCCGCGGTGATCGGCAGCCGGGAGGCCCCGCCGCGCTTGCGCAGCCGTGCCGAGGAGATCGGCGCCCACCCGCTGGAGCTGGGACGCGAGCACGACTGGCGCGCCGAGCCCGAGGGGCATTGGCATTGGCACGGGCCGAACCCTGCGCGGCGCGATGCCCTGCCGACACCGGCGATGCGCGGCGCGCACCAGCGCGACAACGCCGCCGCCGCCATCTGCGCCGCGCACTGCCTGCATGAGCGCCTGCCCCTGCCCTCCAGCGCCATCCGCCAGGGACTGCATCGCACCCAGCTGCCGGGGCGGTTTCAGGTCATCCCGGGGTCGGTCACGCGGGTACTCGATGTCGCCCACAACCCGCAGGCCGCCGCGGTCTTGGCCGAGAATCTGACCCGACTTGGTGGTGACGGGCGCCGGCACGCGGTCATGGCCCTGCTGGCGGATAAGGATGCCGCCGGCATCATCACGCCGCTGGCACCGCTGATCGATCATTGGCACGTGGCGCCGGCCCCGAGCGCGCGCGCGATGGCGCTGACCGCGGTCGAGGCCGCCCTTGCCGAATGCGCGCCGTCCGCGGGGGCGAGCAGCTATGGGACGGTGGAAGCGGCCCTCAACGGTGCCCACAAGGCGGCCTCCGACGGCGACTGCGTGCTGGTCTTCGGCTCCTTCGTGACCGTGGAGGCGGCGCTGCGCAGTTTGCCGATTGCTCCTGTATAATCGCCGCTCCACAACAAACTGCAACGGCACGACCCGGGGGCGCTTAGGCGATGGATGAAGGTGCGAAAAGACGATTGGTTGGTGCCGCAGTGCTGGTGGCGCTGCTGGTGATCTTCGTGCCGATGCTCGTCGACAACAGCGACCAGGCGGACGGCCTCGGCGAGCCGATCATCGTCCCGGGTGAGTCGGACATGGATGCCGCCTTCGACACCGAGATGCCCGCCGTCCAGGATCTGGACGAGGATCTTGGCGAGGACCTGACATTGCCCCTGCCGACACCCGAAGGCCGTGGTCCCGACACAGGCGCCGCGCAGCCCCTGTTGCCGCCGGTCGAGCCGGCATCGCCGTCGAGCCCGCCCGCCCTTCAGCCCGCGGCGCCGGGGCCGACGGTGAGCGGCCCGAAGCCGGTGCCTGCCGGCGCCACCGCCTGGGTCGTGCAAGTCGCCAGTCTCGGCTCGCCGGGCGCTGCGCAGAAGCTGCAGGATGAGCTTCGCGGCCAGGGCTTCCCGGCCTTCGTCGAGCAGGCCCTGGTCAACGGCAAGACTTACTACCGCGTGCGCGTCGGGCCGGAGGTGAATCGGGGCCGCGCCGAGTCCGCGGCCGCCCGGCTGCAGAACGTCACCAGCAACAAGCCGCTCGTGCAGCGCTACCGCTGAGCGGTAACGGATCGGCGACAGTCCCAATCGCAAGCCAACGGTCTCTTCAATGCAAACCAGTCTGATCTGGGTCGACTTCGTCATTATCGGCATCATCGCCCTATCGGCCTTGATCGGCTTCGCCCGCGGATTGATCCGCGAGATCATCTCCCTCGCCGTCTGGGGCGTTGCCCTGGCCGCCGCCTGGCTGTTCCATCAGCCGGTCGCGGACGCCTTGGCACCCTGGATCAGCATGCCGTCGCTGCAGCTCGGGGCCGCCGTGCTGCTCATCGTGATCGGCGTGCTCATCGCCGGCGCCATGGTCGCCTGGCTGTTGTCGATCCTGATCGAGAAGACCGGACTCAGCGGCACCGACCGTCTCCTCGGCGTGGTCTTCGGCGGCGCCCGGGGGGCCGTGCTGGTCGCGCTGCTGGTGTTCCTGTTGGCGCTGACGCCGATTACCGAAGATCCCTGGTGGGGCCAGTCGCAGCTGATCGGCCAGTTCCAGCTGCTCGCGGACATGATCCTGTCCATGGTCCCCCCCGAGATCACCGATCGCGTCAAGGCAATCTGAGCACCCAAGCCATGTGCGGCATCGTCGCAATCGTCGGCAAACAGCCGGTCAACCAATCCCTCTACGACGCGCTGCTGGTGCTGCAGCATCGCGGCCAGGATGCCGCCGGCATCGTCACCAGCGCCGAGCAGAAGCTGCACATGCGCAAGGACAACGGACTGACCCGCGACGTCTTCCGCACCCGCCACATGCTGCAGCTGCGCGGCAACATGGGCATCGGCCATGTGCGCTACCCCACCGCCGGTCAGTCCAGCTCCGCCGAGGCGCAGCCGTTCTACGTCAACTCCCCCTACGGCATCGTCCTCGCCCACAACGGCAATCTGACCAACGCCGATGCGCTCAAACGCCAGGTCTTCCTCGACGACCTGCGCCACATCAACACCGAATCCGACTCCGAGATCCTGCTCAACGTCTTCGCCCACGAGCTGCAGGCCCTCGACAAGCTGCGCATCGACGAGCGGGACATCTTCACCGCCGTCGAAGGTGTCCACCGCCGCTGCATCGGCGGCTACGCCGCGGTGGCGATGATCCCCGGCATCGGCGTCCTCGGCTTCCGCGATCCCCACGGCATCCGCCCGATCGTCTACGGCCGGCGCGACACCCCGTCCGGCGTCGAGCTGATGATCGCCTCCGAGAGCGTCGCCCTGGACACCATCGGCTTCGAACTGATCTCCGACATCGCCCCCGGCGAGGCGGTCTTCATCGGCATCGACGGCAGCCTGCACACCAAGCAGTGCGCGCCGCAGCCGGTGCTCTCGCCCTGCATCTTCGAGTTCGTCTATTTTGCTCGGCCGGACTCCATCATCGACAACATCTCGGTGCACAAGTCGCGCTCGCGCATGGGCAAGAAGCTCGCGGCCAAGATCAAGCGTGACTGGTCCAACCACGACATCGACGTCATCATCCCGGTCCCCGACACCAGCCGCACCGCGGCCCTGCAGCTCGCCGATGCCCTGAATCTGCCCTACGCCGAGGGCTTCATCAAGAACCGCTACATCGGCCGCACCTTCATCATGCCGGGCCAGAAGGTGCGCAAGAAGTCCGTCCGCCAGAAGCTGAACGCCATCGACCTGGAGTTCCGCAAGAAGAACGTGCTGCTGGTGGACGACTCCATCGTCCGCGGCACCACCTCGCAGCAGATCATCCAAATGGCCCGGGACGCCGGTGCCAACAAGGTCTACTTCGCCTCGGCGGCACCGCCGGTGCGCTTCCCGAACGTCTACGGTATCGACATGCCCGTGGCCGCCGAACTCATCGCCCACGGTCGCACCGAGGCCGAGATCGAGGCCGAACTCGGCTGCGACGGGCTGATCTTCCAGGAGCTTGGGGACCTGATCGATGCCGTGCAGAAGAAGGGCAAGAGCCTGGTGGACCGCTTCGACACCTCGGTCTTCGACGGCGTCTACATCACCGGCGACGTGACCCCCGAGTATCTGGCCGGACTGGAGCGCCAGCGCAGCGACAACGCCAAGCAGCGCCGTGAGGGCGGCGAAGCGACCCTGATCGATCTGCACAACAATGTCTGATCAGCATCAGCATCAGCATCGGCATCGGCCTCAGCCCGGGCCCGACTTCGCGACCCTGGCCGTGCGCACCGGCCACCGGCGCACCGACGAGGGTGAGCACAGCGAGCCCATCTTCGCCACCTCCAGCTTCGTCTTCAAGAGCGCCGCCGAGGCCGCCGCCCGGTTCGCCGGCGACGCCCCGGGCAACATCTACGCCCGTTTCACCAACCCCACGGTCCAGGCCTTCGAGCAGCGCCTGGCCGCCCTTGAAGGCGGCGAGCGCTGCGTGGCCACCGCCTCCGGCATGGGCGCCATCCTCGCCTGCTGCATGGGCCTGTTGCAGGCCGGCGATCACATCGTCGCCTCCCGCAGCCTGTTCGGCAGCACCACCATGCTGTTCGACAAATACCTGGCCCGTTTCGGCATCGTCACCGACTATGTGGACTTAGCGGACCTCGGCGCCTGGGAGGACGCCATCTCGCCGAGCACCCGGCTGCTGTTTCTGGAAACGCCCTCCAATCCGCTGACCGAGATCGCCGCCATCGCCCCGCTGGCCGAGCTCGCCCATCGTCACGGCGCCCGACTGGCGGTCGACAACTGCTTCTGCACGCCGGCCCTGCAACGGCCGCTGGAGCATGGCGCCGACCTGGTCATCCACTCGGCCACCAAGTATCTGGATGGACAGGGGCGCTGCGTCGGCGGCGCCGTGGTCGGCGATGCCAAGACCGTGGGCGAGGATGTCTTCGGCGTCATCCGCACCGCCGGTCCGTCCATGAGCCCCTTCAACGCCTGGGTCTTCCTCAAGGGACTGGAGACGCTGGAGCTGCGCATGCTCGCCCACTCGGCGAGCGCCGCGACCTTGGCATCCTGGCTTGCCGGGCATCCCGCCGTACGCCGGGTGCACTATCCGGGCCTGTCCTCACACCCGCAGCACAACCTGGTGGGCGCAGCCGGTCAACAGCGCACCGGTGGCGGCATCGTCGCCTTCGAGGTCGAGGGCGACCAGGCCGGCGCCTGGCAGGTCATCGACGCCACGCGGATGATCTCCATCACCGCCAACTTGGGCGACACCAAGACCACCATCACCCACCCCGCCACCACCACCCACGCCCGCCTCACCCCCGAGGCCAAGCGCGCCGCCGGCATCAACGGCGGACTGATCCGCATCGCCGTCGGGCTGGAGTCGCTGGCCGACATCCAGGCCGATCTTGCCCGCGGACTCGACGGGCTTGTGCGCTAGTTAGGCATTTCTTCATTCACCGAGTACCAGAAAGGGATCTGACCCTGAGGTACTGAGGTATCCGGCGTCTGCCGGCGCTTATTGACGCTCGTCACCCTGCCGCCGCAGGCTCGGCTCTACCGCTTGGGCCATGGCCGTCTCGTCGAGCCGATCACCCAGGAAGGCATTGAGCCTTGCCGCCAGCGCCGCCGGGTCCGCCAGCGCGTCGTGATAACCCACCGACAGCACCTGCACCCGCTCGCCGTGTGGTTTGAGGATGCGCTGCACCTGCGCGATCTGCTTGAGGAAGGTTTGCGCGAGTTTGCGCTCCGCGAGCCGCCCGCCCGGTTTGCCCGATCGCTCCAGCATCACCCGTTGCGAGGCCAGGATCTCGTTCAGCGGTCGCTCGGCAAAGATCACCCGATAGCGGTGCTTGGCCGTCAGCGCCGGCAGCAACTGCGCGACGATCTTCACCGCCTTGCCGCGAGCATCCGCGAGCCAGCCGCTGCCGGCGTCCGGGCGCTTGGCCTGCTCATACTCCAGGTAGCCGCGCGGGTTGTCGGCGTCCGCCTCGCGTTTCTCGTCGGTCAGGATCGGCAGGCCGCCCGCCTTGAGCATCTGCATCAGCATGCTGGTGCCGGAGCGCGGCAGGCCGGAGACGATGACGATCTCGTCCTCGGCCAGCGGGCCCAGCGCCTTCGGCGCACCCAGCTCGCCCAGGCTGGCGATGGCCTCCGGGTCCAGCTGGGCCGCCCTGTGCACGCTCGGGCGCGGTGCACCGGCGCGCGCATCCTTGATGCGCCGCAGCGCCGCCCGCGCCAACCCGAGCTGCCGCTCGGCCGTAGCAGGGTCACCGGCACGCCAGGCGAGCCGCGCCAGGCGCCGATGCGCGGCCGGGAACACCGGGTTCTGCGCCACCGCGGTCTCGAAGGCCGTCTTCGCCTCGCTGGCTTGCCCCAGGCGCATCAGCGCCGCACCGCGCAGGTAGTGCGCGCGTGGATTCTGGTACACCAGCCCGAGTGCACTGGACGCCGCCGCCAGCGCGGGTTCGGCCTGGCCGCGCTGCATCAACAGCGCCCGCGCCAGCCCGAGATTGCCGTCGGCGTTCACCGGGTCGATCTCCAGCACCTGCCGGAAGCGCGCCTCGGCGTCGGCGAAGCGGCGCATGGCCAGCAGCGCCTCGCCCTGGGCCTGCAACAGGCTCGGGCGGTTGTGCATCTGCACCCGCTCGGCCTGCTCGAAGGCCACCAGGGCCTCGCCGGGGCGGTCCTCGGCGGCCAACAGCCGGCCCTTGAGCCAGGCGAAGGTAGCTTGGTTGGTGCCGGCCTGCTTGCGCAGCTTTCTGAGCCGGCGCTGCTCTTGCTCCGTAGTGTCCTCGGGCTGCTTGTCCTTCCAGTCCTCTTTGAGCTGGGTCAGCTCGGCCTTGGCGCGCTCCGCGTAGTCCTGTTTGCGTTGCTCCAGCAGCGCCAGGGTCTGCCGCGCGGCGGCGGTGTCGCCCTGCTGAAGCTGGCCGTTGAACCGATGCAGCCCGAAGCGGCTCTCGTCCGGGTGCGCCTCCCAGAGTTCCGCGTGGATCTGCAACGCCTCGTCCAGCTTGCCGCAGTCGGCCAGATCCCGCGCGAGGTTGTAGCGCAGCTCCTTGACGGTGCTGTCGGCGACCTGCCTTTGGTCCTCGTGCACGTCCTCGATGTAGCCCAGGTCCACCAGCTGTTGCAGGGACTCGCGGGCGTCCACCGGGTCGATGCGCACGTCCTCCGGGTGCCGACCGTCGTCGCCGGGCAGGTCGTCCCAGCTCGGGATCAGCGCCATGGGGGCGGGTGCGCGCAGCGCCTGCACCAGCGGCTTGCCGTCCATGTCCTCGCCGACGGGCAGGTCGTGGAGCCGCAGGATGGTCGGCGTGATGTCCAGCAGCGTCGCGCCGAACACCAGCTCGTCACGCTTGAAGCCCGGCCCGCAGGCCGCGAACACGCCGAAGTGCCGGTGCTCGTCCGCCGGCCCCGCCGGCTCGTTCGGGATTTCTTGGACTCTTAGGTGATCCGGGTGAAAGCCGTGGTCCGAGCAGATGATGACGTTGGTGTCCGACCCCGCCAGGTCCATGAGCACGCCGAGCATCATGTCGTGGAACCGGTAACCGGAATTGACCACGTCCTGGTACAGCGCATAGTCCGCCTCGCTCACCCAGGCCAGCCTCGGTGGGTGATAGCGCATGAAGCCATGGCAGAAGTGGTCGATGGCGTCGAAGTAGACCGCGGTGAAGTCCCATGCCTGCTGCTGCATCACATAGGTGGCGGCCGCCTGCACGCTGGCCGCCTCGGCGATGATCTTGGCCACCGAGTACAGGCGCTTGTCCTTGGCCTGGTCGATCTCGGCGGCCTTGGGCACGAACAGTTGCAGCGTCTCGCCGTCGAGTTCCTGCGGGTGGACACGGAACTCGGCGAGCTGCTCGCCGAGCGACTGCGGGTGCACATGGCCCGGTCGCAGCGGCCAGGGATTGACGGTCTCGCCGTCCTCGGCCAGGTAGTCGGCCTGATGGTCCTTGAAGTGGTCCGAGACCATGACGCCGTTGATGGGCTCGCAGGGATAGCTCGGCCACCAGCCAATCACGTTGGAGCGCAGACCCTGCTGGTTGAGGATGTTCCAGATGGCCTTGGTCTTGCGGCCCAGGTTGGTGATGGGGCGCGCGCCGCCGGAGGCCGGGTCCGGCTCCGAGAAGCCGTGGATGCCGTGCTTATGGGCGCGCTTGCCGGTGGCGATGCTGGTCCAGAGCATGGGCGAGAGCACCGGATACAGGGTCGCCAGGTTGCCCATGACGCCGTTTTCGATCAGGTGCTTCAGATTCGGCATCTCGCCGGCGTCGATGAGCGGCGAGATCACCTTCCAGTCGGCGGCGTCCCAGCCGATGAGTAGTGTCTTGGTCATGGGGGGGTTACTCTGTTGCTTTGCCGGTGAGCCCGGGCCTTCGAGGCGCGCGCAGAGGCATGGCGAAGAAATAAGAATGGCTCAGCGTCAAGGCGCCGCGCAGACGCAGGATCGCGGCTGGAAGCCGCTCCCACGCGCCGCGCGCACCGTGGGAGCGGCTTCCAGCCGCGACTCCCCGCGCGCATGCCGGATCGCGGCTGGAAGCCGCTCCCACGCGCCGCGTCCACTGTGGGAGCGGCTTCCAGCCGCGATCCAACATCAGCACCGAGCATCGCGGCCAGAACCCGCTGCCACAGCCGCAGGGATCTTTGTGGGAGCGGCTTCCAGCCGCGACTCCCCGCGCGCAAGCCGGATCGCGGCTGGAAGCCGCTCCCACGTCAGACCCAGATCGCATCCCACAGCGGATAGTCGCCGATGCGCGTCACCAGCCCGGCGCGCAGCGGGTTGGCGACGATGTACCGCGCCACCGCGCGCAGGTCGTCCTCCGCCCGCAAGCCGCGGTCGAAATAGCCATCCTGCCAAACCGCCCCGGTGCGCCCGATGCGGCGGTTGATCCGCTGCGCGCTGAAGCTCTTGACGCTGTGCATTACTGTGCGCAGCTCCGCGCCGTCGCTGAGCACGAAGAGCCAATGCAGGTGGTCGGGCATGACCACGAAGGCCAGGCTCTCGACGGCGCCGTGCTCGTGCTGGAAGCGCAGGGCATGGACCAGTTCTCGGCCGACATGGAGGTCGGCGAAGAACGCTTGGCGCTCGGCGGTGGCGGTGCGGAGGTGGTAGGCGCGCCCCGCTTCCGAGATGCGTCCCTTGCGCAGATCGCGGCTGTGCGGCGGCGGCTTCGGGGCTCTATCGGGCATGATGCCTTGCGCGCGGCAGTCGCGGCTGGAAGCCGCTCCCACGGGCCCTACGCACTGTGGGAGCGGCTTCCAGCCGCGACTCCCCGCGCGCAAGCCCTATCGCGGCTGGAAGCCGCTCCCACCTGCCGCGTCCACCGTGGGAGCGGCTTCCAGCCGCGACTCCCCGAGCGCAGGCCCAATCGCGGCTGGAAGCCGCTCCCACGCAGCAGACCTAAGCCGCGGCGCGGCGCGCGCGCCAGCGGCGGATGCCGAAGGCGCCGGCGGCGAGCAGGGCGAGGGTGGGCGGGGCGGGGACATCCTGAGTGCCCGTGTCGCCGACCTCGATGCTGCCATTCGGCGTGTCGTTGTAGGCCCAGCGGTTGATGGTCACGCTGCGCGCTTCCACGTAGATCTCGCCCCAGCCGTAGAGGGTGTCCGAACCGGAAACAAAGCGGAAGCCGATGAAGTTGTTGCTGTTGCGCACACCGTTGCCAAACTGAGAGCCGATCGTGCCTGAGCTGGTTATTTCGATACGTGCACGGTCTCCGTTGCCTGCCCAGGCATAGGGATTGGTCAGCGTCGGCCCGACGGCAAGTCCCGCGGCAAGGTTGTTGAATTTTTTTCCACCGGTTGCGACCATCCCGCGAGCGTTTCGTCCCTGCGAGCTGAACGACACATAAACAGAAGAAGTTGAAACTGTGAATGTTTTGACCAGAAACTCGCTCCCCCCCGCTCCGTCGATATCCCATTCCGCGCTGGTGGTGCCGCTGAAGCTCACCGTGAAGGCGTTGGCATTGTCTTTGTAGACGATCGCGGCGTCGGCGCCCATCGGCACGGCGGCGGCGGACACCGCGCCGGTGGCGATGGCCAGGTGTTGCTTGAGTTTGGTCTGCATGGCGTTGATACCTCTTAACAGGTTGGTTGCTGTCCGCCCCGATGCGATCCCGACGGCGCCGGCGGCATCGGCCGGCGGAGCAGAGGCGGCGTCAGTCTCGTACCCGACGGATTATTGAGTTTTTTACAATTTCCGGCGCTGACGCCGGTACCAGGGGGGGGGTAGGCATAACTCATGCCGAATGTTGCTTTTCCGAGTGCATCCGTCGCCAAGCCACTGTTTCCAAAAGCCAGGTCGGGACGAGTCGGGGAATGCCTCATGCGGCTATCGGTGCGACCCCCGATCAACTGTAAAAAATACTGACAATAACGATGCCTGCCACCGTGGGAGCGGCTTCCAGCCGCGACTCGGCGCTCATCCGCATCAGGTCAGAGTGATCGCACCATGACCCATCGCTACGATTCTCGATCCGCATTCTTGGCGCTTCGCCAAGACCAGCATACCGCCGCGGCTGAGTATCACTCAGCCGCGGCGGCCCGCGCCTGCTCCAGCCACATATCGAAGGTTCCGCGGTTGGCCCTGATCCAGGCGTCGGCATGGCGCGCGATATCTGCCAGCCCGTCCTTGCCGCCGTGCATGACCAAGTTCTGGGCGTTGACCGCATTGCTGCCAAGCTGCATGACCTCGGAGCGGCACGGGTTAGCCGCCCACTCGCGGTTGGCGACGATGCGCTGCACATTGACGGGGAAGCCGGAGTTGAGGCCGTCATCCGAAGTGGCACCATCGCCCAGGCTCGCCGGGGGCACGTCTTTACCGGGGACCAGCACGCTGCTGACCCAAAACGGTGTCCAGGCGTAGTAGAGAATCGGCCGTAGCTGCTCGTAGCGTTCGATGGTATCGGCCATCATCGCCGAGTAGCTGCCCTGGTGATGGGTGACGGTGTCGCGCAACTCATAGGTGTCGAGGTGGCGCTCAATGACCTTGGCGCAGGCCCAGTCGGGGCTGCAGCCGACCAGATCGGCCTTGCCGTCGCCGTCGACATCGAACAACCGGGCGATGGTCGGATCCCGCAGCCTGGCGATGCTGCGCACCCGGAACGCTGTGGCGATGCGCTGATCGATCAGGTAGCCCTGCCGACAGCTGGCGATGTAGACGCCCGCCCGATAGAGTCTCTCGTCACCGCCGGCCCGTGCATAGAAATCCGCATGCAGCGGATCCCAATGGTTGGCCATGAACGTCGCCTCGCCGTCGGCCACGGCCATGTGACCGGCGGCATAGGCCATCTGCTTGATCGGCGAGACTTCGTAGCCGAGCGCCTGGAGCGCCTTCACAACCAGAAGGGTCTGGAAGGTCTCTCCCGCGATCGCGCTCTTGATCGGTTGGACCGCCTGTCGGCGCCGGGCTGATCGGCGGCCGAGCCAAGCGGCGCGGTCGCGAGCAGGACGGCACCGAACAGGCATCCCCGGATTGCGGTGCGCATACGGCTTTTCCAAATGGCTGACGGACGAGAGGGGGCGGCAGCGCAACAATATCCCGATCGCTCCGCGGCTGCTGTTACAACTTGGCCCGTTCGGTCCAGGCGAAGCTCGAATCCTGGCGGATGCATCGGCGGACAGTCAAGTTTCCGGTGCCACATTCCCGGAGTCTTAGCCAATTTTATATACCATACCAGCATCCAGGCTTGTGTCTTACAGAGAATCCCTTAGCCTAGCTAAGCGCAATTCAGTTTTTGAGCTCGACCAAGCCAGCGGAACATGCCGATCCATGCCTGCATGTATCACGCCCCTGATCGCTACGACGAGGCAACGGGGTGTTCAAGTCTTGTATTTTTTTTGCACAAAACACAAGACCTCAGGCTTTCTGAGACTTGACCCCAGGCTTTCTGGAGCGCGGCTCGCCGCTGCTCCAGCGTATCGCCCAGCCGCCGCCGAAGGCTGCCTGAACGACTTCGCCAGGGACGCGGCAACGACAACCGCCTCTGGTTTTGGTCGGTGGATAACTTGTGGGTATTCGGTTGATACCCTGTGGGTCATTCTTGCTGAAGAACTTGACAGACCAACTCAGGGCGTAATGTGATCGCCCTACCGCATCAGGACATCCACCAGAAACGCCTCGTAGTCCCCGCCGTAGCGCGGATCGGGTGAGCCCTTGAAGTGCAGATAGCTCTCGGTGCCGAGGGCTTGCAGGCGGCGATGCAGATGGACGCCGAATTGGGGTGCGTGGGTTGCCCACCCCTGCTCGCCCGGGGCCGGGGCAAGGGCGCGGTGCGGGTAGCCGAGGTAGATCGGCGGTGCCTCCGGCGATGCGAGCGCGTAGGGTGACAGGCGTCTGATCCAGGGCAGCCATTGCGCGCGTTGGGATAGCCAGCGCTCGAATGCAGCGGCCCGACCGGCCTCGTCATAGATCCCGAAGGCGTGGGCGCCGTAGTCGATGCCGGGAATCCAGGCGCGCATCTGGCGGGGGTCCAGCGAGGTCTGGGCGTCTATGCCGACCACCGCCTGCGGTTGGGTCGACTGGCGGGAGATCGGATCCGGGCTCCACCCCTCCGCCATGTCCTCGTGCAGGGCCAGCCAGAGGGCCGTGAAGGCGCCCGCGGAGCCGCCGATGGCGCCGACCGCCTCAGGGTCGATCCGCAGCGGACCCGCGAGCCAGCGCAGGGTCTGTACCGCGCGGGCGGCATCTTCCAAGGGCATCCGTACCGCCGGCTCGATGCCGTGCCCCGGTGCGGTATGGATGAATCGATAGTTGATGGATGCGAAATGGATGCCGCGGTCCGGCAGCGTCGCCTGCAGCCCGAAGGTGTTGTCCTTGTCCAGCGCCCCCCATCCGCCGCCGTGAATCGCGATGACCAGCGCTGCCGGGGCGGCCTCCGGGGTTAGCCGGGCCGGGTAGACGTCGATGGTCTGGTGCCAATGCGGGCCGTAGGGGATGTTCCGCCAGGTCGCCGCCGGCTGGGGGCCGCCGGGCTGCCGGTCGAGCAGGCTCAGCCGGGCGCGGATGTCCTCTCCCGCGAACCGAAAGCTGCCGATCAGTGTCTTGCCGCCGTGGGCAACGGATTCGATGGTGCCCCTGAGGCGCGGCTGGTGCTGCTCGGTCAGTCGACCGAGGTCCTGCCACCGCAGCGTCGCCAGTCGGACCTTGCCGGCGGCCGGCAGCGGCTCCGGTTCGCGCGCCGCGGGCTTGCGCTCGATCACGGACAGCCGATAGCGATACCGCCCCCAGTTGCTCGCCGGCTCGAAGACGAACGACGGTGTCCCCTCCGGCGTCAGCGTCGCGATCGTTGCGACGAAATCACCGGGGCGGATGTCCCCCGCACGCAGATATCGGGCGTCCTGGACGCCGTCAACGCGTCGATCCAGCGCGGTTGATTGGGCCAGCAGTGCCGAAGGCGTGGCCGGGACGTCGGCTAAGGATCGGTTCAGAAACAAGTGGCGCAGACGCCCGCTCGCTGAACCTTTTGATTGGCCATTTCGTGGTTGCGTCTGCACCACTTGTTTCTGAACCTTGACTAAGGCCGCCGGCGCCGACGCGCCGACGCCCGCCACCAGCAATGCCGCCGCCAGGGCCCTGAAGCCGCGACCGAATCTGCGGGACGCCATCAACGGCCGCCGCATCAGCGAGGCGCGGGGGCCGCGCTGAGCCGATGCAGCGTCACCTCCGGCGGGCAGAAGAAGCGCAGCGGTACACCGCAGGACCCGGTGCCGGCGGAGGTGTAGCCGATGAGGCCGCGCCGATGCCAGGTGCCCTTGAGCAGGTCGCGGGGGACATCGCAGACCTTGATCAGGGCATGTCCGCCGGGGAGGCAGATCTGTCCCGCATGGGTGTGGCCGCTGAGCATGATGTCGAAGCCGTGGGCGGCGGCCTCGCGATAGACCTCGGGGGAATGACTGAGGAGGACGGAGAAGCCGTCGGCGGGGATCTGGTCACGGACGCCGGCGAGGTCGTGGGTGCGGTAGAAATGCGGGTCGTCGATGCCGGCCAGGTGCAGCCGCGCGCCCTGATGCGCGATGCGCACCACCTCGTTGAGCAGGAAGCGCACGCCGGCGCGCTCCAGCGGCGGCACGATCTCGATAAAGTCGTGATTGCCGAGCACGGCGTAGACCGGGGCGGTGAGGGCCGGCAGCAGGGCGAGGGCCTCGGCCACCGACGGGCCGTGGTCGGCGTGGGTGGTGTTGCGCAGGTCGCCGGTGAGCACCGCCAGGTGGTAGTCGAGGCCGTCGATGGCCGCACGGATGCGCTCGACGATGACCGGGTCCAGGTCCAGGTGCAGGTCGCTCAGCTGCAGGATGGTCAGCCCGTCGAGGGCCGCGGGCATGCGCGGATGGCGGATCGGGTGCTCGACGACCCGAATCGCCTGGAAGTTGCGGTAGCCCCAGCCCCAACAGCCGGCCAGGCGCACGACGCGCTCCACCAGCCGGTCGACGTCGACGAAGCGGCCGAGGCCGCGAAAGGGGTCTTCCTGATGCGACTCGCCGGCGACGTGATAGATCTGCTCGGACAGGCGCTGGGAGAGTCGCGCGTCACCGAGCCGAAGGCGCAGGGCGTCCAGGTCCGCGGCATCGATGGCGCAGCCGTTCACCGCTGCCTGGACACCGATCCGGACCGGCTCGGCCATGGTCATCGCCCGGACGTGCCGACCCGGCTCAGGCGGCGCGCTCGGCCACCGCATCCGCCTCGGCCTCGGCGGGCAGGTCCGCCGCCTTGGCCTGGGCCTTCAGCGTCCAGTGGATGACCAGGTTGAGCATGCGCATGGCGGCACCGATGGCGGCGAAGACCTGGTTGGCATGCACGCCGCGGGTCTTGAACTCCCGCCCGCCCGCAAGCGTGGGGCTGACCCAGGTGATGGTGCACTCGGTGAGCGCGTCGGTGCGCCCGCCCTTGGGGATGCGCACCTCGTAGTCGACCAGGTGCGGCAGCGTCACCCCAAGGCGCTTGACCGGCTTGATCAGGGCGTTGGTGAAGGCGTCGAAGCCGCCGTTGCCGGCACCCACGGCGGTGACCTCTTGGCCGCGCAGCTTGAGCTTGATGCTGGCGGTGGACTCCAGCCCGATGCTGCTGGACACGTTGCAGGACAACAGCTCCGCGTGGTTGTAGTCCTTGCTCTCCAGCACCTCGGCGATGATGAACGGCAGGTCTTCGGTGGTGATCGTCTTCTTGGAATCACCCAACTCGACGATGCGGGCCAGGACCTTGCGCTGGTTCTCCTCGGACAGCGAGATGTCGAGCCGCTCCAGATTCTTGGCCAAGGATGCCTTGCCGGCGAGCTTGCCCAGGGCATAGTTGCGCCGGCGGCTGAAGCGCTCCGGCGACAGGCGCGTGTGGTAGAGGCTGCCCTTGCGGTCGCCGTCGGCGTGGATGCCGGCGGTCTGGGTGAAGACGTCGGTGCCGATGATGGGGGCGTTCTCGGCGATGCGCTTGCCGGCGAAGTACTGCACCAGGTCGCTGACGCGCACCAGATGGGACTCGTCGATATCGAGCTCGAAGCCGAGCTGGTCGCGGAGATTCACCGCCACCTCCGCCAACGAGGCGTTGCCGGCGCGCTCGCCCAGACAGTTGACGGTGCAATGCACGGCGGCGGCGCCGGCGCGGGCGGCGGCGAGCACATTGGCCGTGGCCAGGCCGTAGTCGTTGTGGGGGTGGAAGTCGAACAGCTGGCCGGGGAAGCGGCCGATCATGTCCGTCAGGGCCGCGAACACCCGCTCCGGGGTCATGACGCCCAGGGTATCGGGCAGCATGAAGTGATCGACACCGGCGCCGATCAGCCGATCCATGAAGCCGTAGACATAGTCGCGGTTGTCCACATAGCCGTTGGACCAGTCCTCCAAATACAGATTGATCCGCAGGCCGGCATCCTTGGCGATGGCGATGTCGCGCCGCACGTCCTCGGCGTGCTGGTCCAGGGTCTTGCCGAGCTGGGTACGGCAGTGCTTCTCGCTACCCTTGGCCAGCATGTTGATGACGCAGCCGCCGGCACCCCGAATCCACTCGACGCTCTTGCCGCCGTCGACAAACCCCAGCACCTCGACCCGGCAGTCCAGCTCGCGCTCGCGCGCCCAGTCGATGATCCGCGCCACCGCCGCCTGCTCGCCGCGGGAGACCCGCGCCGAGGCGACCTCGATGCGGTCCACCTGCACCAGCTCCAGCAGCGCCTTGGCGATGTTGGTCTTCTCATCGGGCGAGAACGAGACGCCCTGGGTCTGCTCGCCGTCGCGCAGCGTGGTATCGAGGATGCGGATGCTCTTGCTGTCGGTATTCATCGGGCTCATGCGGGTTGCGGGCGGCGGTCGGGGCGCCCTAATCTAGGACTTGCCGCGCATGATACGCCCGCCGGGCGGGTCTTGCCCGGAGCGGACGGCATCGTCGCGCCGTGATTGCGTCAGACCCTACCACCGCGCTCGGGTTTGCAGTAACCTTGCCCTCCCCGCCCCTTCCCAATCCCTCCTCAACCCCTCCCCGAGTCGACAGGTCCCCACGACGATGGACGATACCCTCAACCGGCTGATCGAGGCCGAGACCCGTGCCGAGACCTTGGCCCAAGAGGCCGAGCGTGAACAGGAGCGGGTCATTCAGGCGGCGCTGGCCGAGACCAAGGCCCTCGATCAGCGCTTCACCGCCCGCATCCCGGACATGCACCGCGAGCAGCTCAACAAGGCCGAGGAGCGCGCCGAGCAGACCGTCGCCGAGCTCAAACGCCGCTACGACGAGCGCCATGTGGAACTGCGCGACATGGCCGAGCAGCACGAGGAGGATGCCCTGCGCGCCGCCTTCCGGCTGCTGCTGGACCCGGAACATTGAGCCCCTTGTCCACCCGCGCCGCCGAGCCCGCCGAGCGATGAGCGCCGCCGCCCACGCCTACCTGAACACCCGCGTCTCGGTCATGTCCACGCGGCTGCTGGATCATGACCGGATCGCCGAGCTGGCCCGGCTCAAGCTGCCGGAGCTGGCCGAGCGCCTGCACCTGGAGTCGCTGCTCGACGACACCCTGAGCGCGCGCGCCAAGAGCCGGGCCATGGAGCAGGCGCTGATCCACACCCTACTGAACGAGCTTGATATCCTGATCCGCCCGGTGAACGCCGTCGAGCGCGACCTGATGCTCAAGTGGGGCAGAAAATTCGCCTTGTTCAACCTGAAGACCCTGCTGCGCGGCAAGCTCTACCAGCGCGACCCGGCGGAGATCCGCGAGAACCTCTACGAACTGCCGGCGGCGGTGCGCCTGCCGGTCCCGCGGCGCGAGCTGTTCAGGGCCGAGAACGCCGCGGAGCTGCTGCGCGTGCTGGAGCAGACCCAATACGGGCTGATCGCCCGCCAGGCCCGCGAGGTCTTTGAGCAGCGCCGCGACCCCTTCGCGCTGGAGGCGGCCATCGACCAGCGCTACTACAGCGAGATGACCCGTGCCGTGATGCGGTTCGACAGCGCCAGCCTGCAGCCCCTGCGCGCCCTGCTCGGCGCCGTGCTCGATCAGGTCAACCTGATGTGGATGCTGCGCTTTCGCTTCGCCTACAAGCTCTCGCCGAGCGAGACCTTCTACTACCTGGTACCGTCGTTCAAGCTGCTGCACCGCGACCGGCTGCTCAAACTGGTCAACATCGACAGCCTCGAGCGCCTGCTCGCCGAGCTGCCGCCGCCGCTGAATCAGGCCCTGGCCGGCAGCACCAGCCTGATCGACATCCAAAAGCGCAGCGGCGCGCTGATGGCCGCCGATGTGCGCCGCATCCTGAGCCAGGGCGGTGCCGGCGTCGCCCGCGCCCTGGCCTACCTGATCCTGCGCGAGCGCGACCTGCACACCCTGTTCTCGCTGATCCAGGGCCGGCTGCTCGACCTGCCTGAGCCGCTGATCGAGGTCGGCATCGAGCTGGCCGACCCGCACTGTCCGCCGGCCATGCCGGTGGCCGCCTAGATGACCCGACCCGTACGCCCCGCCGGAGGTTTTTGACCACATGCTCCGCCCCAAGCCCATGCGCCATGTGCGTCTGCTGGCGATGGTCGACGACCTGCCGCAGGCGTCGCTGACGCTGGCCGAGACCGCCAGCTTTCACCCGGATACGCGCCCACCCGAGGAGCCGCGGCTGTCCGAGCAGGCCGGCGGCGACTATCGTGCGATCTATCAGCAGACCCGCTCGCGGCTGGAGAAGATCGCCAAGCTGGTGGCGGTGCCGGAGACGCCGGTCATCGAGCAGGTACGGGTGGTCTACCACGAGGAGCTTACGGCGCTGGGCATTCAGCTTCGCGATCGCTGGGCCCAGGTCGGTCGCTTTGACGAGGGCTTGCGCCGGATCGACGAGCAGGAGCGGCTGATCCGCGAGCAGGAGGCGGCGCTGGCCAACTTTGCCGACCTCAATCTCGACCTGGGCGCGTTGCGCACCAAGACCCGGTTCCTGGACTTCTATGTCGGCATGGTGCCGCGGGAGAGCGTGCGCGCCCTGGAGGGCTCGGTGAAGCTGGCCGAGCACATGCTGTTTGAGTATCTGCAGCGTGGCGACCACACCCACGTCATCATCGTCGGCCCCAAGGGCGAGCAGGAGTCGCAGCTCAATGCGGTGCTGCAATCCGCCGGCTTTCAGGCGCTGCCGATCCCCGAGGGCATCGAGCGCGGCAGCGCCGCCGAGAAGATCGACGAGCTCAAGCAGCGCCGCACCGAACTGCTCGCCCGGCGCGAGACCCTCCAGTCCGAGCTTGCCGCCTGGGGCGAGGACAACCGCGAGCTGCTGCTGCAGGCCCGCCAGGCGCTGCTGCTGGCCGAGCCCTTCGTGACCCTGGACCCATCGATCCGCTGCGTCGGCCACCTGGCCGCGCTCGCGGGCTGGGTGCCGGCGGATGCCGTCGATGACTTGGAACGGCGCCTGCGCGAGACCCTGGCGTTGCCCTTCGACATGCAGGTGCGCGAGCCGCTGCGCGAGGAGCGCCGACTGGTGCCGACGGTGCCGACGCGCAGCCGGCTGCTGGAGCCCTTCGCCGTGCTGGTCAAGCAGTACGGCATCCCCGAGTACGGCGAGATCGACCCGACCCCATTGTTCGCGCTGACCTTCCTGTTGATGTTCGGCATGATGTTCGGCGACGTCGGCCACGGCGCCGTCATCGCGCTGGCGGCCTGGTATTTCCGTGCCAAGCTCAAGGCCTTCGCCTGGTTCGGCGTTGCCGCCGGCATCTCCTCGATCCTGTTCGGATTCCTGTTCGGCAGCGTCTTCGGCGTCGAGCACATCTCCTGGCTGCCGGCGATCTGGATGGCCCCGCTGGACGACCCGATCCTGATGCTGAAGGTCGCGCTGGGCTGGGGCGTCGGCTTCATCGTCATCGCCTGCCTGCTCGGCATCTACAACCGGATCGTGACCGGCAACCTTCAGGGCGCGATCTTCAGCCCCCACGGCGTGGTCAACCTGCTGTTCTACCTCGGCTTCCTGGCCGGCGGCTACGGCCTGGCCACGGCCGGCAGCTTCGGCTGGGGGCCGGGACTGGTGGTCATCGGGGCACTCGGCGTGCTCGGCGGCTATCAGTGGCGGCACCTGACCGGTCCCACCGGGGAACGGGCGCTGATCGTCTTCATCGAGACCCTGGACACGGTCATCGTCTACCTGTCCAACACGCTGTCGTTCCTGCGCGTCTCCGCCTTCAGCCTGAACCACGCCGCGCTCGCCATCGCCATCTTTACGCTGGCGGACATGCTTGGCACCGTGGGCACCGTGCTGACGCTGATCCTGGGCAACCTGTTCATCCTGGTCCTGGAGGGCGGCATCGTCATGATCCAGGTCATGCGGCTGGAGTACTACGAGGGCTTCTCGCGGTACTTCTCCGGTGAGGGACATGCGTTTGCGCCGTTGAGGCTGCGTGGTGGTGGGGGTGGTGCCGTTTGATGGTCATGGTCTTCGTGGTCGTGGTCGTGATCGTGATCGTGGTCGAGTCCGCGAACGAGGATTGTTTCGATCACGATCACGACATCGCCCGCGTCCAAACGCCTTTGTCTTCCCGGCCGCTGAACCTTATTTTTCCGATCAACCTGACTTGAGAGAGAGCACATGTACTGGCTTGTCGCCCTGATGTCCGTCGCCATCGCCGGTCTGATCCTGACCGGCATCATCCTGGAGCTGCGCCCGGCGCTGCGCGTGCCCGGCTGGTTCAAGCCCGCCTTGGGCTCACAGCTGATGGTCTTTGTCGGCGCCCAACTCGGGCTGCTGCTGCTCGGCGTCAATGAGGTCATGGCCGAGGAGACCGTCGAGGTCGTGGCCAATGTGACCGAGATGTCCACCGGCATGGGCCTGGCGATCCTCGGCGTCGGCGTGCCCACGGGGCTGTCGACCATCGGTGCCGGCATCGCCGTCGGGCCGATCGGTGCCGCGTCGCTGGCCGCCGTGATGGAACGCCCGGAGGCCCTGGGTCGCAGCCTGATCTTCCTCGGCCTGGCGGAGGGTATCGCCATCTACGGCCTGGTCATGAGCATCCTGCTGCTGAACCGGCTCTGAGCTGCGGATGGCGACCCCGACCCCGGACTTCGGCCAGCCGGCCGAGACGCGTCTGCTGTTCTTAGGCGACCAGGCCCTGGCCGACGGCTTTCGGCTGATCGGCTTCGAGACCCGGGCCGACCCGGAGCCGGACGCCGTCGAGCAACTGCTGCGCGAGCTCCAGCGCAGCCGCGAGCACGCCTTCATCATCGTCGACGAGGCGCTGATGGCGGCGCAGATCCCGGCCCTGATGCAGGTCCGCGACGAGGGCGGGCGCATCGTCGTCATCGCCGTCCCCACCCTGCGGGGGGAGCCGCGGCTGAACAGCGAGGTGGCCGAGCGGCTGACGGCGATGTTCGGGGGGGCGGCGCTTGGGCGTTAGGGGTGGCGCGTGCTGCGTCGCCTCGGCAACCCAACCGCAGGGCCGCGGCGGCGCAGAGATTTCGCAGAGACGACTTACTATCCTTGCCGTTGCGACACGCGCTCAGCGTTTCCTCCCGGGATTGGCGTCTCTGCGGTTGGCAAATCGACTTGGAGAGGTCCCGACGGGGCCTGAGAAACTCTCATGGTGAATCAGGTAGAGGCGCTCGAGCAGGCCATCCTGGCTCGGGCAGAGCAGTCGGCGAGTCAGTACCGCGAGCGTGCCAACCGCAGCCGGGACGTGATCCTGCGCGATGCGGCGGAGCGGCTTAGGCTGCGTGAGCAGCGCGAGGAGGGGATCGCCAGGTCCCTCGGGGAGCGCGCCTTTCGCCAGCAGGTGCAGGCCCAGGAGCTGAAGCTGCAGACCAAGCTCGATCGGGTACGCTGGAACCTGGTGCGCGACGTGGAGGGCCGCTTGGGCGAGCAGATGCAGGCCTACCTGGCCGACGAGTCGGCTTGGCTGGAGACGCTGACCGCCTACATCGCCACCGCCGCCGAGCGCATCGAGCGCGAGCAGCCGCGCGTCCAGGCCAACAGCCGCGACCTGCGCATCCTGCGCGACGCCTGGGCATCGGTCACGGCGGCGCTGCCGGCGGGCAAGACCGTTGCGCTGGACGATGAGCCCATCGAGACCCTCGGCGGCGTCATGATCATCAGCGATGACGCGCGCATCCGCGTCGACAACACCTTCGACGGCCGCCTGGCGCGGCTGCGTGAGCAGGTGCAGCGGGTGATCCTGGAGCGGCTGTTGCCGAGCAGCTTCGACACCGGCAACATCTTCGGCGGATGAGACAGACAACCGACATGAAAGACAACAATACCGGCGTCATCCGCGACATCAACGGCCCCATCGTCACCATCGATCTGCCCGGCGTGCGCAGCGGCGAGCAGGTGCGCATCGGCGAGATCGGCCTGATCGGCGAGGTGATCTCGCTCAAGGGCCGACTCGCCGTGGTCCAGAGCTACGAGGGCACCGAGGGCGTGCGCCCCGGCGAGCCCGCCTCCGGGCTCGGCTGGCCCCTGTCGGTAGAGCTCGGCCCGGGGCTGATGGGCGGCATCTTCGACGGCGTGCAGCGCCCGTTGGAGAAGATCGCGCTGGCCTCCGGCGACTACATCCGCCGCGGCCTGCACCTGCCGGCCCTGGAGCGCGGGCGAGAATGGGCCTTCGAGCCGACCCCGACGCTGGAGCCCGGCAAGCAGGTCAGCGCCGGCACCGTGCTCGGTACGGTGCGGAGACCGAGACCATCCTGCATAAGATCATGGTGCCCTGGGGCATCGACGGCGAGCTGACCGAGCTGGCCCCCCGCGGCGACTACGACGTGGAGGCGACCATCGCCCATGTGCGCGACGCCCGCGGCCGCAGTCATCGCCTGAGCCTCTATCAGCGCTGGCCGGTGCGCAAACCCAGGCCGTCCTTCCGCCGCGACTATGGCGTGGCACCGCTGATCACCGGCCAGCGCATCATCGACACCTTCTTCCCCCAGCTCAAGGGCGGCAAGGGTGCCGTGCCCGGACCGTTCGGCGCCGGCAAAGACGGTCATCCAGCAGCAGGTGGCGCGCTGGTCCAACGCCGACATCGTCATCTATGTCGGCTGCGGCGAGCGCGGCAACGAGCTGGTCGACGTGCTCGAGACCTTCCCCGAGCTCGACGACCCCTACACCGGCCGCAAGCCGATGGAGAAGACGCTGCTGGTGGCCAATACCTCGAACATGCCGGTGGTGGCCCGCGAGGCCCCGGTCTACGTCGGCCTGACCATGGCCGAGTATCCGTACCGCGACATGGGCTACGACGTGGTCATGCTCGCCGACTCCACCAGCCGCTGGGCCGAGGCCCTGCGCGAGGTCTCCGGCCGCTCCCTGGGCCAGATGCCGGTGGAGGAAGGCTACCCGGCCTATCTGTCCTCGCGGCTGGCCGCGGTCTACGAGCGCGCCGGCCGGGTCGAGACCTTCGATGCCGGCTCCGAATCGGTGACCCTGATCGGCGCCGTTCGCCGCCGGGCGGCGAATACTCCGAGCCCGTCACCAGCCACACCAAGGACATCATCGAGACCTTCTGGGCGCTTTCGAAGGAGCTGGCCGACGCACGCCACTACCCGAGCATCGACTGGGTGACCAGCTTCTCGGGCCATGTGCA
>CALOBA010000038.1:0-137186 GCA_942491465.1 uncultured Gammaproteobacteria bacterium
CATGGCGATGCCGGGGCCGTCGGCAT
Organism: uncultured Gammaproteobacteria bacterium; assembly: GCA_942491465.1. Classification (GTDB taxonomy): domain Bacteria; phylum Pseudomonadota; class Gammaproteobacteria; order Chromatiales; family Chromatiaceae; genus CALOBA01. The sequence continues at coordinate 27 of CALOBA010000038.1, forward strand.
AGGCGGCCTCGATATCGGCCTCGATAGCGGCGCGCTGATCGGCGGGCAGGGCCTCGATCTTGGCCAGCACGGCGGCCAGGCCGTCGTTGGGGTTGGCGCCGATCTCGGCCAGGGTGTTGCCGTGCTTGGCAAACACGTCCTTGAAGAAGACCTCAACGGCGTGGCCAAAGATGATCGGATCGGAGACCTTCATCATGGTGGCTTTCATGTGAAGCGAGAAGAGCAGACCTTGTTCTCTTGCCTTGGCGACCTGTGCCTCGAGAAAGCCAACGAGCGCCTTTTTCCTCATAACGGTCGCATCGAGAACTTCGCCTGCTTTCAGGGCGGTTTTTTCCTTAAGGACTGTGAGGTCCCCGTTCGCACTCACGAGCTCGATCCTTACAGTTGTCGCCTCCGGAACAGTGACCGATCGCTCGTTCGAGAAGAAGTCGTCCTGGCCCATCGTGGTGATCACCGTCTTTGAGTCGGCGGACCAATTGCCCATCGAATGGGGATTCTTCTTCGCGTATTCCTTGACCGCCTTGGGGGCACGCCGATCGGAGTTGCCTTCGCGGAGAACGGGATTAACCGCGCTGCCCTTGATCTTGTCATAACGCGCCTTAATCTCCTTTTCGTCGTCGTTCTTGGGCTCATCAGGATAGTCGGGGAGCTTGTATCCCTGACTTTGCAACTCCGCGATGGCCGCCTTCAATTGCGGGACAGATGCGCTGATATTCGGCAGTTTGATGATGTTCGCTTCCGGTGTGGTCGCCAGCTTGCCGAGCTCGGTGAGCGCATCGCCGATCTGTTGATCGGCGGTAAGATACTCTGGAAAGTTCGCCCTAAGGCGTCCGGCCAGTGAGATGTCCCGCGTCTCGACGACGATACCGGCATGTTTGGTGAATGCCTGGATAATGGGGAGAAGGGAATAGGTCGCGAGAGCCGGCGCTTCGTCGGTCTTTGTATAAATAATAACAGGACGCTGGGACATGATCGTGGGTGAAATTCAGTCACAGACTAAGGGCATGGACACGTGATGGTCAAAAGCAATTGCCTTGCAAGTCCCTCAGCGAGCCTGCTGAGACGAGATTGGACTAGGTCGCAGGAAAAGCAGGTAGCGGCTTTCGCCATTCTTCGAAATGGGGCCGGAGTCGAGCACCGGCGGAGGGAGGGGCCCATCGGCGTCCACGATACGACGCTCCGGCAGCACTAAAGCATCTCTCTCGCCGTTCTTGAATTCGCGAGTGGCGCGCTTGATAAGGATATAGCTGCCGGCGTCGCAGTAGAGCACCATCGGCTCGTCCCTTCCCTCGACCATGCTGATGCTGCGGGCTCCGGCTTGCTTTGCGAGAGCCTGGACTTTCCGACCAAACCGCGCCAAGGCATCGTCAGCGTTCCGATAACGGATCACGATGCTAGTCAGAAAGTAGCCGCACACCGCAACAACCGAAAAGATCACCGCGGCACCGCACCAGGCGCGCACCCGCTTGCCACATTGACAGGCCGACACCATCGACACGAGCAGAAGGCAAAGCGGAGGAATGACGGGAAAGATTCGATCGACACGCTTGGATGGCACAAAGGTCATACACAGCAGGCCGCCTAGTGCCCAGCAGGCCAGCCAAATCGTACCTGGATCGGAGATTATCTTTTTCCGGACATTCGCGGAGGCAATCGGCAGCGCGATGGCAAGGAGGCTCCAGGGCGCGAATTTGTGTATCACGTGCGGAAAGTAGAACCAAATTGGCTGTTGTCTCTCGTGCGCCTTGAGACTTTGGTCGAAGCGGCTCATGAACTCGCGGACGATCACATCGTTGTAGAACTCTGGGTTCGTCGCGCAACCGATCGCCACCCAGGTAGCGAACAATGCCAGCGGGACGAGCCACGTCCACCAGCCGCTCCAGATCAAGGCGCGGCGATCTTTGGGCCCAAGATACCAAAAGGCGGCGACACCCGGGAGTATAAAGGCGTAGAGGATGGGCCCCTTTGTCATCAGGGCTGCCACCATCGTGAAAAAATGCCCATCGCTCCGCGTTGGTCCAAGGTTCTCCGCGATCGATTTTTTTATAGATCAACCATCCGCAGATGGTGATCCAGAGCGTCAGCATCATGTCGGTACGAACGAGTGTCGCGATCCGGGGTGTCAGCAAGTTCAGGCCGAAGGCGCAAACGGCGAGCAGCACGCCAAAATCGGGTAACAACCGGCGTGCCTCGCGCGCGAGGATGAGGAGAATGGCAAGAGCGCAGAGAAAACTGGGCAGCCTCCATGCGAGCTCCCAGAGCCGGTGATCCATCGCAGAGGCAGGCTCGACCAGCCAGCGAGCGGGGGCTTCGTCGCGGTGCCTCCCTGCGGGGTATGCTGATACCACCAGCTTCCTCCCTTGGCGATTTCGTAAGAGACATAGGCCTGTTTTGCCTGATCGAAATTGTCGAGATGCCACGGCAAATTCGCGACAGCGCAAAGGCCCACAACGAGCAAAAGGAGGGCACGTTCCACGCCCTTGCCCGTAAGAAGGTTTGAGAGGAGATCTTGGATGCTTTTCAGAATTGTCGATCGGCAGGAGAACGGTTCGAGCGAAGCGTACTAACACCCACCTCTGGCGGTGTCCTGCAGACGGCAGGGGAGCGAGCGACGCACTTCAACCTTAGTCTCTGTTGTTCCACCGGTTGGAGTTTCATTCGAATCCTGCGCGCGGCCTTTTCCCCCGTCTCTTCGGGCCTACGTCGGGGCGTTTGGCAAGGCGACGCCTGACGTCCTCCCCACCCCCTTTATGGAGCACCCCATGCCCGAAATCGTGCTGATCGAGATCGCCGGCCCGGACCGACCCGGGCTGACCAAGACCCTGACCGAGGTGCTGGCCCGCTACCAGGTCACGGTGCTCGACATCGGCCAGTCCGTGATCCACAGCACCCTGGCCCTGGGGATGCTGATCGAGGTCCCCGACGACAGCGGGGCCTGCCCGGTGTTCAAGGAGCTGTTGTTCACGGCCCACGGGCTGGGGCTGACGCTGCGGCTGACGCCGGTCACCCTCGACGACTACGAGGGCTGGGTCCAGGCCCAGGGCCTGCGCGGCATATCGTCACCCTGCTCGGGGCCGAGATCGGCGCCCGGCATATCGCCCCGGTGGCGGGCGTGGTCAGCGCGCACGGACTGAACATCGACGCCATCAACCGGCTCTCGGGGCGCATCTCCCGCCGCGGTACCGGCGGCGGCCACCACGCCTGCGTGGAGCTTCGGCTGTCGGGCCCGGTGCCGGACATCAGCGCCCTGCACCGGGCGTTTCTGGCCCTGTCCCGGGACATGGAACTGGACGTGGCCATCCAGGAGGACGACATCTTTCGCCGCAACCGCCGGCTGGTCTGCTTCGACATGGACTCGACGCTGATCCAGACCGAGGTCATCGACGAACTCGCCGCCGCCGCCGGCATCGGCGCGCAGGTCGCGGCCATCACCGAGGCGGCCATGCGCGGCGAGATGGACTTCAATACCAGCTTCCGCCGCCGCATGGCCCTGCTCAAGGGACTCGATGAGGGCGTGCTGGCGGGCATCGCCGAGCGCCTGCCCATCACCGACGGTGCCGAACGGCTGATCGGCACGCTCAAGCACCTGGGCTACCGCATCGCCATCCTCTCCGGCGGCTTCACCTATTTCGCCGAGCACCTCAAGCGGCGATTAGGGATCGACTATGTGCACGCCAACCACCTGGATATCGTCGACGGCAAGGTGACCGGCGAGGTCAAGGGCCGCATCGTCGACGGCGCGCGCAAGGCAGAACTCCTGCGCGAGATCGCCGCGCACGAGGGCATTCGGCTGGACCAGGTCATCGCCGTGGGCGACGGCGCCAACGACCTGCCGATGCTCTCCATCGCCGGCCTCGGCATCGCCTTCCACGCCAAGCCTGTGGTCAAGGAGCAGGCGCGCCACGCCATCACCAGCGTCGGGCTCGACGGCATCCTGTACCTGATCGGCATGCGCGACCGGGACCTGGCGGAGCTTGGGGCGCTTGGGGCGCTTGGAGCCGGCTAGCCGCACCCCACGCGGCGCCGGAGCGCCTGAAGATGCGCAACGATGCTGGAGCGTCGTTGCGATAAATGAGACGCCATCACGGGCGCACTGGGAGCGATTTGCAATCGCGACCGCCGCGACGCGGATGTCGCGCTCCCACAGCACCGAGTGGGCATGCCGGCGGTCTTGGGACTTCCGCAGCGGTGCACTAGGGCAAGACGGCCTTGATCATCGTTGTGACCACTCCTCGCAGATACTTCGATGCGCGAAGGTGGCCGAAACGACCATCAAGGCCCACGAGATCAGCGCCTGCAAACCTAGCCGGTCTCATCGCCGTCGAGATCGACTGGTCGCGCGGCTTCGAGCCCATGGATAAGGAATTGGCCCAGGTCGTCGCCGACGCCGAGCTCGGCCGGCGCTACGCCGACAAGCTGCTCAAGGTCTGGCTGCTCGACGGCAGCGAGGAATGGCTGCTGGTCCACATCGAGGTCCAGGGCTGGCGCGATGTCGAATTCCCGCAGCGCATGTTCGTCTACGCCTACCGGCTCTACGACCGCTACGCCCGCGAGATCGTCAGCCTGGCCGTGCTGGCAGACGAAACCACCAAATGGCGTCCGGACAGTTTCCACATCGGGCGATGGGGCAGCCGCCTCGGGCTCGACTTCCCCACCGTCAAGCTGCTCGACTACGCCGAGCGCGAGACCGAGTTGGCGGCCGACCCCAACCCCTTCGCCATCGTCGTCCAGGCCCACCTGGCCGCCCAGGCGACCCGCAACGACCCAACCGCCCGCTACCGCCAGAAGCTCAGGCTGACCCGACTGCTCTACGAACGCGGCCATGAGCGCCAGCAGATCATCGACCTGTTCCGCTTCCTTGACTGGCTGCTGCGCCTGCCCGAGGACCTCGCACTCCAGTTCACCGAGGCCATCAACGAAATCGAGGAGGATCTCCCCATGCCCTATGTCACCGATATCGAGCGCCGCGGCGAGATCCGCGGCGAAGCCCGAGGCGCCCTCAGGCTGCTTCGCGGCCTACTTCAGCAACGCTTCGGCGAGCTTCCTCCAGAGGTCGACGAACGGCTTGCCAAGGCCGACGTGCAGCGCCTGGACGTCTGGAGTCTGCGCATGCTTGATGCGACGGCCCTCGAAGACGTGTTCGCCGACGAGTCGGGGGCGGGCATTAACAATCGCTGCGCCTGCACTCAGAGATCTCTTGGTGCCGTCGGATTGCATTGTCTGCGGACACATCTCCTTGCCGATCGCACTCGCCGGCATGTCGTCGGCCTTGGCTTGCAAGCCCGTGGCCGGGCGGGGGATGAAGCCGGAGATGTCGGTGTCGGCAGCAAGCGCTACGCGGACGTCGATGCCGCCATCGGCGGCGATCTGGTTCCCGCCGTAAAGCACCGCGCTGGTGGAGAGGCCGCGGCGGCGCAGGTCCGCCTCGCAAAGCCGAGCGATCAGCAACCGCAGCCCCTCGTCGTCGAGTGCGGCGATATGCTCGGGGGAGAGACTGGGCAAGTATTCGCATTTACTGCGTAAGTCGAGCCGGCTACAACGAATGTATTCAATTCTCTGGGGCGTTGTTGCGATCCGATCACTCTCCCGGCAACGAAGCAGTCAACCCGCCGCAGCGGCAATCCGACGGACGGCCAAGAACATCGGCATTGGCTCCGGACGATCGCCGAGCGTGCCGGAAATCGGCTCCAGCGGGCGAAAGCCGAGCTTGCTGTAGAAGGGGATCGCGGCGGCTTTGGCATCGACCACGACGCCTACACAGCCGAAGCGCTCGCGCAACTCGAGCGTGAGCGCGAAGGCGAACCGCAGCAGCAGCTTGCCGATGTGGTGTCGGAATTGGTTCTGCCCGGCATAGCGTTGGAAGAACCGATCCAGCTCGATGTCGCCGCAGGCGAAGCCGGAGCGGTCGTCAGACCGCGCCAGCGCTCGAACGCGGACCTCAGCCATCGCCGCGCATCAGCTCAAGCAGGGCCCTGCTCGGGGGGGTGCATCCGATTCGATCTCGGCGACCACCTCCTCGAAGGACGCTTGGCTCAGGGTCAGGCGTACCGGCACCAGCAGATCGTCGGGAATCTCGCGCAATGCGGCGAGGTGATGCTGCAGCGCATCTTCGATCAGGCGGGCCTTGGTGACGCCGCGCCTGCGCACGAAGCGATCGATCTGGCTTCGCGTCTCGTCGGAAATGTGTGCTGAAATCTGGGAACTCATCGCGGGGTTGCCCCTCTCTACAAATTTGTAGAACCGAAACGCTAGCATAGCAGCCGCGCAGCTTGCCAGCGGGGAGCAGGGCGAGACATCTGCGCCGTCGCGATTTTCGGCGGGCCGGCGACCTGCTGCCGCGGAGCGGCGCGGCTGGCGGAGGAACACGAAAGGGCGCACAACGTGGTCGGGAGCCCCGACGAGGGCCAAAGATGAGAATTATGCTTATCGCCAACGGATGACAGGCGGGCGCCGGCCTCGGGCTCCGGGGTCTCGGCGAAATTGCCCCGGATCATCGCGCGCAGGGTCGGCTGTGCGGACACCGAGGCGGGCGTGAGCTCGAACGCCACGGAGATTGCTTCTGTCAGCAAGGGTGTCCAGGTTGTTTCCGAACCGTTACTAGGCGATGCCCGCGGGCTCAGAGCCAGCGCACCAGATAGTACAGTCGCTGACCCTCCGACGAGGAGGACGGGCCGTAGACCACCGCCGGGCGCAGGCGGCGCGCGTCATCGCGCCCGGCAATGGCCTCGGCCTCGCTGTCCACGACCGTGACGCAGCCCTCGGGGAAGCGCGCCCGGCGCTGGCTGGGCGACTTGATCACGGCGTAGCACTCGGCCAGCGAGCGCGATTCCGGGTCGATGATGACGTGGGGCATGGTCGGCAAGGTCCGGTGGGATGGGCTGCCACTATTCATGCGGGCGCTGCCCCGAGGGTCAACCCGATGCCGGTCGGTCCGCCCGGGCCGGCAGCGGGCCGAACAGGTGCGAACCGCCCGCAGGTGCACCGAGCGGCCCGCGCGGGGCACAATAGCCAGACGCGCCATCGCCGCGATGATCATAGACCTCGGTGCGCCCCACCGGGCCGAGCAGGCACCGGATTCTCAACCCTATAGACCAGACTTCAGAACGGAGACCCCCCATGGCAGAGCGCCTGAACCTTGTCTGTCCCCATTGCCACGCCGTCAACCGCGTCCCGAGCGCGAGGCTGGCGGACGCGCCGAGCTGCGGCAAGTGCAAGCAGCCGCTGTTCACCGCCCGCCCCGTCGCCCTCGACGACCAGACCTTCGACCGCCACCTCAGCCGCGGCGACCTGCCGCTGGTGGTGGACTTCTGGGCCGCCTGGTGCGGCCCCTGCCAGATGATGGCCCCGGCCTACGAGCAGGCTGCCGCCCGGATCGAGCCCCGCGCGCGGCTGGCCAAGGTCGATACCGAGCACAGCCCCATGCTGGCCCAGCGCTACGGCATCCGCAGCATCCCGACCCTGGCCGTCTTCAAGGGCGGTCGCCAGGTCGCCGCCCAAGCCGGGGCCATGAGCGGACCGCAGCTGGTGCAGTGGATCGAGGCCCAGCTCTGATCCGCAATGGACCGCCGCCGGTGAGGTCTTGCGCCGATGCCGGTTGCGGCTCGGCGACGACGGCGGCAAATAGGCCGAAACAAGGCCGTCTTGAAAACAACGAGGTACGCACATGGCCTGGATTTACCTGATCATCGCCGGGATGTTCGAATGGGGCTGGCCGGTGGGGCTGAAGCTCGGGCTCGCCGAGACCGGCCTGCGCTGGGGCTGGATCATCTTCTCGATGGCCTGCATGGCGGTGAGCGGCACCCTGCTGCTGATCGCCCAGAAGACCATCCCCATGGGCACGGCCTATGCGGTCTGGACCGGCATCGGCGCCGTGGGCACCTTCGTCCTGGGCCTGCTGCTGTTCAGTGAGCCGGCGACGCTGGCGCGGTTCTTCTTTGTCGGCCTGATCGTCGCCGGCATCGTCGGCCTGAAGCTGGTCTCGGCGCATTAAGAACGGAAAGAAAAAAAAGGGGGGGGTCGATTTCGTTGTCATGCCGGAGCCCGTTGTCGCATCAGCATCCGACGACGTTACGACGACAACGAGCTGACTGTTCACTTTGTTTCTGAATTCTTCCTAAGGCGATTTCCGTCATGCCGGAGCCCGGACCCCGGACGCCCCGAGCCTGCGCCAGCGTCGCGCTCGCCCGGCGCTGGGCCGCGGCCGTCCGTCTCGCCGGCGACGGCGCGGGCTGGACCACCGCCGCGGCTTCGGGTAACGTCCCTCGCCCCAACCACCACTCCCGGAGATCGAACAATGATTATCAAACGCCTGACCACCGCCGCTGTGCTCGCCCTGACACTGCCAATCGCCGCGCTGGCCGCCGACATGGCCACCCCGGACGAGGCCAAGGCCCTATCGGAAAAGGCCAAGACGGCCGTCAACGACATGGGCAAGGACGACGCCTTCGCCGCCTTTGCCGCTGCCGACGGCGACTATCAGGACAAGGACCTCTATGTCTTCTGCATGGACATGGACGGCGTCATGCTCTTCCACGCCGTCAAGCCCGAGCTGAACGGCAAGAACCTGCTCGACTTCAACAAGTACGGCGACACGCTGTTCCAGGACATGATCGCCGTCGCCCAAGCCGACGGCGAGGGCTGGGTCGACTACAGCTGGCCCTACCCCGGCACCGACGAGGTGCGCGCCAAGACCAGCTACGTCGCGACCAATGACGCCGGCTTCTTCTGTGGGGTCGGCGCCTACAAGTAGCCGCCGCGGCTCCATGCGAGGCGCATCCACCGACGCCGCTTGGTGGCTGTGCTTCGCTTGTCCGACCTAGCCCGGCACAGCCGGGGGCAATGGCCTGCTCAAGGGCTGTGTCGTTGCTGTCGTTGTCGTCAGTCGGACACGTGCGGATACTCGATTACCGATTACGACAACGACAACGACAACGACAACGACAACGACAACGACGCACAACGACAACAAAAGACAATGACGAAGGACAAAGATAGCGATAGCGATAGCGAAATTTTGGAGTTTGTTCAAGATTGGGGGGGGAAGGGGCAACGGCGGGGGGGGGGGGCGTCACCCGGCAAGGCAAAACCGCCGAATCAACCCCCGCAGCAGCGCCAGCGTCGGCTCGATCCGATCCAGCGCCAGGTACTCGTCCGGCTGATGGGCCTGGGCGACGTCGCCGGGCCCGAGGACGACGGTCTCCATCCCAAGCTGATTGAAGTACGGCGCCTCGGTGCCGAAGCTGACCGCCTCCGCCGGGTGGCCGGTCAGTGCCTCGCAGGCCTGCACGATGGCCGAGCCGGCCGGGGTCTCCGCCGGCGGCACGCTCGGGAACAAAGGCCTGACCTCCCAGTCCAGGCCACGGCGCTCCGCCACCTCGGCGACACGCCGCGCAAGCTCCGAGCGCAAGACCTCGGGGTCGAGCCCCGGCAGCACCCGCAGATCCAAATGCAGCTCACAACGCCCGCAGATCCGGTTCGGATTATCACCGCCGTGGATATGGCCCGGATTGATGGTCGGCGTCGGCACCGGGAAGGCCGGGTTGCGATACGTGCGCTGCAGCAACGCGCGCCAGGCGAAGACCTCGGTCAGCACCTCGTGCATGCCCTCCATCGCGTTGTTGCCCAGGGCCGGATCGCTGGCATGGCCGCTGCGGCCGTGCAGCACCACCGCCTCGCCCATGACGCCCTTATGCATCCGCACCGGCCGCAGCCCGGTGGGCTCGCCGATGACGGCATAGCGCCCGAAGGCCCGACCCGCATCCACCAGCGCGCGGGCGCCGTGCATGGCCGATTCTTCGTCCGCGGTGGCCAGGATCACCAGCGGCGCCTTTAGCTGCGCCGCGCTCAGGCCGCGGGCGGCCTCGATGGCCAAGGCCAGGAAAGACTTCATGTCCGAGGTGCCAAGACCGTAGAAGCGGTTGTCGTCTTCGGTCAGGCCCAAGGGCTCGTGCCGCCACAGATGGGCGTCGAAGGGCACGGTATCCACATGACCGGACAGCACCAACCCGCCCTGCCCCGCGCCCAAGGTGGCCACCAGATTGGCCTTGTCGGGCTGGCCGGGGATGTCGAGGATCTGCACCCGGAACCCGGCGTCCGTCATCCAGGCCGCCAGGGTCGAGAGCAGCGGCCGGTTGCTCTGGTTCAGCCGCGGGTCGAGGCTGCTGACCGAAGGGGTCGCGATCAGCCGCTCCAGCATCGGCCGCAGGGCCGGGGCTTCGTGCGTCGGTAAGGTCGTCATCATTTCTCCCGGGCTCTCGCCCGCCAATCGCGTAGACACGCGGCGTAACCGAAGCATATTGCACGCACCGGGCGGAATACCAGACCGACCGCCGCCGCATAGCCGCCAAGACGGCCCGGGATCGCGATCGGTATCGTGATCGTGGTCGTGGTCGTGGTCGTGGTCGTGGTCGTGGTCGTGGTCGTGATCGTGATCGTGATCGGAATAATCCTCCCCCCACCTCCCCAGCCGCCCCCAGCCCGGTTAGACTTCGCGCGATGCACCACAGCACAGACTCAAGCCCCCCCAACACGGCGCCGCCGCGTCCCGACGACAGCCGCGACCGGCAACGCCCCATGAAGCCGCCCCGCATCGACCGCGCCGACGTCCCCCGTTCCGACCTGGAGCAGTCCCTCGGCCGTTATCGGCCGCTGTTCGACGGCTCCGCCGGCGATTGGGATGCGTTCATCGATACCCTGCTGCGCCCGCTGCGGGGTTGCATCTGGGCCAATCCGCTGCGCATCGACGCCGAGGGGTTGATGGCGCTGGCAGCCGACGAGCCCGGCGGTCCCGCGCTGACGCCGATCGCCGGACTGCCCGGCGCGCTGCAGCTGCCGGCACAGATCAAGGCCGGCCAGCACTGGTGGTACTACGCCGGTCTCGCCCACGGCCAGGAGCGGGTCTCACAGCTGCCGGTGCAGCTGATGGACCTTGCCCCCGGCCAACGGGTGCTCGACCTCTGCGCCGCCCCCGGGGGCAAGACCGCGCAGATCGCGCTGGCCCTCGGCAACCGCGGCACACTGCTCGCCAACGACTTCTCGCCGGAGCGGATCGCCGCGCTGCAGGGCAATCTGGATCGGGTCGGCATCGTCAATTGCAGCACCACCTGGTGCGACGGCGGCAACTACCCGATCGCCGCCGGCGGCTTCGACCGCGTGCTGGTCGACGCCCCCTGCTCCAGCGAGGGCACGCTGCGGCGCAATGCATCGCTGGCCGCCCGCCTAGGCCCGGAGCGCACCCAGCGCATGGCCGGGCGCCAGCGCGCCCTGCTGCGCAAGGCCGTCCAACTCTGCCGACCCGGCGGGCGCATCATCTACTCCACCTGCACCTTCGCCCCGGAGGAGAACGAACTGATCGTCGCCGAGGCCCTGGAGGCCCAAGCCGGGCGGCTGAGCTTGCTGCCGGCCGAGCTGCCGGGGCTGGTCACGGCCCCCGGCGTCACCCACTGGGCCGACCAACGGCTCGACCCCGAGCTGGCCCGCTGCCTGCGCCTCTGGCCCCAGGCCAACGACACCGGCGGCTTCTTCATCGCCGTGCTGGAGAAGGCCGCCGATGCCCCGGCACCGCCCCCGGCCGCGCCGCTGACCGTGGACGACAGCGACGGCCCCGAATGGCTGCATGGCTTGAGCGAGCGCTACGGGCTTGACCCGCGTATCTGGACCGACTATCGGCTCCACCGCCAGACCCGCCGCGGCCTGCACCTGAGCGCCGCCGACCACCAGCCGCCGGCCCTGCCCAAGCCCCAGGGCAGCGGCCTGTTCTTCCAGCGCACCAACAGCCGCCCACCGAAGCTGACGACGACGGGCGCCCTGCTGGTGGGCGGCCAGGCCACGCGTAACCTGATCGAACTCACCGCAACCCAGCGCGACCGCTACCTGCACCGCGAGGAGATCACCCCCGGCGCGGCACAGACCGGCGACTGCATCCCCGGCCAAGTCCTGGTGCGCTACCGCGGCTTCACGCTGGGGGTCGCCCTGCTGCACCGCTCCGGCACGCTGGAGAGCCTGTTCCCGCGGCGCTGGAGCTGCGTCGGCGCCTAACAGGAGATCTCGGTTTTCGATATCGTTGTCCATTGGTCTTGTGCAGCACATTAGAAATCGTGAGACCGTTCGTTGTCGTTGTCGTTGTCGTATTCGTCGTGCGGATGCTCGATTACGACAACGACAACGACAACGACAACGACAACGAGCGCAACCAGTCTCGTAACTTCTGCGCTGCTGCACTAGTCGTTGTCGTAATCGTCATTCGGACTCATGCGCATACTCGACTATGACGGCGACAACGACAACGAGACAGCCCTCAAGCAGGTCCTTGGTTCCGGCTGCGCCGGATTAGGTTGGAGACCGATCGCCATGAAGACAGACACCCCAGTCGCCAATGCGCCGTCGCTGTACGACGCCGACGTGATCGCCTGGGCCGAGCGGCAGGCCGCCCTGCTGCGGGCCGGCCGTTTCAACGAGCTGGATATCGAGCACATCGCCGACGAGATCGAAGACGTGGGTAAGAGCGAACAACGCGAGTTGGCAAACCGCATGGCGGTGCTGCTGGCACACCTTCTGAAGTGGACCTACCAGAGCGAGCGACGCGGCAATAGCTGGCGGCGGACCATCCGCGACCAGCGCAACGGCATCGCTCGCCGGCTGCGCCGCACCCCAAGCCTGTCCGCCAGCCTGCGCGACCCGGAATGGTGGGCCGACGCCTGGGCCGATGGGGTACAGGCCGCCGCCAACGAGACCGGCCTGGAAGTATTTCCAGACGACTGCCCCTGGACCACCGAGCAGGTCCTCGACCCGGACTGGCTGCCGGAGCCGGTCCGGGGTCGCTGATCGGCGCCACCCCGGCCAATGCCCACAGCCCCCTCGTCACCACCAGCAAGCGCCTCCGACCCCATGGACAACGACATCACCAAGCCGCTCATCGAACAGGTCCAGGCCGCCATCTCGGCCAAGTCTCCGCTGGTCATCCGCGGCGGTGGCAGCAAGCAATGGCTCGGCCGGGCCTGCGACGGGACGCCGCTGGAGGTCGGTGACCACCGGGGGATCACGAGCTACGAGCCGAAGGAGCTGGTGGTCACCGCCCGCTGCGGTACGCCGCTCGGGCTGATCGAGCAGACCTTGGCCGAGCAAGGCCAGCAGCTGCCGTTCGAGCCACCGCACCTTGACGCCGACCGACCCGGCAGCGCGACCATCGGCGGCACCATCGCCTGCGGCCTGTCCGGCCCGGCGCGGCCCTCGGCCGGCGCCGCCCGCGACCTGGTGCTCGGCACCCGGGTGCTGACCGGCCATGGCGAGATCCTGCGCTTCGGCGGCGAGGTGATGAAGAACGTCGCCGGCTACGACATCTCGCGGCTGATGACCGGCGCCTACGGCACCCTCGGCCTGTTGCTCGACGTCAGCATCAAGGTACTGCCGATCCCCGCCGCCGAGCGCACCCTGGTGCAGGAGTGCGATGCGGCCACGGCCTTGGCGCTGATGACGGACTGGGCGCGGCGCTCGCTGCCGATCACCGCCACCTGCTTCGACGGCGAGGGGCTGCATGTGCGCATCAGCGGCGCCGAGACCGCCGTGGCCCAGGCCGCCGCAACCCTCGGCGGCGAGCCCCAGGCCGACGGCGCGGCCTTCTGGCGCGAGCGCATCCGCGAGCAGCAGCACGGCTTCTTTGCCGGCGATGCCCCACTGTGGCGGCTGTCGGTGCCGCCCACCGCGCCGTCGCTCGACCTGCCCGGCAAGCAGCTGATCGAATGGGGCGGTGCCCAACGCTGGCTGCGCACCGATGCCGATGCCGCGCAGATCCGCTCCGCTGCGGCGCAGATCGGCGGCCACGCGACACGCTATCGCGGCGGCGACCGCCGCGGCGAGGTCTTCCACCCGTTGCCGCCGGCGCTGCTGGCGCTGCATCGCAACCTCAAGCGGGCCTTCGACCCCTTGGGCATCTTCAATCCGGGGCGCATGTACGCCCAGATATAGCGGGACTTCGCCTCACGAGTCGTGATGATCGAACTTGACTCATCTGCAAGCATCTGGCGCCCTCAAGCAAGCTAGTGCTTTGCCGCGAAATCTCCGAGACCGCCCGTAGCTGTGGGAGCGATTTGCAATCGCGACCGCCGCGACGCGGATGTCGCGACTGCAAGTCGCTCCCACAGCACCGAGTGGGCATGCCGGCGGTCTTGGGACTTCCGCAGCGGTGCACTAATCCCGTCTATCGCCGCACGGTCGCGGCATGGCGGCCAAAGGCCGCCCCCACCGCCGCGCAAGTCCTCTATTCCAAGGGGCCTGCGCGGTCTTACCAACGCCACCAGGCCCGCATCCCGACACGATGATGACAGCACCCCATACCGCAGCATTGGAGCAATTGGACGCCATCGCCAAAGGCTTCGTCGACACGGCGCCGGCAGCGGACTATTGGTCGCTGCGGCTGGTGGACAGCGAGGACGAGTGGCTGGCGGTGCGCGACGATGTGGCCGAGCCGTCGACGCTGGACCTGTCCCGCGGGGCACTGCTCACCGTCGTCGCCGGTGCCGGCGTCGGCTACGGCGCAACCAGCGATCTGAGCCCCGCCGGGCTGCGGGGGGCGTTCCGGCAGGCGGCGGACTGGGCCGCGGCCCACGCACGACTCGGGCTGTTCGACGCGGCCATGCATCCGCGCAGCGCGCTCAAGGCCCACTATGCGAGCAGGGTCGAGCAGCCGTGGACCTCCGCGAGCCTCGACGACAAGCTCGGCCGACTGTTGGACGGCTGCGCGGAGATGGACCGCGATGAGCGCCTGGTGGAACGGTTCGCCTGGATGTCCCACCGACGCGCGACTCAGCTGCTGGTCAGCAGCGACGGCGGACACATGGTGCACGAATGGACCTACGTCCGCCCCGGGCTGATGGCCACCGCCTTCGATCATGTCCGCGGCCAACCGCAGACCCAGACCCGTCGCGGCGGCGGTGCCGAGTGGCCGCGCCAGGGTGGGCTGGAGCTGCTGGACGCGGCGTGGCTGCCGGAGGAGGCGGCACGGGTCGCCGACGAGGCCCTGGCGCTGCTGCATGCACCGGAGTGCCCCAGCGGCCCCATGGACCTGGTACTCCGGCCCAATCAGATGGCCCTGCAGATCCACGAGAGCATCGGCCACCCGCTGGAGCTCGACCGCATCCTGGGCGACGAGCGCAACTACGCGGGCCTGAGCTTCGTGACCCTGGACATGCTCGGGGGCTACGAATACGGCTCCGAACTGCTCGACGTCACCTTCGACCCCGGCGTCCCCGGCGAGCTGGCCAGCGCCGCAGCCGACGACGATGGTACCCCGACCGAGCGCGTGCACCTGATCCGCAACGGCATCCTGGAGCGCCCCCTCGGCGGCGCCCTGTCCCAGGCCCGGGCCGGGCTCAGGGGCCGCGGCACCGCCAATGCCCGCGCCAGCGGCTGGGACCGCCCGCCCATCGACCGTATGGCCAACCTGAACCTGGAGCCCCGCGCGGGCGCGCTGAGCGACCTGGTCGCGCGGGTGGAGCGCGGCGTGCTGATGGACACCAATCGATCCTGGTCCATCGACGACAGCCGCAACAAGTTCCAGTTCGGCTGCGAGCTGGGCCGGCTGATCGAGGACGGCGAGCTCAAGGGGCTGGTGCGCAACCCGGGCTACCGCGGCGTCTCGGCGCGGTTCTGGCGCAGCCTCGACGGCGTCGGCGGGCCGGAAACCGTGGAGGTGCGCGGTGTGAGCAACTGCGGCAAGGGCGAGCCGAACCAGGGCGTCTACGTCGGCCACGCCTCGCCGCCGTGCCTGTTCCGCAACGTCGACTGCTTCGGGGGTGGGCTATGAACGCCGATGCCTTCTTCGCGCTGGCCGAGGCCCTGTTCGCCCGGCTTCGCGGCAACGAGATCCTGTTCGTCGGCTGCGGCGTCGAGCGCTCCGACTTCGTGCGCCTGAACCAGGCCCGCATCCGCCAGGCCGGCGCCGTTCAGGCCACCGGGCTTGGGCTGACGCTGATCGACGGCCAGCGCCAGGTGGAGGGCGACTGCGTCCTCACCGGCGCCGCCGATGCGGACCTGGCCCTGACCCTGAGCCTGCTCGATCGCCTGCGCAAGCGCATGGGCCACGTCCCCGACGACCCCTACCTGCACTACGCCACCGAGCCGACCCAAAGCGAGCGCCGGGCCACCGCGACCCTACCGGACAGCGCCGAGGCGGTGTCGACGCTGCTCGACCTGAGCCGCGGCCTGGACCTGGTGGGCATCTGGGCCGCCGGCGATCTCGCCGAGGGGCTCGCCAGCTCCATCGGCCACCGCCACTGGCACGCCAGCCGCAGCTTCAACCTCGACTGGAGCTGCTACCAAGACCGCGACCGGGCGCTGAAGGCCGGCTACGCCGGTACCGACTGGGACCCGGACCAGCTCGCCCACCGGCTCGCCGAGCAGCGCCGCCGGCTCGACATCCTCGCCCGCCCGGCCCGCCCCATGGAGCCCGGCCCCGTGCGCGCCTACCTGGCCCCGGCCGCCGTCGAAGAACTGCTGGAGATGCTCGCCTGGGGCGGCTTCTCCCAACGCGATCACCAGACCCGTCAATCGCCGCTGACGCTGCTCGCCGAGGGCGAGCGACAGCTGAACCCGGCGCTGACGCTGAGGGAAGACAACCGCCGCGGCCTGAGCCCCGGCTTCACCGGCGAGGGCTTCTCGCTGCCGGACCAGGTCCCGCTGATCGAGCGCGGCCGCATCGGCACGCTGCTCACCGACGCCCGCAGCGCCAAGGAGTACGCAGTCGGCGTCAACGCCGCCGCCGAATATCCCAGCAGCCTGACCATGGCCGCCGGGGAGCTGGCCGACGCCGACGTCCTCGAGCGTCTCGACACCGGCCTCTACATCGGCAACCTCTGGTACTGCAACTGGTCCGACCGCAACGCCTGCCGCATCACCGGCATGACCCGCTTCGGCACCTTCTGGGTCGAGCACGGCGCCCTGGCCGCACCGGCCCCGGTGATGCGCTTCGACGACTCGCTGTTCCACCTGTTCGGCGACCGCTTGGAGGCCCTCACCCGCGAGCGTGAGCTACGCCTCTCCGCCGAGACCTACGACGGACGCTCCACCGACAGCGCCCTGCTGCCCGGGGCCCTGGTCAGCGAGATCAAGCTGGCGCTGTAGTTTGGCGCGGGTGCGTCCCGGGCTCAGTCTTGCTTCGACGCCTTGCTCGGGCCGAAGTATTCCGCCTCGACACTCGCCAGAGTCCCCTTCACGACGGTCACCGGATCGCCTACCCGGGTCGATGCGAACAGTCGCGCGGCGGTGCCGCCGGGCACGCGAATGCAGCCGTGGGATGCGGGACGGTTCGGGACCTTGCCTTGGTGCAGCCCGATGGCGCCCGCGTTGAGCCGCAGGAAATAGGGCATCTGCGCGTCGTAGATGGTGGATGTCCACTTGCGATGCTTGTTTGTGATCACGTACTTGCCGGGCGGTGTCTCGTAGCCCGAACGCCCGCTGGAGACGCGGGTCGTCAAGGTCGCCTTGCCGTCCACATACAGGCCGGCCCTTTGGTCCGCCAGCGAGACCAGCACCCGCCGGCGCTGTTTCGCGGGGTCCGGGTCGCGACCGAGGAGGAGCTGCATCATCTCGACGTCCTCTTGCCATGCCGCCAGCCCGATCGGCCAGGTGCGGTGCTCGCCGGTGGGGGTATCGAGCCGGGCGTCTCGGTGGAGCAGCACCCGTGCCGTGTCCTGCCGCCCCCGGAGCACGGCCAGCATCAGCGGCGTGAGGCCGCGATCCTTGGTCAGGTAGAAGCGGGCATAGCGCGTCGGGAAGAGGTCGGCGAAGGCCTCGGACGCGGGGGAGGCGACCCGTGCATCGATATCGGCACCATGGTCCGCCAGGGCAGCGACCACCTCGGGGCGATCGAGGGCCACCGCCAGGGCCAGCAGCGACTGGCCCTCGCGTGCGACCAGATCGGGGTCGGCGCCGTGATCGAGCAGGATGCCCACCAGCGCGGGGGAGGCGTTGCGCACGGCCCACTCGATGAGGGGCTGGTCGTCGACCCTGGCGTCGATCGATACACCGCCTTCGAGCAGATCGGCCAACATGCCGGCATTGCCCTGCCGGAGCGCGCGACCCAAGACATCGTCGGCCCTAGCGTCCCGGGCAAGGAGCAGGCGCAAGAGGTCCGCTTGATCGGTATCCACCGCAAGCTCGATCAGGCGCTGGCCGTTCGGCAGGGGGGCGTCGATATCGCCGCCATGCTCGAGCAGCAGCCGGACGCTGGCGAGGTCGCCCTGCTCGGCGGCACGATGCAGCAGGCTGGCGACACCCCGGGGTGTCGCGCCCCGTTGCAGCAGCAGGCCGACGACCTCTGCATGACGCCCCTCGACGGCCCGGGCGAGCGCCGTCCCCCCGTCGGTGTCGGCGGCATTCACGTCGGCGCCGTGCTCCAGCAGAAGCTCGGCGAGCTCCACATCGCCCGTCGCCGCCGCTTGGCTGAGCACGTAGGTACCATCCGCCAAGCGCGCATCGCCACGCGCGCCCTGCTCAAGCAGCAACCGCACCAGGCCCTGGTCCGGGCCCTGCACGGCATGCGCCAACAGCGGGACACCCGCCGAATCGACCAGATCAGGGTCCAGACCGGAGTCCAGCAGCAGCCGCAGCAGGCCCGGGTTACCGCTCGCGACGGCGTCGAACGGCGCGAGCCGGCGCGCTGTTCCGAGGGGCACGAGCGGGTCAGCACCAGCGGCGAGCAGCAGTGTTGCGATAGAGAGGTCATCGCGCCGCATCGCCAGACTGAGCGGCGGGTAACCATCGGCATCGGCCCGGTCCAGGTCGGCCCCCGACTCCAGCAGCATCCTGACGGCAGCCGTGGCGCCGGCATCCACCGCGGTATGCAGCGGGGTCGCTCCCGAGGCATCGTCGTGCTCGAGCCCAAAACCCGCAGTGCGCAGCAGCGCCAGGGTCTGCACATCGTCGCTGGCGCAGGCCGCGTGCAGCACCCGCGGGACCTCTGCCGAGGATACGTCCCGCAGGGCAAGCTCGAATCGCGCCTGCAGCAGGGGGCCGTAGAAGACGGCACCAACGCCGACCACAAGCACGACGATCACCGACAGCCCGATCCAGAGTGGCTTGCGGGCAGAGAGGGCGTTGTTGGGACTGGTCTCCAATGGGTAGGTACTCTTGGTCTGGTCGTTGATTAGGTCAGCCCCGAATTTGGGGGCGGTATCTGAGCTATCCCACGGGCTCGAGGCGGCGCTGGAATCCTGGGTCCGGGTCAGACCTTGCGTTGCTCATCGCGCCCGTCTCGGGGAAATCGTCTTAAGCTAGGGCCATTCGGCTCCGACCCTGAGGTATCCCCAAAGGATCGTCGGACTAGACGGCGAGCCGGCACCGGACTGGGGATCGCACAGGCCCCGACCCCGTTCCCCGATACTAGATCGGCCAATCGATCACCGCAGAATCGGGAAGCATATAGTCCGCCCCCGTCTCCTCCACCGCCCAGCGGATGCCCGCGGCGGTGGCCGCACCGATCCCCGGCACCGTGGCCAGGTCTTCCACGGAGGCAGCAATGATGGCCTCCACACTGCCGAAGCGCTCCAGCAGTCGCCGGGCACGGGCCGGACCGATGCCGGGCAGGCCCTGGAGGATATGCCCCTGCACCCGCAGCTTGCCCCGCGGACGCGGAGCATGGCGCAACAATAGACCGCCGGCGCGGGAACGGGCCTGACGTGCGGCGAGCAGGATCAACGCCGCCGTCTCCTCGGCATCCCTGGCGCGCAGCAACGCCAGGCCCATGAACAGCGTCAAGGTCACCAGCGCCCCTTGAACCTAGAAAGAGCAGTTGACCGCTCTGAGGCAAACTCAAATATCTGTTTTTCCAGTAATAAATACCATTACCGGAGCTCACCTATTGGGTGAAGGCCGCTACGACCCCGAGTGCACGCCCCGCGCGGCCCCTGGCTTCGTTACAACGCGTTGGAATGGAATGACCATTCCGCCTCGTTGTGCCTCGCCAGGACCCACGCGGGACGCACACTCGAGGCCGTTCAACTACTCTTTCTAGGTTGAATCGCCTCCCGACGCATCCGACAGTTCGCCAAGTCGGCGCCTCGGCCCTCCAAGATGATCGCCGAGGCCTGCGGCGCATTCGCCAGCCCAAGCCCCTGCGCAAACAGCCGCCCGTCCTTGATCGACGCCACCAGATCCAGCATGGTCTTGCGCTCGATCAACAGGGCATCGTCGACCCGATAGTCACCCACGTCCAGCCGCTCCAGGCGCACCCGCGCGCATGGGGAATGACGCAGCGCCGCGAGCACCGCCGCATTGCGCTCGCGGTCGTCGACGACGATCTCGAAGGTCGGGTCGCTGGCCATGACCCAGCTTAGCCGCTGGCCTGGTGGCTCTCAACTTCGCCAACCGCATCCACCCCGGTGGTGGCTCTCCGAACGGCGCGCGAGCGCAAGACGCCATCCTTTGCCCGCGCCCTCCACCCGAGGTTGAAGCATGACCCGATGTCCGTCGCCCATCGACCGCGCCCCATCCCGACTCCACCGACCGGGCCATCCCGTCCCCGGCCGTTGCCGCCTTCCCCAACCATACCGGCGAACTGCTGCCGGCGCCCTGCCTATTCGACGTCATCACCTCCGCCGCCCCCACGCCCCAACCATCCCATAGCCTCGCGCCGGCAACCCAAGCGCGCAAGACCGGGGTCACGCGCAAGACCGAAGACCGTCCGAAGACCGGGGTCACCGAAGACCGGGGTCTTGACTTTTGCCTCTGTTAGCCGATTCAAGATGCCCAACGAATTAGGTTAGATGGGAGGAGGAGCGGGACGTTCGTTGGACGAGTGTGGAGGATGGGGGAAGCAAGAAAACATTTCCATGAGGGGTGGCTTGGCCGCGGGAGAGGACGACACACCGGTTTTGGTGTGGGGAGGCTGGGAAGTGGATTTGGGTGTTAGGGAATGCGGGGAGGGGGGGAGAGCGAAACGCGGCAACGAATTGTCGTTGGGTACATCGCCGGCCCCGATGCGAGCGCAATCGGCGGTGCGGGACGGTCGCGGCGGCAGGCCGGTCGGAAGTGAAGCTGGAGAGGGAGAGGGGGGGTTTCATCGCGGGGGGCGTTTAGATCATCGAAGAGCAGGGAGAGCGCGATCGAGGTTGTGTTGGGATGAGGAGGAAGGGGGGACTTCGGCAGGACGGGGAGAAGGGAAGGGACGGGGGGGGGAAGAGCGATGAGAGGAGGGGAAGATGCGGAGGTGGGAGGTTAGGAGAGAGGCTTGTGGAGGGGAGAGGATGGTATTGGCAGGTAGTGGCGAAGGTTCGATGAGATGTGCCAGGGGATCATGACGCAGCCGTCGGCGAGGTGATCACGCGTTGATCGCGCATCGGCGTTGCCGGGTGGTCTGCGTAGAGGGAAGGGGGGGGGAGGAGGAGACGGAGAGGATGTCGATAGAGATGACAGGCGATAGATGGGGTAGCGTGGGAAGCTGTGGGTGATTTTTTCGGTGGCGACACGATGCAGGGCGGCCTGACGCCGGCCGGTGCAGGGCCGTGCGGCCGCGGCCTGAGCCTTCGGTGGAAAGCGGGATGGCGATGCACGTCAGACGCCGAGCAGACCAGCGTCGCATCAGCGGAGTCCTTGCGTTGCCTCGCGGATGTGCACCCGCCGACGCGCACCATCGATATCGCCACCGTAGCGCCAGCCTTCGCCCAGCGCAGGCCCATGCGTAGAGGGTGAAGAAAACCGATAGGAGGGGCTGCCATGAACACCGGATCGGGAGATGCCGCGGGGGAAGTCCATGCCCAGCTTGCGAAATGTAGTAGACCCAGAAGGTCACCTGAGGAAGAAAGGGGAAAGTCGCATGGGGAGGGATGGGAGTCGAACGCGGGATGAGAGGAGAAGGAGGGGGGGAGGGAGGTGTTAGGGAGGGGGAAGGCGAAGATGGGATGAGAAGGGAGGAGAGGGGGAGGTTGTTGGGGGGGGTCGTGTTTGCGAAGCGGTCACAAGACAGCGACTTGAGTTCCACGGGTGTGCAAGTTGGGCAGGAGGGGGAGAGGAGGATGAGTGGTCGGTTATTGGGGTCTTTCGGTTAGACTTGTTAGGGAAGGGAAAGAAGAAAATTCGAAGCGGCGTAATCTTGATCATCTCCGAGCCGTAAGCCGATTTGCGCAAGTAGCGAAGACCGACCCTGACAAAAAGTTGCATATACTCGCAGAAGCGGCGGACGCTAAGACACGCATGACGATCTACGGTTCAAAGCTGTCAATATGAGTCGAGAGGACGGCGACTGACAAGAGAGAGGACATTCCGCGTTCCCGCTTCATTCCTTCTCATGACATTTCGGCAAAGATATAGAAATAGTTTTTGACTGGAAAAGTGAATAAAGACTGATAGGCTGCTTAAGATGACGGGGGGAAAGCATGACGTCGACGCTGAATAATGGCTTAAGACCGGGGTCTTGACTTTTGCCTCTGTTAGCCGATTCAAGATGCCCAACGAATTAGGTTAGATCGCGCGAGCGCAGCGAGCCGCGATCTGAACCGTTCGTTGGACGAGCCCGGTGTGGAGGAATCGCGGGGAAGTCATAGAAAACATCTTCCATGAAGCCGGTGGTGGCTTGGCCGCGGGAATCCCGCAGCGACGACACCACCGGCTTTTTTGGTTGCCGTTGGGGCAACCGCGCCCTGGCGAAGTGGCATTTGGCGCTGTTCAGGCCGAATGCGGGCCGAACGCGGGCCTCGGCCGAAGGCAGCCGAAAACCGCGGCAACGAATTGTCGTCTGCGGCTACATCAGCGCGGCCCCGATAGCGAGCGCAATCGGCCCGGTGCGGGACGGTCGCGGCGGCAGGCCGGTGCGGACAATGTGCATCACGCCTGCGCAGCAGCGGCAACGCAGTTTCGGGCGCGGTCTCTCATCCGCCGGGGGGCGTTTCACGATCATCCCGAAGAGCAGGTGCAGCAGCGCGATCGAGCGCTTGCTGTTGGGATGCAGGAAGCCGAAGTTGCGCGCCCGGCGAAACCCCGTTATGCGGTGCACCGCATAACGGGGTTCATGCGCGTGCGCCATTTCGGCTTCCTGGCCAACCGCTGCCGCCGACGCTGCCTGGCACAGATCCGCACCGCACTCGCCGCAGCGCCGACGGCTGTCGACGACAGCGACGGCGAAGACGGTGCACCGACAGAGATGACCCTGCCCTGTCCGAAGTGCCGGCGCGGGCGCATGCACGCGGTCTCGACGCTGCCTGCACGAGCGCCGATGCGCGGCCACAGCCGCCTTGATGGAGGCTGATGTGCATTACTGATCGTCCGCAACACCGAGCAGGCTCCGTAAGGCGGGCCGCGCCGATCTGCGTGCGCGGCCCGACGGGCGCGCTTGCCCCGCTGTCGGTATTCGCCCCCTTTCTCCCCTCAGCGCCGACCATCGAACCGACCATGAGGCCCGTTTCGGCCCCGAAAAACGCTCGCTTCCGCCGCCACAGCGCGCGAAAAATGCCCGCCTGCGCCTTGGCGGCGAGCCTCGCCCGCAATACAATCCCCCATATTCGTCGCGGCGCTGGCCTGCACGCCCGGCGCCCACCACGCGGGCTCGGTCAGTTCAGCTACAGTTAACCGACGCGCGCCGGTCGGCTCCTGTCTTCGACCGGGCAGTCTCAGTGCGGCGCGCGACGGTTAACATGCTTATTAGTTGGGCGAGCAAAACCGTCTTCTGATCAAGTCCAGTGAAACTCGACTGGGATTCAAGCAAAGCCGCTGCTAACCTTCGGAAGCACGGCGTGTCGTTCCAGGAGGCCGGTACGGTCTTCGGAGATCCGATGGCCCTGACCTTCGATGATCCCGATCACTCTTTGGGGGAGGCCCGCTTCTTAACCTTTGGGATATCGCGAGCGCACAGGTTTCTGATTGTCTCCTACACAGAGCGGGAAGGTGTGACCAGAATCATCAGCGCGCGCAAGATGAGCCGCCAAGAGCGTGACATTTATGAAAACGGATAACATCCACGACGACGACATGCGCCCTGAGTATCGACGCGAGGACCTCGGTAGAGGTGTTCGAGGAAAGCATTACCAGGCATATATGGAGTCCAACAACCTCGTGCTTCTGAGGCCGGAAGTCGCTGAGGCATTCCCGACAGAAGACGCCGTCAACGAAGCGTTGTTGTCGCTCATACGCATCGCCAAAGCATCGACACGCCCAACAAGTGGCTCGGCCTGACCGCTCGCTGCGGTGCCGCCGCTGACGCGGGCGGCACCGCAGCGAGCGGCAGGCCAGCCTTAACGTTGGACTCGGCAACCGATTAGCGGCCATCCGCAGATAGATAAGATGCGTTGGCTCATCGCCTTCGACAAAGGACCGCTGCACCTGAAAAGCACGGCAACTTCGGCGAGGCGGAAAAGAATGCAACAGCGCCGCCATCCGCGGCAAGATCTTCGGCGCTTCCCTGCCCTGCACAGCCTGCGAGGCTTGGCGACTCACGGTCAGCCCGGCACAATGCAGATTCGCCGCCCGTCGCTACAGAATTCAGCGCGCCGGCGACTACTGGGCACAGAACAACTACATCTGGTTTAGGGCAACTACAACGCGCACAAGCCCGAGCCCTGGGAGCGCGTCCAACTCGGCGTTCACCTGAACAGTCACTGGGGCTACAATATCGGCTGCGGTAGCCGAATCACTAAGGCCAATCTATGTTTTGTTAGGCTATGATTGACTCGAATCTGATTTTTATCAGAGACTTGCAATTGTAAGCGCGTGACCTTACTCACGCGAGCCATAGTAAACAAGCGCTCCACGGGGCAAGCCGGTGAGCGCATTTACCCTAATGCGGGAGAACAATGATTCCCCTAGCGCGTCGTGGTTTGTTAAAGTCTTTTAGCATGCCCCTCAGCGCCCTTGGCCGGGCATAACATCTCGTGATTCGAAAGAAGAGCCAGAGCTTGCGCAATGCTTGTTATCAGAAAAGAACAAATGGAGTCGTTGCAGAGGTTATCCGAGGACTGTTTTCGCGACCGTGTTGTCGATTTCTGGCGGGACGCCCTGTCCCCGGACGAATGCCCGCCCTCGGATGAGCTTCTCCGATTGGTCGAGGGCCACATCCGGCAGGCTCGAGCGCTGGGATTTGGCTCGGAGCAGGAAATCGCAAGCTTCGTAGGCCTGGGACTGATACATGGAGAAGCCCTGCAAGACGCCGATGAACCCCAGCGTATCTTGGCAGACTTCAAGCTGCCGGACGACGAGCGACTCCAGAGGCTGCTGAGGTGGAGTGATGGTCGGCGCGACGGGCGGCGATACGGGAGGAATCTGAAATGGGCCTGACCGACGCCATCACGCGCACCTTTTGTCAGACCACAGGCGGAAGCCCCACGTCTCTGTGCTCCGCCGTATGCCATACCGAGCTCCGACTCGACGAGCTCCGCTTCAGCGCCAATCATCCAGTGGAGAAAGACACGCATGGCAACTTCCCCCAGCCAGAGTACAAGCAGGGCCGAGCGGACCAGTTCCCGGTCTGCTACACACGCAATACGCGCATCTCGGTCACTGCGACGTTCGAGGTGGTAACGCCCCCTTGCGCATCGGAGGTCGTCGAGATCAGGGGGCGGGAGAACTTCGGTACCCAATCCTTGGAGTGGACCTCCACTGTCACCGTAGCGCCTTCCGCCAGCTCGGTGACTACATCGGTGATGATCAGTAGCGCGGAGATCCCAGACGAGGTCGCCTGCTACGATCCGGCAGATATCGCTTGGCACTACAATCCCGGAGGTGCTGGGTGGCGCGGTGCGGGCAACAGCAACAATGTCTGCTATGCGACCCTGGCGGCCCCGAGCGGAGCGCCGGCCTACTGGACTCTGCTCGACATCTCCTGCCGAGCCGCTGCCGGGGAGACGGACGAGGCAGGACTGGCGCACAAGTCCTTCGACCGTATGAAGACCAGCGTCGGCGCCGGCAATGGCTTGGTGCGCAAGCGCGACGGCACGCGGTTAACCTACTATCTCAACGCCATAAACACACCTTCTTCCGGCGTATTCACTACACATGATCTGCTGAACCGAGCGGATGGCACGGGCCGCTGCGGCGCCTGGGCGCGATTCTTGGTATCCATGTACCAGTGCCATGGGATTACATCAGCGAGCGTTTTCGGTGTCGAGCCTCGGGAAAAGGCCGTCGCGTCATTACTTTTGGTCAAGAATTGCAATTTTTCCGGCGCCGGAACCTTGGGTGCGCCCCTGATGCATCGAGGAAACACTGAGTGTGTCAAGCAGGCGGGTTTGCCGGGTCAGGGGAATGACAACCCTCAGTTCATTTTCGGCGATCACGCACTGGTTCGATTCAATGGCGAGGTTTTCGATCCCTCCTATGGCTCGGGGCCTTACACTGACATGAAGCTTTGGGAAAACGATGGTATTGCCGGTGTTGGGGAGCTACCAGCGATCCTATTCACGGGCACCGGCGGCGAGCCTCAGGTTATCACCACCCGGTGCAGTCCGGGATTCATCGAGTACACCGTGGCAGCGAACGACAGCCTTTCGATCATCGCGGGCAATCACGGAATCGGCGCTTGGCGCGCGCTCTACGACCACCGCTACAACGCCGCGTTCAAGACACTGCGACCAGATCCCAACGTCATCGAACCGGGTGACAAGCTCTGGATTCCCAGGGAGATCGCGCGCATTAGAATTCTAGAGGATGTCTAGCAAGCGACATCCGTCAAGACAGATCGGGAGACTCGGATGGCCGATATCAATCATTCGCTCGGGCTGACCAGGATTCTAGTCGGCGATGCCGACTCCGTTGGCGGCGTTGAATTGGTCGAGCGGCGCCGACAACCCGAGTTGGTCCTCTCCCGAACCGAGTCGCTGAACGAGGCATCCTTGTGGTCGCGCCCGCTCGGAGGCCAGAGCGCGCAATGGTCCAGGATCGGTGGGGTCACGGGGCTTCTGGACGTTCCCCGCTGGCGTCTTTCTCCGGAATATGGATCATCACTTCGGCTGGTGATCACGCAACCGGGGAGTGCCGGATCGGGCCTAGCGCTCGTTGATCTATCCGGCAAGAGCATTTCACTGACGCAAGACGACCGTCTCGGTGTCTACTCGAACCCAAGATTTGCGCGAGTCGATTCGGGCCGGTGGCATGGAGCTCTAACGGCCATTGAGTCGGCAGCGGGACCTGTGGACCTGGTGCTCTTCTGCCCAAACGTCGATGGGGTCCTCAGGCGCTGCCTGCGGCGCGAGATAGGGGTGCTTGGGCGGGTCGTTGATGCCCTGCTGCTCGGCGACGGCGTTGAACAGTTGATACTCGTAGGCTACCGGGATCCTGCTTTGGATCCGGGCGGCGAGGATCGCATCGGTCCAGATGGCGAGCGTGTGGAGCCCATGCGGCTGCGGCTGAGCCGAATAGACGACAAGGCGGGTGTGGTCGGAGAGTCCCTGACCCTATGGGAAGACGAGCCGGTCTACGGATGGGACGCTCAGTTCCGCAACGGCAAGATGCACATATTCGCGGCCGGAGAGTCGGGTAGCCGACATATCCGGGTGGACTGTTCGGCCGGCGGGCTTCGAGTGCTTTGGCGCCGGACCGCGGATGAAGGTTACGAGCTGTATTTCCCGTCCGTCCTAGCCATTGACGATGCCTTGTTCCTTGCGGCGCTGACCCGGCGCATCGAGCGCTCCAACGGCACCGAGGTCCGCGCCGTCGAGACGATCTGGCCAAACCCCTGAACGCATTCGTCGAGCGTCAGTTCTCCCGAAACAGGGGGATCATCGTTTGGTCCACAACCTTGCGTGCGGGCCAGGTATCAGGTTTTTACTTTCACAAGAACAATGCGTTATGAAATCTGCGGAAGCTCTGCCGGGCTGGGTGGACCAAGGGATGATCAAGGCCAGTAAACGCCTCGGGGAACTTGGTCGTCATTCCAGGCGCATCGGCGCTTCGCGTCCTTCGTGGTGAAGCCTCTTCTTTAAGCCGATGCGGTCGCTGCTACCTGCTGGTCGCCCCGGCGGCAGCGCCGGCAGCAAGCACGCCTTCACGCTATCGTCCTCGACGGCGTCGCCTGCGACGCGCTACACCTAGAGGGACCTGATCGTCATCGACGACTGAGCCCCGCCCCGGCACCGACCCCCGCGCTGCCGCCGGCTCGCCGGAGCCGCCAATCAGCGGCGAGACGCCACTGCTCCCAGTCCCCGGAGCGGGGGCGTCTCGCCCCCGGCCGCCAGCGGCTCGGCGACGCGGCCCATCAGCGGCGAGACGCCGCTGCTCCCAGTCCCCGGAGCGGGGCCACGAGATCGCGCGAAGACACCGAGGTCCCCGAATGCGCGGTCACATCGACCCATGCGCCTTCTTTCTGCCCTTTGCGCCTCCGCGTCTCCGCGCGAGCCTCCTCTTCTCTTTGGCTTCGCTCCATCCATCCGACTGCCTGCGACAGGCAGGCGATGCGCTGGCGCCGGATCGACGGGCACAAAAAAAGGCCCTGCGTTGCGGCAGGGCCTTTGATCTCGTCTAGGACCTCGGGCGCCGTTGCGCGGCGCCCGCCCGACTACTCGGCCTCGGACTCCGAGGTATTGAAGGCGTCCTTCAACGCCTGGGTCAGTTCCTCGGTGGCGGTTTCCTTGGCGTCTTCGGCCTCGGGATCGCGGTGGCGACGGCGGTCCTTGTGGTGCGACAGGCCGGTGCCGGCGGGGATGAGCCGACCGACGATGACGTTCTCCTTGAGGCCGTTGCACATAACGGGGTCTTGTGTTTTGCGTCTGGCTTCCCGCCCTGAATCCGTGCTTTTCCGGTCACGACGCGAAATACAAGACCCCGTGACCCCAGTCCGGTTCTGCGAGGAGCCGCGGATGCATCGCCATAGGACCGAAAACCTGTGGCACCGCCGGGAATCCGGGCGGCAATAGAGATCGCTCCAACGTCAGCATCAGCGGCTCTCAGTATCAGCGGCGTGAGGAACGAGCACCGCTGCTCCTGCCAGTCCGCCGGAGGTATTTGTTAGCTTTACATCTCTCGCCAAGACGCTGCCCGCAAGTAATAATTTGGACCCCTCAACACTAAGATGATCGTCATCAAAATAGAGTGCAGTGCCATGGATTACCGCCGGGCAATAATCTTGACCGCACAATATCTGAAAAGGCTTAATAGCATGCAGATTTCTTCCGTAAGGAAGCGCTTCAAGTTTGTCAATTATAAACGCATGCCTTCGAAAGTAATATTCCGCTGATGTTGTCTTTTCCAAATCAACCATTGTTCGCTGGCGAAAAATAGAAAATGGCATCGCGGCCGCATGTATATTAACCGGCAACTCAGGAATTGGATATATCAAATAAACACTCTTACCTGATGCCAGCAGTCGATTGACAATCTCACGGAGGCTTTTCCAATACTCATCTTTTGCATCTGCGCTTGGTTTTGGGTTCTTGAATAATTTCATGGGATTCCTGTCGGGCACCTCCGGGTACAAACGCAGCTGGTCGCCATGCAAAAAAGCGCTATACCTAAAGCCCAGCAAGACATTTTTTATTGAACTATCATTTTCTAGGTATTCAAGCGCATCATTAACCCATTCGGTACAACCAGGCTCCTTGACTTCAAACAACAAAGCTGGCGGGCAACCACTAAAACTAAGATGTAATATTCCTTTTCCATATGGCTCAAGTAATTTTGCCAAAGCATAAGCGGGCTCAACAGTATGACTGTCGCCAAAGCTCGCCCAAGTCACATCTCCACCGAGATATCTACAGGCGTTTCTTGGTTCTAAATAATTCTCTCCTCTGGTATGGCATTCTTTTCTTTTCGGGCTGAATTGAGCAGTTTCCAACGAATTTTCCGCCACAAACCTCCCTGGATAACCTTTAAATATCTGCCCGGACAGACCGATCGAGAAAAATAATACAATTGAAGCCATCGAAAACTTAAATGCACCTCGACTTGTTACTAATTTTTTATTTCTGAAGGGGGCTTCTATGTACTTATAACTAAATATCGACAAAATAAATGTCAACGCAACGGCGAGAATGAATGCGCTCTGGGCAGGCTCGCCGATTGTCTTCATGCGCAAGAAGGCAAATATTGGCTGATGCCATAAGTAAAGCGAATACGAAATAAGACCTATGCCGACAACAATTCGATTCGATAAGAATTTGCCGATAGCAGTGGTGCCACGACAGAATATTATGACAAGGCAGGTTCCGATGACAGGCAGTAGCGTATAGACGCTAGGAAATGGGGTTTGCCTATCAAGAAAAACAAAAGAGACAACAATAAGAACGAAGCCAATACTGGCCATAATCTCCTTGCCGGCCTCGGGTATAGAAAATCTTTTTATACCAATAATTGCTATTAAGGATCCAGCAAACAACTCCCATGCGCGGCTAAATATAAGATAGAAGTTAGCATCGACAGCTTGCTTAAAGGACAAATATTGCGCAAACGTTAAAGACGCAATAGATAGCGCCAATATGAACAATGCAAGTCTTTTCTTGCCAATAAAAAAAAGCGCTGAAAGCAAAACAGGAAAGAATATATAGTATTGCTCCTCGACGGCTAAACTCCATGTGTGCAACAAGGGCTTTTCATCAGATGCGGTTGCAAAATACCCACTGGTTAAATAAAAAAATACATTTGACAAGAACGTAGAGACTGAAACCAGACTTTGAGAATAGGACTTGAGAAGACTGGAAGGCATTAGTAAAAATGCCGCAATAGTGGTAAAGAACAATACCGCGCTAAGAGCAGGCAAAATTCTCCGCGCCCTGCGCTCATAGAATTTCAATATTGAAAATCGGTTATTTTCGATCTCTTCTATTAGAATGAGGTGATTAAATTCCGCTAATTCAAAAAATTCGACCCCAACTCCCGCCTGTCATGCCGAATGATTGCCATGAAAAGTGACGGGTCTGCTCTGCCCTCAGGCCATCAATTTCTTTTCTATACTGCAACTCAGTTCTCTCTGTGTCTCTTTGAAGCTAACTTATAAGCATGTTAACCGTCGCGCGCCGCACCGAGAGCGCACGGTCCAGGGCAGAAGCCGGCTGGTGCGCGTCGGTTAACTGTAGTTGAACTGACCGAGGTCGGGGCGTCGCCGCCGAGCGTGCAAGCCAGCTCGGGGATGAGTATAGGGGATTGTATTGCCGGGGTGGTCCGCCGCCAAGGCGCAGTTGCTGTGGTGTCGTTGGCTGCGCCGGGTGGAGGGGTCGGTTTTGGCGGGCAAACCGGCTGCTGTTCGGCGCCAACGGCGTGGGCAAGACCCACCTGGCCGCCGCCATCGGCCACGCCCTCACCGAGCGCGGCGTGCGCTATGCGGCCACCACCGCGCTGGTCCAGCAGCTTCAGCTCGCCCGCGAGCAGCTGCGCCTGGAAGATACCCTGCACAAGCTCGACAAATATCCCGTCCTGATCCTCGACGACAACTAGAAGCGCCAGGACCTACCCCAGGGCAAACCCATCGAGGGGCGCCCGGACCCGTAAACCAACGGTATCCACCCGAGATATGGCTAATGCCATGGCTCGCGCTGGCTCCCAGGCTCCGGAGGCTATTCAAGTTTCCGAGTGAACACGCTTCAGTAAACGCCTCGTGGAACTTGGTCGTCATTCCAGGCGCATCTGCGCTTCGCGTCCTTCGTGGTGAAGCCTCTTCTTTCAACCGCTGCGGTCGCTGCTACCTGCTGGTCGCCCCGGCGGCAGCGCCGGCAGCAAGCACGCCTTCACGCTTATGGTCCTCGACGGCGTCGCCTGCGACGCGCTACACCTAGAGGGACCTGGTCGTCCTCGACGACTGAGCCCCGCCCCGGCGCCGACCCCCGCGCTGCCAGCGGCTCGGCGGCGCGGCCCATCAGCGGCGAGACGCCGCTGCTCCCTCCCGGGCGGCCCCGGCCGCCAGCGGCTCGGCGACGCGGCCCATCAGCGGCGAGACGCCGCTGCTCCCAGTCCCCGGAGCGGGGGCGTCTCGCCCCCGGCCGCCAGCGGCTCGGCGACGCGGCCCATCAGCGGCGAGACGCCGCTGCTCCCAGTCCCCGGAGCGGGGGCGTCTCGCCCCCGGCCGCCAGCGGCTCGGCGACGCGGCCCATCAGCGGCGAGACGCCGCTGCTCCCAGTCCCCGGAGCGGGGCCACGAGATGGCGCGAAGACACCGGGGTCCCCGAATGCGCGGTCACATCGACCCATGCGCCTTCTTTCTGCCCTTTGCGCCTCTGCGTCTCCGCGCGAGCCTCCTCTTCATCTTTGGCTTAGCTCCATCCATCCGACTGCCTGCGACGGGCAGGCGATGCGCTGGCGCCGGATCGACGGGCACAAAAAAAGGCCCTGCGTTGCGGCAGGGCCTTCGATCTCGTCTAGGACCTCGGGCGCCGTTGCGTGGCGCCCGCCCGACTACTCGGCCTCGGACTCCGAGGTATTGAAGGCGTCCTTCAATGCCTGGGTCAGTTCCTCGGTGGCGGTTTCCTTGGCGTCTTCGGCCTCGGCCTCGGGATCGCGGTGGCGACGGCGGTCCTTGTGGTGCGACAGGCCGGTGCCGGCGGGGATGAGCCGACCGACGATGACGTTCTCCTTGAGGCCGTTGAGGTGGTCGATGGAGCCGCGCACGGCGGCCTCGGTGAGCACCCGGGTGGTCTCCTGGAAGGAGGCGGCGGAGATGAACGACTCGGTGGCCAGGGACGCCTTGGTGATGCCGAGCAGCAGCGGTTCGTACAGCGCCGGCTGCTTGCCCTCGGCCTTGACGCGCGCGTTCTCGTCCATCAGCGCCACTTGGTCGACCTGCTCGCCGCGCAGCAGGCGGGTCTCGCCGGCGTTGGAGACCTCGACCTTGCGCAGCATCTGGCGGACGATGACCTCGATGTGCTTGTCGTTGATCTTGACGCCTTGGAGGCGGTAGACGTCCTGGATCTCCTTGACCAAGTACTCGGCCAGGGCGGTGACGCCCTTGAGGCGCAGGATGTCGTGGGGGTTGAGCTCGCCCTCGGAGATGATCTCGCCGCGCTCCACGCGCTCGCCCTCGAAGACGTTGACGTGGCGCCACTTGGGGATCAGCTCTTCGGCCGTCTCGCCGTCGTCCTTGGTGATGACCAGGCGCTGCTTGCCCTTGGTGTCCTTACCGAAGCTGACGGTGCCGGTGGCCTCAGCGAGCAGCGCCTGATCCTTGGGCTTGCGCGCCTCGAACAGGTCGGCGACGCGGGGCAGACCGCCGGTGATGTCGCGGGTCTTCGACGATTCCTGCGGGATGCGGGCGAGGATGTCGCCAACGCCGACCTCGGCACCGTCGCTGACGATGACGATGGCCCCGGCGGGCAGGTAGTAGCGCGCCGGCAGCTCGGTGCCGACGATGTTCAGGGCCTCGCCGTCCTCGTCGAGCAGCGCGACCAACGGGCGCAGGTCCTTGCCCGCCGCCGGACGCTGCTTCGGGTCGATGACGACCATGGAGGTCAGGCCGGTGACGTCATCGACCTGGGACTGCACGGTCACGCCGTCGATGAAGTCCTCGAAGCGCAGCTTACCGGCCACCTCGGTGACCACCGGGTGGGTGTGCGGGTCCCAGTTGGCAACGACCTGTCCGCCCTTGACCTGGTCGCCGTCGTTGACCCCCAGGGTGGCGCCATAGGGGATCTTATAGCGCTCCTTCTCCAGGCCCTTGTCGTCGCTGACGGTCAGCTCACCGGAGCGCGAGACCGCGACCAGGTTGCCGCTGTGGTGGCGCACCGTCTTGATGTTGTGCAGCTTGACGGTGCCGGCGGCCTTGATCTCGACGTTGTTGACGGCGGCGGCCCGGGATGCGGCACCACCGATGTGGAAGGTACGCATGGTCAGCTGCGTGCCCGGCTCGCCGATGGACTGGGCGGCAATGACGCCCACCGCCTCACCCATGTTGACGCGGTGGCCGCGGGCCAGGTCGCGACCGTAGCACTGGGCACAGACGCCGACCCGCGCCTGGCAGGTGATCGGCGAACGGACCAGGACCTGGTCGATGCCTTCGATCTCCAGCTCCGTGACCAATTGCTCGTCGAGCAGGGTGCCGGCGGCGCAGAACACCTCGTCGGTACCGGGCTTGTAGATATCCACCGCGGCCACGCGGCCCAGGATGCGCTCGCGCAGGGCCTCGACCACGTCGCCGCCCTCGATGACCGGGGTCATCATCAGGCCGCCCTCGGTGCCGCAGTCGGTCTGCAGCACCACCATGTCCTGGGCAACGTCGACCAGACGCCGGGTCAGGTAGCCGGAGTTGGCGGTCTTCAGCGCCGTATCCGCGAGGCCCTTTCGGGCACCGTGGGTGGAGATGAAGTACTGGATGACGTTCAGCCCCTCGCGGAAATTGGCCGTGATCGGGGTCTCGATGATGGAACCGTCGGGCTTGGCCATGAGGCCGCGCATGCCGGCGAGCTGGCGGATCTGGGCGGCGGAGCCACGGGCGCCGGAGTCGGCCATCATGTAGATGGAGTTGAACGAGTCCTGCTCGACCTCGTTGCCCTCGCGGTCGACGACGCGGTCCTTGCCGAGCTTGGACATCATGGACTTGGCGACCTGGTCGTTGGTGTGCGACCAGATGTCGACGACCTTGTTGTAGCGCTCGCCGTTGGTCACCAGACCCTGGGTGTACTGGTCCTCGATCTCGCGGACCTGCTCCTCGGCACGGGCGAGGATCTCGGGCTTCTGATCCGGCACCTCCATGTCCTCCAAGCCGATGGAGACGCCGGCGCGGGTGGCCATGCGGAAGCCGAGATACATGATCTGGTCGGCAAAGACGACGGTGTCCTTCAGACCGAGCACGCGGTAGCAGGTATTGATCAGCCGCGAGATCGCCTTCTTGCCCAGCGGGCGGTCCACCAGCGCGAAGGGGAGCCCCTCGGGGACGATCTCCCAGACCATGGCGCGACCGATGGTGGTCTGCTTGATCTCGATGGTCTCCTGCAGCTCGCCGTCTTCGTCGCGTAGGACTTCGCGGATGCGGACCCTGACGCGGGCCTGCAGATCGGCATGACCGGTCTCGTAGGCACGGCGGACCTCTTCCAGCCCGGACAGCACCAGGCCCTCGCCCTTGGCGGCGACCCGCTCGCGGGTCATGAAGTAGAGCCCGAGCACCACGTCCTGCGACGGCACGATGATGGGCTCACCGTTGGCCGGCGACAGGATGTTGTTGGAGGCCATCATCAGCGCCCTCGCCTCCAGCTGCGCCTCCAGCGACAGCGGCACGTGGACCGCCATCTGGTCGCCGTCGAAGTCGGCGTTGAAGGCGGTGCAGACCAGCGGGTGCAGCTGGATGGCCTTACCCTCGATCAGCACCGGCTCGAAGGCCTGGATGCCGAGGCGGTGCAGCGTCGGTGCGCGGTTGAGCATCACCGGGTGCTCGCGGATGACCTCCTCCAAGATGTCCCAGACCTCGGGCTGGCCGCGCTCGACCATCTTCTTGGCCGCCTTGATGGTGGCGGCCAGGCCGCGCAGCTGCAGCTTGCTGAAGATGAACGGCTTGAACAGCTCCAGGGCCATGCGCTTGGGCAGGCCGCACTGGTGCAGCTTCAGCGTCGGGCCGACCACGATGACCGAACGGCCGGAGTAGTCGACGCGCTTGCCGAGCAGGTTTTGGCGGAAGCGGCCCTGCTTGCCCTTGATCATGTCTGCCAAGGACTTCAGCGGGCGCTTGTTGGTGCCGGTGATGGCGCGACCGCGGCGGCCATTGTCGAGCAGGGCATCGACCGATTCCTGCAGCATCCGCTTCTCGTTGCGGACGATGATGTCCGGCGCGATCAGGTCGAGCAGGCGCTTGAGGCGGTTGTTGCGGTTGATGACGCGGCGGTAGAGGTCGTTCAGATCCGAGGTGGCGAAACGACCGCCATCGAGCGGCACCAGCGGGCGCAGCTCCGGGGGCAGCACCGGCAGCACGGTCAAGATCATCCACTCAGGCTTGTTGCCCGAGAGGTGCAGCGACTCCACCAGCTTCAGGCGCTTGGTGAGCTTCTTGATCTTGGTCTCGGAGTTGGTGGCCTCGATGTCCTCGCGCATCTGGCGGATCTCGGCGTCCAAGTCCAAGGTCTTGAGCAGATGGAAGACCGCCTCGGCGCCCATGCGGGCGTCGAACTCGTCGCCGTGGGCCTCCAATGCCTCCAGATATTGCTCGTCGGTCAGCAGCTGGCCGCGCTCCAAGTCTTCCGTCATGCCGGGCTCGACGACGACGAAGGACTCGAAGTAGAGCACGCGCTCGATGTCGCGCAGGGTCATATCGAGCAGCAGCCCGATGCGCGAGGGCAGCGACTTCAGGAACCAGATGTGCGCCACCGGGCTGGCCAGATCGATGTGGCCCATCCGCTCGCGCCGCACCTTGGCCAAGGTCACCTCGACGCCGCACTTCTCGCACACAACGCCACGGTGCTTGAGGCGCTTGTACTTGCCGCAGAGACATTCGTAGTCGTTGACCGGGCCGAAGATCTTGGCGCAGAACAGGCCGTCGCGCTCGGGCTTGAAGGTGCGGTAGTTGATGGTCTCCGGCTTCTTCACCTCGCCGTAGGACCACGAGCGGATCATCTCCGGTGAGGCGAGGCCGATCCGAATCGCATCGAACTCCAGCGCTTGACTCTGCTGTTTGATGATTCTGAGTAAGTCTTTCAAGACCCTGCCCCCATTGAAGAAAACACTGTTAGTCCTGCTCCAGCTCGATGTTGATGCCGAGCGAGCGGATCTCCTTGACCAGCACGTTGAACGACTCGGGCATGCCCGCCTCCATCCGGTGGTCCCCATCGACGATGTTCTTGTACATCTTGGTACGGCCGTTCACATCGTCGGACTTGACGGTCAACATCTCCTGGAGCGTGTAGGACGCGCCGTAGGCCTCCAGCGCCCAGACCTCCATCTCGCCGAAGCGCTGACCGCCGAACTGGGCCTTGCCGCCCAGCGGCTGCTGCGTGACCAGGCTGTAAGGCCCGGTGGAGCGTGCATGCATCTTGTCGTCGACCAAGTGGTTGAGCTTGAGCATGTACATGTAGCCGACGGTGACCGGGCGCTCGAAGACATCGCCGGTGCGACCGTCGAACAGCCGGGTCTGGCCGGTCTCGGACAGATTGCCGAGTCGCAGCATCTGGCGGATCTCCTCCTCGGTCGCGCCGTCGAAGACCGGAGTCGCCAACGGCACGCCGCCGCGCAGGTTGCCGGCCAGCTCCAACAGCTCTTCGTCGCTGAAGCTGCCCAAGTCCTCCTGCTTGCCACTGCTGTTGTAGACCTGGGTGAGGAATCCGCGCAGCTCCTCGATGGATGCCTTGGCCCGCAGCAGCGCATCAATCCGCTTGCCCAATCCTTTGGCGGCCCAGCCAAGATGGGTCTCCAGCACCTGGCCGACGTTCATGCGCGAGGGCACGCCCAGGGGATTCAGCACGATATCCACCGGCTCGCCATCGCTGCTGAACGGCATGTCCTCCACCGGCACCACGCGGGAGATGACACCCTTGTTGCCGTGGCGACCGGCCATCTTGTCGCCGGGCTGGATGCGCCGCTTGACGGCCACGTAGGTCTTGACCATCTTCAGCACGCCGGGGGCGAGGTCGTCGCCCTGGGTGATCTTGCGTTTCTTGACCTCGAAGCGCTCGCGGAACTCCTCACGGGTCTGCTTGATCTGCGCCGCGACGGCCTCGAGCTGGCTGGCGGCCTCTTCATTGCGCAGGCGGATCTCCAGCCACTTGTCCTTGCCGTCGCTGGTGGTGATGTCCGTCAGATAGGTCTTGGTGACCTTGGTGCCGGCCTTCAGCGCGTTGGGACCGCCATCGGCGATCTTGCCCACCAGCATCTTCTCGACCCGCTGGAAGGTGTCCGTCTCCATGATGCGCAGCTGATCGGCCAGATCCTTGCGCACGCGCTCCAGCTCGATCTCCTCGATCTGCTGCGCGCGCTTGTCCTTCTCGACGCCGTCACGGATGAAGACCTGGACGTCGACGACGGTACCGGACATACCGGAGGGCAGCCGCAGCGATGTGTCCTTCACATCCGATGCCTTCTCGCCGAAGATGGCCCGCAGCAGCTTCTCTTCCGGCGTCAGCTGAGTCTCGCCCTTGGGCGTTACCTTGCCCACCAGGATGTCGCCGTCGCGGACCTCGGCACCAACATAGACAATGCCTGAATCGTCGAGCTTCGACAGCGCCGCCTCGCCGACGTTGGGGATGTCGCCGGAGATCTCCTCCGGGCCGAGCTTGGTGTCACGGGCCAGACAGGTCAGCTCCTCGATGTGGATGCTGGTGAAGCGGTCCTCTTCGACCACCCGCTCCGAGATCAGGATCGAGTCCTCGAAGTTGTAGCCGTTCCACGGCATGAACGCGATGCGCAGATTCTGGCCCAACGCCAGCTCGCCGAGATCGGTGGATGGACCATCGGCAAGCACGTCGCCGCGGTTGACCACATTGCCGGGGCCCACCAGGGGACGTTGATTGATGCAGGTGTTCTGGTTCGAGCGCGTGTACTTGGTCAGGTTGTAGATATCGACACCCGGCTCACCGGCATCGGTTTCCTCATCCCGTACCCGAACGACGATGCGGGCCGCATCCACGGACTCGATGACCCCACCGCGCCGTGCCCAGACCACAACGCCGGAGTCCTTGGCCACGACCCGCTCCATGCCGGTACCCACCAAGGGCTTCTCGGCGCGCAGCGTAGGCACGGCTTGGCGCTGCATGTTCGAACCCATCAGCGCGCGGTTCGCGTCGTCGTGCTCGAGGAACGGGATCAGCGAGGCCGCCACGGAGACGATCTGCCGCGGCGAGACGTCCATAAACTGGACCTCCGCCGGCGCCTTCATCGTGAACTCGTTCATGTGTCGGCACGACACCAGGGCGTCGGTCAGCAGCCCCTCGTCGTCAAGGGTCGCGTTGGCCTGGGCGATGACGTAATGGCCCTCGTCGATCGCCGACAGATGCTGGATCTCGTCGGTGACCCGGCCGTCGACCACCTGCCGGTACGGCGTCTCAAGGAAACCGTAGCGGTTGGTGCGCGCATAGACCGCCAGCGAGTTGATGAGCCCGATGTTCGGGCCTTCAGGTGTCTCGATGGGGCAGACCCGACCATAGTGCGTCGGATGCACGTCGCGGACCTCAAAGCCCGCCCGCTCGCGGGCCAAACCGCCGGGACCCAACGCCGAGACGCGCCGCTTGTGCGTGACCTCGGACAGCGGGTTGTTCTGGTCCATGAACTGCGACAGCTGACTGGAACCGAAGAACTCCTTGATCGCCGCAGAGATCGGCTTGGCGTTGATCAGCTCCTGCGGCATCAGCCCTTCCGATTCCGCCAGCGACAAGCGCTCCTTGACGGCGCGCTCGACGCGGACCAAGCCGATCCGGAAGGCGTTCTCGGCCATCTCACCGACACAACGGATACGGCGGTTGCCCAGGTGGTCGATGTCGTCGACAGTGCCGCGGCCGTTGCGCAGCTCGATCAGGATCTTCAGCGCATCGACGATGTCCGAGCCCTCTGCCTGGGACTCGACCAGATGCTTCGAGAAGTCGTCGTTGCGGGAGCCGAAGTAGCGGCTGTCGTACAAGATGCCGGGACCGCTGGTCTCGTCACGGGTGAGCCGACGGTTGAACTTCATCCGACCGACCGCGGAGAGATCGTAGCGATCCGGCGCAAAGAAGAGGTTGTGGAACAGATTCTGAGCCGCCTCCTTGGTGGGCGGCTCACCGGGACGCATCATGCGGTAGATCTCGACCTGCGCCTCGAGCTCCGACTTGGTGTGATCGATGCGCAGCGTCTCGGAGAGATAGGCGCCATGGTCCAAGTCGTTGACAAACAGTGTGTCGATCCGCGCGATCTGCTTCTCGCGGAGTTGTTCCAACAGCTCCGGCGTAATCTCGGCGTTCGCCTCGGCAATCACCTCGCCGGTCTCGGTATCGACCTGCGTCTGCGCCAGGGTCCGGCCCACGAGGAACTCCTCCGGGACCACCAAGCGCTCAACGCCCGCCTTCTGCAGCTCGCGGATATGACGGGCCGTCACGCGACGACCGGCCTCGACCAACACATCGTCGCCAACCATGACATCGAAGTTGACCGTCTCGCCGCGCAGTCGCTCCGGGACGAGATCCAGCTCCAGCTTTTCGCCCAGCTGAAAGGTATCCGTCTCGAAAAACATGGCGAGCATCTCGTCGGCGCTGTAACCGAGCGCGCGCAACAGGATGGTCGCCGGCAGCTTCCGCCGCCGGTCAATACGCACGAAGACGTTGTCCTTCGGATCGAATTCGAAGTCCAGCCAGGACCCGCGATAGGGGATCACCCGTGCGGAGAACAAGAGCTTCCCGGAGGAATGGGTCTTGCCCTTGTCGTGGTCGAAGAAGACGCCCGGAGACCGATGCAGCTGGGAGACGATGACCCGCTCGGTGCCGTTGATGATGAAGGTGCCGGTTTCCGTCATCAGGGGCATGTCACCCATGTAGACTTCCTGCTCCTTGATGTCCTTCACCACCTTGACCCCCGCCGACGCCTCCTTGTCGTAAATCACCAAGCGCAACAGCACGCGCAGAGGTGCCGCGTAGGTCGCTCCACGGAGGTGACATTCGCGAACATCGAACACCGGCTCGCCGAGCCGATAGCTGACGTAGTCTAGAACGGCATTCCCTGAGTAGCTCTCGATAGGCAAGACCGTCTTGAATGCAGCGTGCAAGCCGACGACGTCGCGCGCCTTGGGGCGCTTTTCGATCTGAAGAAAATCTCGATAGGACTCGATCTGGGTTGCCAGCAGGAACGGGACGTCGAGGATGCTCGGGCGCTTCCCGAAGTCTTTACGGATGCGCTTTTTTTCGGTGAAAGTATAGGCCACGCTTGCTTCCCTCTTCGGATACTGGAGACGCAATGAATTTATGATCGAGTCAGTTGCTGCTCAGCAAAGATCGACTGGACGAGCATTAGACGTCCGCATAGTCTTAAGACCTCTACCAATCGCCGGCTGACGCCGGGGGCACGCCAAAATGACAGAAACAGAAAAAGGCCGGCGGCCTGCAGCCGCCAGCCTCACCAGCGCGTTCGAGTCGCGCTGTCGCAACGGCGTGATTACTTGACCTCGACGGTTGCGCCCGCCTCTTCAAGCTTCTTCTTGGCATCCTCGGCCTCGTCCTTCGACACGGCCTCCTTCAAGGTCGTCGGAGCACCTTCGACGGCGTCCTTCGCCTCCTTCAAGCCGAGACCGGTCATGGCGCGCACGGCCTTGATGACGGCAACCTTGTTGCTGCCGAAGGACGCCAGCACCACGTCGAACTCGGTCTGCTCCTCAGCCGGAGCGGCATCGGCCGCCGCTGCCGCCGGCGCCGCCGCAACGGCTGCCGCAGCGGTCACGCCGAACTTCTCTTCCATCTCGGCAATCAGCTCGACGATCTCCATGACCGTCATGTTGGCGATGGTTTCCAGGATCTCTTCTTTCGATACAGCCATTGGCTTCTCCAAAATCTTGCTTCAGAACGATGCGAGGAGGCTTAAGCCGCCTCTTTGGCATCGCGGACCGCTGCAACGGTGCGCACGAGCTTGCTCGGCACTTCGTTCAGGGTCGACGTCAGTTTCTGCACCGGCGCCTTCATCACGGACATCAAGGTCGCTAGGGCCTCATCTCGGGTCGGCAGTTTCGCTACCCGACCCACTTCCGACCCGTCCAAGAGCTGGCCCGACAACGCGACCAGCTTGACTTGAAACTTGTCGTGCTTCTTTGCAAACGCCTCGGCAACGCGAGCTGCAGAGCCCGGATCTTCCCGCCCGAAGGCGAGGATCAGCGGCCCAACGAGGGCATCCTGCATACAAGCAAACTCCGAATCGGCCACAGCCAGCTTAGCCAGGCTGTTCTTGACGACTCGCACTTCGACACCCGACTTGCGCGCCTCAACGCGCAGTTCGGTCATCTCGGCGACCGTCAAGCCGCGATACTCGGCACCGACTGCCGAATAGGAGTTTCTAGCGATTTCCGCGACTTCGGCGACGACGGCCTCTTTTTCCGCACGGGTGAGTGCCATACTCGTCTACTCCGAATCCGAATCGGGGCATTTCACCCCAACCAGACGTGCCCGAGCCCGTCCCAGGCCGACACGTCGCATTCCCTGTGGTCCTGCGAGAAAGCAATTAACCTTCTTGCAAGCCCCATCTGCGCAGGAGATTAAGCCGGCCGATTCCGTATCCGTGGAACCCGACGACACCTGCGGTCTTTGACGGCGAGCAGCGCAGAAGCGGCCGACGCCCCAAAGGTCCCAGTGGCGATGCCCGGCGACCTCGACGGTCCCAAGCATCACAAAAAAAACGATGCTTGACGGTTCAATCCACCGCCAAGCTGAGTTCGGCTAACCGGCCGAATTGGCCGCCCGAACCTCGTGCTCAGATGTCTAGGGCAGCGTGGTCCACCGTCAAGCCGGGCCCCATGGTTGACGAGACCGTGACCTTTTTCATAAAGATGCCCTTGGCAGCAGACGGCTTGGCCTTGTTCAGGTTAACCAACAGCATCTCCAGATTTTCACGCAGCTTGGCAGGATCGAAATCGACCTTACCCAGCGGGCAGTGGATGATGCCGCCCCGATCTGTCCGATAGCGGACCTGACCTGCCTTTGCGTTATTGACCGCCTCAGCGACATTCGGCGTGACTGTTCCCACCTTGGGGTTGGGCATCAGTCCGCGCGGCCCGAGCAGCTTGCCGAGTTGTCCGACCACCCGCATCGCATCGGGGCTGGCAATAATGACGTCATAGCTCAAGTCGCCGCCCTTCATCTCCTCGGCCAGGTCTTCCATCCCCACGCGATCGGCACCTGCTTCCTTCGCCGCATCCGCATTCGGCCCTTGGGTGAATACCGCGACGCGAACCTGCTTGCCGATACCATGAGGAAGCACCGTAGAGCCACGCACGACTTGATCCGACTTACGTGGATCGACGCCGAGCCTAACGGCCACATCGACATTCTCCGTGAATTTCACGGTGGACAGTTCTTTGAGCAGGCCAAACGCCTCCTCGGCCGGATAGCTCCGGGTAACATCGACCCGCTCACGAATCAGCTTTGCCCGTTTTGTCAACTTTGCCATCTCGTCACACCCCCTCGACTTCTAAGCCCATGGACCGCGCGCTGCCGGCAATCGTCTTCACCGCAGCATCGAGGTCGGCGGCGTTCAGGTCCGGCATCTTGGTGTTGGCGATCTCTTCAAGCTGGGCCCGCGTCACCGTACCCACCTTGACGGTGTTCGGTGTGCTGCTGCCCTTAGCCAAGCCCGCTGCCTTCCTGAGCAGCACCGAAGCCGGTGGCGTCTTGGTGACGAACGTAAAGCTGCGATCCGAATAAACGGTGATCACGACCGGAATCGGCAGCCCCTTCTCAACGTCTTGCGTCTTGGCGTTGAACGCCTTGCAAAACTCCATGATATTGACGCCGTGCTGGCCGAGCGCAGGACCTACGGGGGGGCTCGGATTGGCTTCCCCCGCCTTGACCTGCAGCTTTATGTAAGCGCTGACTTTCTTTGCCATAAATCTTCTCTCAATTGGGTATTAGCGCCAGCTAATATTCGCTGGCTCCCCTCTGGATACCATCCGGCCGCTTGAGCCGGGTGCCATAG
The DNA here is from genome assembly GCA_942491465.1 of uncultured Gammaproteobacteria bacterium. Taxonomy (GTDB): domain Bacteria; phylum Pseudomonadota; class Gammaproteobacteria; order Chromatiales; family Chromatiaceae; genus CALOBA01. The sequence goes on from CALOBA010000038.1 coordinate 43,472, forward strand.
TTTTGACGCGCAAGCAGTTACTCAACAGCGCCGGACTCAAGGGCTTGTCTGAGCCGATTCGCGGGGGGTGTTGGGAGCGGTTGTGCTCCCGCGGCGACTACCCTTTCTCGATTTGACCGAATTCGAGCTCTACCGGGGTCGAACGTCCAAAAATGAGCACCGACACCTTTACGCGACTCTTATCGTAATCGACCTCTTCGACCACGCCATTAAAGTCGGTAAACGGCCCATCCTTGACACGCACAATCTCTCCGGGCTCGTACACGACCTTCGGGCGAGGCTTCTCACCGCCCTCCTTAACCCGATCGAGGATCGCACGAGCTTGATCATCGGGAATGGGCGCCGGCTTGTCTCCCTGTCCGCCAATAAAGCCCATCACCTTCGGCACGTTCTTGACGAGATGCCAAGACTCGTCGGTCATCTCCATGTGCACGAGCACATAACCGGGGAAGAACTTGCGTTCGCTGCGTCGTTGCTGGCCGGCGCGGATCTCCACCACCTCTTCGGTCGGCACCAAGACGTCGCCGAAAAGATCTTCCATTTCGGCACGCTGTATGTGTTCCGCCAGCGCCCGCTTGACCTGCCCCTCAAACCCTGAGAATGCGTGGATGACATACCATCGCTTCGCCATCCACTAAGTCCCCGTTCCGGTCAGGAGCCGCAATATGGCCATTAAAATGGTATCGAACAGCCACAGCATGATCCCGAGGATCAATACCATGACCATGACGACGAGGGTCGTTTGAATGGTCTCGTTGCGGGTAGGCCAAACGACTTTCCGCACTTCCATGCGGGAGTCGGTGGCGAACCGCCACAGTTTCTTCCCTTGCTCGGACGTAAGCGCAATCGCGGCGGCAGCGCCCGCTATCGCGAGCAGTCCAACGACCCGTAACAGGGTCGAGTAAGGCTCAAAAAAATAAAAAGCCCAGATGCCGAGGACAAGCATGCCCCCGGACACCACGAGCTTGACCGTATCCAGACCGGATGCCCCGGTCTCGGCTCGTGCATTCATAGAATGTATCGCTCTTAAGAGCGCCGCAAAAGGCGGGCTTAAGAAAAATGGCAGGCCAGGAGGGACTCGAACCCCCAACCTGCGGTTTTGGAGACCGCTGCTCTGCCAATTGAGCTACTGGCCTAGAAAAACTTTCTTTCGTCTTAGGCACCCCGATCCCTGTCAGCGCCACAAAGGACGGATAGAGGGCCGGGGAACCTATCTACTCTACATCGAGTATCGAATCACTCGATGACCTTCGCGACAACACCGGCACCGACGGTGCGGCCACCCTCGCGCACCGCGAAGCGCAACCCGTCTTCCATGGCGATCGGCGCAATCAGCTTGACGACCATCTTGATGTTGTCGCCAGGCATAACCATCTCCACGCCCTCCGGGAGTTCAACCGCACCGGTCACGTCGGTGGTGCGGAAGTAGAACTGGGGCCGATAGCCATTGAAGAACGGCGTGTGCCGCCCGCCCTCTTCCTTGCTGAGTACGTACACCTCGGCCTCGAAGTGGGTGTGCGGGGTGATGCTGCCGGGCTTGGCCAGCACCTGACCGCGCTCGACGTCGTCGCGCTTGGTGCCGCGCAGCAGCACCCCGACGTTGTCGCCCGCTTCACCCTGGTCGAGCAGCTTGCGGAACATCTCCACGCCGGTGCAGGTGGTCTTGACCGTGTCCTTGATACCGACGATTTCGACCTCTTCTCCGACCTTGACCACGCCGCGCTCGACGCGGCCGGTGACCACGGTGCCGCGCCCGGAGATGGAGAAGACGTCCTCGATCGGCATCAGGAATGCGCCGTCGATCGCACGCTCCGGCTCGGGAATGTAGCTGTCGAGGGCCTCCATCAGCTTGGCGATGGACGGCGCGCCAATGTCGCTCTCGTCGCCCTCAAGCGCCTTGAGCGCCGAACCGGTAATGATCGGCGTGTCGTCGCCGGGGAACTCGTAGCTGTCGAGCAGCTCGCGGACCTCCATCTCAACCAGTTCCAGCAATTCCTCGTCATCGACCATGTCGGCCTTGTTGAGGTAGACGATGATGTAGGGCACGCCGACCTGGCGGGAGAGCAGGATGTGCTCGCGCGTCTGCGGCATCGGGCCGTCGGCTGCCGAAACCACCAGGATTGCGCCGTCCATCTGCGCCGCACCGGTGATCATGTTCTTCACGTAGTCGGCATGCCCGGGGCAGTCGACATGGGCGTAGTGGCGGGCCTCGGTCTCGTATTCCACGTGCGCCGTAGCAATGGTGATGCCGCGCTCGCGCTCTTCGGGGGCGTTGTCGATCTGGTCGTACGCCCGCGACTCGCCGCCGAACTTCTTCGCCTGCGTGACAGTGATGGCCGCAGTCAGCGTCGTCTTGCCGTGGTCGACATGACCAATGGTGCCGACGTTGACGTGCGGCTTAGTGCGTTCGAATTTTGCTTTAGACATACGATTTCTCCGCAAGCGGTCTGGCAGCCAGTGCGCCCTCGCACTCCATGCCGGTTGAATAACGCGGAAAGCGGAGCACTTACAGCGCGGATTTAGATGGAGCCCATGACCGGAGTCGAACCGGTGACCTCACCCTTACCAAGGGTGTGCTCTACCAACTGAGCTACATGGGCCAAGACTGTCGACATCCAGTGCCGGCTTGATCCTTTTCTACAATTCAGCGCCCGCTCATCCCAACAGCAGCAGATGGTGCGACCGCCAAGACCTCGAGACCGTTCGCCGCCAACTATGCCGGAGCCGCGTGTGCGACTCTCAAGCCGGAAGCGAGTGCCTGGAGCGGGTGATGGGAATCGAACCCACATCATCAGCTTGGAAGGCTGAGGTTCTAGCCGTTGAACTACACCCGCGCAAACTTTCTTGCGAAGGCATCACTCAGGCTCGGCCAGACAAACCTGCAGATCTAACCAGCGCGCCAAGAAAATAGTAGACCGTGAGGCCATCAAAATGGTGGAGGGGGGAGGATTCGAACCTCCGAAGGCTGAGCCGTCAGATTTACAGTCTGATCCCTTTGACCACTCGGGAACCCCTCCAGCGACCGAGCGCGGCATCTTACAAACTGTTCCTACGCTCGTCAACCGAATTATTCCCGATCCTTAGGACAGGTCGAAGCCGGCTGGCGACCATATGCCTCGTCAATCCCCGCCACTCTGCTAAGATCCGCGCTCCCGTCCGCGGACCTGACACCGACCCGCGGGACCCGTACACCCAACGATTACAGCCCCCTGTAACGATATCGCGGAGCATCCAAGTGGAAGTCACGATTTTTGGTAGCGGCTATGTTGGCCTCGTCACCGGCGCATGCCTGGCCGAAGTCGGCAACAACGTCTTGTGCATCGACGTCGACGCCGACAAGGTCGCCCTACTCAACGCCGGTGGCGTACCGATCTTCGAGCCGGGGCTGGACGACGTGATCGCCCGGAACCGCAAGGCCGGCCGTCTCGACTTTTCCACCGATCCGGCGAAGGGCGTTGCACACGGTCTGTTCCAGTTCATCGCCGTGGGAACGCCACCGGACGAAGACGGCTCCGCCGACCTCAAGCATGTACTGAAGGTTGCAGAGACCATCGGCGAGCACATGGACAGCTACCGCATCATCGTCGACAAGTCGACCGTTCCGGTGGGCACTGCCGATCGCGTCGGCGCCGCCGTCCAAGCGGCACTGGACAAGCGCGAGTCTACGGCGGAGTTCGATGTCGTCTCCAATCCCGAGTTCCTCAAAGAGGGGGCGGCGATCGAGGACTTCATGCGACCCGACCGCATCGTGGTCGGCACCGAGAACCCACGCACGGCCGAACTCCTGCGGGCCCTGTACGCGCCGTTCAACCGCAACCACGACCGCGTGCTGGTCATGGATATCCGCTCAGCCGAACTCACCAAGTACGCGGCGAATGCGATGTTGGCGACCAAGATCAGCTTCATGAACGAGCTGTCGAACATTGCCGACGCCGTCGGCGCCGACGTCGAGAAGGTCCGCGTCGGCATTGGCTCTGATCCACGAATCGGCTACCAGTTCATCTATCCCGGCTGCGGTTACGGCGGGTCCTGCTTCCCGAAAGATGTCCGCGCATTGGAGCGGACGTCCAGCGACACCGGCTACGAGGCTCAACTGCTGCGCGCCGTCGAAGCCGTCAACGCCCGGCAGAAGACATTGATGTTCGAAAAGATCGACCGCTACTTCGAGGGCAACCTTGCTGGACGCACAATCGCGCTCTGGGGCCTGGCCTTCAAGCCCAACACCGACGACATGCGCGAGGCATCCAGCAGAAAATTGATGGAGCAGCTCTGGGCGGCAGGTGCAAAGGTCAGGGCGTTCGATCCGGCAGCGGCAGAGGAGACGCGGCGCATCTACGGCGATCGCCCCGACCTGACCTTGGTCGACGAGCAGATGGAGACGCTGGAGGGTGCCGATGCCCTTGCCATAATGACCGAATGGAGCCAATTCCGTAGCCCGGATTTCACCGCTGTCCGCCAGACGCTGCGCTCGCCCGTCGTCTTCGACGGTCGCAATCTCTTCGCCTCGGATCAGGTTGCGTCAGCAGGCCTGACCTACGTCTCCATCGGGCGCCCCACGGCAGAACCCCGCACCTCCGCCGGCGGGTAGCCACCACCCGCCGAGATCGTTTCCAACGCCTAAGCAACGCAACCACCTGCGCCGCTCGCCGCCGGCGCGGCCGAAACGGGAAAAAAACATGCGCATCGGAGGCAAAGCCTCCGATGCGCGACGGGCGGAGAGCGACGACTTCGGACTAGAAGCGATGACTCCAGCTTATCTCGATGTCCTTCTGCTCCATATACAGACTTCCGGTCTGGGCCTGGGTGATCGACGGGCTTGAGCCGTTGATCGTCTCTTTCGGCATGTAGGTGAAGGCCAGATTGAACTGGTCGTTGCTGCTGTGGACGTAGGTCGCGCCGAGGGACAGGTGCCAACGGATGGTCGCCGGCGTCAGCACGTTGAACAGCGCCTGCTGATTGCTCTTCAGCAGCTCGGTGTTGTAGCTGACGCCACCGAACAAGGTGAGCTTGTCGCTCTGCTGCCAACGCAGACCCGCCTTGAAGATATCCTGGCTCTTCCAGCCGAAGCCCAAGCCGGACTTGGCCCCGAGGCAGTAGCTCGGCTTTGCACCGTCACCGAAGCATGGCGCCAGGTCGATGTCGTTGGAATTGGAGATGGCCTCGACCTCGTCGTAGAAGATGTGCTGATAGTCGAAGCCGAACGTCAGTTCAGGGGTGATCTTGTAGGCCAGGCCCAGGTTGAACATGGCGGGGATGTCGAAGTTGCCGCCGTCGGCGAACAGCCCTTCATACTCGTCGAAGTCGGTCATCCAGACCTTGGTGCGATACGAGATACCCAGCGCGAGTTGCTCGGTGACCTCGCCGTACCAGCCGAAGTGGAGCCCCATGCCGTAGGACGTATCCTGACCGTTGTTGGTCACCTTATAAGGGTTGACCGACGCGGCACGGAAAGGCTGCAGACCGCGGGCCTCGAAGCGTTGGATGGCGAACACCGGGGCGATGCCGACGGACTGCTTGCCGTCGGCGAACCTGAAGGTGTAGGGGACCTCGAAGAACAGCTGTTCCAGATTGACGCCCGTGGTTTGACCCGCGGTCAGGAAGCCGTCGGGGTTTCCGTTGGTGCTCGACACCCCCGTCATCGGGTTGGTGAAGGGCTCGGTCACGGGGACCGGCTGCCCGTCCTGTATGAGCACCCGCCCGCCCATATCCAGCGGCATCCCCTGGGGCACCGTCGCGACCACCGGATTGCCCTCGTAGACCTGCTGGTTCGGCGCCGGCGCAAAGTTCTCCCAGACCGCCTTGTCGTACTTCGTGTTCATCCCGCCGTTGCCGTAGATGCTGATGCCGATGGTGCTGCGGTCGTTGATCTCGTAGTTGAAGCCGATGCTCGGGATGACGAACCAGTCGCCGTCGCTATCGTAGGTGCCGGGGGTCACATAGCCGCCGGTGGGAAAGTCGACGTTGAAGTTGTTGCCCATCCCGTCCGTTGCCGGCACCGACTGCGTCGAAAAATTGTTGTTGGCCCGATAGCCACGGTCACTGGGATTGAAGAATGCGACGCCGATATCCACGGATGTGCCGAGGAAGGCCATCCCGGCCGGGTTGGTCGCGGAGACCAGCGTGTCCTGCGGGAGCGCAGTCGCAACACCCGCCATCGCCTTGGACTTGGTACCCCAACCGTGGGCAAAGTAGCCGTTGGTGGCCATTGCGGCGGTCGGCATCGCGATCGCGCAGGCTATCGCAAGCTTGAGGGTACGCTTCGCTGATCGATTCATCACATCCTCCGAGGCGGTGCCGGCGCAACACCCCGCGCTGTATCGGGGATGTTGCGCTAGCTCAGTATTGTTGCTGGCAGATCACACACGGGGCTTGCAGGGCCGGATGGCAATCGGCGTTTGCCGCATATCTACAACATGATGCGGATAAGACAATTCTATGTGGAAAAACACACATGTCAACTGAATGTTTCTTTTTCTCCGCACGATCCAAGAATTTTAATATTATAATTTTCACAACTACTTATGAAGAATTTTGGCTCTAGCGGGGGGGCTCGGATAATGAATCTATCCGCGCCGCCAACACCTTAAGACGAACATCCAAGCCCCTTGTCCGCGATCACGCATCGGCCCAACCCAGACCGATGATGCGCGAATACAACATACGCCGACATGTCGAGGGGGCCGGCTCAGTGCGCGCCGATCGCCTCAGGGTCCAGCGCCGGACGCGCCCCGGGGATCAGACGCTGGGCGTCCATGGCGATCAGCCCGTTGTGCCAATCGATGTGGTGCATGCCCCGCCAGCCGGCACATGCAGCACCGTCGGCCCGCCAGACAGGCTGCTCGCGGTAATGCGACGGCGAAAGCTCGAGGATCTCGCTCAACCTGATGCCGTAACCGTAGCGGCGCACGCAGTCCTGGCCCGGGCGCAGCAGGCGCCCGAGGCTATCGCGTTGGATGCGCCCTGCCGGACGACCACGAGAGAAGTCGCGGACAATCGGGTTGGCGGCATGCGGCAGCCAGCGCTGGGACAACGGGCTGTCGGCATGGAACGCCATAAGGGTCTCGTTAACCCGCATCCGCCCCCGACTCGCGGCACAGAACAGCCACCAACGACCGTTGTGCTCAAACAGCGTCGGGTCACTCAGGCGCTCGCCCGCGATCAGCGTTGCAGCCCGTTCCCAGCGATCCGGAAAGCGGACACAGCCATAGACATCGACCCGCCCCTGCTCGGCCTTTTCCGGGGCCATGTAGAGGTCTCCGCCGTGCTCGAATAGGTAGGGGTAGGACAGATGGTAGGGCTCTTCGATCACCGCGAAGGACTTGCCCCGCGGCCTGCCGATGGGATCAAGTTCCCAGGCGCGGATATGGCCGCGGCGAATCCGATACCGACGCTCCTCGAAGAACACGAAGGTTCGCCCCCCGCTGGACCAGAGAAAGGGGTCTGCCCAGAACACCTCGTGCGGCGGATAGATGGGACCGAGGTCAGCCGGCGCGAGCGCATCGGGCGCATACGCGGGACAGGCGCCGGTCAACAGAAACCACTGTCCACGCTGATTGCGCTCCTCACGCGCGTCGCGCCGCGCTCCCAGGCGTCGGATCAGCTTCTGGCGGGCGCGACGCGCGGAGCCGACCAAGATTCGTCTCATCGCGCTCAGCCCCCGTCGCCATCGCCGCTGGTGACGTAGAGGTCCGTCTCCGACAGGCCGCGCAACATCAACGGTTGCAGGCGCTGACGCCGCGTCAGTCGAGGCTCGAAGCCCAGGCTCCGGGCCACCGGCTGCAGCCATGGGCCACTGACGAACCAATCGGCGCGCTCTGCGCCAAGCCGGCGCATCGTCCGCAGCGCTTGAGCCACCAAGGCGCGGGCGGCCTCCGCATCGTCCATCCGCGTGAGCAGGTCGACGATGCGGCTGATCTGCCGGCCCTTGCGCTGCCAGACCTTGAACACGACGTAGCCGCGCAGATCGCGCCCGTCCTCCAGGACCAACACCTGATAGCGGGTATCAGGATGGCTACGGTAGTGCCAGTCGAGCACGGCGGCGTCGCGGCGGGTGATGGCCGGGTAGCACGCAGCCGCATGCTCCCACAGGCGGTCGAACCGGACATCGAAAGGCCCGTCGAAGGCAGCCACCGGCAATCGACATCGGGGCAAGCGAACGCCCAGGTCGGCAATCGACGCGACCACAGCGCCCGGATAACGCCCCAACGCCTTCTGCAAGGGCCAGCGCAACGATACCCGGCGCATGCGGTTGCCGGCATCGGGCCACTCCCGAAAACCGACCCGATGCCCGATACTCATCATCGCCTCGCCAATATGCTTGCCGAGCTGAATCGGTCGCGGCTGCGGATGATTGAACATCGCCGCGGCGAGCCCGTCCGGGAACAGCTCGCGCCTGGGCACGCCGGCGCGCCGTGCGGCCTTGATCGCGTTGCGGGCAAGCCCCCAATGGATGCGCACATCGGCCAGCCAGTCCGCGGCGACCGGCGCCCCGTCCAGATAGAGACCGGCGGGCATAAAGGCCACATTGCCGATGATCCGCCCATCCCAGACCGCGACCACGCCGCGATAGCCCGGCTGCTCCAATCGCGGGTCTTGCTGCCATTGCCAGTCCCAGCGTCGACGCAGGGTCTCGGCCTTGTCAGCACCGGCGGCGTCGGCCATGAATTCCAGCAGTGCCGTTCGGTCGGCCTCTTGGGCGGTTCGGATCTCGATCATGGGGCGGGTGGTTGCCGTTGCTTTTCCAAAAAGATCCGCGCCGGCGAGTGATAGACCGGCTGCGGGCGGATCAGGGAGGAGACACCATAGCCCCCCATGGTTGCCGCAAGCGCCAAACCTGCGGCGACAGCAAGATCGGGGTAAAGTAACGACGACGCGCGTCAGCCATGCGGGACCCACCTGTTCACGGGGTCCGCAGTTTAGCGCGATCCGGCCTGCCGCTGGCCACTTCGCGGGCTGGCGGTCGACGCACTCCGCCAATCCGGACGCCGGGGGAGGCAACTCGGTCGACATGGGTCGGCATTACCCCGACCAGATCACGTTGGCAGGCCGCTCCACCGGGGGTACGATCTCAGACTCGAATCGACATCGTTGCTGCTGCGCATCCGACCATCGAGCCCATCCTCACCGAGCCCAGGCAGAGCGACAGCACAATTGCCGGCCCAGGCCCGGCACGCCCTAGCGGCGCAGCCGCTTCACCCGACCACACCCAGACGCGCCCGCCAACCCTGCCGAGCCGAGCCGAGCCGATGAAGATCCCCGGTTATGAAATCCTGCGCGTGCTTGGCGAAGGCGGCATGGCCACCGTCTACCTCGCGAAACAAGAGCGTCTCGGACGGCAGGTCGCGCTCAAGGTCATGCAGCCGGCGACCACGGTCGGCTACGACTTCACCGCCCGATTCATCAAGGAAGGACAGATCATTGCACGGCTGCAGCACCCGCGGATCGTGACCATCTATGATCTCGACGTGGCCGACGGCGTGATGTACTTCTCCATGGAGTATCTGCCGAACGGCACCCTGGCCGAGCTCATTGCCAAGGGCCTGTCTCCGTCTCGCGCCGTCGCCATCGCGCGCGGCATCGCCGAGGCGCTGGCCTTCGCCCACGGCCAGGGGATCATTCATCGCGACATCAAGCCGCAGAACATCCTCTTTCGTGCCGACGGCAACCCGGTACTGACCGACTTCGGCATCGCCCGCGCCGTCACCCAGGACATGGAGGCGACCCAGCTGACCAGCGTCGGCATGGTGGTCGGCAGTCCCAGGTACATGAGTCCCGAGCAGTGCATGAGCGGGACGATCGATGCGCGCTCGGACCTCTACAGCCTCGGCGTCGTGCTCTATCAGATGCTGGCGCAGGAGCTCCCCTATCAAGGCACCGACGTCGTCACGCTGGCGATGGCCCATTGCAGCGCACCGATCCCCGTGCTCGGACGCAGACTGCGCGCCTATCAACCCGTGCTCGAGCGACTGCTCGCCAAGGCTCCCGAGGATCGATATCCGGACGCCGCCAAGCTGATCGACGATCTCCGGGCGATCGAGGCCGATCTGTCTGCTGCCGGCACCACCCCCAAGACGGACCGGAAACGACCGCAACCCGCCCGAGCCACCGGCCGACGGTGGCTGATCGGCGCTGCGGCGGTGCTGGGCATCCTGGCCGCCGTCGGCACCTATCGCGCACTTGTACCGACGGACAACCCCGCCGACCCCGAGCCCCCGCAACCGCCCGCGGAGCCAAGGCGCCCGCAGGTCGCTGTCACGGCCGAGAAGGAGGCCTTGGCGCTGCTCGATCAGGGCCGCATCGACGCGGCCCTGGACCGCGTCAGCGCGGGTCTGGTCGAGGTCTCCGGCGACGCGGGTCTCATGGCCCTGAAGGATCGTCTGCGCAACGAACGCTACGCCCGCACCGTCCTATCTCGCGCCAACGCTCAGGCGGCCCGGTCCGACCTTACCGGCGCACTGCGCACCCTTGAGCGCGCTATTGAGCGTTTGCCCGACCACCCGGGCCTGCGCGAGCAGCGCGATCGTCTTCAGGCACGGCTGACGGGACAACGGCAGGCGCAGATCACCGAGCTGCTTGAGACAGGCCGCAAGAGCCTACAGCGGGGTGATCCTACGGAGGCCAGCAGAATGGTCTCCGATGGCCTCAAGCTGGACCCGGAGAACCTTGAGCTGCGGGCATTGAAGGCACGCATCGACACCGTGATGGCCCGCACCAACAACCGCAACGAGCTGATCGAACAAGCCAACGAACTCGCCGCCGAAGGCCTGCTCAGCGAGAGCCTCGAGGCCATTGCCCAGGCCCGTGCGCTCAATCCCGAGGATGCCGAGCTGCTCGACCTTCAGACCACCGTCGAGCGTCAGCTCGAACGCGAGCGCACGGCGCAGGCAAGGACGCAGCTGGAGCGCGCCGAGGCCCTGCGCGATCAGGGCAAACTCGCCAAGGCCCTGGCAACGGTGGATGCCGCCCTGAGGGGCGCGACTGACGACGAGGATCTGCTCGCGTTGCGCAAGGCCCTGCTCGCAGCGCAGCAGGCCAACGACAGCCAGGCGCTACGCGACCGAGCACGGACGGCCCTGGACGCGGGTGACATCGACGCGGCGGACGCCCTCAACGCCCAAGCCCGAGCCCTGGCGACCGCCGGCCAAGCCGCGGATCAGCTCGACGGCGAGATCGAGCAGGCGAAGGCGCGGGCCACGCAGCTTGCCGGGCGGATCACGCGCGCCGAGGCAGCGCTCGCGGCCAAGGCCTTCTCCGAGGCCATCACCAGCACCGACGAAGGGCTGGCATTGGACCCGTTGAACGAGCGCCTGCTGGCCATTCGGGCCGCCGCGATCGGCCAGCAGCACAGCAACCGGGAGCAAGAGATCGCCGAGGTCGCACGCCAGGTCGACGCGCTGAGCGCCCGCGGCGCATTGGCGCAGGCGCTGCGCACCATTGACGCCACGCTGACACGCCACCCGGACGAGCCACGCCTGCTGCTGCTGAGGGATCAGATCGACTCGACCCTGCGCGCGCGACAGTCCAAGCTGCAAGCACTCGCCGAATGCCGGAAGGGATTCCCGCCCGACGGCCCCTGGCTCGACGAAGACGGCGCCGATACCACCGCTGCCGCGGCCTGTTACCGGCCCCTGCTCGCCCACGGGGACACCGGCGCCGAAGCGGCCGATGCCCTTGCCACCATCACCGGGCGGCTGACCGAAGCGTTCGATGCGGCCATGGAGCGCGGTTACCTCCCGCAGGCAGAGGCCAGGCTGACACAGCTGCGGGCACTCAATGCCGATGAGGCCGACTTGGCCTCGATGCAACAGCGTCTCAGCGACGCGGCCGCAGTGCTACCGACCCTGGTCCGGCTGCCGGCCGGATGCTACGCCATGGGCAGCCCGGCCGACGAGCCGGGACGCGAAGACGACGAGCAGACCCACCGCGCCTGTGTCGACGCCTTGGAGGTGGGCGTCAACGAGGTCACCGTCGCCGACTTCCGACGCTTCGTCGATGCCACCGGCTACAGCACCGACGCGGAACGCGGCATCGGCGGCGTTCAAGGCTGCTGGGCCTTCGGCGAAGACAAGGACGGTCAGCCCGGCTGGGGCTACCAGGCTTGGGCGACTTGGCGCACCCCAAACCGCGAGCACGACAACCGCGACCAGCACCCGGTGTCCTGCGTCAGCTGGAACGACGCTCGGGCCTATATCGACTGGCTCAACGCCCAAACGGAACAGTCCTTCCGGCTGCCGACCGAGGAGGAATGGGAATACGCCGCGCGGGCCGGCGTCGCGGCAGCCCGCTGGTGGCAGAACGCCCCTGCCTGCGGTCACGCTAACGTTGCCGACACCGGGCACGGCTGGGACGAGGGCTTCCCATGCGACGACCGCTACGAGTGGGTCAGCCCCGTCGGCAGCTTCGCCGCCAACCCCTGGGGGCTGCACGATGTCCTCGGCAACGTCTGGGAATGGACCTGCTCGGAGTACGATACCCTCTATCGCGGTACCGAAGAGACCTGTGCGGACCCGCAATCCACGGACCCGCGGGTGCTGCGCGGCGGCTCCTGGAACAGCGGCCCGGCCCTGGTCCGGGCCGCCTATCGCAACCGCAACTTCCCCGAGGCGCGCTACAACTTTGTCGGCTTTCGCCTGGCCAGGGCAGCACCGCCCCCCGCCGACGCACCCTGAGCGGACCGTCGCTACTGCACCATCGACAGCCGCCGCCCGACGTCCTGCAGCGCGGCGCGCTCTTCGCGCAGGCTCAGCTCAAGCTTGCCGGCCTGAGCCGCCTTCTTGCCGCTGCCGGACGCGCGCGGACCGGCGTGCTGCTTGATCTCCTGCACCGCCTTCATCTGCCGCTCCAGACGATTGACCTCGCTCTGAACCTCGCGCTGCTGGCTCGTCGCCACGCGCTGGAGCTGTTGGCGCTGCGCCGCGGTGGCGCCGCCGCCCTGGCGCAGCCGCGATTGCAGGGAGGCCACGACCTGATTGCGCAACCTGATCTCGTTCTGGAACGCGGCCCGCTCCGCCTTCAGCTTGGACTCAAAGATCAGCCTGTCACCGGTCAGCCCGGACGCCTTGCGATACCAGTTCAGCGCCTCCGCCTTGTCCTGCGCCACGCCCTGCCCCTGCTCGTAGAGCCCACCGAGACTCACCTGGGCCGGGCCATGACCCTGGGCAGCCGCCTTGCGGTACCAGCTTGCAGCCTCGGCATAGTTCGGCCCCGCGAGGCCGAGCCCCTTCTCGTAGATCTCGCCCACATAGGTTTGGGCAATCGCATCGCCGGCGCGGGCCTTGGGCAGCAGCGCCTGCAGGGCCGTGCCGTAGTCCGAGCGATCAAACAGCACGAACTCGCCGCCGCGGATGCCGCAGTCGGTCTTCGTGGTCTTGATGGAACGGCGCGGGGCGGCGAAGACCGCACGCGTGCCCAGCTGGCGAATCTGGCTCGGCAACAGACAATCGACCAGGATCAGATCGTCGATGCCGCGGCCGGGGGCGACGGGCGCGATATCGGCCTGATCCCCGGAAGGCGCTGTCGCACAAGCACCCAGGATCAGCAACAGCGCCGACACCAGCGCCATCAGGGGCAGATGGGGCAGACGGGGAAGGGGCATGAAGGACATGGCTGGACCTCTCTGTTCGTGTTTCCTCCAAGTCTAACAACGGCGGCCCCGCCGGTCATCGGACCGACGGGGCCGCGCAGCCGGCGCTGACGCCGAGCCCCGAGCGGTTCAGAAGGTCAGGCGAACGCCGGCGCCAACGGTATCCACATCCAGATTGCGGTAGCCGAAGACCTTGTTGTAGAACAGGAACGCGGTACTGCCGCCGCCGAACTGGGCGGAGATCCCGAGGCGAGCGTTGAAGTAGTCGGAGTCCGGCTTGTCGCCGGTGATCCCGAATACGCCGTCGGTTGGGTCCTGGATGAAGCTGCCGTTCACCGCCACCGCCGCGTCACGATACTCGTGCACCCAGTCCAGGTGCAGCTGGGGCAGGATCACGCCCCAACTGGTGCTGATCGCGCGCGAGACCTCGCCGCCGATGGCGGTGGTGAAGGACTCCTGGTCGAGGTTGTCGAGCCGGGCCGCCCAGCCGCCGCCGTTGGCGTTGGGGTTCGACATACGCTCCCTGTAGCTGTCGACGCTGGCGCTGACAAACTCCGCACGCGCCACCGGGCCGTAGCTCCAGGCGCCGCTGGACAACATGTAGCCGGTGCCGACGGCGGCCGACCACTGGTCACCGTCGTAGTCCGCCTTGGCCGTCTGGTTGACGTTGACCCCGCCGACCTGATAGCGGATGTTGCGGCGCTGGTCGTAGCTGTTGTTGCCGTAGGTGACCATACCGTCCACGTAGAACGACTCGCCCTGATAGTAGGTACCGTAGAGGCTCAGGCTGTAGCCGTCGGTGTCGAGGCTGCCGCCGTTGTTGTCGATGTCGTTGTTGCTGTTGTAGTAGCCGACTGCGAGGCCGCCGATCAGGTTGTCGCGGAAGCGGTAATCCAGGCCGGCGGTCAGCGACCAACCGTCGCCGTCAAAGCCTTCTTCGTTGCGGCTCCCGTCCTTGTCGACACTGGACACGGTGCCGTTGATGAAGGCGCCGAATCGCCCGCCACCAGCGAACAGCGGGTTCTCATCCGCGCTGGCGGCACCACCGATGCCGGCGCCCGTGCCGGCCAGGCCCGGCACCGTCTGGCCATCGACCTCGAAGGCCAGACCGCGCAGGCTCAGCCCGGTTGCCCCACCGCGCAGCGCCGACAGGCGCGTGGTGAGGTTCTGGCGCTGACTGCTCAGGCTCGCCCGCGACGACTCCAGCGGCACCGTCGCCTGCTCTGCCGTCACCGTCGCCAGCGCGAAGGTGGCCTGACCGTTGAGCTCCGAGCCGCTGCCCGTCAGCGAGCCGACGACGATCGGCGTGCAGTCGTCCCGGAAGCGCGAGCCGATGGGGCTTTGAGGACAGGCGCTGCTGATCACGGCCGCCGTGGATGAGGTGCTGCCGTTGGTCGCGATCGACTGCATGCTCACGTCGATCTGCTCCTGGAACGACGGCTCTGCGGGGCTAGCGCCGTTGGTCACGCCGATAAAGTAGGCGGCGTCGACACCGATGATGTCCAACGCCCAGTAGTCCGTCACATAACCCTCGGCGATATTCTGCGAGCCGGAGCCGGAGAACCCGCCGAACTCGCTGTCGTAGAAGTTCGCATATTCCGTCAGCACCGCCCCGTATTCGCCCGCGCTGAGCTCCAGCGTCTGCTGCGAGTCGTAGGCCGACCCGGTCTCCTCGTTGACGACATCCCTGCCATCGTCGTCGTATCCGACCAGCTCCCCGTCTTCGTCAAGCACGGTAACGATGGGGTCGAAGCCGCCGGCCGGGATCGACATACCCGCGGCATTGGTGCCGCCGGCGTAGGACAAGGTGCGCAGCGTCACCGCCGAGGGCTGGTCGAGCTCGAAGGTGAATCCCGCCAGGCTGTCGTCGCCGAAGGCGACGGGCGACATGTCGCTGGTGAATGAGAATGCCGCCGCGATCAGCGCCGGCGAGACCAGCGCGGCACCGATGAAGACGATGCCGGGGGCGGCGGTGCGGATCGCGCCGCGAGGCGCCGACGCGCGTCCAAGCGCGCCCGGTCGTGGAGAAGCGGGACGGGGGGAAGGTTGCGAAGCGGTGCTCATGGTCCTCTCCGGTCGATGGGCTGCCGAGTGGCAAAGAAAACGTCATACCGTCGCAATGCTACCACCAACCGACACAAAGCGAAATGCACGCAACAGACCGTATCTATTTCCCAACACAATTCATCCCGGATGGTCCCCGGCGGGTCATCGCGCCCTCCCTGATCCCGAATCCCCGGCAACGCCGAGACGGATCGGATCGGGCCATCGGCGATCCCGATTGTGACGATCCGATCAATCCATTTTGATTATCGCGGATTAGGTCGCATCATAAGCGCCGTGGCAGGTCACGGCCGATGCCGCCGGCCTGTCGTTATAAATATCTTCACCACCCCTTCAACGGAGACACCAGCATGCTGCAAGATCGTACCGGTCAGAACGTTCCGAACGTGACCTTCCGCACCCGCCAGGGCCACGACTGGGTGGACGTGACCACCGACGATGTCTTCAAAGGCAAGACCGTCGCCGTCTTCTCGCTGCCCGGCGCCTTCACCCCCACCTGCTCGTCGACCCACGTCCCGCGCTACAACCAGCTCGCGGCCACCCTCAAGGCGCACGGCGTCGACGAGATCGTCTGCATGTCGGTCAACGATACGTTCGTCATGAACGCCTGGCAGGAGGCCGAAAACGCCTGGAACATCCGCTTCATCCCGGACGGCAACGGTGACTTCACCGACGGCATGGGCCTGCTGGTGGACAAGGATGACCTGGGCTTCGGCAAGCGCTCCTGGCGCTACTCCATGCTGGTGAAGGACGGCGTCGTCGATAAGATGTTCATCGAGCCCGAGGAGCCGGGCGACCCCTTCGGCGTCTCCGATGCGGACACCATGCTCGCCTACCTGGCACCGGAGGCCGCGAAGCCGAACAACGTCACCGTCTTCACCCGCCCCGGCTGCCCGTTCTGCGCCAAGGCCAAGGAGATGCTCACCGAGGCCGGCATGACCTACGAGGAGCTGGTGCTGAACCGCGACTACACCGAGCTGACCCTGCGCGCCGTCGCCGGCGCGACCTCGGTGCCGCAGGTCTTCGTCGACGGTGAAAAGGTCGGCGGTTCCGACGACCTCGAGGGCTGGCTGGCCAAGCGCTAATCGCGCCGCGCCTCTCGCCACCCCGGCCCCGCGGCATCCCCGATGTTCGCGGGGCCTTTTTTTCGTCGCCTTGAAACGATAATCAGAGACCGAACCGACATGAACAAGCAGTACGATCTCATCGCCATCGGCGGTGGCAGCGGCGGCCTTGCGGTTGCCGAGAAGGCGGCGCAGTACGGCCATCGCGTTGCCATCATCGAAGACGGCCAGCTCGGCGGCACCTGCGTGCACCAGGGCTGCGTCCCGAAGAAGGTCATGTGGTATGCCGCAAACCTCGCCCACGACGTGGAGCAGGCCAGCGATTTCGGCGTCCTCGCCGAACTGCGCGGCATCGACTGGAAGCATCTGGTCTCCGGCCGCACCCGCTTTATCTCCGGTATCGACAACTACTGGAACGGCTATGTCGAAGAGCTCGGGATCGACCTGATCCAGGGTCGCGCCCGCTTCGTCGACGACCACCAAGTCGAGGTCAACGGCCAAACCCTGACCGCCCCGCACATCGTCATCGCCACCGGCAGCCGCCCGATGGTGCCGCCGGTGCCCGGTGCCGAGCTCGGCATCACCTCCGACGGCTTCTTCAGGCTCGAAGCGCAGCCGCGCAAGGTTGCCATCGTCGGCGGCGGCTACATCGGCGTCGAGCTCGCCGGCGTGCTGCGCGCCCTCGGCTCCGAGGTCACGGTGGTGGCCCTGGAAGACCGCCCGCTGGAGACCTTCGAGCCGCTGATCAGCGAGACGCTGGAGCAGAACATGCGCGCGGCCGGCATCGAGCTGCACCTGCCGTTTGCCGTCGCATCGCTGGAGCGCCAGGATGACGGCATCGCCGTGCACCATCGCGACGGCAGCGCCCTGACCGGCTTCGACACCGTCCTCTGGGCGATCGGCCGCTCCCCGAACAGCCGGGATCTGAATCTGGAGGCCACCGGCGTCGAGACCGAGCGCAACGGCGTCATCCGCACCGACGCCTACCAGAACACCACCGTCGAGGGCGTCTACGCCATCGGCGACGTCACCGGGCGCTTCCCGCTGACGCCGGTGGCCATCGCCGCCGGACGCCGCCTCGCCGATCGCCTGTTCGATGGCCAATCGGAACGGCGTCTGGTCTACGAAGACATCCCCACCGTGGTCTTCGCCCACCCCCCGGTCGGCAGCGTCGGTCTCACCGAGGCCCAGGCCCGCGCCAACAGCAGCGAGCGCGTCACCATCTACCAGACCAAGTTCCAGCCGATGCGTTACGCGCTGAACGCCGAGGGACCACAGACCGCAATGAAGCTGGTCTGCGTCGGCGACCACGAGCGCGTGGTCGGTGTCCATATGATCGGCGACGGCGTCGACGAGATGCTGCAGGGCTTCGCGGTGGCCTTGAAGATGGGCGCCACCAAGGCCGACTTCGACGACACGGTCCCCATCCATCCGGTCAGCGCCGAGGAGCTGGTGACCCTGAAGGTCCCGGAGCCCGAGCCCGCCGCGACCTAGCGCGCACCGCCGCGGCGATGGACCGTCGCGGCGGTGATAGACTGCGGATCTCGTCTTCAGCGCCCCGACTTCGGGGCGCTGCCGTTTGAGGTACCGAGACATCCACCGCTCACAACGCCTCCCTCCTCATCATCGCCGGCGCGGTGGCGACCGCCACGTCCTTGGCCGCGGTCCATGGGCGCTGCTACTCTCGGCGTGGCTGGCGGCGCTGGCGCCGACGGCCGGGGACGCCGAGATCTACCGTTATCAGGACGCCGAGGGCAACTGGCAGTTCAGCGACCGCCCAACCCCCGGCGAGGCCCCCGACACCGTCAACGAGACCTACGCCCAGCACGCCGGCACGGGGGCGGGGAAAGACCTGGCCGCCGCTTTGACGGCGCAGTTCAACCCGCGGACACCGGTGCAGCGGGCAACCCTCGCCGTCGTCACCATCGAGCATGACCTCGGCAGCGGCTCCGGCTTCTTCATCACCCCCGACGGGCACATCCTGACCAACCGCCATGTGGTGCGCCCAACCGAGCTGGCCCAATGGCAGGAGACCGAGGACAAGCTGAAACAGGACGCCGCGGGCCTCGCATCCCTGCGCGAGGAGCTGAAGGCCCTGGAGCGCCAGCTTGAGCCCCTGCGCGAGAAGCTCGACGAATACGTCTCCGTGCGGGACATGATCACGCCGGAACGGCGGCTGCGACTGGAACCGGAGTATGAGCGACTCTCGGAGAGCTACCGCGACCGCAAGGGGCGCATCGCGCAGGCGCGCGCCGAGCTGCGCAAGCAAACGCGCGGCTACCGGGACCGCCGACGCGACTTCGACTGGAAGACCACATCGAGCAGCGTGCGGCGCAACTTCCGAGTGCTGCTGAAGGACGGCAGCGAGCACGGCGCACGGCTCATCGAGATCAACAAGCGCCACGACCTGGCCCTGATCAAGCTCGACGGCCACATCACGCCGGCCTTGCGGGTGGCGGCCGACGGCGGGCTGGGCCAGGGCGAGTCGGTATTCGCCGTCGGCAGCCCCATCGGCATGTCCGACGTCACCACGGCGGGGATCATCACCGGGCTTCGCGACGGCAAGATCGTCACCGACGCGCAGATCCTCCCCGGCAGCAGCGGCGGCCCGCTGTTGAACAAGGACGGCGAGGTGGTCGGCGTGAATGTGGCCCGGCTCTCCGGCGGCGACTCGGTCTACAGCGCCGGCTTCGGCATGGCCATCCCCATCGCCATCGCCCTGCGCGAGATCGGCGCCCTGAAACGCTACTTCAGCGCGCCCTGATCGAAGCCGTCGCGCCCGGCCAAGGCGCGCCGCAGCGCCGCCTCCACCCGCGCCTCATGCACCGGCAGCGGTAACGCCGCGAACACCGGAAAGCGCTCCAGCATCGCCTCCAGCTTGTGCCGATGCTCCGGCTGGTAAAAGCAGATCACTTGCACCTCGGGGTGGCGCTGCAGCCGCGCCATCAGCGTCTCCAGGTTGCTGGTGCGATCGCGAAAGTCCGACTGGAAGTTGTACTCGGTGACGATCAGGTCCGGCAGCCGCCGCTTCAGCGCCGCCTGGGCCTTGCGCTGGGAGGTCACCAGCTCGACGTCGAGCCCGAGCCGCCGATACAGCGGCGTCAGGTTCGGGTAGCCCCCCAGCTCGATGATACCGAGCAGCCGCGGCGCGGGCTCGGCCATCAGGCGAACACCACCCAGGTGGTGGCGATGTACTTCGCCCCCTGCTGCACCGGCGCGGCCCGGTGCTCGTGGGTCCAGAACGGCGGGAACAGGACCAGCATGCCGCGCTCGGGCCGCACGCTGATGCCCTGATAGAGAAACTCGGTCTCGCCGCCGGGGCCGGGCACGTCGTTCAGATACCACAAGGCGACCAGCTGGCGCTGGCTCAGCTCATGGCTGCCGCCGTCCACATGCCAGTGGTAGTACTCGCCGGCCCGGTAGCGCTGCACCTGATAGCCCATGTCCTTGAACGGTCCCTTGAAGTAGGGAAAGGTCTCGCGAAACTCCCCCAGCGCCGCGGCCAGGGAGCGGAACAGCATGGTGTCCACATCCTTCCACTCGGGCTTGTTGCTGACCACCAGATCGGTGGTCTTCTTGACCCGGGTATCCTCCTCGCGCAGCTGACCGACGCGGCCCTGGTACTGATGCTGCGGATTGGCCTCGAAGCGCGCGACGGCCTCGTCGCAGAAGCTCGGCGGCAGGGCGTTGGGGCGGGTGTAGATGAAGCTGCCGGGACTGATCTCGCGGATGGTCGGCAGCGGGGGGATGGTGCGCTCGGCGGGGTCCGTTGACATAAAGCTCACTCGGTCGATGACATCAAACGCGATATTCTCCGGCCAGTCCATGGTCCTGTCGAGGTCTGCGCAGCATCGGCCGAGGGCCGGGTTGACCCGGCTTGACCTCGGCATCGAGTTGACAAATCGCAATAGAAAACCGCAATAACCCCAATCAGATCAAACGATTTTGCCGTTTGTTCAGCGAGCGCTAGTATGTCTGTACAGCACGGGGCAAGACCCCGACAGACAAGCCGAACCGACTGACCCGGAGGTCACATTCCATGGAAAACACCACCCAATCCGCTCCCATCATGCCGCGTCTGAACGAGCCCGCCCCGGCCTTCGAGGCGCCGACCACCCACGGCGTAAAGACCCTGGAGGACTACCGCGGCAAGTGGTTGGTGCTGTTCTCGCACCCGGCCGACTTCACCCCGGTCTGCACCACCGAGTTCATCGCCTTCGCCAAGCGCCACGCGGACTTCCAGGCCATCGGCTGCGAGCTGCTCGGCCTGTCCATCGACAGCAACTTTTCCCACATCGCCTGGGAGCGCAACATCAAGGAGCGCTTCGGCGTCGAGATCGGCTTCCCGATCATCGCGGATCTTTCCATGCAGGTGGCCCGCGCCTACGGCATGATCCAGCCCGGCGCCAGCGACACCTCGGCGGTGCGCGCCACCTTCATCATCGACCCCGAAGGCATCCTGCGCGCCATGGTCTACTACCCGATGAGCAACGGCCGCTCCATCGACGAGTTTGTCCGCCTGGTCAAGGCCATGCAGACCTCGGACGAGCACAAGGTCGCCACCCCGGAGAACTGGCAACCCGGCGACAAGGTCATCGTCCCGCCGCCGGCCACCGCCGAGGAGGCCCGGGCACGCATGGACCAGGGCTATGAGTGCACCGATTGGTACTTCTGCAAGAAGGCGCTCTAACGCCGCCGCATTGAACCGTTGAGCAAGGGCCGGGTGATCCCGGCCCTTTTGCTTGGCGCCAACGCGGCGTAGCCGCTCGTTCGTTCCGGGTTTCGGCTATGCTTTTCCCCTCGCCAACCCTGTCGCACCGGGCGGGACGGCGCGTCACCCCATCGATTTGTTCTCGGCGCACGGATGCCCGGCAGTAAGATCCGCCAAGCCCGCCGGTTCGTTTCAGACGCCGCTACGCCCCGGAACATCCCAGCAATCAGACGCCGATCATGCCCTCCCCGCGCAAGCGATCCTCTTCGCTGCGGCGCTGGCTTCAGGAGCCGCTGCTGCACTTCCTGGCCGTCGCGCTGCTGTTTTTCGCCATCGACCACATCGTCGAGCCTCCCGCGGAGGCCGCGCAGGTCATTGTCATCGACGACGCCGTGGTGGGGTTGTTGCGTGAGCAGCTCAGCCTTGCCTGGGGGCGCGCGCCGAGCGAAGCCGAGCTTGAGCAACAGATCACCCAGTGGATCTCCGACGAGGTGCTCTACCGCGAGGCCCGGTCCTTGGGGCTGGACCAGGGCGACGAGATGCTGCGGGCGCGCCTGATCGCGAAGATGCGCAGCCTGATCTACAACAGCATCGTCGCCCCCGATCCCGCCCCCGCCGAGCGCGAAGCGGATGGGCGTGAGGCCGAGACCTACCGTCGGGTGCTGGCGCGCATGGACGAGATCCGCGCTCGCTATCAGGTCCGTCGCGAGGATTGAACATGCCCCCGCGACTGCTCCGCGCCGCATCGGCGCTGCTGTTGGCGGCGCTGCTGATTCCGGCTGGAGCGGCACTGGCCCATGGCTCATCCGTTGCCGTGCTCAGCCTTCAGGCCGAGGCACCGGGACGCTTTCAGCTGCGCTGGGACGCGCACACCCTCGACCATCGCCCGCCCGAGACGCGCTTTCCGGCGCACTGCCGACGTACCGGGGCCTTGCTGGACTGCGGTGAGCGCGGACTGACGGGCCCCCTGATCATGCCCGGCCTGGGGACGGGCTTCGCGGCCGCGGTGGTAGAGATCAACCGAGACGGCATGAGCGAACGCCATGTGCTGACCGCCGCCCGGCCAACCCTTGCGCTGGGCGCCCGCGGCGACGGCCCGGCTTGGCCGTCGGCGACCATCGCCACCGCCATCCGGCTCGGGCTGGCGCAAACCCTGCTCGGCGTCGAGCACCTGTTGTTCCTGTTCGGCCTGCTCTGGCTGGCCCGCTCCGCGCCGATGCGGGTCGGGGCCTTTGCCGCCTTCACCGGCGCCTGGGCGATGGGCTTGGCGGTGGTGAGCCTGGGCTGGATCGGCTTCCCGGAACGCCCGGTGGGCGCGGCCATCGCCCTGAGCATCGTCTTCGTCGCCGCCGAGGCGATCAAGCGCACCCGCGGGCATCAGGGCCTCGCGGTCCGCCGACCCTGGGTGGTCGCCCTGGCCTTCGGGCCGCTGCACGGGCTCGGCCTGGCCGACACGCTGGCACGCCTCGGGCTGGACCCGGTCGGCACCCCGGCCACGGCGCTGGGCTTCGGCATCGGCACTGCCATCGGCCTGACGGGCATCGCGCTGCTGGCGCTGGTCCTGCGCTGGTCGCATCGGGTGCTCGACCTGACCCTGCCGGCGCGGACCGCGCTGGTCCCGGCCTACTGCGTCGGCTCGCTGGGCACCATCTGGCTACTGGAGCGCGTACTGACCCTCGCCCGGCTCGGTTGAACCCCGGTGATCCTTTTCCGCGTCCCCCGGCACCAGCCTTCATCTTTCTGTCCCTTACCCCGCAAATCCTGAACAAACGGACGACGAGATTTCGATATCGTTGTCCTTCGCTCGTTGTCGTTGTCGCTGTCGTTGTCGTTGTCGTTGTCGTTGTCGTTGTCGTTGTCGTTGTCGTTGTCGTTGTCGTTGTCGAGTATGCGCATAACTCCGACTGACGATTCCGATCACGACTACGATCACGATACGATACGATTACGATTACGATCACGATTACGACTACGATTACGATTACGACTACGATCACGACAACGCGCCCAGCCCTCGAGCCGGCTCTTCAGTTGCGGCT
Source organism: uncultured Gammaproteobacteria bacterium (assembly GCA_942491465.1). Taxonomy (GTDB): domain Bacteria; phylum Pseudomonadota; class Gammaproteobacteria; order Chromatiales; family Chromatiaceae; genus CALOBA01. The sequence continues at coordinate 66,932 of CALOBA010000038.1, forward strand.
GCGCCGGATAAGTTGAAGTAGAGACCCTTATGACACCGACAACCACTGCCTGGTCCCGCATCGGGACCGCTCTCCTGCTGTTGACGCTGCCCGCGCTGGCCGCGGCCCATGCCGAGACCGGCGTGGCCGGGGGCCTGGTCAGCGGCTTCCTGCATCCGATCTTCGGACTGGATCATCTGGTCGCCATGGTCGCCGTCGGCCTCTGGGGCGCCCAGCTCGGGCGTCCCGCGATCTGGCTGCTGCCCATCACCTTCCCGACACTGATGGCCCTGGGCGGCGTGCTCGGGGTGCTCGGGGTGCCGATGCCCTTGGTGGAGATCAATGTTGCCCTGTCCGCCATCGTGCTTGGGCTCATGGTCGCGCTGAGCGCCCGGCCGCCGCTGTGGGTCGCGGCGATTCTGGTCGGCCTGTTCGCCGTCTTTCACGGCTATGCCCACGGTGCCGAACTCCCGGGTGCGGCCAATGCGCTGGCCTACGGCGTCGGCTTCGTCATCGCCACCGGCCTGCTGCACCTGGCCGGTATCCTGATCGGGCTGCTGATCGCCTGGCCCTTGGGTGCGCTGGCGGTGCGCGGCGGCGGCCTGGTCATTGCCGGACTGGGCTGCTGGTTCCTGCTGCTGCATGCCGGGTTCTTGGAATGAGCCCACGGCGCGGCGCAGCAGCGGCGCTGCTGCTCGCGACACTCGCGCTCCCGCGGGGGGCCTCGGCGCACCTGGTGACGACCCGCTTCGGCGACTTCTATGGCGGCCTGCTGCATCCATTGACGGCGTTGGAGCACTGCATTCCCTGGCTCGCACTGGGGCTCTTGGCGGGCTGGCAGGGGGCGCGCAGCGGGCGCTGGACGCTCTTGGCATTCCCGATTGCGCTGCTGTGCGGCACCCTCGCCGGGGGCTGGCCACCGCCGCCGCTGTCGCCCGGGCTGCCGGTGGCGGAGATCAATATCGGCTCGTTCGTAGTCCTCGGCGCTCTGTTGGCCTTGGCCTGGCGGTTTCCGCTGGCGCTGATGGTGCTGCTGGGTCTGCTGTTCGGCCTCAGCCACGGCCTCGCCAATGGGACCGCCGCGCCGACCGCCGGCAGCCCCCTGCCCTTCGCCGTCGGCGTTGCAACGGCCGGCTATCTGATGGTCGCGCCGAGTGCGGCGGCGGCCGTGGTCATCGCCCGCCACCCCGGCTGGCCGCAGATCGCACTGCGCACCGCCGGCAGCTGGATCAGCGCAATCGGCATCATGATGCTGGCGCTCATCCTGGCGCCGGCTGCCGGCTGAGCGCCCACCCCACCCATGGGCGGAAACCACTGGCTTGGACAACGCCGCCGACCCGAGCGAGACCCACCACCGATGTCTGATCCCAAACCGCGCCTGAGCGCCGATCCCAGCGCCATGCGCAGGACGCGGCTGCGCGCCCTGCTGATCGGCGCGGTCTCGGTCACGCCGCTGGCCGCGCAGCCACTGCCGGTGGACAATGACGCCACGGTGGCCCGCGCGCTGGTCGCGGCCGGCCAAGCCTTGCCGCTGCAACAGGTGATCGACCGCGCCCGCACCCGGCAGCCGGGGCGGATGATCGACGCCGAGCTCTACCGCGACCGCGACGATGGGCGCTTCATCTACGAGATCTACATCCTCGACGGCGCCGGCGACATCTGGGAGCTGGAGTACGACGCCGCGACCGGCGCCTTGATCGAGCACGAGCAGGAGGACCACTGACCATGCGCTTGCTGCTGGTCGAAGACGACCATGACCTCGCCGACGGCCTCAAGGGCGCTCTCGGCGCCGCCGGCTTCGCCGTGGACCATGCCGACAACGGCATCGACGGCGCCTTCCTCGGCACCGAGACGCCCTACGACTGCATCATCCTCGACCTCGGCCTCCCGGGCCGGCCGGGGCTTGAGGTCCTGCGCGAATGGCGCATCGCGGGGCTGCACACCCCGGTGCTGATCCTGACCGCCCGCGACGCCTGGCACGAGCGCGTCGACGGCCTCAAGGCCGGCGCCGACGACTATCTCGGCAAGCCGTTCCACGTCGAGGAGCTAAGCGCGCGCATCCAGGCCCTGGTACGCCGCGCCGCCGGCAACCCGGCGGCCAAGCTCAGGGTTGGCGACTTGACCCTCGACGAGGACCGCCAGCGCGCGATCCTGCCCGACGGTGCCGACGTCGAGCTGACCGGCACCGAGTTTCGGCTGCTGCGCTACTTCATGCACAACCCCGACAAGGTGCTGTCCAAGGAGCGACTCACCGACCACCTCTACGATCAGGACGCCGAGACCGGCAGCAACCTGATCGAGGTCTACGTGCGCCGGCTGCGCGAGAAGCTCGGCCGCGAGCGCCTGCTGACCCAACGCGGCCAGGGCTATGTGCTGCCATCCAGCCCACCCCAGGCGCCCGCGCCATGACCCTCAAGTCCCTCGCCAGCCGGCTGCACCTGGCCCTCGGCATCAGCCTGACCATCCTCATCGCGCTGGCCTGGTGGCTTGGCCACGATGCCCTGCACCGCAGTGCCGAGGCCTTCGTGCTGCATCGCCTCCAGCACGACGCCGAGGCCCTGCTCGGCGTCATCGCCCTGGAGCCGGTGGCGCTGCGCGACGGCGCCATGCCGATCTACCGCCAGCCGTTCTCCGGGCACTATTTCGAGCTGCGCTGGGACGACGGGCGGGTGCTGCACTCGCGCTCCCTCTGGGACCAGCAGCTGGACATCGCACCGCTGCCGCCGGGGGAGGTCGCCATCCGGCAGGCCCCCGGACCCGATGGCCAACAGCTGTTGGTGCGCAGCGCCGGCTACCAGCTCGACGGGCAGCGGCTGACCCTGGCCGTCGCCGAGGACCTGCTGCCGATGGGGGCGGTGATGGGCGGCTTCGAGCGCTGGTTCGCCGTGCTCGCCATCGGTGGGCTGCTCGCGACCCTGATCGCCGCGCGCTGGATCGTCCGCCGCGCCTTCCGCTCCCTCGACCCGGTCTACCGCGATATCGACGCCCTCGAGCACGGCACCACCCGCACCCTCGGCAACAACGTCCCCACCGAGATCCTGCCGCTGGTCAACAAGCTCAACGGCCTGCTCGCCGTCTACGACAAGCGCCTGGAGCGCTCGCGCAACGCCGCGGGCAACCTCGCCCATGCCCTGAAGGGACCGCTGATGCTGATGCGCCAGCAGCTCGAGCGCGGCGACGCCGCGCTGTGGGCGGACGACCGCCGACTCTGCGGCCAACAGGTCGAGCGCGTCCATGCGCTCCTGGAGCGCGAGCTCAAGCGCGCCCGCATCGCCGGCGGCGGCACCGCGGGCTCCCTGTTCGACCCGGCCGAAGAGCTGCCGGTGCTGCGCGACCTGCTCGGGCGGATGTACGCCGACAAGGCCCTGCGGATCGACTGCCGCCTCGCCGATGTCGGCGCGCTGGCCGCCGATCGCCAGGACCTGCTGGAGCTCGCCGGCACCCTGCTCGACAACGCCTGCAAGTGGGCGCGCAGCCGGGTGCGCTGCAGCATGGAACACGCCGACGGCGGCATCCGCCTGCGGGTCGAAGATGACGGCCCCGGCTGCGACGACGACGCACTCGCCGGCCTCAGCGCCCGCGGCGCCCGCCTCGACGAGAGCGTCACCGGCCACGGCCTCGGCCTCTCCATCGCCAACGAGATCGTCGAGCTCTACGGCGGCACCCTGACCCTCGGCCGCTCCGAGCGCCTCGGCGGCTTCGCCGCCACCGTCACGCTACCGCTGCCGGAGGCCGCGTTCAGCTTCAGTTCAGCACCGCCTGCTAGCCTGACAGTCAACCAATAGGCCACCCGCCTGCTCGGAGACTGCCATGCCATCCCCCACCATCAAGCGCCTGCTGCTCGCTGCCCTCCTCGCCACCGCCGCCCTGCCCGCACTGGCCCACAAGGCCAGCCACGCGATCCCGCTGACCTTCACGGCCGACACCTCCGGCAGCCTCGCGCCGACGCGACTCCAGCACGACTGGACGGCGGACGGACTGAAGATCAGCGGCCGGATCGAGAAGCAGCACATCCGCCGCGGCCGCATCCTGGGCCATGTCGAGCTGGAGCTGCTCGATGCCGAAGGCCAGGTGCTCGGACGCCACACCGGCAGCATGCACCACTTCAGCCCAAGCCGGCGCAACCCGGACTTCGCCGCCTTCACCGCGACCATCGAGCAGGTCCCAGACAGCGTCACTACGGTGCGGGTCTACCACCAAATCGGCACTCGCTGAGCCCGTCACGCCCCGCGTCTGGCGGCTGGGCGCACCCGATGCGCCGCGGTCTGGAAATCGGGATTTTGAGGAGCAATAACGGCGCTTCGCGCCGAGGCCGGCAAGATGCCGGCGCTCCCAGGCGCCGCTGCGCGGCGTCGGATGCACAATCGGCGGCAATTCTTGCGCAGTCGCTAGGGCCCCGTTGCGGAAGTCCCAAGACCGCCGGCATGCCCACTCGGTGCTGTGGGAGCGACTTGCAGTCGCGACTTCCGCGTCGCGGCGGTCGCGATTGCAAATCGCTCCCACAGCTACGGGCGGTCTCGGAATTTTCGCGGCAAAGCACTAAGGCGATTGCCGGAAACTTTCATACCAGATGACGCAGGATTGACGTTCGCCTTCAAGGAGGGCTGGCGAGAGCATAGCGCGCTATGTGACCGCCAGCCCGACGCCGAAGGCGGGCGTCAAGACAAGTCAGATGGTATGAAAGTTGACAGAAATCGCCTAAGGCCCCGCTGCTCCACCGTCACCGGCATCGACCACCGGCCAGCACAGGGTAAAGCAGGTCCCTTCCCCGGGCGTGCTGTAGCAGTGCAGCTCCCCGCCGGCGGACTGCACCAGCCCGAGGGACACCGACAGGCCCAGACCGGTGCCGCGCCCCGTGGGCTTGGTGGTAAAGAACGGGTCGTAGATATGCATCAGATCCTTCCGCTCGATGCCGGCGCCGGTGTCGCAGATGCGCAGGCGCAGCGCGCCGGGGCCGCAGGGTTTGACGTGGAGCTGGACAGCGATACGGATGCGGCGCTCGGCGCGCCCCTCCATGGCGTCCAGCGCATTCACCAGCAGATTCATCAGCACCTGCTGCAGCGCGGTGCCGCGGGTCGGCACCGGCGGCAGACCGGCGGGCAGGTCTTGGGCGACCTCGACGTCCTCCTTCGACAGGCGGTAGTCCAGCAGCCGCAGGGTGCGGTCGAGCACCGCGGCGATGGGTTCCCGGCCCTCGTCCCGGGCCGGATCACCGCCGCGGGAGAACAGCAGCAGGTCGCGGACGATGTCGGCGCAGTGGCGGGTGGCGTGCTCGGCCTTGTCGAGGACATCTTTTAGCGGGCGGTCGCCGTCGACCCGCCCGGCCACATGCTGGATGTAGTTGAGGAGGCCCATCAGCGGATTGTTCAGCTCATGGGCGACCCCGGCGGCCAGCGCGCCGATGGCGCTCAGTCGCTCGGACTGCACCAGCTGCTGCTGCGTCTCGCGCAGCTCGCGGTTCGCCGCATGCAGGGCCTCGGTATGGCGGCGCTCGCGCAGCAACAGCACCAGGAACGCCGGCACCGAGGCGAGCAGCAGCAGCAGGGCCGAGCCCATGGATTGGGCCAGCTGGCGGCGGAGCTGGGCGTTGACGGCGGCGATATCCAGCTCGGCACCCGTCACGTAGTCTCGCCCCTCGGGGCTCTGCTGCGGCAGCAGCACCGCCCGGAAGGTCCCCCAGCGATCGGTATAGGTGCTGTAGCGCGGCTCCCCGGCGTCGAGTGCGGCGTGGGCGCGGGGCAGGGCCTCGTTGTAGTCATGCCAATAGCGCACCTCCTCGCCGGCGGACAGCTCGTCCTCGGACGCGTTGCTGGAGGTCAAGTAGAGCGCGTCGGCATCGCGCACCATGGTGAAGACGAAGGCGAAACCGGAGGCCTGCGCCAGCTGCGAGAGGTTGCGGATGTTGCGCCAGTCCTCGTCCGCACTGATCGCATCCGGCCCCAGGGCGCGATCGTGAAAGTCCTCCGCCAGCACCCAGCGCACGGCATGGGCCCCGAGCAGCAGCTCCTCATCGATGGTGTCGAGCAGCATGTTGCGCGTGTCGGCGTAGTGATAGGCCGCGCTGGCGGCCAGCACCGCGATGTACAGCAGCAGGGCCGAGACCAGGAGTGGCCAATGCAGGCGTCGTTCGAGTTTCATTGTTTTCATCGGGCTCCACCCGTAGGGATCATCGAGCAGGCAGGGCCAAGGCGGCGGTTCACCGACCTGTTGCCCCGGCCCATACACGGAGAGCGTCATCTCTCCGCCCCAAGTCTAGACGATCTGCCCACAACGCCGCTCAGCCGCGACCGCGCCGCGCCCACCGCACCAAGGCAAGACCATGCCCCCTCACCGTCCACCAGGGAGGCGACTCGCCCGAAAACGCCCCCGACCCCAGCGCGTCGCCTACCTTGAACCTAGAAAGAGCGGTTGACCGCTCTGAGGCAAGTTTGGCTGGTTCCACCGTAATGCGACGGGCTGCACCCGTGTGCCATCATTGAATCGCTTGGCGCTGGACTCGCGACCAGATGTGCCAAGTATCTTAACTTCAGCAATCCAATCCTGGAGACAGAATCCATGAATATCGCCGTTGATTTGCCGGATGACGTGGCTGGTCTTGTGGCGGCGCAGCCCGACCGGCGCGGTTTCTTGATCGATGCGATCCGTCGCGAGTCGGATCGGCGAGACGCCTTGGCGCAGCTCATGGGCTTGAGTGAGCGGGTCTCCGCACGATCTGGGGGGCTGAGCGACGAGGCGCTGGAGGCCCTGGTGCGTGACTGAGCACCGCCTTCGCGTCGTCGTCGATACGAATGTCCTGTTGAGTTTTCTCATCAAGCGAGACTCGGTGCCCGGCGCTGTTGTGCGGCGGGTGCTCGAAAACCACGAACTTTTGCTGTCCGAGCAGGTACTGGATGAGCTTGCCGCCAAGTGCGAGAAGGACAAGTTCCGACGGTATTTCAGTCGAGCAGAGGGCGAGCATTTGGTACTGCTCTTGGCGAAGGTTGGAGAACGGATCGTAATCCCCGAAGAGGTCAAGCGCTGTCGCGATCCCAAAGACGACGTATTTCTGGCCCTTGCGCTTTGCGGCAACGCCGATCTTATCGTTTCAGGGGACAAGGACCTGACCGACCTACGACAGATCGAACATATCCCTATCTTGTCGCCAAGGGCCGCCGCGTTGCTCTTGGAGGTATAACCAGGCGGCCCGCGATCAATTGCCTGGTCGCTATGCGGCGGTCGCGGGTTCCGCGCCGGGCACCCGCCGCCCCACCACCCGCAGCACCAGCGACAGCATCGCCGGCATGAAGGTCAGCGTCACCAGGGTCGAGAACAGCAGCCCGAACAGCACGATGGCGCCCAGGCCGCGGTAGAGCTCGGTGCCGGCGCCGGGGTTGAAGACCAGCGGGGACAGGCCGGCGACGGTGGTGACCATGGACATCATGATCGGGCGCAGGCGCACGCGCACGGCCTCGGTGACGGCGTCGATGACGCTCAGGCCGCGCTCGCGCAGGTTGGTGATGGCCCGCTCGACGATGAGGATGGGGTTGTTGACCACGGTGCCGATCAGGACCAGGAAGCCGAGCATGGTGATCATGTCGAAGGGCTGTTGGATCGGGTAAAGACCGATCCGGTCCAGATGCGCGCCGGTGACGTTCAACAGCCAGAGCCCGGCGATGCCGCCGCTGATGCCGATGGGGACGCTGGTCATGATCAGCAGCGGCCAGCCCCAGTGGCTGAACACGGCGACCATGAGCAGGTAGGCGATCAACAGGGCCACGGCGAAGTTGCCGGCCAGGGCCTCGCGGGTCGCCTCCAGGCGGTCGCTGGCGCCGCTGAGGTCCAGCTGGATGCTGTCCGGCAGCGCGCCGGCGGCGGGCATGCCGGCGATGATCTCGGCGCGCACCCGGCGCACGCCCTCCTCCAGCGGCACATCCTTGGGCGGGATGATGCTCATGGTGATGGTGCGGTCGCCGTCGACCCGGCGGATGGTCTCGGTGTTGACCGTCTCGATCAGGCGGGCGACGGCGGCGAGCGGGACGATGCCGCCGCTCGGGGAGTAGAGCATCAGCCGCTCCAGATCCTGGGGGCGCTCGATGTTGCCGGCGGTGCTGTAGAGGAAGATGTCGATCTCGTCATCGTCCAAGAAGAATTCGTCGACGAAGGCGCCGTCGGAGTAGGCCCAGACGCTGTAGCCGAGATCGCCGGGGGCGATGCCCAGCTCCGCGGCGCGCTCCCAGTCCGGGTGGACCTCCAGCATGGGCTGGCCCAGGGTCAGGTTGGAGGGCTCGGATTTCACCCGCGGGTTGTCGAAGATGGCCTTGGCCTTCCCCTGGACCTTGGAGGCCGCATCGAACAGGGTCACCAGGTCCGGCCCGCTGATCTCGATGTTGATGGAGCGGGTGCCGCCGAAGTTGCTGGAGAAGATCGAGCCGCGGCTGGAGAAGCTGAACAGGCCCGGCAGCGCGCGGGTCTTCTCGGTGGCCACGGCCATCAGGGCCTCGGTCTGGCGTCGGTCCGTGGCCTCGCGCACGGTGAAGACGCGGCTCTCGGTGGCGAAGCCGATGGTGAAGTTGAGCGCCGGGACATCGGTCTCGCCGGCGGCGAACAGGGCCGGGTCCTGGCCGACGGCGGGATAGAACTCGGCGTCCACGCGCTGGAAGGCCTCGCGCATCATGTCGATGTTGTAGCCCGGCGGGGCGAACATCAGGGTGAAGATCTTCGACTCCTCGCCCTCGGGCAGGTACTCGGCGTCCGGCGTCAGCCAGACGATGATGGCGGCGGCGGTGCCGAGCACCAGGGCGATGACCAGCAGCGAGCGCCCTACCCCGGCGCTGATCCAGTGCACCAGGGTGATCACCCGGCGCGCAAAGCCGGCGCCGAGCCGGCTCAGCAGCGGCGGGCGCTGCCCGGGGGGCGGCAGCTTGAGGAAGCGCCCGGCCGCCGCCGGCACCAGCGTAATGGCGATCAGCATCGACATCAGGATCGACGCCGAGATGGCCACGGCGATATCGGAGTAGAGCTGTCCGGCCTCCTCTTCGACGAAGATCACCGGCAGGAACACCGCCACCGTGGTCAGCGTCGAGGCCAGCACCGCGGGCCAGACCTCGCGCACGCCCTCCAGCGCCGCGGCCAGCCGCGCCCGGCCCCGATCGCCGGCGAGGGCGAGGTGGCGGACGATGTTCTCCAGCACGACGATGTTGTTGTCCAGCGTCATGCCGATGGCGAAGGCGACGCCGGCCAGGGAGATGACGTTGATGGTGCGCCCGGTCAGCAGCAACCCCAGAAACGCGGCCAGGGTGCAGATCGGGATGCCCACGGCGCCGATCAGCGTCGCCGGCACCGAGCGCAGAAACAGGAACAGCACCAGCACGGCCAGCCCCGCACCGATGGCCAGGTTGCGCTCCACCACCCGCACCGCATCGGTCACATAGACCACGTCGTCGGCGGTGCGCACCAGCTTCAGGCCCTTAGGTGCCAGCACGTCGCGGTTCAGCTCGGCGACCGTCTCCATCATCGCCTCCTTGATGGCGATGACGTTGCTGCCGATCTGGCGGCCCACGGCGAAGGCGAGGATCGGCTTGCCTTCGGAGTAGGCGTAGCTGCGCACCTCGGCGAAGCCCAACTCCGCGTGACCCACGTCGCGCAGCCGGATGAAGGCGCCGTCGCGCTCGGCGATGACCAGGTCTTCCAGTGCCTCGGGGCTGTCGAAGCGGCCGATGGTGCGCAGCAGGTAGCGGCGCTTGCCGCTGTCGAGGTCGCCGCCGGAGACGTCGCGGTTGCGTGCGCGGATCGCCTCGCGCAGCTCGCTCAGGCGAATCCCGCGCTCGGCCAGCCGCACCGGGTCCACGTAGACCTGCATCTGTCGCTCGGCGCCGCCGCGCAGCTCCACCTGCGAGACACCGGGCACCCGCTCCATGGGCGTGACCACATATTCCTCGACCCAATCGCGCAGGGCCAGGATGTCCGCCTCGGTAAAGGCCCCGGTCTCCGGCATCAGCCGAAAGTACATGAACGAGTTCGACGAAAACGCCTCGGCGCGGATGCTCGGCTGATCGACGTTCTCCGGGTAGGCCGGCACCTGCGAGAGCGCATTGTTGACGTTGAGCAGGGCCTCCTCGATGGGCACCGAGAACGCGAATTCCAGCTCGATCTCGGCCTTGCCGGTGTTGGCCGTCGAAACCATCCGCTCCAGCCCCGGGATGCGGCCCAGGTACCGCTCCTGCTCCACCAGGATCTCCTTCTCCACGTCCTGGGGCGCGGCCCCCGGCCACTGGGTGCCGACGGTGATGATGCGCGCATCCAGGTCCGGGATCATCTGCACCGGCACACTGAAGATCGCAAGCGCCCCGAACAGGGTCAGGATCAGGACCGCCACGGTGAGGATCACCGGGCGGTCGATGGCGAGCTTGAACATCGATAGGGCTCCGTTGGGAAGGTGCCGGGTCTCGGGCGGTCATCCCCCGCGACGACCCGGCTGGACGCCGATGCAGCACAACCACAAAGACGCGAAGGACGCGCAAAGGACGCGAAGGACGCGAAGGACGCGAAGGACGCGAAGGACGCGAAGCCGCACAGGATAACGGAACGCTTGAACCGCAACGTTGTGCGCCGACAACGATCTATTTTCTCGGCCCCTTTGTGACGTTAAGATCGGCTAAATGCAAGCGAGGAGACCGGAGCAGCGGCTGGCCGATCAGCGCCGCCAGGAGGAATGGAACCAGCGCTGGGAGGAGAATCAGGCCGAGCTCGAGCGCCTGCACCACGAGGTTATGGCCGTGGCCAAGCGCCATGACCGCACCGTCGGCGCGCGCTGGGGGCTGCAATCGGAGCGCGCCTTCCGCGACGCCCTGGCGGCGATCCTGGAGGAGAGCTTCGGCGCCCGGGTGCAGAACATCAACGAGATCGACGCCGAGGGCATCGTCTTCGGCCGTCCGGACCAGATCGAGCTGGACCTGGTCATCACCAACGGCCAGCTGCTGCTGTGCGAGCTGAAGTCGTCCGTCGACAAGGCCGCCATGCACATCTTCCACCGCAAGGCCAGGTTCTACGAGACCCGGCACGGTGGCAAGCCCGACCGGCTGATCGTCGTCTCGCCGATGATCGAGCTCAAGGCCCGGCAACTGGCCGAGCAGTTGGGGATCGAGACCTATGGGGACTCGATGGACGTGCCGGTTTGATCCCCGATCATCCCCGGCGGATCACTCTTCGGAGAAAAAGTCGCTATCGATGCGCTTGATCTCGTAGCTCGACTCAATGCTGACGCCGAGGTTGTGGTCGATCATCAGCCGAACCAGCGTCTCTCCGTCGATAAGGATCACCCGCGGGTCGATACGGCGGACATACTCCAGCGCTTCTCGCGAAAAATGGCTGGTCGTGATGAAGATGCCTTTACGCGCACGCTGGCCGTGCAGCGCGCCCACGAAACGGTGGATCTCAGGCCGACCAACCACGTTCTCCCAGCGCTTGGCTTGCAGATAGATGACATCCAGGCCCAGCTCATCCTCGTTGATCACGCCGTCGATCCCCTCATCGGCTCCGGCAGACCTGTTGTCATCAGCCGGATCGGTTGGGCCGCCGTAACCCATTCGCCGCAGCAATCGGATGACAACACTCTCGAAAAAGCGTGGATCGGACGCCTTGAGTCGCGACAACAGCTCAGCAGCGAGCGTGCTTCGCATCTGCTCATAAGCCTGCTCCAATCGCTCCAACGGCGTGTCGTTGGCCGCGTCGGCTGCTATGTGCTCGGTCGCATCGGGCTCGTCTCCATGCTCTCCGCGAAATTCCCGAAATTCCTGAAACCGCATCAGGAATGCGAGATCGAGTCGATCGGGGGGCGCGTTCAGCACTGACCGGCCCCGATCCGTAATGGTGAACCAGCCTCGCTTGGGCGTTTCCAGCAGCCCGGCCTTTGCCAGATGGACCTTGGTCCAAGCAATGCGATTCGCGAAGCGCGTCTGGCGCCCGCTAGGCAACATTTCCGCGCAGTCGGCCTCTGTGAGCGCGAAGCGCTCGGCCAACTGCTCGCGGGCATTCGTCATGCTGTGCTCTTTGCCGTCGCCGGCAAGCTCCAGCATGGGCAGGAAAAACTCCTGAAATCCAGGTACAGCCATTGGTTTGCTCCCTATCTCGCCGTGAAATTCTTGACCCGAGCCCTTTTTAACGGCGACTGGCGGGGACTGCGGGCTCCGTACGAGGCGCCACCCGCTGCCCCGCCCGCAGGCGCTCGTTGCCGAGCAGGACAACCTGATCCCCGGCGCCCAGATCGTCGCCGATGACCTCGACGCGATCACCGCTGGCGCGGCCGATCTCGATGGTCAGCGGCTGCACGGTGGGGCCATCGTCACCGTCGCGCAGCCGCCAGACCTGGCGGCTGCCGTCGCTCTTGGCGACCACGGCATCCCGCGGCACGGTCAGCGCGGCGACGGGCGCGCCGTCGAGGTCGACGCGCACCCGCGCCGACATGCCGGGGGCGAGCAGGCGGTCCGGGTTCGGCAGGTCGATCAGCAGCGGGAAGCTGCGGGTGCGCGGGTCGCCGCTGGCGATGCGGGCCGCGACCTCGCCGTCGAAGGTGCGCTCGGGCACGGCGTCGAGGCGCACGCTGACCGGGCTGCCGGCGGCGACCCGGTTGAAGTCGCGCTGGGGCAGGGTCGCGCGGATGCGCAGCCGCTCCAGCGCCACCAGTTCCACGGCGGCCTCGTCGCGCTTGGCCCATTCGCCGACCTCCAGTTGACGGGCGACGACCATGCCGGCGAAGGGCGCGGCCAGGGTATGCCGATCCACCAGCTCCTGCACCCTTGCCAAGGCCGCGCCCTCGGCGCTGAGGGCGGCGGCGGCCATCTCCACATTGGCGATGGCGGTCTGGGTCTCGGTCTCGGAGGCGTGGCTGCCGCGCTTGAGCGACAGCAGCTCGTCGCGGATGCGCATCGCGTCCTGGTGGCGGGCCTCGGCCTCGCGCACGCGGGCCGCGGCCGCGTCGTGCTCCAGCTCGGCGAGCCGGGCGTCCAGGCGCAGGATCGGCGCGCCGGCCTCCACCAGGCTGCCGTCGTCCACCTCCAGCACCATGACCAGGCCGTCGACCCGCGTCGACAGTTCCGCACGCCGCCAGGCCGTGGTGGTGCCGGTCAGCTCGACCTGCTCGCGCAGCTGCTCGCTGGTCACCTCGGCGAGGGTCACCGGGCTCGGGGGTTGGCCCTCGGCACCGACCGTGGCTGACAGCAGCAGCGCCAGCACGGCGATGGCGCGGGCGAGGCCGTTCCAACCTTCGGGGGCCCGGAGAGACCTGGGGCGGACTAAGCGGCGGGAGGAGGACGGGGGGTAAAACATGATCCTTGGGGGAACGCGGTGGGGATGAGCCGGGTGTTGGGGCCTATGGTAGCAATCCGGGGGACCTTGGTTGTCGCCGGCGGTGGCGATACCGAGGTGGAAAACGACCATCTCGAATCCGGCGCGGGTCGGCTTTTCGGAGGTCGGCGGATGCAGCGGGTATACTTTCGGCCTTTGCCCGACCAGGTACCGCAGCATGTCCATCAAGTCCGACCGCTGGATCCGCGAAATGGCCCAGTCCCAGGGGATGATCGAGCCCTTCATCCCCGGCCAGGTGCGCGAGGCCGACGACGGCACCCGGCTGATCTCCTACGGCACCTCCAGCTACGGGTACGACATCCGCTGCGCCGACGAATTCAAGATCTTCACCAACATCAACTCCGCCATCGTCGACCCCAAGGCCTTCGACTCGTCCAGCTTCGTCGATCTGAAGGCCGACGTCTGTATCATCCCGCCCAACTCCTTTGCCCTGGCCCGCACGGTGGAGTATTTCCGCATCCCGCGCAAGACTCTGACCATTTGTCTAGGCAAGAGCACGTACGCACGTTGCGGAATCATCGTGAACGTAACGCCCCTGGAACCCGAGTGGGAGGGCCATGTGACGCTGGAGTTCTCCAACACCACGCCGCTGCCGGCGAAGATCTACGCCAACGAGGGCGTGGCGCAGATCCTGTTCTTCGAGTCCGACGAGGTCTGCCAGCAGTCCTACCGCGACCGCCGGGGCAAGTACCAGGGCCAGCGCGGCGTCACCTTGCCGAAGCCCTGACGCTCGGCCATCGCCCGTTCGCCCCTAAGGAAGAATTCAGAAACAACGTGAACATGTCAACTCGTTGTCGTTGTCGTTGTCGTAATCGTCGTCGGATGCTCGATTTCGACAACGACAACGACAACGACAACGACAACGACAACGACAACGACAACGAATCCTAGTTGTGCTATTAAGTTGTTTAACTTGTTAGTGAACCGTTACTAAGCCTCGCGGCCTCCGACGTCATCCGGCGCAAAGCAATCACCGCCGACGGACGGCCCCGCACCGACTCTCGCGCAGCTCGCGCTTGATCAGGTCGCGGATGCGCCGCTCCTCGTCGACGAGCTGGCGCGACAGCGGCGGCGAGCGCTTGAGCAGCATCTCGGCCTGGCGCAGGTCGGGGCAGCGTGCGCGCCCCTCGGGCTTCAGCGATGCGCGATAGACATAGGCCGAGGCGCCGTAGAGGTAGCCGAGGCCGCTGCCGGGGACCTCTCGACGGGTGTCCTGGGCGGCCCGCAACAGCTTCTCGTTCTCGCGGTCGAGCTTGCGCTCCTTGGTGCCGACATCGAGGCGGTTGCGCCGCTCGCTCAGCGTCAGCAGCAGCCCGCCGTGGTAGGAGATCCGGCTCGGGGCGGTCTTCGTCGGGGACTTCTCCAGCGCGCGGCGGTAGGCTTCCTCGGCACAATCGAGCAGCTTGCGGGTGTTCTTGTCGTCCGCCGAGGCGCTGGTGGGCTGCTGGATGACCAGCCGCAGACAGGCATCGCCCTTGATGGCGTGCTCTTTGGCGCAGGCCTCGGTGCGGCCACCGCAACGCACGCTCTGCTCGGTGATGGCGCGCCACTGACCGGCCTCGGCCAAGGTTTGCAGGGCGCTCTCGCTCTCGACGGTGGCCGTCGGCGCACAGCCGCCGGTTCCGACCAGCAGGGCGACGATGGTGATCTGGGCCAAGCGGCCTCTACTCCTCGCTGACATCCCGACGATTCCTCAGGGCATGCGGTTGATCCCGCGGACTACAGGATTCGGCCGGTCGCCATCGACCGGCCGATATGGCCTCCGCCCGGCGCGCCCCGCGGTTGCATGATCACGACGGCGGGCGGGCAGAGGGCGATGATAGGGCGGAATCGTCCCCGGTGCGAGTCCGTTGATAGCGGTAGAGCCGCCAGACGTGCAGCGGCTGCGGACAATGGGCGCCGCGGTGATAGTCCTGCGCGCCCTCGAGCACCCGCATCGGCTTGCCGCGACAGTCGTAGAGGGTGCGCGTGGCATGGGCGGCGAAGCCCGGAATCTGCGGCGCCTGGAACTTGCGCGCCAGCAGCCAGAACCCGGTCTGCTGCAGGTCGGCGAGCCGCGGCAGGGGCACGATGCGACCGCGCAGGTACTCCGACGGCCGGGTGATCCCCGGCCACTGCACCACCGCCAGCTGCGGCTGGTAGAAGTTGATCATGGCCGCGAACGGGTAGCGATCGGCGATCACCGGCGCGGACAGGCCCGCCAAATAGTCGGCCAGGTCATCGAAGCCGTGGGTGTCGCGCAGGATGCGCTCTTGGCTCGACGGCAACGGCAGCGCATCGGTGGCGGCGTGGAAGGCGTAGAGCGTCACCAGCAGCAGGTTGGCGCAGGCCGCGGCCAGCACCCAGCGGCCGAGGGGGCGCAGCGCCAGCGCCGCCATCGGCGCCGCCGCGCTCAGGTAGATCGCCGCCCAATTCGCCTCCACGTCGCTGCCCAGGGCCACCCAGGCGAACAGCAGCAACGGGAACAGCGTCGCGGCCGTGAACAGCACCCGCGCCGGGCGGGTCAGCGTCTCGGCCAGCGCGCGGGCAATCCGCCGCGCCCCCCCCGCAACGACCAGCGTCGCCGCCAGCGGCACCAGCAGCAGCCCCCAAAACGCCAGCTCGCTGCCGATGAAGCCGCCGAGCCCGGCCAGCCGGTTGCCCAGCCCGGACACCGCCTCAGGCCCCGGCGAGCCGGGCACGCCCACCGCCGCCGGCAGCAGCCGCTCGGCGGCCAGCACCACCTCACCGGTGTCGGTGGCGAAGCCGTGGCCGAACTGGAAGCGCAGCGTCAGCCAATCGTTATCGGCATTCCAGAGCAGATTCGGCAGGAACAGCAGCAGGGCGAGCAGGCCGCCCAGATAGGGCCAGGGCGTGGCCAGGGCGCGGCGGTCGACGAGCAGGATCGCCCACAAAAACACCGGCCCGATGAGCACCATGGTGTACTTGCCGAGCAGCCCGAGCCCGGTGGCCACGCCGGCACCGAGCCAGCGGCGGCGATCGCCTTCCAACGCCGCCAGGGCCTCGTGCAGCGCCAGCGCCCAGCACAGGGCCAGGGGCGTGTCCGGGGTCAGGATCAGGCCGGCGGCGAGCCCCGGGAAGGTGGTCGCCGCCAGCACCAGCGCCAGCAGCAGACCCCGACCGGGTGCCAGACCGGCGCGCCGATACAGCCGCCACAGCACCCCCAGCGTCAGCGCGCCGGCGAGCATCGCCCCGAGGCGCCCGGCCAGCGCCGACGCGGGCTCCAGCAGCGCGCCGACGGCCAGCAGGGCCACCCCCGGCGGGTGATCGAAATAGCCCCAGTCCAGCGCCCGCGCCCAGTTGAAATAGTAGGCCTCGTCCTGCGTTACCGGGATCAGCACGGCGAGCAGCAGGTGCCAGAGCAGCAGGCCGCCGATGAGCAGCCAGGGCCAGCGATCGGCGCGCATCAGCACCGCCGCCAATCCCCCGCGCACAGCCAGGCCGAGAGCATCATCCAGCCGATGCCGACCAGGAACATGGAGGTCACCGCATCGCTCAGCCAATGCCCGCCGGCGCCGACGCGTACCAGCGCGATCAGCAGCGTGTAGGCCAGGGCCAGGGCGATCCACAGCAGCCGCCCGTTGCCGAGCACCGCCGCCACCGCCACCAGATAGGCCGCCGCGGCCACATGCCCGGAGCTGAACGCGCCGCCGCCCTGATCGACGCGCACGAACCCCGGCGAGAACTGGCGATAGCCGCCGAACTCTTGGACCTTCACCGGCCGCGCCCGCCCCCAATGCTCCTTGAGCAGGCCGTTCACCAGCAGCCCCGGCACCAGCACCAGCAGACACAGCAGCAGCGCCAGCCTGCGCCCGGTGAAGCCCAGCAGCCGGCGCCCGCAGTGGCGGTTGTAGCGCCACAACCCGATCAGGCCCAGGTTGACGCCCACCATCAGCCAGGGGACCGAGTGGTAGCCGATGCGCTCCCACCAGAGGTCGCGCAGCACAAAGCCGTCCCCCGGCCGGTAGAACCAGCCGGACACGGCCAGGTCGATCTCGGGGTAGGCGAGCATCAGATTGGCGAAGCCGACGAAGCCGATCCAGAGCCAGATCGGCACGCCGAGCAGGCGGTCATTCATAGGGATAACCCAGCTGGTCCAGCGGCAGCGCCCAGCGCGCGGCCAGCGCGCGATTGGCGCCGGTGAAGCGGCCGGCGATCTCGTCGGCAAGCGCGTCGCCGAGCAGCGCCCGCGCCGACTGCCGCGGCCCGCCGAGCCCGGCCCGCATGAGCCACAGCGGCGGGTTGCTGCGCAGCTTGTTGGAGATGGCCCGCAGCCACCAGTGCTTGTCGAGCACGCTGCGATAGCTGAACCGGTTCAACACCCGGCCGAGCCCCAGGGCCAGGCTGCCGAGTCCCTCGTTGTCGGGCCGATAGTCGAGCGCGGCCAGGTCCACATCGAGCCCCAGCCGTTCGCAATAGTCGGCGACAAAGCCCGGCGGATCGGCCCGAAACGCCTCGAACGGGAAGACATGCACGCGCGCATCGCCGAACAGCCGCGCATAGTGCGCGATCGCCCCGCGGTAGTCGAGGTGGCCGAGGTCGAACACCGGGAACTTGAACGGGTGCCGCGCCACATCGGTGCGATAGCGCGCCGGCAGCAGATAGCGCCGCGGCCCGTAGGTGCCGCCCTCGCGGACATAGTGCCGATACAGGGCCGCGGCCAGGTCCACCTGATTGCGGATGAAGATGACC
Source organism: uncultured Gammaproteobacteria bacterium (assembly GCA_942491465.1). Lineage (GTDB taxonomy): Bacteria > Pseudomonadota > Gammaproteobacteria > Chromatiales > Chromatiaceae > CALOBA01. Next base: position 84,944 of record CALOBA010000038.1, read on the forward strand.
ATCTCGGCCTCGGGCAGGGCGGCGGCGATGCGCTCGGCGACGTCCTTGGTCTGGGCACCGCGCATCCCGGCCGAGTGCGGGTTGCCGCTCAGCTCCTCCTCGCACAGGATCAGCGGCCGGTCCGCCTCATCCGCACCCAGCGCCCGTCGGGCCGCCGCGGCATCGAAGGCGAAGGTCGACGGCAGCAGCAGCGCCTCCTGCACCAGCCGCCGCGGCAGCGCCCGATGGCCGCGCACGGCGGGATACAGCCGCTTCTGAAACCAGGTCGTGCCGGTCTTGTGATAGCCGATGTGGACGAGGGTCTGCATCAGATCCCGCCCGCCCGCGCGGGGTCGAGGCCCAAGGCGACCAGATAGTCCCGCGCGCTCTGCGCGATGCGGTAGGGCGCAACGGCGGCGGCCAGGTCCGCGGGGTCGGGGCGCTGGTCGAGCCAGCGGGCGATGCCCGCGGCCATGGCCGCACTGTCGCCGATGGGGACCAGGGTACCGCAGCCACCGCCGGCCAGGACCTCGGCGGGGCCGCTAGGGCAGTCGGTGGACACCGCCGGGGTGCCGGCGGCCAGGGCCTCCACCAGGGCCACCGGCATCCCCTCCCAGCGCGAGCTGAGCACGAACACCCGGGCGCGGGCCATGTAGGCGTAGGGGTTCGGGTCGAAGCCGGGCAGGTCCACATCGGCGCCGACCCCGAGCCCGTCGGCCAGCGCCCGCAGCCGCCCCTGCCGGCGTCCGCGACCGAGGATGATCAACCGGCAGGCCCGCTGCCGGCGGACCAGGGCGAAGGCCCGCACCAAGGTCTCGAAGTCCTTGCGAAAGCCGAGCTCGCCGACGCCGAGGATTATCGGCGGCGCGGCGGCGGCGAACCAGGGATGATCCACCGGCGCCGCCGCCAGCTCGGCCAACCGCGGCGTGACGATGGGACTACGCACCACCCGCACCAGCGCCGGGTGGAGCCCGGCCCAAGCGACCAGATCGTCGGCGGCCCCCCGCGACGGCACGATGACGGCATCGGCACGGGGATAGAGGTGGCGGATCGATGCCCGCTGCAGCATCCGCTCCAGCCGGCCGCGATCCGCCAGGTTCACCGATACCGTGGTGCCGAGCCGCAGCGCCAACCGGGTATCCACCCCGGCCAGGGCCCGCGCCAGCACCGCCATGCGGTTGACCCGATCCTTGTCCGTCAGCAGCGCCGCCGGCCGCTCCCGGCGCAGCCAGCGCACCAGCGCCGGCAGGGCACCGTTGACATGGCGGCAGCCCAAGTCCACCGCCCGCGCAACGTTCAATGCGGCAACATCCACCTCCGGCCCATGCCCGCGCACCCGCAACAGATCGACGCCGACCCCCCAGGCATCGAGCTGGCCGGTCAGGTTGCGCACCACCCGATCGACCCCGCTGTGCCCCGAGGTCGCCGCGAAGATCGCAACACGCCCGACGCCGCGACCGTCACCCTGCGCACAGCCCTCATCAATGGGATTCCCGTTGGTCATGAATGCTCGTCGTGGTCGTGGTCGTCGGCGTCGTCGTTGTCGGCGTCGTGGTCGTTGTCGTTGTCGGCGTCGTCGTTGTCGTTGTCGTTGTCGTTGTCGGCGTCGTCGTGGTCGTGGTCGTGGTCGTGGTCGGTGTCGTTGTCGTGGTCGGTGTCGTTGTCGTTGTCGTTGTCGGCGTCGTTGTCGGCGTCGTTGTCGGCGTCGTTGTCGTTGTCGTTGTCGTTGTCGTTGTCGTTGTCGTTGTCGTTGTCGGCATCGTGTCGTTGTCGTTGTCGGCATCGTGGTCGTTGTCGTTGTCGTGGTCGTTGTCGTGGTCGGTGTCGTGTCGTGATCGTGGTCGGTGTCGTGGTCGTGGTCGTGGTCGTGGTCGTGGTCGTGGTCGTGGTCGTGGTCGTGGTCGTGGTCGTGGTCGGTATCGTTGTCATCGTCGTCGTCGTCGTCGTCGTCGCAATCGACGTCGTATTCATCATCACCCCCCCCAACGACGAATCATCGTCGCAGCCATTACTAAGGATTCAAAAAAATGAGCATATCGATTCAACCCGCGAGCCGGACAGTCTGTAGGGTGGATAAGGAAGAATTCAGAAACAACGTGAACATGTCAACTCGTTGTCGTTGTCGTTGTCGTAATCGTCGTCGGATGCTCGATTTCGACAACGACAACGACAACGACTAACGACAACGACAACGACAACGACAACGACAACGACAACGACAACGACAACGACAACGACAACGACAACGACAACGACAACGACAACGACAACGACAACGACAACGACAACGACAACGAATCCTAGTTGTGCTATTGAGTTGTTTAACTTGTTAGTGAACCGTTACTAAGCGCAGCGCATCCACCAATCGCCGTCGGTGGATGCGCTGCGCTTAATCCACCCGGCACCGCATGTGTTTCAATTGTTATCGAATCGCTACTCACCGCGCATCCTCAAGACCAACCCCAAGCACCTCCAGATACCCCTGCACACTCCGCCGCAGCTCAAAGCGCGCCGCCCCGGCCCGCAGCAGCTCCCGCGACGGCGGCGAGCGCAGGGTGGCCGCCATGGCATCGGCCAGGGCGCGGGCGTCGTTCACCGGCACCAGCGGCCCCAAGGCGCCCTCCTCCAGGATCTCCCGCGGGCCGCTGGGACAGTCCGTGGCCACGCAGGGCGTGCCCAGGGTCACCGCCTCCATCAGCGCATTGTTGGCCCCTTCAAACAGCGATGAGACCACGAACAGATCGGCGGCGGCCACCAGCGGGAACGGGTTCGCCAGGTGGCCCACCAGATCCACATCATCGGCCACGCCCAGCCGGGCGGCCAGCCGCTGCAGGCGCTGGCGCTGGCGCCCCTCGCCGCAGAGGATCAGCCGGCAGCGCCGGCGCCGCCGCAGCCGGGCGAAGGCGCGGATCAGGAGCCGGTAATTCTTGGCCGTCACCAGCCGCCCGACGCTGACGATCAGCGGCGCCTCGGGCCGGCCGATCCAGCGGTGCGCGTAGGCATCCCGAGACTGGGCCAGCAGCGCGGACCGATCCACCGGGTTCCAGACCGTGGCCAGCCGCGGGTGCGGGCCGGGCAGCGGGCGCAGCATCCGCCCCAGGGCCTCGGTCACCCCGGGGGAGATGCCGAGCAGCGCGTCCGCCTCGGCCAACACCCGCGCCAGCCGGCGCTGCCGAACCCAGGCCGTCAGCAAGCCCTGCTGGCGCAGCTTCGCCGGCAGGTTGGTGCCGACGCGGAACACCGTCCACGGCCGCGCCGGGCCGAGCCCCGCGCGACCCAGCAGCGCATTGGTCTGGTCCTTGTTGCTGAGCAGCGCCGCCGGGCGCTCGGCATCGAGATAGCTGGCGAGCTGCACCCGGGCACTGTCGGCGCGCTCGGCATCCAGGGGGAAGCGGCGCAGACCGGCGCGACCGTCCAGCGGCACCAGGTCCGGGTGCTCGCCGCTGGGCAGCAGCAGGTCCACGGCCAGGCCGTGGTCGAGCAGGCCGGTGATCAGATTGATCATGACCCGCCCGACGCCGCCGGGGCCGGGGCGAAAGCCGAGCAGGGCCAACCGCGGTGCCGCCCCGGTCATGGCGCAGCCCCGAGCAGCAGCACACGATAGCGCTCGGCCACCCGCGCCGGCGCGAAGTCAGCGGCGCGCGCGCGCAGCGCATCGGCAGATACGCCGGGGGCGCGCAGTTCGGCATCGATGGCTGCCGCCAGCGCCGCCGGGTCCCCGGGTGGCACCAGCGCGCCGAGGGCGCCGTCGCGCAGGATCTCCCGCGGACCGCTCGGGCAATCCGTCGACACCACCGGCGTGCCCGTCGACATCGCCTCCACCAGCACGTTGCCGAACCCCTCCCAGTCCGACGACAGCACAAACAGCCGCGCCCGCGCCATCTGCGCGCGCGGATTGGCCACAAAGCCCGGCAGCGCCACCCGCTCGGCCACGCCCAACTCGGCGGCCAGCCGCAGCAGCGGCCCGCGGTCGCCGCCCTCGCCCAGGATCACCAGCCGCGGCGGGGGCGTTGTCGCAACCAGCGCCAAGGCCCGCAGCAGCGTCGCGAAGGCCTTCTGCCGGGTCAGCCGCCCGACACCCAAGATCACCGGCGGCCCGTCGTCGGCGAGCCACGGATGCGCCGGCGGCCCGCCCGGCTCCGTGGTCACCACCGGGTTGTGGATCACCTGCAGTCGCCCCGGCGGCAGCGGCACCAATGCCGCCAGATCCGCCGCCACGCCGGCGGAGACGCAGATCACGCCATCGGCGCGCGGATACCAGCGCCGCATCGCCCGCAGCCGCCCCCAGCGCCGCAGCGGCCCCATCTCCTGGAGCCCCGCGCTCGACGCATTGTGCACGCCGAGCAGGATGCGCGTCGCCGCCCCCTCCGCGCCCCGGTCGGCGGCACAGCGCGCCGCCAGCAGATTCGCCCGATGCCCGGCGGCCAGCAGCGCCCGCGGACGCTCCCGGCGCAGATAGGCGCGCAGCATCCCGAGATGCCGCCGCCGACCACCGACCCCCAGGTTGCATACCCCCAGCCGCGGATCGAGCCCCGGCACCAGCAGCCGCGGGTCCTGCGGCGCGAACGTCACCAGCGTCACCTCCAGCCCCAGGGCGCACAGGGCCGCACCCAGCGCCCCCACCACCGGCGTAATCCCACCATGCCCGGCCCCACCACCACGGCCAAGAGGACTAAACAAGGCAATATCGGTCATCGTCGATGGATCTGGAACGCGCTGTTGGTAAAGGAAAAGGGTGGATAAGCGCAGCACATCCACCGCCGGCGCTGGCGCACCGCTGCGGAAGTCCTGAGACCGTTCCCAACCTCACCTCGCCTGCTGACCCGTGTCGGCCTGGAGGTCGACACTCCCGGGTCGAAACTCCCTCGCCGACGCCCCCGCCGCGGACCGCATTGGAAGAAGCGGCCGGGTGCCCCCGGGAGGGTCGCCCTCCAGGGCGACCCGTATTCGCCGCGGACGGCGAACGGCATCAGGACCTCTGCATCCAAGGCGATTGCCGCTCGAAGATGCGCCCGGAAGGGTACAGCAATCCGTCACCGAAACGCCATGCAGTTGGAGCCACGGCCCGCCGCGAAGCACCAGGCCGGCTTGGTAGTGGAGGTCTTCCTGCCAGCGCACCTAGGCGCGGCGCTCGGTCTCGGGGAGCTTCATGATGTCCAGCTTGGTCTCGGCCTCGCCGGGGTGCTCGACCAGGGTCTTGGACAATGCCGTTAAGTTAAGCCGTGGGAGCGGTTTCCAGCCGCGACGCTCTGCGCGCGAGCCGAGTCGCGGCTTGAAGCCGCTCCCACAGGTGCCGCCGGTCTCGTCAGTTTCGCGGCAAAGCCCTAGGCTGTCCAAGTCCGTCGATCCAGCCGACCATCCTCCGCCTGGCATTTGGCTTTTCGCCTACGGGGCGATTGCCGGAAGAAGCACGCACCGGTACACCGCTTGCTTACGGCAGGCCGGCTGAGGCTCGGTGTCCGGGCAGCCCTTTCGGCGCGTCGGGGACGATCGCTACTTTTTGGAACTCCGCAACACGCGAAAGACACGGAAGGGTTCAGCGGCGAGCCACGGGGGGACTGATGTATCCTTGGGCCTGCGTCCCATCCTGTATTTCGGTCCTAACCGTTGAACGCTCGCCCGCCCCCCAACACTGCTCCTCAGGCCGACTGCGCGCCAGACGTCGAACCCCGGCTCGCATCCGCCGACACCGACCACCTGCCCACCGGACGCTGCATCGGCGAGCATCCCGATGCCGCCCAAGCGCAAGCCGGCCCGCCGGCAGACCTGCTGATCGTTGAGGACGACCGCGACAGCCTGATGCTGCTGGAGGCCCTGCTGCGGGACGACGGGTTCGTCATCCGCACCGCCGCCTCCGGTGGCGAAGGGCTTGAGCGCTGCCGGCAGCGCGCGCCGGACCTGATGCTGCTGGACATCGGCATACCGCCGCCGGACGGCCTTGCCGTGCTCCGCGAGCTGAAGGCGGATGCGAGGCTTCGGCAGATCCCGGTGCTGCTGCTGACCGGCCGCGTCGACCCGGCCAGCAAGGCCCTGGCCTTCCGGCTCGGCGCCCACGACTACCTGACCAAGCCGGTCGAAGAGACGGAGCTGCGGGCACGCCTCAGCCACCACCTGAGCCAGGCCCGACTCAACCAGGGGCTCATTCGGCGCCTCGCCGCCTACCAGGCGCGCTTCGGCGCACTCGACGAGCGGGCGTTGCCGAAGGGCGCCGACGAGCGCGCCGCCGGCCAAGTGGCGCAGCTCTGGCGGGCGCGGGACCTCATCGAGCGCCACCTCGCCGCGCCGCGCTCGCCCGCCGAACTGGCCACCGCGGTCGGCCTGAGCCAGCGGGCGCTCGCGCGGGGCTTCGCCACGCTGTTCGGCACCAGCATCCACGGCCACCTCCGCGAGGCCCGGCTGCAGCGCGCGCGGCGGCTGCTGCTCGGCACCGACCTGCTGGTGAAGACCATCGCGCTGGAGGTGGGCTATCGGCAGACCGGCGATCTGACCCGCGCCCTGGTGGCCCGCTTCGGCGCCACGCCGACGCAGCTGCGCGAGGGCGCCGGTCGCGACGGCGCCCGCGATGGCGATTGACCGGGCGGCACAGGCGCGCCGCGCCCACGGTGTTGCCGTCCTGCGGCACCTGATTTTCCTGGTCGGCATCCTGCTCGGGGCCGCGGCCTGGGCGACGCCGGCCACCACATCGGCCGCCGCGTCGCCGCAAATCATCGTCACCGACGAGGCGGCGCTGCCACTTCAGATCGAGCACATGGCGCTGCTGCGCGACCCCACGGGGGACCTCGACCTCGTGGACGTACGCACACCGAGGATCGCGCGGGACTTCACGCCGGCAGCGCCCGGCATCCCCAATCTCGGCATCGGCAGCGACGCCGTCTGGGCGCGCTTCGCGGTGCACAACGCCAGCGGCGGGCCGCTGTCGCTGGTGCTTGCATTGACCGATGCGCGCACCGGGCAGGTCGCCTATTGGGCGCTGGACGATGCCGGTCAGGTCATTGCCCAGCGCCGCGACGGGCGCTTTGCCGATGCGGCGGAGCGCGACCGCTCACACCGTTGGTTCCTGTTCGACCTGCCGTTGGCCGCGGAGGCAAGCGCGACGCTGTACCTGCGCGTCGCCGGCGACACCGGGCGCCGGCTGGACCTGCGGCTCACCGACCGGCTGCGTCTCGCCGAGGCGGACCGGCCTGCCTACGCCTGGCTCGCGCTGTTCTTCGGTGCCTTGCTGTTCATGCTCGCCTACAACCTGCTGTTGCTGGTGCAGCTGCGCGACCCCGCCTACCTGTGGCTTTGCTGCCTCATTGCCGGCGTGATCATCTGGGTCGCGGATCGGGAAGGTCTGTTGACGACCCTCGCCTGGCAGATCTGGCCGGCCCCGCTGTCCGGCATTGCGACCGGTGCCGCACTGGCATTCATCGGCATCTACCTATTCCCGGTGGCCTACCTGCGGCTGCGGCAACAGGCGCCGCGCTGGGTTTGGGTGCACTACGCGCTGGTGCTGCTGGCCGCGAGCGTGCCGCTGCTGTCGGCTTGGTGGCCGCTGTTGGGCTATACGCTGAATTCCACGCTCGGCGCGGGCACCGCCCCGGTGATGATCGCCAGCGGCGTGCTGGTGCTGCGACGGCAACCGCGGGCGGCGGCCTGGTACTTGGCGAGCTGGCTGCCGATGCTGCTCGCCATGCTGCTGCTGATGCCGATGAACTTCGGCCTGCTGCCCGCGTTGCCGTGGCTTTGGTTGCTGCCCTACGGCGGACTGCTGTTCATGCTGCTGCTGCTCTCGATTGGCCAGGCCGACCGCGTCAACGAGCTGCGCCGGCAGGCCGAGCGTGCACGGGCGGCGCTGGCGCGCAACGAGGCACGGCTCAGCGAGCAGGTGGACGCGCGCACCCGCGAGCTGGCCGTGCAGCGCGACCGCGCCGAGGCCGCCAATCGCAGCAAGACCCAGTTCCTCGCCAGCATGAGCCACGACCTGCGCACGCCGTTGAACGCGGTGCTGGGCGGCGCGGACCTGTTGCGGCGCTCGCCGCGGCTCGGCGCCGACGAGCAGGGCCAGTGCGGGCTCATCCTGCGCGGCGGCCGGCACCTGCTGCGGCTGATCGAAGACCTGCTGGACGTCGCCCGCATCGAGCACGAGCGATTGCGCCCCGTGATCGCGGACCTGGCGCTGCGCCCGATGCTGGACGACCTCGCCGCCGTGACCCGCACCCAGGCCGAGGCCAAGGGCCTGGCCTTCGACACGCAGTTCGCAACCGACCTGCCCGAGCACATCCGCACCGATGCCCGCCGCCTGCGCCAGGTGCTGCAGAACCTGCTGGACAACGCCGTCAAGTACACCGACGCCGGCCGCCTGGGCCTCGGCGCGGGGCTCGATCCCGCGCCATCGGCGTCCGCCGACGGACAACGACAACGACAACGACAACGACAACGACAACAACGACAACGATAACGACAACGTCGGCGACGGCCCAGTCCTGCTGTTCACCGTCACCGACACCGGCTGCGGCATCGCCGAGGCGGATCGGGAGCGCCTGTTCGCCCCCTTCGAGCAATACCACCACGCCCAATCCGGCAGCGGGCTCGGCCTCGCCATCTGCCGCGAACTGGCGACCGTGCTCGGCGGCGAGCTGCTGCTGCACAGCGCGCCCGGACAGGGCAGCCGGTTCAGCCTCCGGCTGCCGGTGCAGCGGCTGACGACGGCGCCCGACATGGACACCTCAACGGCGGAGCCCTCGCCCATCCTCGGCTACGCCGGCCCGCGCCGACGCATCCTGGTGATCGACGACAACGCGGACAATCGGCGATTGATGATCGCGCTGCTGCAACAGCTGGGCTTTGCCGTCGACACCGCCGACGGCGCCCAGGCGGCCTTGGCCCGGGCCCGCGAGCGGGCACCGGACCTGGTGATCGCAGACCTGCGCATGCCCGAGGTCTGCGGCTACGCCGCCACCTGGCAGCTGCGCACCGCGCTCGGGCGCTGGGACCTGCCCGCCATCGCCGCCTCCGCCTCGCCGCTGCCGGCACCGGAAGACGCCGCCGCGCTCGGCTTCGATGCCTTCCTGCTCAAGCCCATCACGCTGGATGCGCTGCGCGAAACACTCGGCGAGTGCCTGGGGCTGCACTGGCAGCGGGGCGATGCGGCCTCGCTGCAATCCGCACCGTCCCCCGGCAGCCGGCCACCAGCCCAACCGCCGACGCAGCCATTGGCAGAACCGCCGGAGCCGCCGCCGCGCATGGAACTGGCAGCCGCCCTGGAGCTTGCCGAACTCAACGACTGGGACAGTCTGCGGGACTGGTGCAGGTCGCTGGACGACGCCTTCCCGGAGTGCAGAGGATTCGCGCGGCGCGTGCACGCGCTGCTCGACCAGATCGATGCCGGCACGCAGACCGACGCCCCCTTGGAGGCCCTGCGGAGACTGCTGGCGGACCGCGGCTAGGGCCGTCGGCTCATCGCCGGGTCTCGTTCCTCAACCCAGCCTGCGCGCTGCTGGCGGATCGCGCCTAGTGCTTTGCCGCGAAAATTCCGAGACCGCCCGCAGCTGTGGGAGCGATTTGCAATCGCGACCGCCGCGACGCGGAAGTCGCGACTGCAAGTCGCTCCCACAGCACCGAGTGGGCATGCCGGCGGTCTTGGGACTTCCGCAGTGGTGCACTAGGCTCTGCCGGCGGATCGCGCCTAAACGGTAGGGCGGATAAGCGATAGCGCATCCGCCCTACGGCTTGCGAAACCCAGCATTCGGCATAGCGCCGAAGTGACCCCTCAAACGCAACAACTCAGGCGCTCAAACGCAACAGCTTCTGGCGCGCGGGCAACCGCCTGTCGGTAAGCTCCCGCGATGGGGCCACGCTTGCGACCCAAGCGCAAACGCTCGCGCCCACCAAGACGCATCACCCATGACCGAGGCGCCGACGCCCGTTCTTGCTCGTGCCGGGGCAGAGCCCCGGCACGCCGTCTTGGCGGCTCTGCCGCCGGTGCGCGAGCGTGCGCTGCTCCGCGGCGGATCGGCGGCAGAGCCGCCAAGATCCGGTACCGAGGCGGAGCCTCGGCACCAGTGCCCAATCGGTCTCCTTCAAACCCATCCACAACCGAGGTGATCACCGTGAAACCAACGTCTCTCGCGCTGTTCCTGTTGACCCTGCTACCTATTGCCGGGCAGGGAGCAATCGTTGCGAACTATACCTTCACCAACGGTGTTTCGAGCAGCGACACCGAGCCCCTGACCACCGCGGGGGATTTCCTGAGCCAAGCGACGGGCACCTTTGCCAGCGAGTTTGGCGTGCTTGGCACCCCGGCAGGCGCGAGTAGCCAAGCCGATGCGTGGAATGCGCGCGCCAACCAGAATGCCACCAGCAGCTGGTTCGACTTCACCCTCGCCCTTGCGCCCGAGACCAGCCAGGTCAGCTTCAGCTCCCTCGACTTCACCGCCTATGTCTTTCATACCCTCGGCCTCACCACCGCGTTCAACTACAACCTCTACTGGGATGTGGACAGCTTTACCGACCCGATCGCCTCTGCGACAGGCCCGAGCATCTCCGGCGCTGCTAATACCTCCGATAATGCCAGCCAAGCGCTGAGCTTCGACCTATCCGCGCTACCCGCCCAAACGACGGACCTAACCTTCCGCTTAGATCCGGTCTTCGCAACGGGCTCCAGCACGAACGGCGGCGGCGCCGTCGAAACCAGTCAGCGTGGCGGCGCCGTGGACAACGTCGTTCTCAACGCAACGGTGACGGCGTCCGTGGTCCCGTTGCCGCCGACCATCCTCCTGCTCGCGGCGGGCGGCCTGGCGCTCGCGGCCAGGCAACGGGTCGGGCGCCGGTGCCGGGGCTAACAGCGTCATCGACATCGGCGGCACACCCGGACGATGTGAAGTTTGAAGTGCCGTAGGCTGGGTTGAGCTTGCGAAGCCCAGCATTCGGGGGGCCAAGTCAGGGCTGGGTTTTTACTCAGCCCAGCCTACGCTCAAGCGCTGCAAACGCGACCGGCGCGAAGTCGTTGTCGTGGCGATCGTTGTCCGGTGCGGACCCGACAACGACAACGACAACGACAACGAGCAGACTTGCCGGCGACACTTAGGCGCCGCACTGCCCCCTCAAACGCAACAACTCAGGCGCTCAAACGCAACAGCTTCTGGCGCGCGGGCAACCGCCTGTCGGTACGCTCCCACGTTGCATCCACGCTTGCGCCCCGAGCGTAAACGCTCGCGCCCACCAAGATGACTCACCCACACCCACCTACCACGTCGAGACCAGCAACCATGATCAACACAAGAACCTCCTCCCTGCGTCGCCACGCCCTCGCCGCCGGAGCGGCACTGCTGCTGGGCTCCGCCGCGGCCCCCGCGGCGATTGTCACCATCGACTTTCCCGCCGGCAACGTGGAGACCTTCGATCTCAGTGCCGGCGGCGCGACCGTGTCGTTCTTCAATGTGGCGCCGCGCTCGAACTTCCTCAGGAACCCCAGCGGGCTGGGATTTGGCCCGACCGGAGTCAACACTACGTCGTTCGACTTCGTCTTCGATCAAGACGTCGAACTCCTCTCCTACACCGGGTCGATCGGTTCCGGCACGCCAAACTTCGATATCAACGGACTGGGTGTCTCGTCCTTGGGCACTGCAGCGGCCAGCGGCGACTTCGCGGGGCAGCCACTGTCGCTGACCAGTGGAGAGACCTACACCCTATCCCTCAGTTCCGGCGGGAGTGGTTTCCGTTACTTCAAGAGCTGGACGTTCGATGTCGACACGGGGCCGACGCCGGCCCCTGCGCCCGCTCCGCTGGCGCTCCTGCTGACCGGCGTGGGCGCGCTCGGCTGGCTGCGGCGTCGCCGCAGCTAGTCAAGGTTCAGAAACAAGTGGTGCAGACGCAACCACGAAATGGCCAATCAAAAGGTTCAGCGAGCGGGCGTCTGCGCCACTTGTTTCTGAACCGATCCTAAGCCGGGCCCTGCGCCATTCATCGCGGCACCCGTCGGTGCCGCGCGGCGATGTGTCCAGATCGCGAAGCTGTCGCTTCGCGATTTGGCACATCGCGCACCGCTGCCACAAGAGAGACTCCCTGCTGAAGTTCGCGCGCGACCGCGGGCGATGGCTGCACTGGCTGCTCGAGGCAAAGAAGCGCTTCGGGCTCCAAGTGCTCAACGTCAGGGTCACCTGCAACGTGCCAACATGCCGTGGCTGAGCACGATGTAGGTGCGGCTTCAGCCGCACAGCTTCCCATTGAGACGGGCGGACGCCGTGCGGCTGAAGCCGCACCTACAGCTGGCGCGCCTGGAGGTCGACGCTCCCGGGTCGACGCTTCCGGGTCGACACTCCCAAGGCCGACGCTCCCGCCGTGGAGCGCATTGGACGGAGTGGCCGGGGGTTCCCGGGCAATGCCGTTAAGTTAAGCCGTGGGAGCGGCTTCCAGCCGCGACGGTCGCCGCGCGAGCCGAGTCGCGGCTTGAAGCCGCTCCCCCAAAGCGCTCCCATCGCTCGCTAACTTAAGGCGATTTCTGTCAACTTTCATACCATCTGACTTGTCTTGACACCCGCCTTCGGCGTCGGGCTGGCGGTCACATAGCTCGCTCAGCTCCCGCCTGCCCTCCTTGAAGGCGAACGTCAATCCTGCGTCATCTGGTACGAAAGTTTCCGGCAATCGCCTTAACTGCCTTTCAGCTTGAATTCATCCAGCCACCCTAGACTCCGGCAGGATGATCCCTGTCCCCATTACACGCCTGTTGCGCCCATGGGCACTGCCCTGCCTGTGCACCCTGATCGCCGTTGCCATGCCGGCATCCCCCGTCTCGGCTGCGTCCCTCGGCGAGACGGTCACGGCCGCGCTCACGCTGGGCGGTCAACAACAGCGCGTCGCGGCCCTGCGCGATGAGCGCAGTGCGGTGCGCGATCAGGCCGGCAGCCTGATCGCCGAAGACCCCGCGCTGCGCCTCAAGGTGCTGTCCGACCGCATGACCGAGAACGACGGCGCCTATGAGCTGGAGGCCATGGTGGACATGCCGTTGTGGATGCCCGGCCAGCGCAGCGCCCGCGTCGCGGTGGCGGAATCCTTGGGGCTGCGCGCGGACGCCCTGCAGCGCCTGCTGCGCTGGGAGGCCGCGGGAGAGGTGCGCGAGGCGGCCTGGGGGGCGGCGCTGGCCCATGGGCAGCTACGCCAGGCCGCGGCGGCCCTGCAGGCGGCCCGATCGCTGGAGGCCACCGTGGCCAAGCGCGCCGCCGCCGGCGAGCTGGCGCGCATGGAACTGCTGATGGCGCGCCAGGAGACGGCCGCCCGCAACGTGGATCTGTCCGCGGCGCAGCTCGGCTATGACCAGGCCATCGCCGCCTTCGTGCTGCTGACCGGCCAATCGCGGCTGCCGGAGCCCTTGCTCGAGGCCGTACCCGAGGCTAGGGCGGCCGGTACCACCGGCATGGCGCTGCCGCCGAACCATCCGTTGCTGGCCAGCGCGGACGGGGCCCTTGCCCAGGCCCGCGCCGAACGTGACCGGGCCGGGGCCGAGCGCCGCGGTCACCCATTGTTGAGCCTGGGCGGCAAGCGCGCCCGCGATGACCGCAGCGTCGACCCGCTGGACGCCGTACAACTAGAGATCAGCCTCCCGTTCGGACTGAAACGCCAGGCGGCGCCCATGCTGGCCGGTGCCGAGCGCGAATACACCGATCGCATGACCGAATTGCACCAAGTTCGCCGCGGGGCCGAACGCGACCTGAAGGCCGCGGCATTGGCCCACCGCGGTGCCGGCGATGCCCTGGTTCTGGCACGGGAGCGGGCGCGGCTGGCGGGGGATGCGCTGGGCATCACGCGGCGCGCGTTCGATCTCGGCGAGGCCGACCTGGCCGCATTGCTGCGCGCCGAAGAGCGTGCCCGCGATGCCCGCCTGGCCCTGGAGCTGCGCAGTCTTGAACGGGGCCGCGCCGTGGCCCGGCTCAATCAAGCCCTTGGAGTGGTACCCGAATGACCGTCCGCCGCGATCACCTTGCCCTGGCCATGTCTCATCGTCCGTCCAGCCCCTATCCGTCCGCCCCGGGAAGCCGGGTCCGGCAGTTGCTTTGCGCGGCGCTGATCGCCTTTAGCGCGCCGCTCGCGCCGGCCGCGGAACCCGCGCTGGTGGCGATCACCCCGGACCAGCAACGCGCATTTGGCGTCGAGCTGGCCGCACCGACGGCCGCGGAAGACACCCTGACCCGCCGCTATCCGGCCCAGGTCGCGGTGCCGAATCCCCAATTGCGCGTGGTATCGACGCCCCAGGCCGGCGTGATCGAGGCGTTGCTGGTGGCCGAAGGTGAGCGCGTTGTGCCCGACCAGGTGCTGGCACGCCTGCGCAGCCCGGAGCTGGTAGACACGCAGAGCAATTACCTGGAGGCAGTCACGCGCCTGGCGCTGGCCGAGAGTCAGCTCGCCCGCGACCGCAAACTGCACAACGAGGGCGTTATCGCCCAACGTCGGCTGCTGGAGAGCCAGGCCAGCCAGCGGGAACTGGCGACCATGGTCGACCAGCGCCGCCAGCTGCTGCAACTGTCTGGCTTCTCGCCGGCCGACATCGACGCCCTGACCCAGAGCCGACAGCTCTCGAGCAGCCTGCCGGTGCACACCCCCATCGGCGGCGTGGTGCTGGAGCAGATGGTCAGCACCGGCCAATCGGTGGCCGCCGCCTCACCGCTGTACCGGGTCGCGGAGCTGAAGCCGCTGTGGGTGGAGGTGCATGTGCCGGTGGAGGGCCTCGGGGGCCTGCGGCTGGGGGCGACGGTGGTGCTGCCGGCGCTCGGCATCGCGGGCCAGATCATCACCATCGGGCGCATGGTGCATGCCGAGGATCAGGGCGTGCTGGTGCGTGCCGAGATCCAGGTCGGCACCGAGAAGCTGCGTCCGGGCCAGTTTGTCGAGGTGCAGCTGAGCGCGGCGCCGACGGAAGGCGGCAGCTGGCGGGTGCCCTCTGCGGCGGTGGTGCGCTACGCCGGCAGCGCCTATGTCTTCGCGGCCCGTAACAAAGGCTTTGCCGCGCTGCCGGTCGAGGTGCTGGTGGAGGAAGACCGCACCGCGGTCATCGGCGGTAATCTCACCCGGTCGGACCGGGTCGCGATCAGCGGCGTGGTGGCGCTGAAGGCGGCCTGGCTGGCCGGGGCGGATGCCGGTGCCGATGCTGATTCTGGCGCCGGCTCCGAAGGCGGCGCCAACTGATGCTCGCGCGACTGATCCAATTCTCGCTGACGCAGCGGCTGCTGATGCTGCTGCTGATGCTGTTGTTGGTCGGCGGCGGCTGGCAGGCCTTGAAGACCACGCCCATCGACGCCTTTCCCGATGTCTCCACCACCCAGGTCAAGATCATCGTCAAGGCGGCGGGCATGACGCCCGAGGAGGTCGAATCGCGCATCACCAGCCTGATCGAGGTGGAGATGCTCGGCATCCCGCGCCAGACCATGCTGCGTTCCATCGCCAAGTACGCGCTCACCGACATCACCGTCGACTTCGCCGAGGGCACCGACATCTACTGGGCGCGCCAGCAGGTGGCCGAGCGCCTGGCCGCGATCTGGGGCGACCTGCCCGCCGGCATCGAGGGCGGCATCGCGCCGATGACCACGCCGCTGGGCGAGATGTTCATGTTCAGTATCGAGGGCGGGGGCCTAGACCTCTACGAGAAGCGGGATCTGCTCGATTGGACCATCCGCCCTGCCCTGCGCTCGGTGCCCGGTGTCGCCGACGTGAATTCCTTGGGCGGCCTGGTCACCACCTTTGAGGTGGTCCCGGACAATGGCCGCATGGCCGCCAACGGCATCCAGCTCAGCGACCTGCAGGACGCCATCGCCGCCAACAACGGCAACGACGGGGCCGGTCGCTTGGACGAGGGCGAGGAGGCGCTGTTGGTGCGAAGCCAGGGCGCCATTGCCACCCTCGATGACCTGGCCGCCGTCGTCGTCGGCGGCAATGCGCAGCAGCCGGTGCGGGTCGCCGATATCGCCGAGGTGCGCCTGTCGGCGCTGACCCGCTATGGCGCCGTCACCCGCAACGGCGAGGGCGAGGCGGTGGAGGGCCTGGTGCTCGGGCTGCGCGGCGCCAATGCCCGCGCCGTAGTCCAGGGCGTACAGGCCAAGCTCGACGAGATCTCCATCGGTCTGCCGGACGGCGTCACCATCGATGTGTTCTACGACCGCGGCGTGCTGGTGAACAAGGCCGTGCACACCGTGGTGAAGGCCCTGATCGAGGCCGTGGTGCTGGTGCTGGTGCTGCTGGTGCTGTTCCTGGGCGACCTGCGCGCGGCGCTGACCGTGGCGCTGATCCTGCCGCTGTCGGCGCTGGCCACCTTCATCCTGATGCGTCAGTTCAACCTGACGGCGAATCTGATGTCCCTGGGCGGCCTGGCCATCGCCATCGGCATGTTGGTGGACGCGGCGGTGGTGGTGGTGGAGAACATCGTCACCCAGCTCGCGCACGCCGGCAGCAAGGGGCGGCTGCCGCGGCTGCATCTGATCTATCGCGCCACCCGCGAGGTGGCGGTGCCGGTGTCCTCGGGCATCCTGATCATCATCATCGTGTTCCTGCCGCTGCTGACCTTGCAGGGGCTGGAGGGCAAGCTGTTCGTGCCGGTGGCACTGACCATCGTGTTTGCGCTGGCCAGTTCGCTGCTGTTGTCGCTGACCATCATCCCGGTGTTGAGTTCGTTCCTGTTGGGCAAGGTCTCCCACGAGGAGCCCTGGGTGGTGCGGCAACTGCTGCGTGTCTACGGCCCGGTGCTGGGTTGGGGCCTGCGCAACCAGTGGATCGTCATCGTTCTGGCCCTGGCCCTATTGGTGGGCGCCGGTGCGCTGTATACCCGCATCGGCAAGGCGTTCATGCCGAGCCTGGACGAGGGCGACCTGATCGTGCAATTGGAGAAGCTGCCGTCCATCAACCTGGCCGAGTCGCTGGCCATCGACCTCCGCGTGCAGCGCGCCATCCTGGACGAGGTGCCGGAGGTTACGTCCATCATCGCCCGCACCGGCTCCGACGAGCTGGGCCTCGACCCGATGGGCCTGAACCAGACCGACAGCTTCCTGGTGCTGGCTCCCATGGAGGAATGGCGCTTCGACACCAAGGACGACCTGATGGAGGCGATCCGCGTCGTGCTGGAGCGCTTCCCCGGCGTCGACTATGCCTTCACCCAGCCCATCGAGATGCGCGTCTCGGAGATGCTGACCGGCGTGCGCGGGGATCTGGCGGTGAAGATCTTCGGCAACGAACAAGACCAACTCAACCGCATCGCCGAGGCAATTGTCGGCGTGCTCGAGGGCATCACCGGCTCGCAGGACGTCTATACCCCCCGCAATGACGGCGCACAGTACCTGAACCTGACGGTGGACCGGCTGGAGGCGGGTCGGCTCGGCATCGATGCCGATGCCCTCGCGGCGGTGCTGCGTGCCCAGGTGGAGGGGCTGCGGATCGGCACCGTCTACCGCGAGGGCAAGCGCCTACCGCTGGTGGTGCGTGGGCCGGAGGCCTTGCGCACCTCGCCGTCGCGCTTCAGCGGGCTGCAGCTCGCGCTGCCGGACGGGCGCTCGGTGCCGCTGGCCAATCTGGTGCAGATGGAACGCATCGAAGGCCCGGTGGCGCTCTCGCGTGAGCGCGGCAACCGCATGGCCGTGGCCATCGCCAACGTCGACGGCCGCGACCTGGTGGGCTTTGTCGAGGAGGCACGCGCGGCGGTCACCGAGCAGGTCGACATGCCCACCGGCTACTGGCTGGAATGGGGCGGCGAGTTCGAGAATCAGCAGCGCGCCGCCGCACGCCTGGCGCTGGTGGTGCCGGTGGCCGTGGGGCTGATCTTTCTGGTGCTGTTCTCCACCTTCCGCTCCGTCAGTCAGGCGGCATTGGTGCTGGCCAACGTCCCCTTCGCCCTGATCGGCGGCATCGTCGGCTTGGCCATCACCGGGGAATACCTGTCGGTGCCCGCCTCGGTGGGCTTCATCGCCCTGCTCGGCATCGCGGTGCTGAACGGCGTGGTCATGGTCACCTGGTTCAATCAGCTCAAGGCCCTGGGCCGGCCCATGGCCGAGGTGGTCATGGAGGGCGCCAAGCGCCGACTGCGACCGGTGCTGATGACCGCCAACATCGCCGCCTTCGGTCTGGTGCCGCTGCTGTTCGCCACCGGCCCCGGCTCCGAGATCCAGCGCCCGCTGGCCATCGTGGTCATCGGCGGCCTGCTGTCCTCCACCGCACTGACGCTGATCCTGCTGCCGATCCTGTATCGGCGCTTTGGATGATCATGGACGACGCGGCAGAAGCAAGGTGAAATTTACCGCGGACATAAGACGAACTACGAAACACGCGGAATACGCGAAAAAAGAAAAATTCTATTTCCGAATCAAAATTTTTCGCGATTTTCGCCTGTTTCGTAGTTCAAGAATCGTTGTCCCGCTTGTTGTTGGATCTTGCCTACGAAAGCTTAAGCTGAGACAGGACCATGGCTAACTGCCTGCTGAATCTGATCGTCACCCCCCAGGTCGAGGATGCCCTGGCCGAATGGTTGCTGGAGCGCGACGACGTCCCCGGCTTCTCCAGCATGCCCGTCGCCGGGCATGGCTCATCGGAGAACTCCATGACCCTGGCCGAACAGGTCGCCGGCCGCAGCCGCCGCGTGATGTTCGTCACCCATGTGCCATCGGACACGGCCAAGGCCCTGCTCGACGATCTGCGCGCCGCGTTCGCCGGCAGCGGGCTACATTATTGGGTGGTACCGATCTCGGACTTTGGGCGGCTCGACTGAGCCGGTTCGGTTTCGGCCTGCGGGGGGCGGTTACAGATAGAGCAGAATCGCGAAATAGTGGCTGACGCTTCCGCCTAGCACGAACAGATGCCAGACGCCGTGGCACCAGGGCCGGGCGTCACTCAGCGCGTAGAAGATCACGCCGAAGCTGTACAAGAGGCCACCCCCCAACAGCAGTCGAAAGCCGGTTGGCGGCAAGGCGGCAATGATGGGATCGAGGGCGAACACGATCAGCCAACCCATGGTCAAGTAGATGATCGCCGACAGGACGCCCCCACCCTTGCCGCGCAGCGTATCGATGGCGATACCCAGCACGGCCAGCCCCCAGATCGCGCCAAACAACCACCAGCCGATCGGGCCGCGGAGGGCCACCAGGCAGAAGGGCGTATAGGAGCCTGCGATCAATAGGTAGATCGCGTAGTGATCCAACACCTGGAACACCCGTTTCGCCCGCCCGCGCAGGCTGTGGTACAGCGTCGAGACGAGATACAGCAGGACCAGGGTGAGCCCGTAGACACTGAAGCTCAGGATGCGCATCGCCCCGCCGTGAACGCCCGCAAGGGACACCAGCACAGCGGTCCCGCTCAGTGCCAGCACTGCGCCGACCAGATGGGTAATACTGTTGAAGCGCTCACCTTCGTACATCTTGTCTGGACCCTTGCGTTCGGTGGTATTTCGCCCCTTGCCCGGGAAACCTTGAACAAATCATCGAAGACATTTCGATAGCGCTTTCCTTGGCTCTAGTGCTTTGCCGCGAAAATTCCGAGACCGCCCGCAGCTGTGGGAGCGATTTGCAATCGCGACCGCCGCGACGCGGATGTCGCGACTGCAAGTCGCTCCCACAGCACCGAGTGGGCATGCCGGCGGTCTTGGGACTTCCGCAGCGGTGCACTAGTCGTTATCGTGGTCGTGGTCGAGTATCCGCACAACTCCGACTGACGATTACGACAACGACAGCGACGACAGCGACAGCGACAGCGACAACGATTACGACAACGACAACGACAACGACAACGACAACGATTACGATTACGACAACGAGCACTGCCCTTGAGCAGGCCCTTTGGTGCCGGTCGCGCCGGGGTCAGCCCTTTCCGCGTGTCCGCGTGTTGCCGGCGGCCGCGCGTTTCTCGATGAATTCGATCACCAGGCCGGCGATATCCTTGCCCGTCGAACCTTCGATGCCTTCCAGCCCCGGTGAGGAGTTCACCTCCATGACGACCGGTCCATGGTTGGAACGCAGCAGGTCGACGCCGGCGACGTTGAGCCCCATGGTCTGGGCGGCGCGCACGGCGGTGGAGCGCTCCTCCGGCGTGATGCGGACCACCGTCGCGCTACCGCCACGGTGCAGATTGGAGCGGAACTCACCTTCCTTACCCTGGCGCTTCATCGTCGCCACCACCTTGTCGCCGACCACGAAGCAGCGCAGGTCGGCGCCACCGGCCTCTTTGATGAATTCCTGCACCAGGATATTCACGTTCAGGCCCATGAATGCCTCGATAACGCTCTCGGCGGCCTGTTGCGTCTCCGCCAGCACGACGCCGATGCCCTGGGTACCCTCGAGCAGCTTGATCACCAGCGGGGCACCGCCGACCATCTTGATCAGGTCTGGAATGTCGTCCGGTTTGTTGGCGAAGCCGGTCACAGGCAGCCCGATGCCCTTGCGCGAGAGCAATTGCAGCGAGCGCAGTTTGTCCCGGGAGCGGGTCACTGCAACCGATTCGTTGAGAGGGAACACCCCCATCATTTCGAACTGCCGCAACACCGCGGTGCCGTAGAAGGTCACCGATGCGCCGATGCGTGGGATGACCGCGTCGAACCCCTCAAGCTGCTCGCCGCGGTAGTGGATCTGTGGGCGCATCGACGTGATGTTCATGTAACAGCGAAGCACGTCCAAGATCCGCACCTCATGTCCTTTCGCCGTAGCGGCCTCGGCGAGGCGGCGGGTTGAATACAGTTTCGGGTTTCTAGATAGGATCGCGATCTTCATGAATAACCTGGGTTCTCGGTGGCCTTGATCATGGTTCCGCCCAACACCGGTTGAACGACACCTAAGTCAAGGTCCAGAAACAAGTGGTGCAAGCCAACCTTAAAGTAGGAAGCGCGCCGGGAGACGGCCATGGGTGACTGTAGACGAGATGCCTGCGCCTTGCCAGCGCCGTTCGTGCCGCTGCGGAATTCGGCGCCGAGCGGTCAGGCGTCGCGGCTTCGCGTAAAACACGCGGGCTAACGCTCAAACACCGCCATCGACTCGACATGGGCGGTATGCGGGAACATGTCCATGGCGCCGGCGGCGGTCAGGCGGAAGCCCAGGCCGTGGACCAGGCGCTCGGCGTCACGGGCCAGTGTGGAGGGATAGCAGGAGACGTAGACCAAGCGGCGCACCCCGGCCTCGGCGATCAGGTCGAGCACCTCCAAGGCGCCGCTGCGGGGCGGGTCGAGCAAGGCCTTGTGGAAGGTCTGGCGGCGCCAGGGGGCGAGCTCGATGTCGCCGTAGAGGTCGGCGCGGTGAAATTCGGCGTTGCTGATGGCGTTGCGCTCGGCGTTGCGGGCCGCGCGGGCGACCAGGCCGTCGTCGCCCTCGACGCCGACCACCCGTGCCGCCCGGCGCGCGATGGGCAGCGTGAAGTTGCCGAGCCCGCAGAACAGGTCCAGTACCTGCTCGTCGGGCTGCACGTCGAGCAGTTCCAGGGCCTGGTCGACCATCAGCCGGTTCAGCTCCAGATTGACCTGGGTGAAGTCGGTGGGCTCGAAGGCGATGCGCACGTCGTGCCGCGGCAGGCTGTAGTCCAGGTCGATGCCCTGGCCCGGCAGCGGCCGAACGGTCTCCACGCCGCCCTCCTGCAGATAGACATGAAAGCCGGTCTCGGCGGCAAACTCCACCAGTAGGGCCAGGTCGGCCTCGGTGGGCGGGTCGAGCACCCGCAGGATCAGCACCACCGGTCCATCGCCCTGGGCGACCTCGATCTGCGGCAGCCGGTCGCAGATGCTCAACTGGCCGATCAGCGCCGACAGCGCCTCCAGGCGTTCGCCGACCGCGGGCGTGAGCACGTCACAGCGGGTCATGTCGGCGATGAACGCGGAGCCGCGCTCGCGAAAGCCCACCAACACCCGCCCCTTCTTGGGCACATGGCGCACGCCGAGCCGGGCCTTGCGCCGGTAGCCCCAGTGTTCCGCCGCCAGCGGCGCCAGCCAGCGCTCGGGCTCGACCTTGCCGATGCGCCCGAGCACGTCGCCCAGGGTCTGCTGCTTCATCTCGACCTGAGCGGCGGCATCGAGGTGTTGCAGGCTGCACCCGCCGCAGGTGCCGAAGACCGCACATCGGGGTGCGACCCGGCCGGCGGCCGGCGTCAGCACCGACTCGACGACGGCCTCGTCGAAGCGCCGCTGGACCTTGGTGTAGCGCATGGATACGCGCTCGCCGGGCAGGGCTCCGAAGACAAAGACGGTCTTGCCGTCCACATGGGTCAGCCCACGGCCGTCGTGGCTCAGGCCCTCGATCTCCACCTCCACCGGCTCCGCCGGGAGGGGCTTGCGCTTCTTCTTTCCCAAGGACTGCTCCTGTTGACCAAAATTCCGAAGTCTTCAGCGACGGATGCTGCACGTCAAGCCGGGAACACCCCGGTGGACAGATAACGGTCGCCGCGATCGCAGATGATGACAACGATGACGGCGTCGGGCATGCGCTCGTCGACCTCGCGGGCCAGCCTCAGGGCCGCGGCCACGGCGCCGCCGGAGGAGATGCCGGCGAAGATGCCCTCGCGGGTCGCCAGGGCGCGGGTGGTCTCCTCGGCCTCGGCCTGGGAGACGTCGATGATCCGATCCACGCGACTGGCGTCGTAGATCTTGGGCAGATACGCCTCCGGCCAGCGACGGATGCCGGGGATGCTCGAGCCCTCCTCCGGCTGCACGCCGACGATCTGCACCGCCGGGCTCTGTTCCTTCAGATAGCGGCTGGTGCCCATGATGGTGCCGGTGGTGCCCATGGCGCTGACGAAGTGGGTCACGCGCCCGTCGGTGTCGCGCCAGATCTCCGGGCCGGTGGACTCGACATGGGCCTCGGGGTTGTCCGGGTTCGAGAACTGGTCCAGGCGCAGCCCCTCGCCGGCTGCCTCCAGCTCGCGGGCCAGATCGATGGCCGCCTCCATGCTGCCCTCGCGCGGGGTCAGCCGGATCTCGGCGCCGTAGGCGGCCATGGCCTGGCGGCGCTCGATACTCATGTTCTCGGGCATGATCAGCAGCATCCGATAGCCCTTGATGGCCGCGGCCATGGCCAGCGCGATGCCGGTATTGCCGCTGGTGGCCTCGATCAGGGTATCGCCGGGGCGGATGGCACCCCGCGCCTCGGCCCGCCGGATCATGCTCAACGCCGCCCGGTCCTTCACCGAGCCCGCCGGGTTGTTGCCCTCCAGCTTGGCCAGTACGGTCACCTTCAAGTCGCCGGTGAGCCGTTGCAGCCGCACCAGCGGCGTGTTGCCCACCAGGGATTCAATCGTCGAAAACGCCATGCCGATGCTGTGCGGCCCAAGCCGCTGCCCCCCACGTATGCTTGCAAAATGAGGACGCGATTGTGCACCAGCGCAGGCCATCGAGAAAGCGGCGTTTGCCGACGGCGCTCACCGACCAGCCCCCAGCCCCCCCCGACACTCCAGCAGCAAAGCCCCATCAAGTACCGCATCCACCGCCTGCGGCGGCCCGCCGCTGCTCCCCGGAGCGGGGGCGTCCCGCCCCCGACTAGCATGGGGGGAGTCCCGCCCCCCAGCACAGCACGTCGGCGAGACGCCGACGATCCCAGTCAGCGGCGGGACGCCGCTGCTCCCCGGAGCGGGGGCGTCCCGCCCCCGACTAGCATGGGGGAAGTCTCACCCCCCAGCACAGCACCTCGACAAGACGCCGACGACCCCAGTCAGCGGCGGGACGCCGCTGCTCCCCGGAGCGGGGGGCGTCCCGCCCCCGACTAGCATGGGGGGAGTCTCACCCCCCAGCACAGCACCTCGACAAGACGCCGACGATCCCAGTCAGCGGCGGGACGCCGCTGCTCCCCGGAGCGGGGGCGTCCCGCCCCCGACTAGCATGGGGGGAGTCTCACCCCCCAGCACAGCGCACCTCGGCAAAACGCCGACGATCCCAGTCAGCGGCGGGACGCCGCTGCTCCCCGGAGCGGGGGCGTCCCGCCCCCGACTAGCATGGGGGAAGTCTCGCCCCCCAGCACAGCACGTCGGCGAGACGCCGACGATCCCAGTCAGCGGCGGGACGCCGCTGCTCCCCGGAGCGGGGGCGTCCCGCCCCCGACTAGGATGGGGGGAGTCTCCCCCCCCCAGCACAGCGCACGTCGGCGAGACGCCGACGATCCCCGTCAGCGGCGGGACGCCGCTGCTCCCCGGAGCGGGGGCGTCCCGCCCCCGACTAGCATGTCGGGAGTCTCGCCCCCCCAGCACAGCACGTCGGCGGGACGCCGACGATCCCAGTCAGCGGCGGGACGCCGCTGCTCCCCGGAGCGGGGGCGTCCCGCCCCCGACCAGCATGGGGGGAGTCTCCCCCCCCAGCACAGCGCACGTCGGCGAGACGCCGACGATCCCAGTCAGCGGCGGGACGCCGCTGCTCCCCGGAGCGGGGGCGTCCCGCCCCCGACTAGGATGGGGGGAGTCCCGCCCCCCAGCACAGCACGTCGGCGAGACGCCGACGATCCCAGTCAGCGGCGGGACGCCGCTGCTCCCCGGAGCGGGGGCGTCCCGCCCCCGACTAGCATGGGGGGAGTCTCACCCCCCAGCACAGCACGTCGGCGAGACGCCGACGATCCCAGTCAGCGGCGGGACGCCGCTGCTCCCCGGAGCGGGGGCGTCCCGCCCCCGACTAGCATGGGGGGAGTCTCGCCCCCCAGCACAGCACGTCGGCAAAACGCCGACGATCCCAGTCAGCGGCGGGACGCCGCTGCTCCCCGGAGCGGGGGCGTCCCGCCCCCGACTAGCATGGGGGGAGTCTCGCCCCCCAGCACAGCACGTCGGCAAAACGCCGACGATCCCAGTCAGCGGCGGGACGCCGCTGCTCCCCGGAGCGGGGGCGTCCCGCCCCCGACTAGCATGGGGGGAGTCTCGCCCCCCAGCACAGCACGTCGGCGAGACGCCGACGATCCCAGTCAGCGGCGGGGCGAGGAGGAGCCGGCCAGCGGTCTTGATTCGTTCGCCAGGTTTGGCCAGATCCTCCAAACCGCAATCGGTAGGGGCACTGCACTTGAGTTCTGCCCCCCCTGGTTGATCTCGGCGCATCGCTGCTTGGGCCTGATGCTGCTCGGCTGGTGGCAGAACACCGCATCCCAGCGCTTTACATCGACGAGCGTCCGACCTAACGTGCCTGTTTGCCGATCCCGCCCGCAGGCCGCCGATCCCATCGGTCGCCGCCCACGGGCACCCTAGGAGCATTACCCTCATGTCCGTTAATCTGACCATCCTGTTCGACAACGAGCCCGGCCGGCCCGATCTGGAGAGCCTCTGGGGCTTTGCCGCGCTGATCGAGGCCCGGGGCCAGCGCATCCTGTTCGACAGCGGCAGCAACGGCCGCGTGCTGCTGCGCAACATGGAGCGCCTGGAGATCGACCCGGCGACGCTCGATCTGATGTTCTTCTCCCACGCCCACTGGGACCACATCGGCGGGCTGGATTCGGTGCTGGAGCTGGCGCCGCAGGCCACGGTGGTGGTGCACAGCGGCTTCTCGAAGCATCTGCTCGCCGATCTGGAGCGGCTCTGTGCCCGGCTGATCGTGGTCGATACGGCGCCGCTGGAGATCTCGCCGGGGCTGCTCAGCACCGGCCTGCTGCCGTCGGAGCCGCCGGAGCACGCGCTGATCATCGACGTGGACGACCCCGAGGCGGGCGACACCGCCACCGCCCTGGTCACCGGCTGCGCCCACCCCGGCATCGCCGAGCTGACCGCGCGCGCCGCCGAGGTGGCGGGCCGGCCGGTCACCTGGGCCATCGGCGGCTTCCATCTGATGTATTCCGACCAGAGCGCCATCGCCGCCACCGCCGACCAGCTCCGCGCCCAAGGCGTGCGGCGGCTGCTCGCCACCCACTGCACCGGACCCGCCGCCCGCAGCATGCTGGCCGCGCGCTGGGGCATGGACTTCATCGACGCCGGTCTGGGCCAGAGCGTCCGCCTGCTGCCCGTCGGCTGAACACCAACCCTGGAGAATCCGACCCATGACCGCCCCCGATCCCGCCCGCCCCAGCCCCGACGCCGTCGTCGACCGCGCGGTGGACATCGCCGTCCGCCTCGGCCTGATCGCGGCAATGCTGACCTTCTGCTTCATGATCGTGCGCCCCTTCCTGGTGCCCGTGGCCTGGGCCGTCATCATCGCCGTCGCCGTCTATCCCGGTTACCAAAAGCTGTTGCGCCGGACAGGCGGGCGCCGCAAGCTCGCATCGGTGCTGTTCCTGCTGTTGGCGCTGGTGGCGCTGATCCTGCCGGTGGCCATGCTCAGCGGCACCATGGTCCAGGGCGGCGAGCATATCGCCCATGCCCTTGAGCAGGGCGCGCTGCATGTGCCGCCGGCGCCGGACGCATTGACGCAGATCCCGTTGATCGGCACCCCGGTGCATGATTTCTGGAACCAGGCATCGTCCAATCTCGAAGCCGCGCTGAAGCTGATCGAGCCGCAGATCCGGGCCTTCGGCACCTGGGCGCTGTCGCTGGCGGCCTCCGCCGGCTTGGCCATGCTGCACCTGCTGGCGGCCATCATCATCGCCGCCGTGCTGCTGGCCAAGGGCGAGTCCGCCGCCCGCACGACGCTGGAGCTGGCCGAGCGCGTGGCCGGCCAGCGCGGTCGCCAGCTCGCCGAGCTGTCCGAGGCGGTGGTGCGCAGCGTCTCCCGCGGCATCCTCGGCGTGGCGCTGATCCAGTCGCTGCTGGCCGGCATCGGCATGCTCGTCGCCGGCGTGCCGGGGGCCGGACTCTGGGCGCTGGTCGCGCTGCTGCTGAGCACGATCCAGGTCGGCGTCTTCCCGGTGATGATCCCGGCGCTGATCTACCTGTTCTATACCGGCAGCACCACCACGGCGGTGCTGTTCCTGATCTGGACGGTGATCGTCGGCTCGCTGGACAACATCCTCAAGCCTTTGTTGCTCGGTCGTGGCGTCGAGGTGCCGATGGCGGTGATCTTTGTCGGTGCCATCGGCGGCTTCCTCACCGCCGGCATCATCGGGCTGTTCCTCGGCGCCGTGGTGCTGGTGCTCGGCTACGAGCTGTTCCTGGCCTGGCTGCGGATGGAGCGGAAGGCGGAAGCCGCCGCGGCCGCGGCGAGCGCACAACCGTCCGACGGCAAGCCGTGATCCAGGATCGGCCCGGTGCGGCGGATGCGCGTTGATCATCCGCCGTGCCTGCCTGCTCGACGGGCGGTCTCCACCGCAACGCGCCCCATGAGCCTCAGGCGATGACCGAGCACCTGGACCACCACACGCCGGGCGACGACGAGGCCCTGCCCCCGGGCGGCAGCGGCGAGATCGGCATGAACCCCGGCGACACGGTGATCTTCTCCTCCAAGCTCATCCCCGGCAACGAGCACCCGGTGGAGCGGCTGCACCGGCGCCTGCGCGGCCTCGGCATCGCGCTGATCACCCACCAGGACGCCCAAGTCCACCGCTCCGGCCACCCCGCCGAAGACGACCTGCGCCGCCTCTAAGTAACGGTTCACTAACAAGTTAAACGACTCCATAGCACAACTAGGATTCGTTGTCGTTGTCGTTGTCGTTGTCGTTGTCGTTGTCGTTGTCGTTGTCGTTGTCGTTGTCTTCGTTGTCGCAATCAAGCATCCGACGACGATTACGACAACGACAACGAGCTGACATGTTCACTTTGTTTCTGAATTCTTCCTAAGACCGGGTCCAGCCCCCGGCCCTGATCCCGGTCCACGGCGCCCCGCGGCACCTCGCAACCAACGCCGCCATTGCCCGCGACGGTCACATCCCACGGGTGCAGATCTCTCCGGCACCGGCCCGGAGCCCATGGGCAGCATCCCCAGCGGGCGGCTGTTCCGCGCGGACGACGGGCGGCTGCTGGCGGTGCCGGAGACTCAGCTTGCGCGGATGCGGGCGGCGCTGGCCGCGGACTGACGCCGCCGGCCGAGGGCGACCCACCGGCAGCGTCCGCAAGGCGAGACCGCGGCCCCGCCCCTGCTGCCACCAGGCTGCGCCGGCTTCAGCCGGCACGGGCAGGCGGCACCAAGCACCGGCACAACACGCACCACCCTGGTGCGCCGGGGATTGAAGCGGGGCCGCACCCGGCGTAGCATTCAGCCACCGGCGCCGGTCGCGATGACGGCGCGCGGGGATGTGCGCTCGGTGCCGGCTGCGCAGCGGCGGCTGCCGACCTGCCAGGCCCCGACCCGCACGGTGGCGGCTGTTGTCCGCACATCGACCGACTCGGACTCCATTTCG
Source organism: uncultured Gammaproteobacteria bacterium (assembly GCA_942491465.1). GTDB lineage: Bacteria > Pseudomonadota > Gammaproteobacteria > Chromatiales > Chromatiaceae > CALOBA01. The sequence goes on from CALOBA010000038.1 coordinate 113,068, forward strand.
GACCAGACCAGAGGCGCGCCGGCATGTTCTCGCTTAAACCCCGCCATATCCCCAACATGATCAGCATCCTGCGCCTGGCCGCGGTGGTGCCCATCCTGTATCTGCTGATGGATCACGCCTTCGGCTGGGGGCTGACGCTGTTCGTACTGGCGGGAATCTCCGACGGGATCGACGGCTGGCTGGCCAAACGCTATGACTGGCAGTCGCCGCTGGGCGGGCTGCTCGATCCGGTCGCCGACAAGATCCTGCTGGTCTGCTCCTTTCTGGTGCTGGGCGCACTGGATCTGATCCCGATCTGGCTGGTGGCGGCGGCGGTGCTGCGCGATCTGATCATCCTCGGCGGTGCGCTGTTGTACAACTTCGGGATCGAGGCGGTGGAGGCCGAGCCGCTGGTGACCAGCAAGCTCAACACCGTGGTGCAGATCCTGCTGGTGGTGGCCGTCATCGCCAATGCCGGCCCGCTGCCGCTGCCGGGGCCGGTGCTCGAGCTGCTGGTCTGGGGCTGCCTGCTGACGGTGCTGGTCAGCGGCAGTCAGTATGTCTGGATCTGGGGGCGGCGGGCGCGGAGCCTTGGCTGGGGGCCGGATTGACCTTGCTTCACCGTCCCTCAGGCTCGGCTGCCTGATCTGCCACCGGGTCAAGCGATGAGCCCGCCGCAGGGTCCAGGGGCCGGGCCGGGTCGAGGTAGCGGGCGAGCACACCGGCGAGTTCATCACGGTTGATGGGCTTGGAGAGGTAGTCGTCCATGCCCGCGCCCCGGCAGGCGTCGGCAGCTTCCTTGAGGGCGTCAGCTTTGCGTCGCGGCGGTGGGCGCGGGTCGCCACTTGCCCGTTGCGAAACGGGCATCCGTCCGTCAATCCCGGTCCGAGACCCGCCCGCGCAGCCGCTTGGTGCCCGCCCGCCGCTTCTTGTCATCGACACGGCGTGCCCGGGCGGAGCGCGACGGTCGGGTCGGGCGCCGCGGCTTGGGGGTATGGGCGGCCTGACGGATCAGCGCGGCGAGCCGCTCGCGGGCATCGATGCGGTTGCGCTCGCGGCTGCGGTGGCGATGGGCGTGGATGGTGAGGACGCCGTCGGTATCCACGCGGCTGCCGGCGAGCAGCAGCAGCCGCGCGCGCACGGGGGGCGGCAGCGACGGCGAGCGGCGCACGTCGAAGCGCAGCTGCACCGCCGTGGAGACCTTGTTGACATGCTGACCGCCCGGCCCCGGCGAGCGGGTGAACTGCTCGGTCAGCTCGGCCTCGTCGATGCGGATCTGTGCCGTTACCTGAAGCATGGGCGAGAGCATACCAGGCACGGCCGGCGCCGACGCCTTGACGTTGCCGTCCGCAGCGCCGGGCCGAGGCCGATTTACCGGCTATACTGACCCGATTCGTCGGGGCGGCGCTCGGGCCGATCGCCGCCGAACACGCCCACTACCGATCCCGCGCCCATCGTCACCACAACCATGCAACCCGCCCCGAAGCACCCGAGAGAAACGGCGCGCATCGCGCAGCTGAAGGCGCTGCAGATCCTGGATACCGATGGCGAGGCCGCCTACGACGAACTGACCCGGCTGGTGACGCTGGTCCTCGGCACGGAGATCGCCCTGGTGTCGCTGATCGACGAAGACCGCCAGTGGTTCAAGTCGCGCTGCGGCCTGGACGCCACGCAGACCCCTCGCGACCTTGCCTTCTGCGCCCATGCCATCCTCGATCCCGACGCGCTGTTCGTGGTCGAGAACGCCCTCGACGACGCCCGCTTCGCCGACAACCCGCTGGTGACCGGGGCGCCCCAGATCCGCTTCTACGCCGGCATGCCGATCAAGGCCCCCGACACCGAGCTGCCGCTGGGCACGCTGTGCGCGATCAGCGCCAGCCCCAAGTCGCTGACCGCCACGCAGCGCGAGCAGCTCACCCTCATCGCCCGCCAGGTCGAGCGGCTGCTGGCCATGCGCCGGAACCAGATGCAGCTGATCGCCGCCCGCGAACTGGCCGAGCGGGCCAGCATGAGCAAGACCCGCTTTCTGGCCACCATCAGCCACGACATGCGCACCCCGCTGAACGGGATGCTCGGCACCGTCGACCTGCTGCTCGACTGCGAGCACCCGCCGCAGATTGCCGAGCAGCTGGAGGTGGCCAAGGCCTGCGGGATGACGCTGAGGGCGCTGGTCAACGAGACCCTGGACCTGTCGAAGCTGGAGAGCGGCACGCTGCAGCTGCGCCCCGAGGCATTCTCGCCGAGGCAGCTGATCGCCGACCTGGCCATGGTGGTGCGCGCGGTACTCAAGCCCGAGATCGCGCTCGCGGTGGAGGCCGGCGACCAGCTGCCGGCGCTGCTCCTAGGCGATGCCGGGCGCTGCCGGCAGATCGTCCTCAATCTTGCCAACAATGCCGCCAAATTCACGCTGCGGGGCCGCGTCAGCATCCGCTCGGCCTACCGCGACGGCAACTGGGAGATCCAGGTCGCGGACACCGGCGTCGGCATCCCCGGCGACAAGCTCGGCCAAGTCTTCGAGCCGTTCTGGCAAAGCCCGGAGGGGCAACGGGTGGACGACACCGGTGCCGGCCTGGGCCTGAGCATCTGCAAGCGCATCAGCGATGCCATGGGCGGCGACATCGACGTGGCCAGCACCCCCGGCGCGGGCAGCTGCTTCAGCGTCCGACTGCCGTTGCCCGTTGCCACCGGCAGCACGGCGGTCGCCGCCGTCGTCCCGCCCGGCCTGCGCGTCCTGCTCGCCGAGGACGACACGGTGAGCCGGCAGATTGCCGTCGCCCATCTGACCAAGCTCGGCTGCGCGGTGCAGGCGGTCGCCGACGGTGCCGATGCCCTCGAAGCCCTGCGCCATCGGACCTGGGACCTGGTGATCCTGGATTTCCACATGCCGCGCCTGTCCGGCCCCCAGGTCACCGAGCAATACCGCGCCCGCGCCGGCGGCCATCCGCCCATCATGATCCTGACCGCGAGCAACTTCGCCGACGAGCACGCCCGCTGCATCAGCGCCGGCGCCGACCGCGTGATGACCAAGCCCTTCCGCAGACCGGAGCTGGCCGCGGCGATTGCGGCGCTCTGTGCGTCCACGCCGAGCGCGGCAGGAGCGACCCGACCCTCGCCGCGGCGATTGCCACGTCCGCGCTGAAGGCATCCTAGGGATCGATTCAAAAACAAGTGGTGCAGACGCCCGCTCGCTGAACCTTTTGATTGGCCGTTTCGTGGTTGCGTCTGCACCACTTGTTTCTGAACCTTGACTAGGCTTTAGGGCGATGCTGAAAAATGCCGTCCTGGCAGATCAGTCGCCGTCCTCACCATCGACCCCGAGGTCCTGGCGCAGCAGCGCACCGAGGGTGGTGCGGTCATGGCGGCCGGCCAGGCGCAGCAGGCGCAGAAAGACCTGGGCGGTGAGGAAGGCGTCGCCGGCGGCGGTGTGGCGGTCGTAGGGGAGGATGTCGAAGCGGGCGCAGAGGGCGTCGAGGGTGACGTGACGCAGCTTGGCCTGCTCCGGGAAGGCGCCGTCCTGCTCCAGCTGCAGGGTCAGCAGGCCGGTGTCGAGGTGGCGGTTGCGCAGGCCGAGGCCGAAGTTGCGCTCCAGCGCGGCGTTGATCATGCCCAGATCATGGCCGATGTGGTGGCCGACGATGACGCCGTCGCGCAGATAGCCGAGCAGGGCGGCGATGGCCTCGGGCTCGTCGAGGCCGTTGCGGGTCTCGTAGCGGGTGATGCCGTGCACCGGCGTGGTCTCGGTATTGTGGCGCACCCGAAGCAGGGCCTCGAAGGTGTCGGAGAGGTCGATCTGGGCACCGTTGACGGCGATGGCGCCGATGCTGACGATGCGGTGGCGGCGGGGGTCGAGGCCGGTGGTCTCGCAGTCGAGGACGACGAAGCGCACGCCGTCGAGGGGCTCGGAGTCGGACCAGCTGGCCTCGAAGGCCTCCCGGTAGTAGGTGAGGATGCGTGCGAACGGCTGCATGGACTCAGCGCCTCAGCGACAGGCCGTAGCGTTTGGCGAGGTACTCCATCAGCCGCAGCACGGTGCGGAAGCCGGACTTGAGCAGGTTCTGCTCCAACCTTGTGAGCTTCGCGGGGTCCACCCGGCTGCCGTCGTTGTCGTTGGCCAGGCCATTGCGGGCGCGGTGGTAGAGGGCGATGCGGAAGGCCTCGGCGGCCTCGGCGATCAGCGAATCCGCGCCCTCCACCTGGGGGGCGACGGCCGCCAGACGATCGAGCGTGCCCTTGGCCGTGTAGATGCCGTGTCCCAGGGCCAGTGCCCGGGCCAGGTCCACCAGCGGTTGCAGGGCGGCGCGCTGCAGATCGAGCACGTCGCTGTAGGTGCTGGCGTCGTCCCCGGTGAGTCCGCGGAAGAAGGTCATCGGCGGCAGGTTGGCCATGGAGTCGTCCACCAGCAGCGGGACGAAGAGCTTGTTGTCGCGCTCCTCGCCCACGATGTGCTGCTCCAGCTGCGCCACCAGTTGGCAGTCGCCATACACCGGGCGGATGTCGAAGAACGACATGGCGCGGTAGGTGCAGTTGACCGCCGGGTCGCGAATCCAGCCACTGAAGGCATGACCCCACTCGCCGACGGCGCGGCAGGCGCTCGGGTGGCCGGCGACGATGGCCTTGGCCGTGGTCACGAAGCCGCAGGCAGCCAACCCCGCGCTGACCCGGCGGCCCAGTTCCAGGAACCAGCTACGGGCGATCCGGGCCTGGTCCGCGGGCGGGTCCGCGTAGATCAGGCCGTGATCCAGATCGTAGACGGTCATCAGCTCGCTGCGGCCGGCCGAACCGAAGAACACCCAGCAGTGCTCCAGCCCCGGGTTCTCCAGGCCCTCCTCCTCCAGGCCGCCCTCGACCAGCATCACCAGCCGGCGCAGCACGGCGGCATCGAAGGCGGTGGCCATCGGCGCCAGCCAGCGCACCGCATCGGCCCCGGTGAGCGCCGCGGCAATCATACCCGTGGCCTGGGTGCGCAGCCGGGCCAGCTCGCCCACCTTCCAGGCGTTGCCCATGTCCTCGACGATGGCCAGCGATGCGGCACCCTCGACCCGGGTCAGGTCCCGCCGCGAGACCAGGCCGAGGAACTGGGAATGGGAGGTGCCGTCGGCAGTGAGCAGGATCTGGTCGGTCTGGTGGTCCAGCATCCGCGTCAGATAGGCGCCCGCCTCCAGACCGGGCACGGCGATCGGCGGCAGTCCGGCCATGATCTCGCGGGCCGGGGCATCGAGGGGAAACCGGCCGCTGGCGATCTTGCCGCTGAGCAGCCGCGCGGTCAGCAGGCCCTGGGCATGGCCGTCGCGACCGAGCACCACGGCGGTGGTGGCGCCCTGACGGTCGAGCAGGGTCGCGACCTCCCGCGCCCCGGTCTCGGGCTCGCAGATGACCGGGCGCTGGGGGGCGGTGACATGACGCGTCATCCAGTCCACCGGGCGGCGGCCGATGCGCAGCTCATCGCCGCGGGGCTGCTGGGTTTCCAGGCCGCTCGGGCTGATGGCGACGGAGAAATAGGCGGCCAGGAAGCGGCTCGCCCGCGGGTGCGCCTTGACCAGATCCCAGAACATGTCCGCCGGCAGCGCGTAGAGGATGGTGTCGGTCTCGGTGCGGGCCGTGTACAGGTGATCGCTGATGCCGAGATAGCGGCCGACGCCGAGCAGGTCGCCCTCGCCGCGGACATCGCGCAGCTCCGGTCCTTGGGGGGTCTCCTCCACCAGCCGCACCGTGCCCTGCTGGATCACGTAGACGTAGGGCCGGCGCGGACGGCCCTGCTCGAAGACCATCTCGTCGTTCTCGTGGAACAGCACCCGGCCGCCGCCGGCCAGCTCCAACAGCTCCGGGTCGCTCATGTAGTGGAAGGGGGGCCAGCGCCGCAGGAAATCCACGACACGGTAGGCGATGGTTGCTGTCTTCACGGCTGTTGATGGGGGTTCCGGCAGGCCCGATCAGCCGCCGGGAGGCCCGTGCCAAGGCGGAGAGGCACAGCGTGCACGACGGATCGACGGCTTGAACCCTGGACTGGCCGGGCGGATGCGCAGAGCGAAGACATCGGAGTTTTATGCAGGAAAGCTGAGGATTTGTCCAGCAGAAAAGGCCGAGCGAATGCGCCGGCGCGGGGGCCATGGCGCCGGCCGGCAGCGCGCTTGTGACTGATCAGGCCGCATCCGGCTCCGGCGCCTCCTCCGCCCCCGGCTCGGCCAGGCGCAGTCGGACATGGATGGGCGCATAGGCCTCGGACTGAACCAGCTCCAGGATGGATGCCTTGATCAGCTCCAGTATGGCGAGGAAGCTGACGACGACGCCGGCGCGGCCTTCGGTGACGTCGAACAGCTCGGTGAAGCGCACGAAGTCGCAACCGTGCAGCCGCTCCATGACCAGCGACATGCGCTCGCGCAGCGACAGCGATTCGCGCTCGATACGGTGACTGGTGAACAGGTCGGCCCGGGCCAGGACCTCGCGTAGGGCGCCGAGCAGCTCCGGCAGCTCGACCTTGGGCGGGATCCGGCGCACGTGTCCCGGGGGGACGGCGGCATTGGTCGGGAACAGGTCGCGCTCCAGCCGCGGCAGCTCGTCCAGGTCGAGGGCGGCCTGCTTGAAGCGCTCGTATTCAAGCAGCCGACGGATCAGCTCGGCGCGCGGGTCGTCTTCGTCGTCATCGGCGCTTTCGGGGCGCGGCAGCAGCATGCGCGACTTGATCTCGCAGAGCATGGCGGCCATGACCAGATACTCCGCGGCCAGCTCCAGCTTGATGTCCTTCATCAGCTCGACGTACTCCATGTACTGGTCGGTGATGACGGCGATGGGGATATGGAGGATATCCAGGTTCTGCTTGCGGATCAGATACAGCAGCAGGTCCAGCGGCCCCTCGAAGGTGTCGAGGAAGACCTCCAGCGCGTCCGGCGGGATGTAGAGGTCCTGCGGCAACTCCAGCAGCGGGGTGCCGTCGACGATGGCGAGCGGGACCGTCGGCTGCTCGGCACCTGCCGTTGCTTCTTGGACGTCGGTCAAGGCTGGGACCTCTTTCCGTACCTAGCGCGCCGCTGCGGATGTATCGAGACCATTCGTTGTCGCTGTCTGCTGTCGCTGTCGTTGTCGTTGTCGTTGTCGTTGTCGTTGTCGTTGTCGTTGTCGTTGTCGTTGTCGTTGTCGTTGTCGTTGTCGTTGTCGTTGTCGTTGTCGTTGTCGTTGTCGTTGTCGCGCAGAGTTTCGATTACGATTACGACAACGACAACGACCGCAGCTTGTTGGTCCGACTTAGGCGCACGGGTACTAGTGCTTTGCCGCGAAAATTCCGAGACCGCCCGCAGCTGTGGGAGCGATTTGCAATCGCGACCGCCGCGACGCGGAAGTCGCGACTGCAAGTCGCTCCCACAGCACCGAGTGGGCATGCCGGCGGTCTTTGGACTTCCGCAGCGGTGCACTAGCCGGCGATGGTTGCGCTAAGAGACAACAACAACAACGCTCAACGCTGATTCAACGACATCGCATGCCGGACCTCTTCCATGGTCTCGCGGGCCACCTCGCGGGCGCGGTCGCTGCCCTCGTCGAGGATGCTGCGCACCACCTCGGGCTGCGCCTCCAGCTCGCGGGCGCGCTGCTGGATGGGCTCAAGCTCGGCGCGCACGGCATCGACAATCGGCTGCTTGCACTCCAGGCAGCCGATATCGGCGCTGCGGCAGCCCTGCTGGACCCAGTCGCGGCGGGCGGCGTCGGAGTAGACCTGATGGAATTGCCACACCGGGCAGACCTCGGGGTTGCCGGGATCGGTGCGGCGCACGCGGGCCGGGTCGGTGGGCATGGTGCGCAGCTTCTGCTCGACGTCTTTGGGATCATCGCGCAGCGCGATGGTATTGCCGTAGGACTTGGACATCTTCTGCCCGTCCAGGCCCGGCATCTTCGCGGCCTTGGTCAGCAGCGGCTGGGGCTCGGGCAGGATGACCCGACCGCCGCCCTCCAGATAGCCGAACAGGCGCTCGCGGTCGGCCACGGTGATGTTGGCCTGGCCGTCGAGCAGCGCGCGGGCCACCTCCAGCGACTCCTGATCGCCCTGTTCTTGATAGGCCCGGCGCAGGCGGTCGAACAGCTTGGCGTTCTTCTTGCCCATCTTGCGCTTGGCCTGCTCGGCCTTGTCTTCGAAGTCCGGCTCGCGACCGTAGATGTGGTTGAAGCGCCGGGCGATCTCGCGGGTGATCTCCACATGGGCCACCTGATCCTCGCCCACCGGGACCATGCCGGCGCGGTAGATCAGGATGTCGGCGCTCTGCAGCAGCGGGTAGCCGAGGAAGCCGTAGGTGGCCAGGTCCTTCTCCTTGAGCTTCTCCTGCTGGTCCTTGTAGCTGGGGATGCGCTCCAGCCAGCCCAGCGGCGTGATCATCGACAACAGCAGGTGCAGCTCGGCGTGCTCGGGCACCCGCGACTGCACGAACAGCGTCGCCGAGCCGCCGTTGATGCCGGCGGCCAACCAGTCGATGACCATGTCCCGGCTCGACTGCGGGATCCCCGACGGATCATCGTAGTCCGTGGTCAGGGCATGCCAGTCGGCGACGAAGAAGAAGCACTCGTACTCGTGCTGGAGTTCGAGCCAGTTCTTCAGCACGCCGTGGTAGTGGCCCAGGTGGAGCCGGCCGGTGGGACGCATGCCGGAGAGCACGCGGGCATGTTGCGCAGGGACAGGGGTCAAGGGGTGCCTCCATCGGGGGCGGGTTGAATGAGTGGGCAAAAACGGACGCGGGCGTCAGGCCGCCGTGCCGGCCATTGCCGCGACAGGCGCCAAGGATACCGAAGCGCGGCCCACGGCGCTGTCACATCGGAAACAGCTCGCGCACCACGCCGGCGCCGGGGATCAGCAGCAGCGCGACGGAGATGGCCGGCAGCAGCAGCTTGCCAAGGATGCCGGTGAACAGCAGCGCCAGCAGGATGATCAGCCCGTAGGGCTCCAGCCGGGAGAAGCCGTAGGCGAGCCGCGGCGGCAGCAGCGACGCCAGCACCCGCCCACCGTCCAACGGTAGCAGCGGGAACAGGTTCAGCGTCATCAGCACCAGGTTAATCAGCACGCCGGCGGCGCCCATGTAGACCAGCGGCATCGCCACCCAGTCCGAGACGCCGATCAGCAGCACGCCGAGCTTGATCATCAGCCCCCAGAACAGGGCCATGACCAGGTTGGCCCCCGGCCCGGCGATGGCCACCAGGGCCATGTCGCGGCGCGGACGGCCGAGGTTGCGCCAGTCCACCGGCACCGGCTTGGCCCAGCCGAACAGGAACGTGGCCCCGCCCAGCGAGGACAGCAGCAGGATCGACAGCGGCACGAGGATGGTGCCCACCGGGTCGATATGCTTGATCGGGTTGAAGGTCACGCGACCGAGCATGAACGCCGTGTGGTCGCCGAGGCGGTTGGCCACCCAGCCGTGGGCGGCCTCGTGGACGGTGATCGCAAACAGCAGCGGCAATGCCAGCACGGCGATCAGTTGAACGATCTGGTTCAGATCCATGGGGTTTCCGTAGGGTTGGGCGCGGCCCGTCGGCTCAGTCTTGGAACAGGGAGATGTCGCCCTTGCCGGCGCGGACCACGGCGGGTGGGTCTTGCGTCATGTCGATGACGCTGGTGAGGTCGACCCCACAGGGACCGCCGTCGATGATCAGGTCGACACAGTGGCCGATCTCCTCGCGGATGTCGTAGCTGTCGTTCAGCGGCACGCTGTCGCCGGGGAGGATCAGCGTCGTGCTCAGGATCGGCTGCCCGAACTCGCCGAGCAAGGCGCGGCAGATCGGTGTGTCCGGCACGCGGATGCCGATGGCGCGCCGCTTCGGGTGCAAAAGCCGCCGGGGCACCTGTTTGGTGGCCTGGTAGATGAAGGTATAGGGGCCGGGGGTCAGGGACTTCAACAGCCGATAGCCCTGATTGTCGATCTTGGCGTAGGTGGAGATCTCCGACAGGTCGCTGCACACCAGGGTGAAGTTGTGCTTGTCGTCGAGCCGACGAATCATGCGGATACGCTCCAGCGCGGACTTCTCGCCGATCTGGCAGCCGAGCGCATAGCTCGAATCGGTGGGGTAGGCCACGACACCGCCGCCGGCGATGATCTCCATCGCCTGGGCAATCAGCCGCGGCTGCGGATTCTCCGGGTGGATCTCGAAATACTGCGCCATCGACGGGTCGTCCTAAGCGGCCATGGCGCGGATGCGCGCCGGCAGGTCCCAGTCGGCCCAGATCGGGCGACAATCCGGCGGCATCGGCGGCAGCCGGCCGAGCTCGACCCAGGGGCTTTCCGGGCCGTGATAGTCGGAGCCGGCGGAGGCCAGCAGGCCGGTCTCGCGGGCGTGGCGCGCGGCGGTGAAGCTATCGTCGCGGCTGTGGCTGCCGCAGAGGACCTCCAGGCCATGGCCGCCGCATTCCTTCAGCTCGCCGAGCAGCCGCAGCATGCGGGTGCGGGTCAGGCCATAGCGGGCCGGATGCGCCAGCACCGCCTGCCCGCCCGCGGCGCGCACCCAGGCCACCGCATCCTCCAGCGGGGTCCATTCCCCGGCCACATGGCCGGGCTTGCCGCTGACCAGGAAACGCTGGAAGACCCCGCGCACATCGCTTGCCGCCCCGCGGGAGACCAGGAAGCGGGCGAAGTGCGTGCGGCTGATCAGCCGACCGTTGGACAACGCCTTGGCGCCCTCGTAGGCACCGCTGTGGCCGGCCTTGTCCAGGCGCCGGCCCATCTCCTCGGCGCGCCAGTCGCGGAACCGCCGCAGCGACGCCAGCCCATCGGCGAGCACGCCGTTGTCGGGGTCCACGTTCAGGCCCACCAGATGGATGGTCCGCCCGCCCCAGCTGACCGAGATCTCGACGCCGGGGATCGACAGGACGCCGGTCTCGGCGGCGGCCCGCGCGGCCTCGGCAAGGCCCTCGGTGGTGTCGTGATCGGTCAGCGCAAGCACCTCGACCCCGGCGGCGGCGGCGCGCTGCATCAGCGCGGTGGGGGTCAGGGTGCCGTCGGAGGCGGTGGAGTGGCTGTGGAGGTCGGGGGTCGGCATCATGGCGGCATTCTAGCCGATCCAACCCCGCGGCGGTCAGGCGAGGTGGGATATGACCCGGCGATCCCTATATGCTCGGATAAGGTTCAAGAATATCGACACTGCGCATGCTCCCTGCCGTTGATACCATCGCCATTCGAGACGAGGTGGTCCGCCTCGCCGCCTGCTCGCGCGACGTCTTCGACGACTTGGGCGAGACCGACGAGCCGCCGCCGGACGTCTTGGCGGACGCCTTGACCGAGACCATCGACGCCGTGCAGCGCCTCGCCGACGACGATCGGCAAGAGGCGAACCCCTCCGGCAATCGGCACCTTGCCCGGCTGTGCGACCACGGCATCGGCCTGCTCGCCGATCTATCGACACAGGCCGCCCGGCTCGGGCGCGCCGACCTGGCCGCGGACTGGGAACAGCTCGCCCTGCCCTACGCCTGCTGCGCCGCGCGACACGGCGGCGAGATCGGCCACCTGGCGCCGGTGGCCAATGCGGCAGCGGGTCTCGCCCACCGGCTCGGCGACAAGCACGATCTGGAGGGCCTGCACGGGATGCTCGACCAGATCGTCCAGGCCGCCAGTCCAAAGGCCAGCGAGGCCACGGCCGACTCCGCGGCCGGTCGCGCCTGGCGCAAGCTGCTCCTCAATCACGCCATGGTCGCCAACCGCACGCAGCAGCCGGCCCTGATGCAAGCCGCCTTCGACGCCCTCGTCGACCAGATCCCCGACGCCGCCCCCGACTTTTTCCGCGAATGCATGGCGCAGATGCAGGCTGCGGACTGTCCGCCCACCGCCGCGGACATGCTGCGACGCTACTGTGATGCTTGGTGTCGGGCGCGGCATCTGCACTGAACGGGGTCTGCCTTGCGGTCATGCAGTGATGCGCGAAGCGCGCGACGACAACGACAACGCGCATACTCGGTACTTCGGTGCCAATGCACCGGACGCCGCGATCATGCCGATACCGGCTATGATGCACGGCTCGCGGGTGGCGGCCGATGATCGACGCCTGTGCCCACCCCCCTCCCAGGCGCCGATCGGCGCCGCGCAATCCCGTCCCGACGACCAGCCGCGCCGATGAAATTCCTCACCGACTTCTTCCCCATCATCCTGTTCTTCGTCGCCTACAAGCTCTACGGCATTTACTGGGCGACCGGGGTGGCCATCGTCGCCTCGGCGGTCCAGGTCGGCTGGACGCGGCTGCGACGGGGCCGCGTCGAGCGCATGCACCTGATCACGCTCGGCCTGCTGCTGGTGTTCGGCGGGCTGACGTTCGCGCTGCACGACCCGATCTTTATCATGTGGAAGCCGACCATCGTCGACTGGCTGTTCGCCGCTGCCCTGCTCGGCAGCCAGTTCATCGGCGAGCGCACGCTGATCGAACGGCTGATGGACGAGGCGGTGGACGTCCCGCGCCGGATCTGGCGCCGGCTGAACCTGGCCTGGGTGGGCTTTTTTGTCGTCTCCGGCATCCTCAACCTGCTCGTGGTCTACTGGTGGAGCGGCTTCCATCAGGCCAAGCAGGCGTTGGTCATGGCCAGCGGCGACCCGGAGATCGACCTCGCCCACTGCGCCGAGCGCTTCACCGATGGCCTGCTCGGGCTCTGCCAGGCCGCCCAGGCCGGCGAAGAGGTCTGGGTCAACTTCAAGCTCTTCGGTATGATGGCGCTCACACTTGTGTTCGTCGTCGCCCAGGCCTTCTATCTGGCCCGGCATATCCGCGACGACGATGCCGACGCGACGGCCCCGACGGAGACCAACTGACGTGCTCTATGCCATCATCGCCACCGACCGGCCGGATACCCTCGCCGCCCGCCTCGAAGCCCGCCCGGCCCACCTCGGTCGCCTGCGCGCCCTGCAGGAACAGGGCCGTCTGCTGCTCGCCGGGCCGCACCCGGCGATCGACAGCCCGACGCCCGGCGAGGCCGGCTTCACCGGCTCGCTGATCGTGGCCGAGTTCGACGACCTCGCCAGCGCCCAAGACTGGGCCGACGCCGACCCGTACAAGCAGGCCGGCGTGTTCACCGAGATCCGGGTCAAGCCCTTCGTCAAGGTGCTGCCGGCCTGAGCGGACCGCATCGGCCGTTCGGGGGATCGGCGCGCGGGCCTTTGTCCGGGCACCGATCCCGCCGACGACCTGTTTCATCGCTATCATCCTCGCAACCCAGTAAGGACTCCACCGCATGCAAAAGCTCTCCCTCGCCCTGTCCCTGACCGCGCTGCTTTCCGCACCGCAGCTGCTGCTCGCCCAGAATGACGACGCCGCGGCGCAAGACGCCGACACCGTGATTGCGACCGTCAACGAGACGCCCTACGCCCTCGACGTCTTCCGCGCCTTCTTCAACGAGCGCCTGACCCAAAGCCGATCGCAGAACTCGCCCGAATTCCAAGAGCAGGTCTTCAACGAATTCCTGAACCTGACCGTCGCCGCCCAGGAGGCGGAGAAGCGCGACCTCATCGACAACCGCGAGGTCAAGGCCGCCGTCGAACTGCAGCGCATGATGGTGCTGTCCGCCGCGGTGCTGCAGCAGATCGCCACCGAGGCCGAGATCAGCGACGCGGAGTACGCGGACGCCTACGAGCAGCTCAAGCAGGGCACCAAGCGCACCGAGTACAAGGCGCGCCACATCCTGGTCGACGACCAGGCCAAGGCCGAGGCGCTGATCGCCAACCTCGACAAGAGCAAGGGCAAGGACTTCAACCAGCTGGCGAAGGAGAACTCCCTCGGTCCCACCGCGGAAAAGGGCGGCGATCTCGGCTGGTTCGATGCCCGACAGATGGTCAAACCGTTCTCCGACGCCGTGGCCGCGCTCGAGCCCGGCAGCTACACCGAAAAGCCGGTGCAGACCCAATTCGGCTGGCATGTGATCATGCTCGAAGAGACCCGCGACGCCGAGCCGCCGTCGATGGAGGACGCCAAGCCGACGCTGGAGGCCGCCCTCCGCCGCCAGAAGGTCTCCGATGCCCTGACCGAGATGCGCAGCGAGGCGACCATCGAACTCAACACCGACGTCGTCAAGCTCAAGGACGACGAGGCGGAGAGCGAATAGCGGCCCGCCCGGCGCGGCGCATCGGCGACGCGCCCGGGGGCGCTCCAATGCACCCGTTCCACACCATCGGCATCGTCGCCAAGCGCGACGACGAGCCCCGGCTGCGCTCCACCGTGGAGCGTCTGCGCGCGCACCTCGGCCACCGCGGGCTGGCAATGCTGCTGGACCCGGACACGGCCGAGCTTGTGCAGCCCGGCCATTCCGGCTATGACTGCGCCGACTTGGGCAGCCGCTGCGACCTGATCATCGTCGTCGGCGGCGACGGCACCTTCCTCAGCGCGGCGCGCACCATGGCCCCCCACGGCGTCCCGCTGGTGGGCATCAACCTGGGCCGCCTCGGCTTCCTGGTGGACGTCTCCCCCGATCACCTGGAGGCGAATCTGGATCGCATCTTAGACGGCGACTATGCCGTCGACGACCGCGCCGTGCTCGAGGCCACGGTGGACGGCTCCGACCACATCGAATGGGCCCTGAACGACATCGTCATCCACAAGTGGAACACGGTGCGCATGGTGGAACTCGGCACCTTCGTCGACGGCCACTTCGTCAACGCCCAGCGCTCCGACGGGCTGATCGTCTCCACCCCCACGGGCTCCACCGCCTACGCCCTGTCCGGGGGCGGGCCGCTGGTGCATCCGGCGCTGGATGCGCTGTTGCTGGTGCCGATCTGCCCCCACACCCTGTCCAACCGACCGCTGGTGATCGGCGGCGAGAGCCTGATCGAGCTGCGCCTGTGCCACCAGCAGTCCGGCCAGGTGCGTCTGACCTGCGACGGCCAGAGTCACCTGCCCCTCGACGCCGGCGCCCGGGTGCGCATCCGCCGCAGCCCGCACCGGGCCAGGCTGCTGCATCCGCCGGGACACGACCACTACGGCATCCTGCGCGCCAAACTTGGCTGGGGCGGCCACCCCCAGCACGCATCCCCCTGCTAAGTCAAGGTTCAAAAACAAGTGGTGCAGACGCAACCAAAAAACGGCCAATCAAAAGGTTCAGCGAGCGGGCGTCTGCGCCACTTGTTTCTGAACCGATCCTAAGCCGGGCCTTAACGCCATGCTAAGCCACATCTTCATCAAGGATATGGTGATCGTCAGCCGGCTGGAGCTCGACCTCGGGCCCGGTATGACGGCCCTGACCGGCGAGACCGGCGCCGGCAAATCCATCCTCATCGACGCCCTCGGCCTGGCCCTCGGCGACAAGGCCGATGCGAGCATGATCCGCACCGGCTGCGACCGCGCCGAGGTCTCCGCCAGCTTCGACCTGGCCCGCTGCCCGGCGGCGCTGGAGTGGCTGCGCGAGCAGGCCCTCGACGACGGCGACGACTGTCTGCTGCGCCGGGTGCTGGTGCGCGGCGGGCGCGCCCGCGCCTTCATCAACGGCCAGGCCGCCAGCAACGCCCAGCTCCAGGCCCTCGGCGACCTGCTGGTGGACATCCACGGCCAGCACGCGCACCAGTCGCTGCTGCGCCCGGCGGCGCAGATCGGCCTGCTCGACGGCTACGGCGGGCTGGCCGAGCAGGCGGCGGCCGTTGCCCGCGCCTTTCAGCAATTCCGCTCCCTAGATCGGCGCTGGCAGGCGTTGACCTCGGCCCGTGACGAGCGCGCCGCGCGCATGGACCTGCTGGCGTTCCAGGTCGGCGAGCTGGATGAGCTGGCCCTGGCCGACGGCGAGCTCGACGCCCTGGACGCCGAGCAGCGCCGGCTCGCCAACCTCGACGGCCTGCAGGGCACCACGGCAAGCCTGGTGGATCTGCTCTACGACGGCGAGCCGGCCCTGCGCGACCAGCTCGGCCACGCCGCCGCCGAACTCAGCGGACTGACCCGGCTCGACCCCAAACTCACCGAGACCGCAGAACTGCTGGAAGCGGCCACCGTTCAGGTGGCAGAGGCGGCCGGCAACCTGCGCCAATACCTCGATGTCCTGGAACTGGACCCGGCGCGGCTGGCGGAGGTCGAGGCCCGTCTCGGGCGCATCCACGAGCTGGGGCGCAAGTACCGCATCCTGCCCGAGCAGATCCCGGACAGCCTGGAGCAGCTGCGCGCCGAGCTGGCCGAGCTGGAACGCGCCGACGCCGACCTGGGCAGCCTGGAGCGCGACCGCGAGGCGGCCCGCGCCAGCTTTATGGAACAGGCCACAAAGCTCAGCAGCGCCCGCCGCGACGCCGCCGCCCGGCTCGCGGACACGGTCACCGAGGCCATGCAGAGCCTCGGCATGGCCGGCGGTCGTCTCGATGTTGCCGTGGAGACCGGCGATGAGGCATCCGCCGGCAGTCAGGGGCTGGACCGCATCGGCCTTCAAGTCAGCGCCAACCCCGGCCAGCCGCTGCAGCCCCTGGCCAAGGTCGCCTCCGGCGGTGAGCTCTCGCGCATCAGCCTCGCCATCCAGGTCGCCACCGCCGAATGCGGCAGCGTGCCGACGCTGGTCTTCGACGAGGTGGACGTGGGCATCGGCGGGCGGGTCGCCGAGATCGTCGGCCGCCTGCTGCGCCGCCTGGGCGATGCCCGTCAGGTGCTGTGCGTCACCCACCTGCCCCAGGTCGCCGCCCAGGGCTACGCCCAGCTACGCGTGGCCAAGCAGGCGGTGGACGGGCAGACCTTTACCGACATCACCGCCCTGTCCGCCGCCGAGCGCATTGACGAGATCGCCCGCATGCTCGGCGGCACCGAGATCACGGCCACCACCCGCGCCCATGCCGAGGAGATGCTCGGCGGCAACGGCCAAGCGTCCGCTTAGGATCGGTTCAGAAACAAGTGGTGCAGACGCCCGCTCGCTAAACCTTTTGACTGGCCGTTTCGTGGTTGCGCCTGCACCACTTGTTTCTGAATCTTGACTTAGCCGATGAAATACCAGCGAATCCCGCGCACGATGAACAGCACCGCGACGAACACCACCATGATCTTCATGGAGAAGAACAGGAAGCTGCCGAACGGGCGCAGGTCGGCCATCTCCACCGGACGTTCGTCCCTCTCCCCCGGCGGTCCCTCCAGCCCGACGCCGGACTCGGCGCCATCGGCCGCGGCGGCCTTCTGCGCAGGCGCGGTACCCCCGGCGGTGATCGGCCGCGGGTCGGCGGGCTTTACGCTGTAGGGATTGGTGCCGACGACGCGATAAAACCGCGTGGCGCGATCATCCTCATCGCCCTCATCCTCGATCACCACCAGTTCCACCGCCTCGGCGAGGGTGCGCGACTCGGCAAAGCCCAGCGCAAACGCCTTCGCGCTATCGGCCTCACCACGATCCTCCCACTGCGCCGGCATCTTCGGCCAGATTCTCTTGACTGCAAACTTCAACGATCGATCTCCATCAGGGGTTGGGTTGTTGGATCGGCGATCTGGCGACCACCGCGGCTAATCATTCCGAGAGTGCTGATTGTAGACCTTCCCGCCGCGCACGGTCGCCCCCTGAACGGCAACTGGGCGCGGCTAATCGGGAATCCGCTCCCCTTGCTTCTTGTCGCTGCGCCAATGCTCGAATCCGATCCGAGATTGGCGGCGAGCGGGGTCGCCGTCGACTTGCGGCGGCGCGCGGTCGCGGGTCACCAAACCGCAACCACACGGCAACGGCGGGGCAACAGTCGGCGGGTACTCTAGCCCCCGCTCAACCACCCCGACACCCGCAAGCCCGCGCGCTCCGGCGCGTTGGGCTCGCGTGCGCTTGTCCGTCCCTGCAAAATCTCCACGGAGCCGTCCATGTTCATCAAGACCCGTCTTCATGTCGCCATCGCCGGCGCCCTCGCGCTGGCCGGCGGTAGCCTGCACGCCGGCAGCCTCCTGCCCGAAGGTATCGACGCGCCCCAGCCGCCGGCGTCGGTGCCGGACCCGGCCGTCGAAAAGCACGCGGTGGTGGCGTCGCCCAGCGCCCAAGTCAACGGCTTCATCGAGCCCACCGGCTTCCACACCCTGCTGCGCAGCGGCGATCAGCTGCCGCTGCTGGAGGGCACCACGCCGAGCGCCTCCGCGACCCAGCGCTTCGGCAAGCTGTACATGGGAGACGGCACCGCGCTGGTGGACGAGGGCAACGGCAGCTGCCTCGACTTCGACAGCCCCGCCGACCCGAGCTGCGCCGATGCCATCTCCAACTCCAACGACTTCAACTCCCTGCACCAGGTGGGCGACCAGCTGTATCTGGTCTCGCACTTCGAGACGCGCCCGGGCGCCATGTACCTGACGCTGCTGGACCAGGACGAGAGCGGCGACCTGACGCCGCAGGCGACCCGCCTGATCGACTTCTCGGGCGTCTACGGCGGCTTCGTGCACTGCGCCGGCACCGTGACGCCCTGGAACACCCACCTGGGCTCGGAAGAGTACGAGCCCGATGCGCGCGGCTGGGTCGACGCCGACGTCGGCATCGGCGGCTACAACGCGGCCATGGCGGCCTACTACGACGCCACCGACTGGACCTTCAACGACAACAACCCCGCGGGCTCGGAGGCGGTCGCGCAGCCCCTGATGAACCCCTACCGCTACGGCTACCCGGTGGAGGTCAAGGTGAACGCCGACGGCTCCACCGATGTCAGCAAGCACTTTGCCATGGGGCGCAGCGCCAACGAGCTGTCCATCGTGATGCCGGACCAGAAGACCGTCTACATCACCGACGACGGCACCAACACCATGTTGCTGATGTTCGTCGCCGACGCGGCGGGCGATCTCGACGCCGGCACCCTGTATGCCGGCAAGTGGCACCAGATCGCCGATACCACGGAGGGTGGTCGCGCCTGGCTCAGCTGGATCAACTTGGGCCATGCCGACGCCGACAGCATCGCGGCGGTCATCGACAACGCCTACGGTGATCCGGTGGCGGACCGCTGGGAGGTGCAGTTCGACGACCTGTTCGACTATGCCGCCCCGAACCCCGACGGCAGTTGCCCCGACGGCCTCACGTCGGTCAACAGCGGTCACGCGAGCCCGTACCAGGAATGCCTGGCCATGAAGACCGATATGGTCGGCGAAGACGTGATCTCCCGCCTGGAGACCCGCCGTTACGCGGCGCTGAAGGGTGCGACGACGGAGTTCCGCAAGATGGAAGGCGCCAGCTTCGACCCGAGCCGCCGCACCCTGTACATGGCCATGAGCGACATCGGCAGGGGCATGACCAACGACCACTCCACCTACGACGCCGGCGGCAACAACGACATCCGCCTCACCGCCAACAAGTGCGGCGCCATCTACGCGCTGCGCACCTCCAGCCGCGCCCGCGACGCCGACGGCAACGCCATCGCCAGCAAGTACGTGGCGCGCACCATGACCGGCATCCTCGCCGGCGAGCAGGTCGCCACCAGCGGCGACAACCAGTGCAGCCTGGAGCGCATCGGCAACCCGGACAACATCAGCTTCCTGCCGGGCTACAACACGCTGATCATCGGCGAGGACGCCGGCAACAGCGTGCACCAGATCGACATGGTCTGGGCCTACGACATGCGCAACAAGGCGCTGACGCGCATCCAGACCACCCCCTTCGGCTCCGAGACCACGTCGGTCTACTGGTATCCGAACCTGGGCGGCTGGGGCTACCTGATGAGCGTTGTCCAGCACCCCTACGGCGAGTCGGACCCTGACGAGCTGCCCAACGCCCCGCAGGGTGAGGCCGCCAAGTACGGTTACGTCGGCTACCACAAGTTCCCGGCGCTGGACTGATCGCAAACCGCGGTCCGCGGGGCTCGGGCCAGGCCGATGATCTCGGCGTATCCCGACGTCCCCAGGCGCCGCGCCCGCCAATGCGGGCGCGGCCCTCGCGCCCGCGCGACCGGGCCGCAACCCGCTTCGACACACCCAACGCACCCGATTTCCAGCCAGGAGTACCCACCCATGCACCTGTTCATCAGCCCTGCCCGGCGCGTGCTCGCGCCGCTGGCCCTCGGCGCCGCGCTGCTCGCGCTGCCCGGTCTCGCCAGCGCCGGTGCCATCACCAGCGCCACCGCCGTTGCGGTGTTCGAACTCGTCGACGCCGATGCCGACATCGCGGTGACCTATGAGTTCGATACCGCCGACACCGTCAGCAGCACCAGCATCTCGGGCAACGCCATCGCGTCGACGCTGCAGACGCCCGACACGAACATCGCGGACGCGCTTTTCATACAGGGCCAGGACGCCCAGAGTCAGGCCGAGGCCTACAAGACCGGCAGAACGGATCTGGGCAACGCACGCGCCGCCATCTCCAACGAGGCCTACGTGGTGATGGAGAACACCGGCACCACCGCCGGTTCCGTGACGCTGGGCTGGGAGTACATGCTTGAGGCCATCCAGCAGGTCACCGGTATCCGCAGCTTCGCGTCCGCCCTCGCCTACGCGGAGATCGTGATGTTCGACGACGCCTTCAGCTTCGACGTCAACGAATCCCTGCAGGCGCTTTACGGCGGGGCGCCGTCGGGGACGGTGGATGCCTCCGGCGAGGTGACCTTCGACCTCGCCCCCGGTGAGACCAACGTGCTCACCATCCAGCTCATCACCGAGGCCGACGCACAGTTCATCCCGGTGCCGGCGACCGTCGGCTTGCTGGCCCTCGGCCTGCTGGGGCTGCGCAGCGTCCGTCGCCGGATCGGCTGACAGAAGCCCGGGAGCGCCGGCGTCTCGCCGGCCCTACCGGGAGCGCCGGCGTCTCGCCGGCCGCTGGAAACGGGGGCGTCTCGCCCCCGAGACGAGAGGCTGTGGAATCTCCGATCATCAACCGCTTGATCGGATGCTGACCGGAGGGCTGCGCCTGCGCGGCCCGTACCGCTTCCCCTCGGTGACCTGCAAGGCGCGGGAGCACCCGGCCGACGGGGCCCTCGAGCCCGCAGGGCCTATCTGTTCAAGCCCATCGACCCGTGCTGCGGTTCGATTTCCTATCTGTTCACTAGCGCAGCGCTGCGGAAGTCCCGAGGCCACCGGCGCTGTGGGAGCGACTTGCAGTCGTGATCTTCCGCGTCGCGGCAGTCGCGATTGCAAATCGCTCCCACAGGTGCCGCCGGTCTCGTCAGTTTCGCGGCAAAGCACTAGGGTCTGAGGCGAAGCCTCGCTAGAGTGAAGTGACCGAGAACGCGTCGAATTCTCTGCCTGACATCTCGCCCGTGACACTGACCCGCTGGCCGGCGCTGACCTGAGCGCGGGTGTTGTCGCCGAACACATCCCAGGTATCGACGTTGACGCTGCGCCCGCCGGTGTTGAGCCGGAAGCCATCCTCCCAGACGCGCTCGACACTGCCCGTGATGGTGGTTCTGCCTCTGGACGGGATTCCGGCGGTTCCCGCACCCGAGCGCGGCGAACTGGAGGCGGCGGTGCTGCCGCTTTGGGTCGCATTGCAGGCGACCAGGAGCAGTGCGACACAGAGGGCGGTCAGGAGACGGGGCAACATGGTAGTCACCAGTAGGTCTTGATCAAGTAGATCCAGAGGGCGATGAGCAGCAGCGAGACGATCAACTGCGGCCACATCACCTTCAGAAAACCCTTCTCCTTGATCTTCTGCTGCTTTTCGACGTAGGCCGCGCGCTGTGCCTGCTGCAGCTGGATCAACCACTGGTCTCCGGCGACCGCGATCTCCTCGCCTTGCACGTGCAGGAAGACGGTCGCCTTCGAGGTTGCGAGCCAGAAGATCAGGTACAGCAGGCCACCGAACAACGGGAAGAGGAAGATGACGATCAGGAACAGCCACCACGCGAACGGGCGCCGTCCCGCAAGCGACGCGGTCGTGTCCGTCGTCGTCACGGGTTCCCAGCCGCTGGCCACCAGCTCGGCCACGCGCTGACTCAATTCTGGGTGCATTGCTGTTCTCCGAATCTGAGGTTTCTACAATGGGGAAAGATGCCGCCGCGACATGACCGCTTTGGCGGCAACGCCAAGCAGGCTAGACCACTCCCGCTTGCTTTCCAAGCGGCGTTCTGAGCCGATGGAAGGGCAAAACTGTGGCGCAAGCGCGCCCCGATGCGGAGGGCGTTCTGAACCCGGGGTATGCGGCAGTGCCGTAGTCGGCTGGGTTGAGCTTGCGAAACCCGACCACGAGGCTCGACGGCATGCGCTGCTACAGATCATGCCTCCAGCAGTCGCTGCTCCAACAGCCTCTGCAGGCTTCGGCGCCCGTCTGCGACCAAGAACACGCGAACGATCGCATTGTCGTCGAAGACCCGGTAGATGATCCGATAGGGCTTGAAGAAGACCTCGCGAAATTCCCGGATGCCGAGGGCGGCGAGCTCGCGCGGATAGGTCCCGCGGCTCGGTGCCGTTTGCAAGGCGTCGATGCGCGCCTCGATGGCGTCGAGCACCTGCAGCGCCCGCTCCGGCAGGTCATGCTCGGCGATGTACCCGATGATCCGCTCAAGGTCGCGCTCCGCCGCCGTGGTCAGCTCGACGCGGTATTCCATGCGCTGCGCTTCAGCTCGGCGCCTGGCCGTCGTCGGCGCGCGCGTTCAATCGGCGGCGCAGGTCGGCAAAGACCGCAGTCGCCGGGCGCGTCTCGCCGCGTGCGACCTGGTCGTTGCCGAGGGCGAGGATCTTGAGCAGTGCCAGGGTCTCGCGGTCGTCCTCATAGCTTGCGATGTCCTGCAGCACGGCCTTCGCCTCGCCGTTTTGGGTCACGATCACCGGCTCGCGGACCTCCTGCACCTGCCGGATCAGCTGTGCTGCATGCGCCTTGAGATAGCTGATGGGCTTGACTTGCTCTGTGGGTCGCATGGGGGCTTGCCTATTGCTGGGTTGATTTTCGGTCCGAGTATAGGTCATCCCTCCGAGCCGGTCACGGAGCTTTCGGTTCATCATCGCCTGCGGCAAACGATTGCGCACTTGACTTAGGAACAGGCGGAGACGCCGACGAACACGCTCACCGGTCGGTCGCGCAACCCGCTCGGGGCCAGCGCAGCCTGCTCCAGCGCCTCCCAGCCCACCTCCAGCACAAGCCGCTGCTGCGGGTCGATGGCCGCTGCCGCCCGCGGCGGGATGCCGAAGAAGCCCGGATCAACGTGCGCGATGTCGTCGAGAAATGCACCGTGCCGGATGCTGATGGCGCCGGGCCGCCGCGGGTCCGGGTCAAATACGGCTAATCGTGCGCTTCATTCCCCGCCCTATCCGAACCAACCGCCACGCTCGGCAGATCCCGTCAAGACACCACCTGCGCCTGGGTGCGACGCTGCGATGCATCGCCACCATAAACCACCAGGGCACGCATGCTGCGCTTGGGGGTCAGCGACGCGAGTCGCTCGGCGAAGCGTGGCGTTCGCGCGACGATGTCGCAACGAGTCTAGGACCTCGCCCCCGTGACCGGCGCCCCCCGCGCCCAACCCCGCACGGCGGCGAGACCGACCAGCCCGGTCAGCAGCAGCCAGATCGCGGCCGGCGTCGGCACCCCGGTAATCAGCAGTCGCACGACGCCGTCCGACGACACCAGATCGAATGCCCCGTCGTAGCCACTGACGCTGACCCGGTCGAAGGCACCGCTCAGCGTCCCGGTGTAGGTCAGCAAATCGAAGTGCATGCCGGGATCAGGCAGAAAGCCGTCGATCATCGCGATCGCGAACAAACCAGCCAGTCCGAGATCCCCATCGATGCGGATCAGGTCATAGCCATCGACGGGCGTTAGACCGCCGACCTCCATCTCCAGGATGCCGGTATCAAGCATGGCCAGGTCGCCGAGCAGGGCGATCTCGCCGGGCGCCAGGGTGCCGCCGAGCATGAGATCGCCGAACAAGCTGCCGTCGCCGCTCAGGGTTCCGTCGGCGAGGACGTCAATGGCCGTTGCCAGTACCTGGCCATCGTCCATCCGCAGCTCGCCGTTCTCGATCACGACATACCCGCCCTCGAGCGTGCCCCCGTCGGTGATCTCCACCGTCGCGTCGCCGTCGCTGAAGGCGTTGCCGATGACGAGCCCGCCAGCGCCGAGCGTCAGGCGCGAGCCCGTGCCGTCGATCTGAACCCGATCGAGGCTGGCGTCGGTGGCGCCGAGCAACAGGTCATGGTCGGTCAGGTCGAGCGTCGCGCCGGTGACGACGCTGATCCGGCGCCGATGGCCGTCCACGAAGTCGTCCTCAAGGCCGTTGCTCAGGGTCAGCCGCGCCCCCTCCTCCACCGTGAGGATGCCCTCGCCGCCGCCGAAAACCCCATCGGTGCCCAGGTACAGGCGCTCAAGCGCCAGGTCG
>CALOBA010000039.1:0-104089 GCA_942491465.1 uncultured Gammaproteobacteria bacterium
TAAACAGTACCGCCATTCTCAAGGCAGCCACAGACCCAATAGGTGGGGCGAGGACGGGCGCAGCAGGTCGGCGCGAGCATTCGGAGCGCAACGGACTATACTGTAGGGATGAGCAGTCATGCCGACCGTCCGCAAATCCATCGGGAATTCCCGCCAGACTACGCGCCGCCGCCGTTCGAGCTGGCCGACGTAGTGCGCGCCTTCGCCGGCGCCTACCGCGCCGAGCACAACCCCAGTTTCCAGCAGGGCCGCGCCCTGCACGCCATCGAGACCTGTCGCACCACCGCGCTCGGCGGGCATGTGGATGCATGCGACCACTGCGGTCATGTCGAGATCAGCTACAACAGCTGCCGCAACCGCCACTGTCCCAAATGCCGCGCCTCGGCGCGCAGCGCCTGGGTCGATGCCCGCGAGCTCGAGCTGCTGCCGATCCAATACTTCCATGTCGTCTTCACCCTGCCCGAGGACCTCAACCGCCTGGCGCAGTACCGCGACGCCGAAGTCTACGGCCTGCTGCTGCGCGCCGCCGCCGAGACCCTGCAGACCTTCGCGCGCAAGCGTTGGGACGCCGACCTCGGCATCGTTGCCGTGCTCCACACCTGGGGCCAGACCCTGCAGCTGCACCCGCACGCGCACTGTCTCGTCACCGGCGGTGCGCTCAAGCGCGACGGCAGCGCCTTCGTGCAGGCGCCGAAGAACTTCCTCTTCCCCGTACGCGCCCTCTCCCCGGTGTTCCGCGCCATCTTCCTGCGCGGGCTCGAGCGCCTGCGGGCCGAGGGCGCACTCAACGCCGGCCCGCCCGAACTGGCCGACGACGGCGCATGGAAGGCGCTGATGATCCGCCTGCACCAGCACCCGTGGGTCGTCTACGCCCAGCGCCCCTTCGCCGCCCCGCAGCATCTCATCCGCTACCTCGGGCGCTACGTCAACCGTATCGCCATCGCCAACCACCGCATCGAGGCCATCGACGCGACCACGGTCACCTTCCGCTACCGCGACAACCGCTGCAAGGACCCCGACAGCCCGGACGCCGAAAAGCGCATGCGCCTGCCGGGCAGCGAATTCCTGCGCCGCTTCCTCCAACATGTCCTGCCGCCGGGCTTCCACCAGATCCGTTACTACGGCCTACTCGCCGGTGGCAGACGCAAGGCCAACCTCACCCGCTGCCGCGCCCTGCTCGGACTCGGCAATCCCGACAAGCCCTACATCGCCGACATCGATGCATTGCGCACCAAGCAGGCCATCGACCCCAGCCTCTGCCCGGTCTGCGGCCAAGGCCACCTGCGCAACGTCTTCCAGCTCCTCTCCTTCCACGACCCGCCGGGCGAATACGCCGCTGCCGCTTGATATGGCCCATCTCCGACGCCCGCACCCACCGACAACGCCAGCCCTCCACGGGCAGGCCCGCCCCGTGCCGACGCACCGCAACTCGGCTGCAAACCACCCGCTCCAGTGCCGATACCGGCCGAATCCGGCCTCACCACAGCAATGCAGCGACCCGCAACCCCTGCGCAACCGCTTCGGCCACAACGAGATTGCCCCGAACCCGGGGTTGACAACACCCACCGCTCAGCGGCAAATTCCATAGCAGGCCGCCCGCCCAGCGCACGTCCAACAAGTGGATCAGCCTGACGCCCGCGGTCCGTGCTGGCCCGCAGGCCCGGTGCGCGACAACGCGGTTGTGTCTTTGGTGCGGCGGGCGCAGGCTATCCAAAACGTTGGACTAAATAAATAAACAGTTCCAGCCGGGAACCTCCGCTCCAAACCGGCAGCCGCAGAAGAACGCGCTATACTGCAAGGATGAGCAGCCCATTCGGGTCCGCCGAGATCCGCCGCGAATTTCCCGCCGAGTACCAGCCGCCGCCGTTCGAGCTGGCCGACGTCGCCCGCGCATTCGCCGACGCCTACCGCGCCACCCACCACCCAAGCTTCCAGCAGGGCCGCGCCCTGCATGCCATCGAGACCTGCCGCACCACCGCGCTCGGCGGGCATGTGGATGAATGCGACCACTGCGGCCACGTCGAGATCAGCTACAACTCCTGCCGCAACCGCCACTGCCCCAAGTGCCGCGCCTCCCAGCGCGCCGCCTGGGTCGACGCCCGCGAACTCGAACTGCTGCCGATCCAATACTTCCACGTCGTCTTCACCCTGCCCGAAGCCCTCAATGGGCTGGCGCAATACCACGACGCCGAGATCTACAGCCTGCTCCTGCGCGCCGCCGCCGAGACGTTGCAGACCTTCGCGCGCAAGCGCTGGGACGCCGACCTCGGCATCGTCGCCGTGCTGCACACCTGGGGCCAGACCCTGCAGCTGCACCCGCACGTGCACTGCCTGGTCACCGGCGGCGCGCTCAAGCGCGACAACAGCGCTTTCGTCCAGGCACCCAAGAACTTCCTCTTCCCCGTCCTCGCCCTCTCGCCGGTGTTCCGCGCCATCTTCCTGCGCGGGCTCGAACGCCTGCGCGCCGACGGCAAGCTCAACGCCGGCCCGCCCGAGCTCGCCGACGACGCCGCCTTCAAGCAGCTCATGGTCGACCTGCATCGAACCCCTTGGGTCGTCTACGCCGAGCGCCCCTTCGACGCCCCGCAGCACCTCATCCGCTACCTCGGGCGCTACGTCAACCGCATCGCCATCGCCAACCACCGCATCGAGGCAATCGACGCCACCGGCGTCACCTTCCGCTACCGCGACAACCGCGTCAAAGACCCCGAAGCTCCTGGCGCCGAAAAGCGCATGCGCCTGCCCGGCACCGAATTCCTGCGCCGCTTCCTCCAGCACGTCCTGCCGCCCGGCTTCCACCAGATCCGCTACTACGGGCTGCTCGCCGGTGGCAGACGCAAGGTCAACCTCACCCGCTGCCGCGCCCTGCTCGGGCTCGATCAACCCGAGGTCCCCTACATCGCCGACATGGGCGACTTCCTCGCGAAACAGGCCATCGATCCCGGCCTCTGCCCGCGCTGCGGCCAAGGCCATCTGCGCAACGTCTTCCAACTCATCTCCTTCCACGACCCGCCGGCCGAATACGCCGCCGCTGCATAATATGGCCCATCTCCGACGCCCGCACCCACCGACAACGCCAGCCCTCCACGGGCAGGCCCGCCCCGTGCCGACGCACCGCAACTCGGCTGCAAACCACCCGCTTCAGTGCCGATACCGGCCGAATCCGGCCTCACCACAGCAATGCAGCGACCCGCAACCCCTGGGCAACCGCTTCGCCCGCAACGAGATTCCCCCGAACCCGGGGTTGACAACACCCACCGCTCAGCGGCAAATTCCATAGCAGGCCGCCCGCCCAGCGCACGTCCAACAAGTGGATCAGCCTGACGCCCGCGGTCCGTGCTGGCCCGCAGGCCCGGTGCGCGACAACGCGGTTGTGTCTTTGGTGCGGCGGGCGCAGGCTATCCAAAACGTTGGACTAAATAAATAAACAGTACCGCCATTCGCAAGGCAGCAACAGACTCAATAGGTGGAGCAAGGACGGGCGCAGCAGGTCAGCGCGAGCATTCGGAGCGCAACGGACTATACTGTAGGGATGAGCAGTCATGCCGACCGTCCGCAAATCCATCGGGAATTCCCGCCCGACTACGCGCCGCCGCCGTTCGAGCTGGCCGACGTAGTGCGCGCCTTCGCCGGCGCCTACCGCGCCGAGCACAACCCCAGTTTCCAGCAGGGCCGCGCCCTGCACGCCATCGAGACCTGTCGCACCACCGCGCTCGGCGGGCATGTGGATGCATGCGACCACTGCGGTCATGTCGAGATCAGCTACAACAGCTGCCGCAACCGCCACTGTCCCAAATGCCGCGCCTCGGCGCGCAGCGCCTGGGTCGATGCCCGCGAGCTCGAGCTGCTGCCGATCCAATACTTCCATGTCGTCTTCACCCTGCCCGAGGACCTCAACCGCCTGGCGCAGTACCGCGACGCCGAAGTCTACGGCCTGCTGCTGCGCGCCGCCGCCGAGACCCTGCAGACCTTCGCGCGCAAGCGCTGGGACGCCGACCTCGGCATCGTTGCCGTGCTCCACACCTGGGGCCAGACCCTGCAGCTGCACCCGCACGCGCACTGTCTCGTCACCGGCGGTGCGCTCAAGCGCGACGGCAGCGCCTTCGTGCAGGCGCCGAAGAACTTCCTCTTCCCCGTACGCGCCCTCTCCCCGGTGTTCCGCGCCATCTTCCTGCGCGGGCTCGAGCGCCTGCGGGCCGAGGGCGCACTCAACGCCGGCCCGCCCGAGCTGACCGACGACTTCGCATGGAAGGCGCTGATGATCCGCCTGCACCAGCACCCGTGGGTCGTCTACGCCCAGCGCCCCTTCGCCGCCCCGCAGCATCTCATCCGCTACCTCGGGCGCTACGTCAACCGTATCGCCATCGCCAACCACCGCATCGAGGCCATCGACGCGACCACGGTCACCTTCCGCTACCGCGACAACCGCTGCAAGGACCCCGACAGCCCGGACGCCGAAAAGCGCATGCGCCTGCCGGGCAGCGAATTCCTGCGCCGCTTCCTCCAACATGTCCTGCCGCCGGGCTTCCACCAGATCCGTTACTACGGCCTACTCGCCGGTGGCAGACGCAAGGCCAACCTCACCCGCTGCCGCGCCCTGCTCGGACTCGGCAATCCCGACAAGCCCTACATCGCCGACATCGATGCATTGCGCACCAAGCAGGCCATCGACCCCAGCCTCTGCCCGGTCTGCGGCCAAGGCCACCTGCGCAACGTCTTCCAGCTCCTCTCCTTCCACGACCCGCCGGGCGAATACGCCGCTGCCGCTTGATATGGCCCATCTCCGACGCCCGCACCCACCGACAACGCCAGCCCTCCACGGGCAGGCCCGCCCCGTGCCGACGCACCGCAACTCGGCTGCAAACCACCCGCTCCAGTGCCGATACCGGCCGAATCCGGCCTCACCACAGCAATGCAGCGACCCGCAACCCCTGCGCAACCGCTTCGGCCACAACGAGATTCCCCCGAACCCGGGGTTGACAACACCCACCGCTCAGCGGCAAATTCCATAGCAGGCCGCCCGCCCAGCGCACGTCCAACAAGTGGATCAGCCTGACGCCCGCGGTCCGTGCTGGCCCGCAGGCCCGGTGCGCGACAACGCGGTTGTGTCTTTGGTGCGGCGGGCGCAGGCTATCCAAAACGTTGGACTCGGCAACCATTTCGTCGCCAGCCGCGGCAAAGAGAACACATGGGCTCCGCGCCATCGGCAGCGCAACGCACAACCGGGACAGGCCGGCGCCTTCGGCCAGGCATAGAAGAATGCAATGTCGCCGCCAGCCGCGGACTTCGGGCCGGCGCAGACGGCAAGCTCAGCGCATCGCCCTGGCGCTCGCAGACCGGACCCAACCAACAAGCGGCTCCACCTGCGAACCCAAGCCGCGTCGAGCTCGGCTCCAGACCTCCAAGGCGATGCAGGCGGGCCTTGGGTCGCGGTAGCCTTAACGTTATAACCTCATGGGACCATAGAGAGTGAGTTCAGGAGAATGAATAAAAAACCCACTAGGCGACACTCTCAGAGAAACATCAGGCTTCTTTTTCGAAATTGCGCAGTACGAGTATCAATATCATTGGGCTTTGTGCAGAATAATCGACGAGCAAAGAGAAGCCAAAGAATACGCTCTTTTTATGGAGTTTCATGAAGATGTTGTTTTGGCCAATTCATTGGATTGTGAGGCTGCAGAATTTGAGTTTTCCCAAGTAAAGAATATAAGCTCACCAAAGTACAATGTTAATAACTTGACTAAAAGAGAGGGCAGCAAGAGCTCAATTTTAGGGAAGTTAATTGACTCGGCAGTGAACAAGCCATTTGGTAAAAGAATTGATGCTCACTATTAATTTGTGTGGTGTCATGCGAGTTATAGTATCGAGCAGTTAAACAGTGACCTTAACTTAGAAGTTATTACTGTCGGCGATCTAAGCGATAAAGCGAAAAAAGAGCTGCGCAACAAATTGGTTGACGAACTTGGGTTAAGTGAATTACCAACAAATCTACGTTTCGTAGTTCCCTCCCTGGGGTTAAGAGATCAACAAGATTCGGTAATTGGAAAAATATCTAAGCTAATTTCCGATATTTTTCCTAATAGTCATTGTGATGCTACAAATATTTATCGTGCTTTGATAGACGAACTGCATCGAAAAGGTGTGATTAGCTACGACTATAACAGGTGGGATGATCTTCTAAATAATAAGGCTCTTACATCACCCAAAGTAACTGAAGCAATAAATGTTAATATCTCTTTACCTGATATCAGTGACATGTTACGTCAAGTAAATGAAATTGCAAATGAAATAGGCTTAAATTACCTTCAAAAGAGGCAGTTGAGGAACAGTATAGAGAAAATCTGATTCATATTGAGTCAGTCGGATTTCCGACAGCGTTAAGATTAAGGATTCGCAAATAATTAATCAGACTCTCGATTTAATGAAATCAAAAAACAACAGACTTGAACAACTTACTTGAAGAAGTACATTGGATTTCTCTTCCAAGAAGCTTAACAGAAGAAATCGGAAGCAATAAGGATGTTAAAAATCATATAATTTACGAGATAATTGTGGGTGACATATGAGCCTAGATAATTACAAGTTATTAGTGCGCAACTTAAGGAAAAACAAGCATGCCGAGCTTAAAATTCAAACGCCTAGTGCTCGTGTCAGATACAACAAAATCCGCGAATCAGTTCACCTTTCAAGAGCAACTCAACCTGATAACCGGAAAAAATAATAGCATCGGCAAATCTTCTTTGGTGAAGAATATATTTTGGGCGCTTGGCTGTGAACCAGAATTTGATGAAACTTGGAAACAATTAGACTAGTAAGGCAGCATCTATTGGAATTTTCTATAGGAAACAATCTTTATGCCGTACTTAGGGTAAACGATATCCTCTTTTTTTCAGATAATAATGAGGGGTTTTATAAATATGTCAATGTAACTGGGGATTATGCGAAGATATTTTCAAGCCTTGTATCTTTCAACGCCCTCCTGCCAAATAGAGCAGATGAACCCCATTCTTGAAGTTCCACCGCCCGCATATTATTTTCTTCCCTTTTTATATCGATCAAATAAGAAGTTGGGCAAGTCCATGGGCATCTTTTCGAAACCTGGGGCAGTATGCAAATTGGCAGCGTACTATTGTTAAGTATCACACTGGTTATCTTTCCGCAGAACACTTCGACATTGAAGAGGAAATATTCGAATATAGGTTGACGAAAAGGGAGGCGGACGATGAGGTAAAGAAGATAAATATATCTTTGGAAATTGTCGAAAGGTATATACCAAGAACAAATGTTGCAGTTACTACTGAAGAATTTGATGTCATTACAAATGAAGTTGAGAAAGAACTTGGCCAACTAGCAAAAGAACAAGAATATTTTTTAAATAAATTGAGTGACGCACAAGGTTCAAAGTATCATTTAAGTAATCAGTTAGAAATAGCTAAAAAGGCGGTGCAGGAAATAGATAATGATTATCAATTTACGGTTGAGAATATTGAATCTGACGAGCTTGAATGCCCACTTTGTGGAACCATTCATAATAACTCATTGGTAAGCAGGGCATCAATTCTATCTGACAAGCAAAAGACGGAAGATCAAGTCATTTACATTGAAAAGGAGATGTCAGGCATTTCAAGTAAAATTAATGAACTGCAGCCAAAATTGAATAACATTAGTACTCGAATAAAAGAAATTAATGCGAAATACCAAAAAACCGACAAAAGTGATGGTGCTCGTAGTTTAACTGAAATTGTTGATGGCTTTGCTTCCCAGTCTGTGCAACGGAATGTTGAAGGAACGAAGGCTACAAAACAATCCTTGTCGAAAGACGCCGAGGATAAACAGAAAGAGTTGAAGAAGGATCAAAAGAAACTGCTCTCTAAAGCCGAGTCAAAAGAGCTTAGTGATATGTTTATCGGCCTTCTCACTGAGTATATCCATAAACTGGACGCCAAAGGTGTAAATTTAACTAAAGTAAAACACCCTACAGACTATAACAAACTTTTCGGAAGCGGTGGTGCGGCAGAAGGAACAAGGGCTGTTTTGGCGTATCAACTGGCCATATTTAAGCTAATTGATCATTCAAAAAATGAAGTGCTTTCTCCATTAGTAATTGACACTCCTAACCAACAAGAGCAGGCGATTAAAAATTATGACAAGATCATTAATCTAATAACGGAGTATATTCAAGTCACTCGCAGCTTATTCTATGCGCTATGGACAACAGCCAGCTAGATTCATTTCGCGAGAAGTCGAATAATATATTGTTGGATGATGGCAAGCTGTTGAAAAGGGATAAATATGAAGAGCTAAGCAAATGAAGTATCTGAGACAATAAATACAGCAAAAATCGGTTATAACAATCGCGTTAACTCAGACGTCTAGAAAGCGTCGTTCGCTATCGCTCACTATGCTTTTAGCCGCCGGTTACGCAAAGCGTTGGACTCGGCAACCAATTCGTCGCCCAGAAAAGGGGTCAGATCCCTTTTCTCGGCGGAAAAGGGAAAAGGGGTCAGAAAAGGTCCGATAAAGAAAAGGGGTCAGATCCCTTTTCTCTGATCGATGAATGAAAAGGTCGCCCAACTAGTGCGCAAGCCCGACGCCTTGGAGCAGCCTTCGCTTCGCTCAGGCTACTCCAAGGCGCGGGCTGCGCTTGACGTTGGCCGCAGCAACTCGAAGCCGCATCGCCGAAGCCGGAGCAAAGGGCTCCGTGGAGCAATGAAGCATCACCGCCGACGCGAATGCGCGTGGAACGCTGGGGGCCCGCGCCGCCACGACCGCTCAGCCCAAGCCAACGGAAAAGGGGCAGATCCCTTTTCTCTAATCGATGAATGAAAAGATCGCCCAACTAGCGCGCAAGCCCGACGCCTAGGAGCAGCCTTCGCTTCGCTCGGGCTGCTCCTAGGCGCGGGCTGCGCTTAACGTTAGGCAAGAGACAATCAGGAATTCACTGTTGCCCCCAAAGGTAAGAGAACTCATAGCACGACTCGAGCAAGCCGGATTTCAGAATCGCGGCGGAAAAGGAAGCCATCGGAATTTCGTTCACCCGAACGTGCAGAAGCCCATTACAATTCCAGGCAAGACTGGCGACGACGCCAAACAATATCTGGTTCGAGCTGTACAGCGCGCAATCGCGGAGGCTGAGAATGAAAGATAGTGACCGTTACGCCAAAATCGTAGAGTGGTCAGAAGAAGACCAGTGCTACGTGGGCAGTTGTCCAGGGCTTATGTTTGGAGGCTGCCATGGGGACGATGAGCTGTCGGTGTTCAAGAAGCTCCAAGACCTTGTGGACGAAGTCATCGCTCTGTACCACCTAGACGGCAAGTCCTTGCCTGCGGGCACTGCTGGGCATGATCTGGCAAATCGTCTCCAAAACGTTGCCTAACCATTGGCTCGGCCCGACCGCCCGCTGCCGCGCCGTCGCTTCGCTTCCGGCGCGGCAGCGGGCGGCGGGCCAGCCTTGACGTTGGGCTGTCACTACTCGACCATCAGCGCAGTCGAGCTAGCGGTTGAGAGCGCAGCCTAAGAAGCGCAGCATTGAACCTATGGCGAACAACTCTTGGAAAGATGTGTATGGCGGCATTGAGGACGCAACGCCTCTAGTAGTCGATATACTTCGCCGCTTGGATTCCGCGGCACCTGGAAGCCACTCCCAAGCCCAGATCAAGAGTGCATTAGCACGCCGCCTCGCAGCCGAATATCCCGGAAACACGGAACAAACGACTCAAGAGCATGCACAGAACATTGTTGCTCACATTCATAGCCAATGGTCGAGGCATGCAGGACTTGGGAATGAAGCGAAACACGCCGAGATCCCCGATCCGATCATTTTTTCGCCTCAGTGGCTTGCGGATTTCAGTGTCGAGTGGGGCCGAAAGCCGGGAGTTGGCGGAAAGTGGGATGTGTTTCGCCGACCGGACGCGGCTGACTTTGCGGGCCTTATTGCACCTACTGCGGATCCCAAGAAGCTTGAGGAACGATCAAATAGTTTGATGCAATACCCGTTGGGCAAACCGGTCGGGGAAAGAGCCCCCAAAAAGGTGGTAGGGTCGCCACAGGGATCATACGAACGACGCCCGGAGGTCAGAGCCTGGATTCTCCGGCAGGCTAATGGCATGTGCGAATGCTGCCAGAACGAAGCGCCGTTTACACGCACCGATGGTAGCCCTTATCTCGAAGTGCATCACACAGTACCCTTAGCGCACGGTGGCCCTGACACAATAGACAATGCAATTGCAGTTTGCCCGAACTGCCATCGACAGCTACATCATGGTGGTGACCGCGCCGAAGCTCTTGCGAAGGTTTATCGGCAGATTCCAAGATTAGCGGCAGTTCGCCGCTGAGAGAGAAAACTGGGCAAGATAAGGGCGCAGGTCTTGCCTTTTGCCTTACATGAAAGAGAATGCCCAACTCTGGCCCGACCGCCAGCTGCCGCGCCGTCGCTTCGCTCGGCGCGGCGCGGCAGGGGGGCGGCGGGGCAGTCTTAACGTTGGGCTGACGAAGACGCGCGAGCTTCTTTGAATAACCAAAATCTTCGATAGGCACTGTGGATCATGAAACTTAAAGTTCTTGTACACCCTGCGGAAGAAGGCGGCTTTTGGGCTGAAGTACCCGGTTTGCCTGGATGCGTCTCGGAAGGAGACGATGTCCCAGAAACGTTATCAAACATAAGAGAGGCTGCGGAAGGATGGATTGAAGTGGCTACGGAAAGAGCAGTTGCCGGCGTGGACGCGCAGGTTAGTGAAATCGAGTTGTGAAGTCGATTTCTGGAAAAAGGCTTTGTAAAGTGCTCGAGTCTCGCGGTTGGTCTCTGAAGCGCATAAAGGGCAGTCACCACATCTACGGCCATCCTGATAACGCCAATATCTTGACCGTTCCCGTCCATGGTAATCGTGATCTGAAACACGGGACCCTGTCTAGCCTACTGAAAGCGGCTGGCTTGAGCGAAGAAGATATCTGATCTGCGCGATAGACAACGTTGGGCGGTCTAGCAAGAATACGAACACAGGCACATGGTCGAAGCTTCAACGAACACTGAGAAGAGGGGGTCACCATTTAGCTGACCCCGATCAAGAGGCGGCAAAAAACTCTCGCGGCTGAGCACGATGATCTGGATCAATTTTCCGCGAAGCGTTGCGTTGAGCCTGTGACGCGCCGTCAGTTCTCTATGTGTTGGTTGCGGAGCCGATCCGCACCAGTCACCCTTCAGGTTCTAGGCATGGGGCTGCTCCCAGTGGGGAGAAGACACCCGGCCCGTTGCTCATTCGAGCCCCGGAAAATCATCGGTGCCCCGCCAAGGTCCAAGTGGTGCACGGCAGTGCCCGGAGTGGGAAAGGGGTCGGAGTGGGAAAGGGGTCAGATCCCTTTTCTCTAATCGATGAATGAAAAGATCGCCCAACTAGCGCGCAAGCCCGACGCCTTGGAGCAGCCTTCGCTTCGCTCAGGCTGCTCCAAGGCGCGGGCTGCGCTTAACGTTGGCCGCAGCAACTCGAAGCCGCATCGCCGAAGCCGGAGCAAAGGGCTCCGTGGAGCAATGAAGCATCACCGCCGACGCGAATGCGCGTGGAACGCTGGGGGCACGCACCGCGCCGCCACGACCGCTCAGCCCAAGCCGGCACAGCCGCGGCAGGATTTGGGGCGCAGTGAGGGGGAGCCGGAGATCGAATTGATCCGGTTTTCGCACCTTTGCGTCTTGATTCTCACCCGCCTATTGCGGGCTCATCCCGCCGACCCGCGCTCAGTTGATCATCACCATCAGCCCGGCGATCTTGTGCTCGGTGTCGGCGGATGAGTTGATCATCATGCCCGAGATGTTCACCTCGGCGGTGTTGCAGGTGACGCTGTTGGCGCCGGAGGCGAGCTTGGCCTCGGCGTCGCCGCTGATCTTGATGTTGACGCCGGTAAGCTCGATGGTGCCGTCCGCCGCCAGGCTGATGCTGCTCGCGCCGGCCTTGAGCACGATCTTGGTGGCCGCCGTGAGCGCGATCTCATCACCCGACGAGGTGATGCTGATCTTCTCGTTGGCCTTGGTGGTCTGGCTCGCCTCGTAGGTCTCGGCTACAGCCCCGGTGACCTTCGTGGTCTGGGTGTCTGCGTAGGTCTCGCTCAGCGCGCCCTTGACCTTGTAGTCGGCCGTGCCGGCGGAGACCTCGTGGGTCAGATTGCCCTCGCTGATGGTGATGGCGGTGTCGCCCTTGATGGTCTCGGTGTGGGTGCCAGCGACGGCGATGGTGCGATCGTGGTTGACGCTCTGGGTGTCGTCGTTCTCCACCGTGGTCTGCATGTCCTTCTGGGCGTGGATGCGGATCAGCTCCGAATCCGCCGTGTCGTCCATCGCCAGCTCGTTGTAGCCCTGCCCGCCCTTGGAGCTGTTGGTCTTGACCCCGCTGACCACGGCCTGGTCCGGCAGCGGATAGGGCGGGTCGTTGTCGTCGTTGTAGACGCGCCCGGTGATCAGCGGCCGGTCCGGGTCGCCCTCCAGGAAGTCGACGATCACCTCCTGGCCGATGCGCGGGACCTGGATGCCGCCCCAGGCCTTGCCGGCCCAGGGGTAGGAGACCCGGATCCAGCAGGAGCTGTTCTCGTCGGACTTGCCGTAGCGGTCCCACAGGAACTGGACCTTGACCCGCGCATACTGGTCGGTCCAGACCTCCTCACCGGATTGGCCCACCACAATGGCACTCTGCGGCCCCTTGACCACGGGCTTTTGCGTGCGCAGCCCCGGCCGGTAGCTGGCCTGGGCGTCGATGCCGGTCAGCTGCGCCCGAAACACCGGGGCGCGGCGCGCCTCTGCGGTAGACAAAAACACATCGGAGACCAACCGGTAGTCGGCACCCAGGATCAGGTACTGCTGGTTCTGGTCGTCGCGCGGGTAGTTGCCGAGCGAGAACAGGTCGCCAGTGCCCGGTCCGCGGGCAAAGGTGGTCGCCTCGAAGGTCGCGCAATCGGCCTGGACCGACTCCAGGCGCAGCCGCGCATAGGTCTCGCCGTCGTCCTGGCTGTAGTATTCGCCGGGGTAGTCGAACAGCTCGAAGTCGGCCAGGTCGTGGGCCTTGGGGTCGCTGCGGGTGGCCGTCAGGTCCGTGCCGGGGGACATGAAGTCGTAGTCCGTCAGCGTATAGGCGCCGCTGCGCGCGCGCTGGCGGGCGCGCCAGTCGGTGATGTCCTCCTGCTCGCCCAGGCCCTGGCTCGGCGGATGGTAGGGGATGGTCCCATAGCCGGAGACGGTCTCGTGGGCGGCCGGGTTGTCGGCCAGCACCAGGGTGTGTTTGCCGTCGCTGTGCTTGAAGAAGTAGTAGATGCCCGCCTGTTCCAACAGCCGGCTGACGAACGCAAAGGCGCTCTCGCGGTACTGCACCCGAAAGCCCCAGGTGCGATAGCTCCCGTTCAGGTTCTCCTCGAAGTCGGAGAAGCCCAGCTCCCGGAACACCGCCTTGACGATCTCCGGCGTCGTCTGCTGCTGGTAGATGCGACAGTCCGCCGTGCGCGTCAGGAACCACAGCCAGGGCACCAGCACCGCCTTGTAGGCCACCAGATCGTGCTGAAAACCCACCTGCGAGAACTGGCTGACCAGGCCGTTGAACCAGCGCGTGCCGCCGTCGGGGCGTAGGACCTTCACCGTCACCGACTGGCCCAGCAGCGCGTCGTAGTCGATGTCGACCTGCTCGCTGAGCAGGTCGAGCTCGTAGCGGAAGGGCTCGCTAATGCGCTCGCGCCCACGCATGGCGCGCAGGAGCAGGACGTCGTCGCCGAGCGGCGTGGAGACGGAAAGGTCGCGGTCTTGTTGGCTGTAGGACATCGCTGGCCTTCTCTGGACGGACGGGCGAGGTCAACCCGACCGAAGGATTAAACATCGACATTCCCAAGCATCTCCCCGCCGCGCACGATCGCATCCTGCACGCCTTGATCAAACTGCCGTTGGGGAAGTTGACTCGGAATCATCCTGGTCATGGTCCAAAACTCGAGCATATCGGGCCTTCGCGCATACTCTTGACCAAACTTTCGCACCCAGTTGCCGATGCGTACCTTGGTCTTCTCCCCCAGATCCCAGGAAGCAGCAAAGGGTGACTTACTGCCGGTGGTGGGGATCGGAAGGACGAGATCCTTACCATCCGGATTGTGGTTCTTATAGTCCGCGCCCCACTTGTGGTATTTCCTCAGTATTCCGTGCTTCGCCATGTTTTGATAGTAGTAGCGATGCATGCCTTGGACCCGACCTTGCCCCCCATCCTTGAGCTTCGTTTGGAGGTGCGTCGCATAGATCGTCTTGACGAACTGATCCGTCGAAACCTTATCCATGTTGGTCTTGAACAAGTTGCTGCCAAAAGCCCCGACCTGGGCATCGACGGTCTCCACAAGCTGCTTACCCAGACGGGCGTAGAAACCATTGAGAATCGTCGTCATCTCACTGGCAAAGACGCGCTGCGCTTCGAACGTGCTCGGGGCCTTGACCATTTGTTGAATCAGGTAGGGCCGAAAACGGGAAAAGCACGCCAAGGCTACAGCCGCCACCACGGCCGGATTTGTCGCGAAGTGCTCGATCTGCTTATCGAGGATATCATCCGCCGCATCAAACGCCTCTTTGAGGACTCGCATAAAACTTTCGGAAATGTTCTTTACCTCCACCTCGGCGAGCAGTTGCTTTGGCGTCAACCCCTTTTTGATGAAGCCCATCGGCGTCTTGTTATGCGGTGCGTTGGCCAACACCGCGCCGACAAACTCCTCTGCCGGCTTGGCCAGCAGCTTGGACTCGACGTCTTGGTGATAACTCCCGCTGCCGAATTTGATGTTACCGCCGCTCACCATACCCATGAGCTGAAAGCCATTTTCGGCGCTGGCCTGATCGAGCGCCGTGCCGACAAAGCCGCCGGCCATCTCGCCATAGGACTCAGCAAAGGCGGCCCTAATCCCTGCCCCCACAATTACGCCAATCGGGAACGGAATAGCGATAGCGGCCGCTGCTGCCGCAGCGGTGCCGACCATCTTGACAATCGAAGCGCGAAATTCACCGATCTGTCCGCTTACGCCATTGACGGAATTGACGGCCTCCTGCAAAGAGCCCGTAAACCGGTTCATCTGGGACGCCACCTGACTCTGAAGGCTCGCCACCTTCAACGTCTGCCTGCTGGACATCACGTGTCTTCCCGGACCCGTCCTATACATCTCAACGAAGCGAAGAAACGCGTCCGGGTCCAGTCCCGCCCGGATCTTGGCCATGTCATCGGCCAATGCTTGCTGGCCCTGTTCGTCGCCGAACCGCTGACCTAACTTTTCGTGCCGCAAGACGGGGGCGCGAGCCAAGCCTTTAGGGGTCTGCACCCAAGCATCCCCGAGGGTCACCGTGTTCTGCACGTACTGGTTCGCCTTCTCCGCCATACGCGTCTTTATTGCATCCTGCATCTCGATGATCATATCACGCTGCTGTGCCTGATCCACCGGCATACGGTAGCCTTGGATCTGCGTATTTCTGATGATCTTCTGGTAGCGCCGGGTGACCGCCTTACAAATCTCAAGCCAGTCCTCATCGAATAGGCCAAGCTGTCCTCCGGGGATCACCGCACGCTCGACTTTTTGGACTTGATTCGTCATGTCTTGTCTCTCCGCGGAGAAGGGAAAGAAGGGATATACTTGAGGAAGTAGCGAGCCATCTACTCAATCAACCGAGAAGCTGCTCAGCACGCTATTCAGTGTCGCTTCCGACTCGGCGAAATGCGCGGCCGCATCCGTGGCCATCAGCTGAAAACAGGCGCGGGCCTGGCTCGCGTACCAGCACATAGGCCCGACGCTGCCGCATGCGCGCGTGCTCGGGCCCCCATTCCAGCACCCAGATGGCGGCGGCGTTGCCTGCGCGCTTGCCCATCTGCTGACTGATAAGCTGGAGTTCCGGCAGTACCGCAGCCTCCTGCTCAGACAGCTGGGCCAGATAAGCGGCGAGGTCCAGGTCCGCGGCAACAGCTTCAGAGCGTACGACGATGTGCGGCACGACCTTCGGCCGCTTGGGCGCCAACGCCGGCAGCAGGAAGGTGTAGACGGTACCGTCCTCGTAATCGTCCGGCAGCGTGAGACTGAAGCCGGCACCCTTCAGCTCAGCCATCGCCAACGTTGTCGTTGTCGTTGTCGTTGTCGTTGTCGTTGTCGTTGTCGTTGTCGTTGTCGTTGTCGTTGTCGTTGTCGACAACAGCGTCCGCGGCATCGAAGCGATAGACCAGATCGCCATCCACGACCCCAACCTCGACCCGATCAAACGCCCGCCCGTCCAGCGT
Source organism: uncultured Gammaproteobacteria bacterium (assembly GCA_942491465.1). Taxonomy (GTDB): domain Bacteria; phylum Pseudomonadota; class Gammaproteobacteria; order Chromatiales; family Chromatiaceae; genus CALOBA01. Next base: position 16,255 of record CALOBA010000039.1, read on the forward strand.
CCGACGCAGCACCTCGCCGCTGATGGCCGGCAGCAGCGTGTTGGTCAGGATGGCGTCGACGACCCGCGCCCCGCTCTCGACCTCGGCGCAGCGCTTGGCGATGAGCGCGACTACGGCGTCGTCGTAGCGGAACGGCACCCCCTGCTGGGCCTCGATGCGCGCGCCGATGCGCCCGAGCTGCAGCCGGATGATGGCGGCGAGCATGGCGTCGCCGAGGGGGTAGTAGGGCACCACCACCAGGCGGCCGAGCAGCGCCGCCGGGAAGACCTTGCGCAGGGGGGCGCGCAGGGCCTTGGCGATGCCGTCGGGCTCGGGCAGCAGCTCCGGGTCTTTGCACAGGTCCAGGATCAGGTCGCTGCCGGTGTTGGTGGTGAGCAGGATGATGGTGTTGTGGAAGTCGATGTAGCGGCCCTCGGCGTCCTCCATCCAGCCCTTGTCGAAGACCTGGAAGAACAGCTCGTGCACGTCCGGGTGGGCCTTCTCGATCTCGTCGAGCAGCACCACGCTGTAGGGCCGGCGGCGCACCGCCTCGGTGAGGATGCCGCCCTCGCCGTAGCCCACATAGCCCGGCGGCGAGCCCTTGAGCGTGGAGACGGTGTGGGCCTCCTGGAACTCGCTCATGTTGATGGTGATGATGTTCTGCTCGCCGCCGTAGAGGGCCTCGGCGAGGGTGAGCGCGGTCTCGGTCTTGCCGACGCCGGAGGGGCCGGCGAGCAGGAACACGCCGATGGGCTTGGCGGGGTTGTCGAGGCCGGCGCGGGCGGTCTGGATGCGTCGGGCGATGACCTCCAGCGCCGGGCGCTGGCCGACCACGCGCCGCTCCAGGGTGTCGGCCAGGTCGAGCACGGCGCCGATCTCGTCCTTGAGCATGCGCCCCACCGGGATGCCGGTCCAGTCGGCGACCACGGCGGCGATGGCCTGGGCGTCGACGCTGGGCAGGATCAGCGGGTGCTCGCCCTGGCGCTCGGCGAGCTGCGTCTGCAGAGTGCGCAGCTCGTCGACCAGGGCTTGGCGCTCGGCTGCGGTCAGCGTGCCCTGCCCCGCCGCATCGGCCGCCTCGGTCGCGGCCGGCTCCGGCTGATCGGCCTGGTCCGCCGACGCCTCGGCAGCGACCGGCTCGGGCTCGCCATCGACGACACCGGCATCCGCCCGCAGCTTCGCGCGCAGCCCCAGGATGCGCTCCACCAGCCCCTTCTCCTCCTCCCAGCGCGCCATCAGCCCATCCAGCTCGGCCCGGGCCTGCTCGCGCTCGGCCCGGGTGCGGGCCTCGCGCTCGTCGGTCGCGACGCCGACGGCGGTCTCGCGGGCGATGATGGCAAGCTCGGTATCCAGGGCCGTGACCCGGTCGCGGGCGTCTTCGACGTCCGCCGGCAGGCCGCTCTGGCTGATGGCGACCCGCGCGCAGGCGGTATCGAGCAGGCTGATGGCCTTGTCCGGCAGCTGGCGGGCCGGGATGTAGCGGTGGGACAGCCGCACGGCGGCCTCCAGGGCCTCGTCGAGCAGCAGCACCCGGTGGTGGCCTTCGAGCTTGGCGGCCAGCCCGCGGACCATGAGCAGGGCGTCATCCTCGTCGGGCTCGCCGATCTGGATGACCTGGAAGCGGCGGGTCAGGGCCGGGTCCTTCTCGAACCAGCGCTTGTACTCGGCCCAGGTGGTGGCGGCGACGGTGCGCAGGGTGCCGCGGGCCAAGGCCGGCTTGAGCAGGTTGGCGGCATCCCCGGTGCCGGCGGCCCCGCCGGCGCCGATGAGGGTATGCGCCTCGTCGATGAACAGGATGATGGGCTTGGGGGCCGACTGGACCTCTTCGATGACCTGGCGCAGCCGGTTCTCGAACTCGCCCTTCATGCTGGCGCCGGCCTGGAGCAGGCCGATGTCGAGCACCCGCAGCGTGACGTCCTTCAGCGGCGGCGGCACGTCGCCGGTGGCGATGCGCTGGGCGAAGCCCTCCACCACCGCGGTCTTGCCGACGCCGGCCTCGCCGGTGAGGATCGGGTTGTTCTGACGCCGGCGCATCAGGATGTCGACGATGCGGCGGATCTCGGGGTCGCGGCCGACGATGGGGTCGAGCTCGCCGCTGCGCGCGCGCTCGGTGAGGTCGACGGAGAACTGCTTCAGGGCCTCTTGCTTGCCCATGGCCGCCGGGGCCAGGGCGCCGCTGGCCTCGCCGGGGGTGGCCCGGGGCTCGCTGGCGGTCTGGCCGTCCTCGGGCGAGCCCTCGATGAGCTTGGCCAGGCCGTCGGTCAGGGCATCGGTGCCGATCTTGTCGAATTCGGCGGAGATGCCCACCAGCGCCCGGCGCAGGCCGCGGGTCTTGACGATGCCGACCAGCAGATGGCCGGTGCGCACCTGTAAGGCGCCGAACATCAGGGAGCCGTAGAGCCAGCCCTGCTGCATGGCCTCCTCCACGTCCGCCGATAGATCGGAGATGCTGCGCGAACCCCGCGGCAGCCGGTCCAGGGCGTCGGTGAAGTCCCGCGCCAGCGTTGACGGGTTGAGTTCGAAGCCGCGGATGATCCGGTGCAGGTCCGAGTCCGGCAGCTGCAGCACCTGATGCAGCCAGTGCACCAGTTCCACGTAGGGGTTACCGCGCATCTTGCAGAACACGGTGGCGCTCTCGATGGCCTTGTAGCCCGTGCGGTTGAGCTTGCCGAAGAGGGCGGTGCGACTGATCTCGGTCATGTCTCAGGCTCCGGTGTCGGTGGGTTCTGTGCTCGCGGGCGACCCGGCCACGGCCCGCAGCCAGCGCAGGGCGTCGAGGCGCAGCTGATCGCCGTCGCGGGCCAGGTCTCGGTCGCGGGTGCGCAGCCAGGCGGTCCAGCCCAGACGACCGGACTGGCCCAGGCGCACCGGCGGCGCCTCGCGCCGGGCCAGCACCAGGTTCAGGTCCCAGGCCAGCTCGTCACCCAGGTAGTTGCGCACCACATCGACCAGCCGATTCAGGCTGTCGCCGCCGGGGAGCAGGCGCTGGTAGTCGGCCAGGCCCATGGGGCCGATGCGCACGCGAAAGCGGTGCTGGCGGTCCCAGACCCGAGCCCCCAGGGCGATGGATCGGCCCAGCTCGCCACTGCGCCGCGCGGCCCCGAGCCGACTGCGGTCATCGTCGGGCAGCGTCAGCCAGTGGCCGACGAATTCTTCGATCTCCACCGGCAGGTCCAGAAACTCGCCGAGGATGGCGCTGAGGCCGTCGCGGTGGCGGGTCGGACAGCCCAGGTGGCCGGCGAAGTGCAGCTTGGCCGCGTCGGGCATGGCATCGCGCCCGCGCATGGCCGGCATGCCGAGACCGCAGAGGCTGCCGACGTAGACGCCGAAGCGATCCTCCCGGGGCCGGTCCAGGCTGACCGTGGGCTGGGCCTGCGCCCAGGCGCGGTAGAACAGCGACAGCATCCGATGGTTGAAGCAGTCGAGGAAACGCGACAGCGTCGGGTCGTCGTGCTGCAGCTCCCGCGCCCAGGCGTAATCGGTCAGGTGCAGCGGCAGCGGACCCTGGGGGCCGAGCAGGCCGAAGAAGTAGCTCAACAGCCGCGGCACGCCGTCATGGCGGTGCTCGACGCGGGCCAGCGTGCTCGGGGCAAACCGGGTCGATGGCTGCTGACCCAGGCGCACGGGCTCGTCGGCGGCGTGACCGGCGGCACCGAGCCGGGGACGCCCTGGGTGCGCGGTCTCGATCAGGCGCAGCGCGCGCAGAAAATCGAACCGCTCGGGCTCGCGCGCCAACGCCTCAAACAGCGCTACAGGCTCTGGCGGCGGCCGATCGTCGGTGGCCATCGGTGGACCTCGCGCTGGTTGGTCTTCAAGTGCAGCTCGGTGAAGGCGTTGATCGAGACGTAGCGGGCGAAAAAGCGCTCGAGCACGCTGCCGAGCAGATAGGGACCGACCCCGGGAAACGACAGCTCGTGGAAGGTCAGCGTGATGGCCAGCCCCCGGGCGTAGGTCACCGGCCCCGGCCCCGGCAACCGCCGCGTGATCGGCGCCACGGCGATGGAGCGCACGCCCTCGACCTGGGCGCGCAGCTGCGGATCGGTCAGGTCGGCATACAGCGACAGCAGGGCGCGCAGGGCCTCGGCCCCCTGCTCGGGGCTGGAGTCGGCCAGCGACAGATAGTTCAGCGACAGGTGACTGATCAACCGCCAGGTGATATCGCCCTCGGCGCCGGCCGGGATGGGGCGGGTCGGGCCGGCGACGACGCGCACCGCGGTCACCGGGCTGGCGACGTCGATGGTGAAGTCGGTCTCGCCCAGGCCGACCGGGAGCTGCAACGGCAGATCACGATTGGTGCATAGGGCCGTGACGTCGAGCTGGCTCAGATCGGTGCGCACCGGGTCAGGGCCGTTGGGGTCCACCAGGTCCAGGTAGACCTCGGTGCCGATGTAGCTGGAACGCCCGCCATGCAGCTGCTCGCGCTGGGAGCGCAGCCGCGGCCTGCGTATCAGACTGAAATACGGATGGCGCGCCGACTCCGCGGCCGGGTCGCGGAAGGCATACAGCGGCCGGAAATGGCATTCCTCATCGGCCTTCTTGCCGCGGGCGACCACGTCGGTGATCTGATAGATCTCGAAGTCGAGGGGGCGGGTGCGATCGGGGACGACGTGATGCTCATGCACGGCATCATCGAGGCGGACGCGATCACAACGCCGGCTGAACAGGTTGATCGCCGGCGTGCAGAACAGGGCAAAGTTGCTCGCCTCAACGACGTTGGCCAGCTGCAGATCGGGCCGCCCGGCGAGCACGATGAGGTCGATCTCGGTGGCGGCAGCGGCGGCCAGCACGGGCGCCAGGCCGGCGATCTCGATGAACAGGAAGCGCTCCGGGAAGGCGAAATACTCGAGCAGGTAGCGATAGCCCTCGAAGGCGGCGGGCGGAAACGGGATCAGCGCCTGGTCATCGGCAAAGCCCAGCGGCCGGACCCGGGTCGCATCCAGCACCCGACACCAGGGCAGCGGCCGCTCCACGGGCTGGGCGACGACGCCGATGGTGTCTGCCGCGAGGTATTCGTGCAGCCGAAACGGGTGCTGATCGCTGCCGCGCAGGAACAGCACCAGCCGGTCGAGGCCGATCTGATTGAGCCGCGCCGCGCCGGTGGTGCGCAGCCGCAGCCGAAGGCCGCCGCCGGCACGGGCCAACAGCGGCAGCTCGGTGCGCAGCACCGGGCCGGTGTGGGTGAAATACTCCGCCTCGCTGATCTCGATCGGCCACAGCGTCACGGCATGGGCGGTCCGGTAGTCGCAGGCGGTGCGCTCGCCCTTGAGCTTGACGCTGCGCAGCCGGGTGCCGCGGGGCACCTCCACACCGGCGGCCAGATCGCCCTCGCTCGGGTCCGGCGTCATCTGCACCACGGCCATCGACGGCAGCGGCGCCGGATAGTGCGGATAGACCAGCTGCAGCAGGTGCCGCGAGAATTCCGGCAGCTCGTCGTCGATCTTCAGCTGCACCCGCGCGGCCAGCAGCGCAAAGCCCTCGATCAGGCGCTCCACATAGGGGTCGGAACAGTCGGTGCCGCTGACCCCGAGTCGGCCGGCGATCTTCGGGAATTCCTCCGCAAACTCGCCGACGCTCTCGCGCAGGAAGCGCAGCTCGCGCTCGTAGTAGTTCAGGTAGCGGCGCTGCACCCGTCAGGCTCCCGTCGACTCGCGGATGGTCAGGTAGCCGGTATCCAGGTCCATCTCGGTGTGCAGCTGGAACTGCTCCGGCATCGGCTGCTGCCAGAGCAGCCCGCTGATCTCGAACCGCAGCGCGCTGCCCCCCATGTCGACCCAGTCGACCAGGACCTTGACCTTCAGCGACCGGGGCAGGATGCGCGGCTCGAAGCGGAGGATGGCCGCCCGCACCAGCCGCTCCAGCTCGGCGGTGATCAGGCCGCTTCGATGGCGACCGGAGAGGCTGCCGAGGCCGTAGTTGAGCACCGAATCGGCGACATTGGGGTAGGCGCCGAGGTCCATGACCGAGCTCAGCGTATCGGTGTTCAGCAGCCAGGCCAGGTCGCGGATCACGGCGGCGCGCAGCTCGGCCGGCGTGATGACCCGATGCGCAGCGGATTCCTCCGGCTGATCGCGGGCGTCATCGGTCAGCCGATCGAGCAGCGCCGGCTGCAGGCGCTCGGAGGGGGTCAGTGTGGCCATCGCCGCCGCCGAGCCTCGTTGGCCGGGCCCTTGAGCCGCCGATTGCCGCGAAGGCGAGCGCAAAGGCCGGATGTCCCGGGAGCCTGAAAACGTCTTTGCACGCGCACGGCTTCAGTCGGCCGCAGCCGGCTCAGCGGGCGCATCCAGCTCGATCCGCCGGACCTGGAGCAGTCCGTGCTCGCCGCCGTCGGTGGCGAGCATGCGCTGGCCTTGGCCCTGGTAGAGGTCGTCCCCCAGATCGGTCCAGCGCGTCTCGCGCGACATCAGGAGCGCCGGATCGGCACGGTCTTCGGTGCCGGCGTAGCGGGTTGGGATCAGCGCGACGGCATCGCCGCCGTTGGCCCAGACGATCTGGGCAGGGATCCAGACCAGATCGCGCAGGTCCTCAGGCGCCTCGATGTTGATGGAGCGGATCAGCTCGAAGGGGACCCAGTAGTAGCCGCCGTTGAACACCAGCTCCAACACCGGACCCAGGCGCGGGTCGGCATCAGCCAGCCAGGCGAAGGCGCCGTCGTCGAGTCGGCCCGGCACCGCCGGCGCCTGCTCGAGGGCCTGCGCGCGCAGGGCCTGGGACTCGGCAACATGGCCGGCGGCGGACAGCCGCAGGGCCTCCAGCAGCAGCGCGACCCAGCGCTGGGGCTTGCCGAGCAGCAGGGGTTGGCGCTTGCCGGCGAAGACCTCGCGGCGCACCGCCTCGGCCTGCAGCGCGGTGGCGTAGGTGCTGACCATGACCAGTGCGCCGTCGTCGAGCTCGCCGCAGACCTTGAGCTGGGTCGCGGCCCGCTCCCACTGTCCCAACAGCGCGAGCAACTGAAACAGGAACACCCGCAGCTTCGGGTCCGACGGGTTGGCGCGCACCTGCTGCTGCAGCGCCGCCAGGGCCGCCTGCGGGTCGTTGTTTCTGATCGCCTCTTCGGCATTCATGGTCAAGCCCTCGGCGTTTTCGGCCTGTGGTTGGGGGACGCAGAAGGCGGCGGCGAAAGATGACTGAGGCGCCCTCTTTGCACCTTTGCCCTCTGTGCGCCTTTGCGGAAAAAACCCGGCAACAGGCGCGTCGCGGCTCGCCGATCAGGGCCCCGGCGAGCCACCGCCACTGGGTCAGGACCCAGTGCTCTGGGGCTTGACGCTGCTGTTGGTGTACTCGGTGTTCTGCTGGATGTCCCAACCGCGGTCCACCGCGGTGCCGACCTTGCCGGAGTCGTCCACCGGTTGGAAGTGCCAGGTGATCTTGCGATAGAACAGGCTGACGCTCTCCATCGGACGCCCCGCCGAGTCGCCGGAGGAGCCGCCGGGAGAGATCGACGAGACGGTGACATCCTCCATCACGATCATCATGATGGTCAGCTTCTTGCCGGCCATGTCGCTGACGATCTCAAACACCACGGTCGAGAAGTCCGTGGCCTGGGCGCAGGCCTTGTACAGCAGCGGGCTGGAGGAGTCGGCGAGCTTGGTGAACGAGAAGTCCTGGAAGTCGGCGCGACCGGCACCCACCGAGCCGTAGGTGCCGGTGGCGTGGCCGATGGGGTGGGCGACACCCCAGTTGAAGCTCTGCACCTCCATCCACTTGGTGTGTTGGGAGTCCATCGACTCGCCGTCGATGCTCGGGTCCTGGAACTGCAGATACATGGCTGTTGCCATCGGGATTGCCTCGCGATTGTGTCAGTGGCGGCGGATGTGCCGTCCGCCGCGCCCGGGGGCCGCGGACGGCGGGTGACGAAACCGGGCGGGATCAGCCCCCCTTCTCGGACGGCAACTTCGAGACCAGCCGCAGCGAGACGGTCAGGCCTTCGAGCTGGTAATGCGGTCGCAGGAAGAACTGCGCCTTGTAGTAGCCCGGATTGCCCTCGACGTCCTCCACCTTGACCTCGGCGGCGGACAGCGGGCGCAGGGCCTTCTCGTAGTCCGAGGCGGTCTGCGGGCTGGGCTCGACGTACTGCAAGATCCACTGGTTGAGCCATTTTTCCATGTCGTCCCGCGACTTGAACGAGCCGATCTTGTCGCGGACGATGCACTTGAGGTAGTGCGCGAAGCGGCTCATCGCGAAGATATACGGCAGCCGCGCCGACAGGTTCGCATTCGCCGTCGCATCCGCGTCCTCGTATTCGAAGGGCTTCTGCAGCGACTGCCCGCCGATGAACGCGGCGATGTCGGAGTTTTTGCGATGGATCAGCGGCAGGAAGCCGTTCTTCGACAGCTCCGCCTCGCGCCGGTCGGTGATGGCGATCTCGGTCGGGCACTTCTCGTCGACGCCGCCGTCGTCGGTGGGGAAGGTATGCACCGGCAGACCTTCCACCAGGCCGCCGGACTCGACACCGCGGATCTGCGTGACCCAGCCGTAGCGCTTGAACGCCCGGTTGATGTTCACCGCCATCGCATAGGCGGCGTTGGACCAGGTGTACTTGCTGCTGTCGGCGGCGCCGGTGTCCTCCTCGAAGTCGAACGCCTCCACCGGGTCGGTCTTGCTGCCGTAGGGCAGCCGGGCCAGGAACCGCGGCATGGTCAGCCCGATGTAGCGGGCGTCCTCGCTCTCGCGCAGCGAGCGCCAGGCGGCATAGTCCGGGGTCTCGAAGATCTTGGTGAGATCCCGCGGATTGCTCAGCTCCTGCCAAGAGTCCATCTGCATCACGCTGGGCTTGACGCTGGCGATGAACGGGGTGTGCGAGGCGGCGGCGATCTGCCCGATCTGGCCCAGCAGTTCCACGTCCGGCGGGCTGTGGTCGAAGTAGTAGTCGCCCACCAGGCAGCCGTAGGGTTCGCCGCCGAACTGGCCGTATTCCTCCTCGTAGATCTTCTTGAACAGCGGGCTCTGGTCCCAGGACACGCCCTTGTAGCGCTTCAGGGTCTTGTGCAGCTCCTGCTTGGAGATGTTCATGACCCGAAGCTTGAGCATCTCGTCGGTCTCGGTGTTGTTGACGAGATAGTGCAGGCCGCGCCAGGCCGCCTCCAACTGCTGGAAGTCCGGGTGGTGCAGGATCTGGTTGATCTGCTCGCTGAGCTTGTGGTCGATCTCGGCGATCATGGCCTGGATCGACGTGGCGACGTCGTCGGAGACCAGGCTGGTGTTCGCCAGGGCCTGCTCGGCCAGGGTGTGGACCGCGTTCTCGATCTCTTCGCGGGCACGCTCGGAGCGGGGCTTGAACTCCTGGTGCAGCAGCGCGGCGAAATCGCCGGTCTCGGCAACGGCCGCTTGGGCCTCGGGGGCGGCCTGGGTCTCGGGGGTCGGCTCGGCCATGTTACTTGTCCTCCGCGGCCGGGGCTGCGTCCGCCGCCGGGGCATCGCCGTCGGTGTCCTTCGGCTTCGGTGCCGAGGCCAGGGCCTGCAGCAGGGCCGGGTCCGCCAGGGCCTTCTGGATCAGGTCGCCGGCGCCTTCCTTGCCGTCCATGTAGGTCATCAAGTTATCGAGTTGGGTGCGCGCATCGAGCAGCTTCTTCAGGCTGTCGACCTTGCGGGCGATGGCCGCCGGCGAGAAGTCGTCCATGCTCTCGAAGGTCAGCTCCACCGGCAGCGAGCCCTCGCCGGTGAGGGTATTCGGCACGTTGAAGGCGACCCGCGGCTTCTGCGCCTTGAGCCGGTCGTCGAAGTTGTCGACATCGATCTCCAGGAACTTGCGCTCGGCCACCGGTGCCAGCGGGTCGGCGGGCTTGCCGCTGAGATCGGCCATGACCCCCATGACGAACGGGATCTGGACCTTCTTCTCGGAGCCGTAGAGTTCAACGTCGTACTCGATCTGGACACGGGGCGCGCGGTTGCGCGCGATGAACTTCTGGCTGCTTTCTTTCGCCATGAGGGCCTCGCTGTCGGTGAGCTTGGAAACGGTATCGAACGCGTGCCGCTCGTCGAGCGAAACGCAGGGCTGGAACAACGGACGACGACCTGAGATTGGCTCAGGTTAGTTCGCCGCGACGACGAAGACAAGCGTCGTTCCAGCTCGTGGCCGCTGAACGGCGCGTTCGTTTCGCTCAGGCGGGCGTGACCGCGTCCCGCGCTGCACGCTTCCCATCTCCGCCTTCGGCGGCTGCCTGCGCCGCCAAACCGCGATCGTAAGACGCCTTCTGTCGAGGCTTTCGCTATCGTGCACCCCGCACGGAACTGCGCTACACTCCGCCATCCATGATCTGACCGATCAGGATTCAACTCAGCACGCCTGCGCATCGTCTGGCGGCCATCCGGGTTGACCAAGGTTTTTACCCGAACGCGGTCCTGGGGCCGGTCCGAACTGTAGAAAGGTCCTATCACCCTACCCGCTCACGATGATTGCAGATCAATGAGCGCTGTATTTGAGCTCAACCACTAGGAACCGGGGGGCACGGCGGACAAAGCCATCCCTACCGGCTTACGCGATCCAGATGCCGGGCTTGCCATCCTACCGAACGGGTGGACGGAGGCCCGTTTAAGCTAGGAGGCATTGATGTTTCAACTCCCTATCGCCCCAAGTATCGTCGTCCGCAGCCGATCATTAGCTGCTTTTTTGCTGCTGCTCGCAACCACCGCGCATCTACAAGCTGACCCAGCGATTTATGATGCAAACGCCGCGCTGAACGCGGGCGAGATCAGCACCGCAGAGATCTTGATCAAAAATGCCCTGCTGGCCAACCCCGGCGACGCGGAAGCGCGCCTGCTACTCGGCCAAGTGCATTTGCGCAACCTCGACGGACTTAGCGCCGAAAAAGAGATCCGTCGCGCGCAAGAGCTGGGCCTCGCCGAAGAAGGCTGGGGACTGGATCTGGTGGAGGCGCTGCTGCTCCAAGGGCGCAATGACGAAGCCAAGCGCATGGTCGAAGAGTACGCCGAGTCGCACCTAAGAGATGCGCGGGCAAGCGTGCTTCAGGGTCGGGTCAGTCTCGCGCTGGGGGAATGGTACCAGGCCAACCAGGCGTTCCAGGCAGCAATGGAGTTCGGTGGCGCCGACGAAGAGGCGAGACTGGGGCTGATCCGTACCGCCCTTGCTCAATTCGACAAGACCAAGGCGCAGTCTTTGCTCAATGCGCTCTTGCGCGACTATCCGTCAAACACCGACGCATTGATGATAGCCGCAGCACAGCACCGGGATGCGGGCGATATGGACAACGCGACCGCCTACTACCAACGCGCCGTCGATTCATCCCCGGAAGACCCACTCGCGTTGGCGGGGCTGGCCGCGAGTCGAATCGCACTCGGCGAATATGAGGTAGCGGACACGGTCGTCGCCGAGCTGGAGCGTATCCGACCAAATACCGCGATCGCGGCCTACCTGCGTGGCCTGAGCCTCTACCTCCGCGGTCAGCTCGCAGAAGCCCTGCCCCATCTCGACCGCTGCCTGTCCGCCGACCCTGCGCATGCGCAGAGCAGGGCGCTGGCCGGCGTGATCAACTACACCCAAGGCAACTACGAGACAGCGACCGAGCACCTGAAGATCGCCCTTGCGACAAACCCGGACAACCGACAGGTGCGCAAGCTCTTGGCCGCGGCCATGATCCACTCCGGAGACGGAAGGTCGGCGATTGATGTTCTGGAGCAGGTCGATGTCGAGACGGCACCGGATCTGTTGGCACTACGTGGCAATGCCTACATCGCCCTAGGCGACAACAGCCAGGCGCAGGAGTCGCTCTCCCTCGCGGCCGCGGCCGGATCGGCGAGCCTCTCCGCCGTCGCACAAACGCAGCTCGGTAAGCTGAAGCTGGACGCGGGCGAGCTGGACGAGGCGCTTTCTGCGCTGGAGGCCGCCGCCGCAAACGACGCTCAACCGATCCTCTCCGATATTTTGCGGGCATCGGCCTTGATCGAAGCGGGAAGATATGAGCAGGCGCTGGAGATCGCCGATGCCGTGGCGGACCGACTCCCCGAAAGCCCCCTCCCCTTCAACCTGAAGGGTGTCATCTACATCGCCCAGGGCAGCCCGGACGAGGCGCAAGCGCAGTTCGAGCAAGCATTGACCATTGCACCGGAATTTACGGCGGCCCGCCTGCTGCTGGCCCGCTTGGAGCTTGCCCGCGGGCGACCGAGGCTCGCGGAAAAACGCCTGATGGCAGGTCTGGAAATCACACCGAAGCAAACAACCATCCTGACACTGCTTGCCGAAATCGCCTTGTCGACCGGCGATTCCCAACGGGCGCTCACGCTACTGCGCGATACGATCGACACGCAACCCGATGCGATAGCCCCCCGCATCCTCATGACCCGGATACTGCTTGACCAAGAGCGCCTTGAACCAGCATTGGAGGCAGCGAAATCGCTTGCGGCCCGTGCCCCGAGGAATATCGACATCCTCAAGCTGACGGCCGACATCCAGATGCGGGCGGGCGACCACACCGGCGCCGAACTCACCCTCTCCCAGCTCACCGACATCGCCCCGGACAATCCGGACCTGCATCTCTTTCGCGGAATCCTGAACCTTCGCTATGGGGAAAACGCAGCGGCGAAGGAAGACATTCAGCGCGCGTTGTACCTGCAACCGCAGAACAATGCGGCCAAGCTGATGCTGGCCCGTGCCTACCTGGCCCTCCACCAAACCGACGAGGCGATGCGCGTTGCCAAGCAGATACAGCAAGACCAGCCGGACATTCCGTTAGGGTATCAGCTGGCAGCAGAACTCCTGCTCGAACAGGGCAATAGCTCCCAGGCAATCGAGCAGCTTGAAACCGGTCTCGAAGCCAGCGGCCAATCCCGCGATACCGTGCTGTTGCTCGCCAATGCCTACGCGAGAACCGGTCGCACCGATGATCAAGCACAAGTGCTGAGGTCCTGGCTCGACGCGCACCCGGACGACATCGCCATCGGCGCCGATCTCGCCCTGACCCTGACTCGACAAGGACAGGCGGCCGAGGCGCTGCAGGTCTACGAGGGCATCCACAACGAGCAGGCCCCCGACCCATCCATTCTCAACAATATGGCGCTGCTCATGCACCGCCTGGGGAGGCCCGAGGCAGAGCAGACGGCGGCCGACGCCTACCGACTTGCGCCCGACAACGCCTTGGTAGCGGATACCTACGGCTGGATCCTGCAGCAGCAGGGAAGGTCCAAGGAGGCCGTTGCGCTCCTCCGGCAGGCCAATGCCGCCCTTCCGGCCCAGCCGACCATCGCCTATCACTTGGCCACCGCACTGGCCGCAACAGGTCAGCAGAGAGCGGCCGCGACACTGCTCAAAGAGGCCACGCTCGAAAACAGACGGTTCCCGGAACGCGACGAGGCCGTCGCGCTGCTCAAGCGCCTTGGCGACTGATGCAGGCCCGGCCGCGGGCCGAGCAGCCCCCCACGATGCGCGCGCAGCGCTCCATGAGCGCGGCGCGCAGGTTTGCCGCCCTGCCGTGGCGCGGGCCTAAGGATCGGTTCAAAGACAAGTGGTGCAGCGCCCGCTCGCTGAGCCTTTGGATTGGCCGTTTCGTGGTTGCGTCTGCACCACTTGTTTCTGAACCTTGCCTAAGGGCGTGGCTGATGGTTGAACTTGACCTCGAAGCTCAACTCCATCGCGAAGGGGTAGTCCGCATACCGATAAAGCCTGACCGGCAGGTCGGCGGTGCTTCCCGGGAACAACGCGTCGGTCACCGCCTCCGTCAGCGCGCCGCCGGGCTCGACGCCCTTGCGGAGCTGAACCGCGACCTGCTCCCGACCCGCGTCTTCGTGCACGGTAAAATGCCCGGTCAGCTGCCGCGCAGTCGCGATATCGCTATACAGGCCGTGGCGCATGTCGTCTTGGCGCAGGCCATGCTCGCCCAAAGTCTGCATCCTCCCCGCCGTCCAGACCAACGGCAACGGCAGCGTCGGCCGCAGGTCCGCGCGCCCCGACCCGCCGATGGCCGCATCCAACGCCTCCAGCGCGACCGGTCGGCCCAAGTCGCCGGAGGCGTAGCGGATCAGCGGCACGAGCAGGTCCGATCCCAAGGTCGTGAAGACCAGCTCCGGCCCGGCGGACGCCTCCAGATGCTCGATATACAGCTGCGTCGGATCGAACGCGAACAGGCTCGGCACGGCCAAGCGCACGGAGCCGAATAGGGCCTCCCGCAGCGTCACGTCGGTCAGCGCGGCACGCCGCAGCCGAATGGTCTCGGCCGTCTCGAAGAACGCCAGCAGCCCGACCTCGGTCAGACCCATGGTCTGGACGTATTTCCGCGGCCCGAGAGGCTGGTCCGGATCGATGTCTGTCTCGTGGCAGATGTAGGAGCGCAGGGTCTCGGGCATCCAGTCGCCACCGCTGGCAAAGCTCACGCCGAGAGCGGGCCAGTCGACGCCGGATCGATTGCCGTCGTCGACCAAATTCTTCAGGAGGTGAGGATCGCCGATGATGATCGTCTGGCCGAAATAGCGGCCGAACTTGCCGAGGACGTTCAACACCAGATCGGGACGCGGCCCCGTCGCCGAGTAGGTGTGCCCGGTCGGGACCGCGACACCCATCGCCAGCGCATTGATCACCAACGTCTCGACTCGATCGGCGGCAAACAGCCCGTTGAGGGCCGCATCCACGCCCCCTTCGCTCCAGCCGGCCTGCTCCCGACCGATGGCGGCAAAGGAATTGTTGCCGGAAAAGCCGGAGCTGGCCAAGACCGCTCGCGGGTTGCCCAAGGCACCGCCGCGGCAAAGACGATGAAAGGGGATGTCGTCACGAAACAGATCGGACTTGCGGACCACCGGAACCCGCGATCGGAACATCTCAACGGAGATGATCTCTCCAGGAACGACACCGGCGGCACGCACCAGATCAGCGTAGCGCGGGCTTTCCAATGCGTTGCGAAACGCCGCTTGCACGGTCTCCCAGACGGTTCCGTCCGCGGCGGGGGGCGTCCGGCCGGACTTGAGCGATGACTCGGGCATCAAGGGGTCTCCGAGAAGGGGCTGCACGCGAAATAGTTACGGCCCGGGCGATTGAACGACCACGCGAACCGGTGCATCGTCCCCGACCGGGGAGGCCCGATACTCCGCAGGGCCTCCCCAAAAAAAAGGCAAGACCGGAGTCTTGCCTAGGGATCGATTCAAAAACAAGTGGCGCAGACGCCCGCTCGCTGAACCTTTTGATTGGCCGTTTCGTGGTTGCGTCTGCACCACTTGTTTCTGAACCTTGACTAGGATGCTCAGTCAGCGCGAGATGCAGACCGCAGGGCACGGATCAGCCATGCAGCTCGCGCCCGACAGCGCGCCGCCGCTTAGGCGCCCGTCTTGCGGAACCGGCGCATGGCCCCGACTCCGACCAGGCCGGCACCCAGGAGCCACAGGGTCGCCGGAACCGGAATTGCGGTTTCCAAGTTACCGGCGATGCGGACGGACCAGCCCGCGGTAGCGTCTGCCGTGGTGTCGATGGTGATCACGGCGTCGCGCGTTTCACCATTGAGACCGGTGACGCTGTTGGTGTCGAACAGCGCTGCCGCCGAGCCGCCAATGACGTTGAGGTACGCCGAACTGTCGCCGGTTCCGGAGTCGAGACTGAAGTCGACATCCAGCAGCGTACGGTCATCGTTGAGGGCACCGGTCGCGAACTCCAGCCGCAGCCAGAGTGGGGCGGATTGGTCCGTTAAGCCAGTGTATCCGTTACTACCGTCACGGCCAGACGGACCGCCGGCAAACGACAAGGGGTTGTTGTCCAGGGCGTAGATATCGATGTAGGCCCCGGTGGCGACCGCTTCGGTCTTGGCATTGAAATTGGCGGCGGTGGTGTAGTCGACACTGTAGTCCTGCAGGCCGTAGAACATCAGCGAAAGATACTGGTTTGACGACAGCCCCAGCCCTCCCGAGCCGGCCTGGTAGAGGTTGCCCCCGCCGAGAGCCGGGGAGATCGAGTTGATATTTGCGACACCCCAGGAATCTTCCGAGCCTATGGCACCAGGCGAGGTCGACAAGGCTGCTGTGTCACAGGCGGCAACGGTGTTACAGACAGAGGCCGGATAGGGCCCACCCCCCCCGGTTGGGTCCTCGTATAGGGTACTGGCGTTTCGCCCAAGCGAGACGCTGAAGCTGACGTCTTCAAGGGCCGACGCCATCGGCGGAAAGCTCACGGCAGCACAGGTCAAGGAAATGGCTGCGGCGGTTGTGGCTCGAATATGCATGGTGTTGTTGTCTCCGGCGTAAGATCAGGACGTTAGGCGATTTTAGTCAGATTGCACTCCGTTCGCATCCGCGAGGCCGTAACGGAGCCTGTCGGAGGTCCACGTGAGTGTCCCTACGACGACCTATAAAGCAAACAGCTTGCCAACTTCTAAATGCATTTACAGATTATTGATTATAAAACCTTTTCTTTAGGCCACCCGACGCCGGCGAGAATTTGCTGCCGATGCTTTGCGCCAAGTGTAAAGAAAATTGACAGTACCTGCTTGGCCCGCTTGTCTGCGACCAACAGTAAGCTTTTGGAATTCATAGCGTTACGACACGTAAGAGGCGCCAGGGAAGCAGTGCCCGAAGGATCGCAGGACAAATCCGATCCTCAGACTGTAAAAAACACGATAATCCGCAGCCGCAGATCGGTCCGAACCCCAGCCACGAGGGACCAACCGCGGCTTGCAGCAACGCTGTGATGCGGCGGCACATCGCCCCCCAGCGCAACTGTAAAAAAGACTGACATCTAGGCGGACGCCCCCCTGACCTCGTCTTCCAGCCGGTCGGATTCCGACTGAATGGTCTTCTCCAGCCGCGCCAGCAGCGCCTTCTTCGACAGGTCGCCGGGCAACGGCGGGAAAAATTCCACGGTGATCGTCCCCGGGCGCTTCAAGAAGCTGCGCTTGCCCCAAAAAAGCCCGGAGTTCAGCGCCGCCGGCACAACGGGGGCCTTGACCTTGGCGGCGATCAACGCCGTACCTCCCTTCAGCGGGACATGCTGGCGCGGCACCACGCGCTCGCCCTCGGGGAAGATGATGACCGGCCGCTGCTGGTCGGTCGCCTGCTCGACTTGCCGGAGCATGTCGCGCAGGGCCTTGGTGCCCCCTTTCGGGGCGACGATCATCCCCACCTTCGCGGCGTACCAGCCGTAAAACGGGGCGTACATCAGCGCGCGCTTGATGATGTAGACCGGTGCCGGGAACAGATCGAAGAACACAAAGGTGTCCCAAGCGGACTGATGCTTGCAGGCGATCAACGCCCCCGTTGACGGAATATTTTCGACGCCGACGTAGCGGAACGAGATACCAACCACCTTTCGCGCCAGCCAGAGGATGCTGCGCGACCAGAAACGGACGGCCTTCTGCATCCACCGCGGGTCGAAAGGGAGCAAGGCCCAGAGCACAAGGCCGAACAACACCGCCGTCCACCCAAAAAACAAGAGGTTGAACACCAGCGACCGCAACCAAACCAAAACTTCTCGATACATCATCATCTCTGTCGTAACATCGCCTTCTGTCTGCTACCCCTGCGAACGCGCTACGCGAACCCTCGTGTACGCTTGCCTCGGGTCATCGCGTTGCCGCTTTGTCGGCGATCAGCGCATCGAGGGACTCGACCGCCTCCGGCCAGTGCTCTCGCTCAAGCCCGACAAGCCAATAGCGCAAGACCTCCGGACGGCGCTTCAACATATCATCTTCCAACTGCTTGACAGGCAATATGTACGGCCTTACCGGACCGTAATAATCGACCTCGGGCCCAATCGCCGTGAAGCGGACGTTCAGGCGCCGCAGGAGCACATACAGACTCCGCTCCATGGCGGCCAGAAAACCCGTCAGACCTGCACGCTTCCCCTCTTGGTACAGCGATTTGTATAGCCCGGCGACGATCTCCGGCCCGGCGGCAGGCGGATTCAGCTCATCCGGTGGCACACCCCCCGAACTCGGATCAATCGCGCGGGCAGGACCACCGTACGAGGTATCGTCGGCACGTTGCCGAAAAACCTTCGACACCGCCATGCGTGATATCTCGGCATACCGATGTGCCCCCAGGCTGTCTCGGTCTCTCAAAAACCTGTACTCGGGATCGATTGTACAATGGTCCACCATCGGTATCCCGAGCGCGGAGCAAGAGACCAGTCGTGCGGTGCCGGCGGATAGGTCTTTGTACCGGTGCCGGCCGAGAAAATGGACCGCATACCGATCGAAATCGTCCGCCTCGGTCCTCCCGGGGTAGTCATCCGTAGGCAGAAAACCCCGCTCCAGACAGTAGACCTGGAAGCGCAGCCGATAGGTCTTGTCGAGAAGCGGATAGCCATCGACCCGAAAAAAATCGAAATATCGGGTGCGGGCGATCGGCGGTGGATAGTCATTATCCCTGGTCTTGGGTAACGCGCTCATAGGGGACCTTTTGGTTAAGCTTGCGCAGCGTTGCAGGAGAGAAGCATTCAAGCAGATTCACATGCTACGTGCTCAGGCGCCGACTCCGTCACCAAACGGTGTTCATCGATCTGCGGCTAAGGCGTGACAGCTCCCCCCCCCTTACCTTAGCCACTTGGGCCAGTGGCTGCACCCCGGGTTTAGGCGGATTATCCGCGGATCGGCCTCGTTGCTCGGATATCCACATGGGTTCCCACGTTCAAGGGGGTGGGACGACTCCAGCAGGTGGCGGAGTAACGCCCCTCATGCCCCGAGCAGGGCGTGCAGCGGGGCCGTCTGCACCTCCGCCCGCAGCAGGATTCCATGCCCGGCCGCGACGCCGAGGCACCGATAGCGATCCTGGCCCACAAGGGTATTGCTCAAGCCGCGCCCTTGGTCTACCGGGTGCGGTGCTTCCACCACCAGGTCCAGCCGGTCGTTGCTGCGCAGGCGCTGCAGCACCCTCCGGTCGATGCTGATGCGATGCGCCACATAGACCTGGGGGTCGCGCTCGAAGTCGTAGCCGACGGAACGTCCACGCTCGAGCAGCGCGCAGGAGAGCAGCGATGCGGTGAAGATCGGCGGGAACATGACCCGATCCGACAGCTCGTCGAAGTAGTAGTGGGGGTCCACGAGCGCCCCCAGCAGGAAGTTCTTGCCGTTGCTGGTGTTGAGATACTTACGTTTGACGAATAGCTGCGTGTCCGGCAGGTGGGCGCGATCGGGCACCTCGCGCAGCATCTCCGGCTCCATCGGCGCCCAATCCGGGAGCACCCGCGGCTCCGCCGCGTCGGTTCGGCTGCCCAACAGGACGGCGCCGCCGTCGGCGCGGCGCACGACGACCCGATTGATCGCCTGCGGAATCCCAGCCCCCGGATTGTCGGCCCGCTTATACAGGGTCCGCCGCACCTGCACCGAGAACGCGTCACCGGGGCGCAGCGCACCGGCAAAACGCAGCTCGTAGCTGCTCCAGCGCGCGGTGACGGCGGATGCCGGGGATTCGCTGCGCCGCTGAAGCTCGATGCAGTGGTCGATCAGGCCCTCAAGCTGAAAACCGAGGACAATGGGCCCGCCGTAGGGGTTGTCGCGAATCCGCTCCCAGCGGTGCGGGTCGTGAAACGGATTGAAGTCATCGGTGGCGTATCTGGCAACGTCGATGTGACACTGCTCGAAGCGCAGGGATGGTTCGGAGGCGCAGCCGGCCTTCGGCACGGTCATGGGATTCAAGCTCCTTGATCGGATAGGGCGACGCACCGACGCTGTGGACACAGCGCGGACGGCACCGTTTGCAGGGCGGCACTATCGGCCCGCGGGCACCGACCGACGGAACCGGCCGACTCCCGCCTCTAATTGCCATAGACTATGGAGCCAGCGCAACGGCGCGGCGCAGCCCAAGCCCGCGCACCCTCGCGCACCAGCGCACGGGCACAGCACAAGCCGCGGGCCGCGCGCCCCGGCGTGAAGGAGTCGGACTTTGAGAAAACAGGCATTCGAGCACCTTATTGACATCGGCCCATTGATCGAGCAGCGCCAGTCACTCGAAGCAGGGCTCGGTGACTTGGCGGAGATGACCGCCGAATCCCTCGGCGTTGCCCGCTGCTCGGTCATGCTGGCGGCGCAGTCGGACGGCAGCGAGCCCGCGCCGCTGCGCGTGTGCTCCCACTACGGCAATCTGCCGGAGGCGGCGTATCAGGCGTCGGTGGAGGCGGAATCGAGTATCGCAGGCTATGTCGCCGCCCGCGCCGAGCCGATCGTCATCAATGACCTGCGCCATTCCCCATTGGCCCGGCTGGCGCGGCATCCGCTGGCCGCCGAGAACCTGATGTCGGCCCCGATCAGCATCGCCGGGCGGGTGATCGGCGTCATCAACATCAGCCAACCCATCGACAACCGCGCGTTCTCCTCTCAGGACTTGGAGCTGCTGAAGGTCTACGCCCTGTTTATCGGCAAGTCGATCCACGTCTTTCAGCTTCAGAAGCTGGCCGACTCGCGCATCCTGCAGATGGCCGAACTCCTGGAGCAGCGCGAGCGCGACGATGGCGCGCCCAGCGGACCGATCAGCCCCGATCCGTCCCGCCTCGCCAGGATCGTCGCCAAGAGCTTCTATCGGGAACTCTCCCTGGCCGGCTTCGGCCCCAAGGCCATCATCGCGGTGGCCACCGAGGTCCTGGGCCTGCTCAACAGCAATCTGCGCAAGCACCGTGAGCGCATCGCACGACAGGGCGACGACACCTAGGGGATCGGTTCAGACACAAGTGGCGCAGACGCCCGCTCGCTGAGCCTTTTGATTGGCCGTTTCGTGGTTGCGTCTGCACCACTTGTTTCTGAACCTTGACTAGGGGTCGGCCTGCCGACGGCGGGACGCACACGCACCGCACTAGACCGGTATACAGGTGTAAAGCTTCGACCACCGATCCTCGAGCGACTCCAGCCGGCGCAGCTTCATCTTGGCAAGCTGGGCGAACAGGTCGGTGACGGCGCCGTCAGGGGTCTGCTCGAACAGCGCGCTGTAGTGCTCGAACGCTACCCGCTCCAGGTCCAGGGTGTACTGGAGGATGTCGTCATCCAGCGCATCATCCGCAAGCGTCGGTGGGTCCGCATACTGTTCGAAGGCCGCGCAGCTCTCCGGACGCTTGACGCAGTGCTCCAGATGATCGGCCAGCTCCGGGTCGGCGGCCAAGCGCTTCAGCTCGGCCAGGGTCGCTGCGGTCTCCTGCGCCAGACCACTCACCATGGGCCGGCATTCCTCGTGCACCCGTGGCGATAGACCGGCGTAGAAGCCGAAGACGGTCTGCTCGTAGTCCATCGCCGTGGCCAGCACGTCGGCCAAGTTCTTGCAGTCCGTCAATCGGGCTAGGGGCTGGACTAGATGTTCTGACGAAACGCTCACTTTGGTTTCCTCCGTTCAACTAGGAGCCGGCGCACACCGCCGACAGGTCGTTCGTCGGCGACCGCTTGGGCCGCAGATGCGACGGCAGCGCCTCGATGTAGGCCCGCGCGGCCGGTGAATCCGTGGTCGTTATCCGGGCCTCGAAAGCGGCCACGCTCAGCCGGTAGGGCACGACCTCGCCATGGTACTCGAACGGCGCGCCGGCGGGCTCGAAGTAGAACTCGATCCGCTTCAGCAGGCGAAAGAGCGAGCGCTCCATCGCCACCAGCCAGTGCTGCACGTCCTCGCGCTTGGACTCGGCATACATCAGGCGCACGATGCCGGCCACGACCTCGGGACCCGCGGCGCGATTGCGGGCCCGTAGGGCGAGCCTTTCGGCATCGTCGGCCTCGGGTCGCGGATGCCGGGTAAGGACCTTGCTGACGCAAAGCCGGGAGATCTCGGCGATTTTCTCGGGGTGACACAGGACCGGAACGTTCAGATCCTTGTGGTCGCAGTGGGCAAACAGCGGCAAGATCAGCCGGGCGGAGCGGACCAGCCGCAATGTGCCCACCAGATCACCGTTCCGGTTCCAGGCCCCGACATGAACGGAGTCCTTGTCGTAGGCATCGCGCTCGATCTGGTCCGGATATTTCGCTGCATCCAGCAGCCCGGATTGGTGACAATACACCTCGTAGCGCAGACGGTAGCAGGCGCGCAGCTCCGATGGGGTTGTCAGACGGGAAAAGGTGAATTCGGTGTTGGAGGATTGGGCTTGTGAAACGGAGATTGTCGTCATGAGAAGGCATTGAGCGTTGTTCGGGTTGCCAAAGATGGCCCGGACATTCCAATTGCCGCGCCGCGGAGCGTGCGTCCGCCAGTCGCGCATGTCGACGCCGTACCGGCGTCATTCCGTTTCCGTTGTGGCTCTTTTTTTTTTAAGCGGGATAGCGACGTCGACCGACCGGATCGGTCAGGGGGAGATCGAAACCGCGGCATGGATAGCGCGGCTCGATGTAGGCCAGCTCGATGTAATTTGGGCGGCAAAGCCTGTCCCGCCCAAAAACATGGCCGGAGCGGTCGGTCTGCGCTGATGAAGTACCCTTGACGCCTTCCGCTTCGTGAGTTTGGCGATATTCAGTCTAAATTGCAACCCGGTCTTGGCATCCACCGGCACGACGCCGTCAGGCCGACCGCCGCTCCCGGCGCCGCTGCGCACGCCGCTCCTGCAACTGGGTCAGCAAGTCCCAGCCCACCGGGACGACGAACAACGTCAGCAAGGTCGCGGTGGCAAGCCCGGTGACGAAGGTGGAGGCCATGGTTCCCCAAACCACTGAATAGCTGGGAAATCCGACGGCCATCGGCAGCAGGCCGAGCACCGTGGTCAAGGTGGTCACGACGATGGGACGCAGGCGCACATCGATGCCGCGCCGGATGGCGTCGGCGCGGGACATGCCGCCCCGGTAGGAACGGTTGATGAAATCCACCAGCACCAGCGAGTCGTTGACGACGATACCGGTGACGCCCACCACGGCGATGAAGCTGTTGATGGTGAACAGCGACTGCGTAACCAGCTTGCCGAGCACGACCCCGATGATGGAGAACATGATCGCCGAGATCACGATCACCGGCTGCAGGTAGGAACGGAACTGGGCCGCCAGGATGAGATAGATCAACAGCAACACCAGGCCGAACGCCTTGATCAGGCTGTTGAACGAGCGCTGGGTCGCATCGAACTCGCCGGCGAAGATCAGCGTCGCGCCGGGATAGTCGGCCTGGATGTCGCGATAGTAGTCGCGTACCCAGTTGACGACCAGGGCCGGGGACAGCGGCGCATCGGGGCCGATGTTGGCCGAGATACTGCGGCTGCGTTCGCCGCGATAGCGATTGAGTTCGCTCGACTCGATGGCCGTGCGCGGTTGTACGACGTCGCGCAGATACACCGGGCCGGAGGCGTGCTCCACCAACGGGATGCGCAGGGCGTCTTCCGGCGTGGTCACGGAGCGCATATCCACCGACAGTTTGAGATCCACCTCTTCGTCGGCGAGCCGATACTTGCCGATGTAGCGGCCATCGAGCACGGCGGCGGCGAGTTCGGCGGTCTGGCCTTGGGTCAGGCCGAGCTCTTGACTGCGGCGCTCGTCGATATCGAGCTGAAACACCCGCTCCGGCTCCGCCCGCCCCGCATCGAGCTGGACCAGCCCCTGGCCGAGCACCGGGTCCGCGGCGATGGCCGCGGCCAGGGCGTCCGCCAAGGCGTCTACGACCCGCCCATCGGTGCCCACCACCTGGATGTTCACGTCCTTGCCGACTTGGGGCCCCTCGGACTCGGGTCGCATCCTGACCTCGAAGCCGTCTCCAACGGCCGCTTGCAGCCGCTCGCGCAAGGCATCCAACCAGAGCGCCGGATCATCGAAACCACGCGCGCCCTGGGCCGGCAGCGCGACCATGACGGTGCCGTAGTGATGCGCCCCCTCCTCTTCGTAGTTCTCGTCCAGCACAAAGCCCGCAAAGCCCGAGGCCGAGGCGGCATAGGCAGGCCCGTCGTCCATGATCAGCCGGCTCATGACGCGCACCTTCTCATCGATCACCGTCAACGGCGTCCCCGCCGGGGCCTCGATGAACGCGTAGTAGACGTTGTAGTCATCGGGAAAGAACTGTATCCGCACCAGCGGCGCGATGCCGGCGATGGAGACGCCGAGCACGCCGATGGACGCGATAAAGGCCCCCAGTACCAGGCCCAGGGTTGTCCAGCGGAAGCGGAACGTAAAGGCACAGACACGCCCGGCCAGGGCACGCATCAGGCGCAGGAACGGCTCGTCGCGCCCGGCACCGCGAGGCGGCCCGTCGGCCCGCGGGCGCGGACCGAAGTCGCGATAGTGCAGCGGCAGGATCAGCAGACACTCGAACAACGAGGCGAGCAGCGCAAAGCTGATCGCCTTGGGGATCAGCGCAAAGAACTCCCCCACCATGCCGGTCATCATCAACATGGGCAGGAAGGCGGAGATGGTCGTCGCCGTCGATGCGATCACCGGCCACATGACCTCGGCGGTGCCGTCCACCACGGCCTGGTCAAGCGACTCGCCCTCCTGGAGATGGCGATAGATGTTCTCGGTGACGACGATGGCGTCGTCGACCACGATGCCCGAGACCAGCACGAACGAGAACAGCGTGATGTCGTTCAGCGAGTTGCCCGTGGCCCACATGAAGATCATGGTCACCAGGAACGCGAACGGGATGCCGATGGTCACCAGTCCGGCGTTTCTCGGCCCCATGAAGTACCAGAGCACCAGCCCTACCAGCACCATGCCCACAAGCATGTTCCAGCCCAGGGTGGAGACGGACTCGCGGATGTAGGTGGTGGAGTCCTGGGTCACCACGGCACGCACGCCCTCCGCGGCCAACAGCGGGGCACGCTCGGCCAGGATGGCCGCGACCTGATCGCGGATCTCCAGCGCGTTGCCGTCCAGGCTCTTCAGCAGCTTGATCGAGACGGCATCGAGCCCGTTGACGCTATTGATCAGGTGCGGGTCGCGATAGCCCAGCCGCGCCTCGGTGATCAGGTCGCCGACGGTGACAAAGGAGCCGTCCGCATCCCGGCGCACCACGGTGGAGACGATCTGCTCGCGGGATCGGAAACGCTCGTCGACGCGGATCACGTACTCCCCCGAGCCATCGGTGAAGTCCCCCGCCGGGATGACCCGGTTGGCGTCCTGCAGGCTCTCGGCCACCTGATCGAAGGTGACGCCGTAGTGCGACAGGCGGTTCGGATCCAGCACCACATGGAGTTCGCGCACCTGCTCGCCGACGATCTGCGCCTCATCGACCCCGGGGATACGCGACAGGGGGAGCTGCAGATTCTTGGCGATCAACGTGAGGGCGCGATTGGACCGCTCGCCGATCAGGTTGATGGCCACCACCGGAAACCAGTACGACGAGGTGATCTGATCGAACCGGGGCGGCTCGACCTCCGGCGGCAGCTCCCGCAGTGCGCCGAGGATGCGAAACCGCAGCTCGTCGTAGAGGGCGTCGTAGTCGCTGCCGTCGCGGAACTTCACCAGCAGCGTCGAGCGCTCACGCACCGAGGTCGCCTGGATCAGCTCCACGTCGTCGAGGCCCACCAGCGCGTCCTCCAGCTCCAGCGTCACCAGCGACTCCACGTCCTGGGGCGAGGCGCCGGGGTAGAAGGTGCGCACCTGCACCTTGCCGAAGTTGATATCGGCATAGCGCTCGACGGCGAGGTCCCCGGTGGCCATCAATCCGCCGATCATCAACAGCACGAAGAGCAGATTGAACAGGATCTGCTGGCGGAGCGTGAACCGGATCAGACCTTTCATCAGTCTTGCTACTCTCGCGATGGGCCAGCGCCGATTTTAGGCCGGGATCGCGCGGGATGCGACCGGCCGCGCCCGCGGCATCCTGCTGTCGGTCACAGGATGCCCGCCGGTCAGGGCAGCGGTTCGGCGCGGGTGGCGTCGAGCTGGATGCCGATGGGGCCGCGGGGCAGCCAGATCTCCACCAGCTCACCGCCGCGGCGCACCTGCACCGGGACCAACTGGTCGCGCTCGCCAAGGCTGGTGGCACTGCGCAGGTCCTGGTAGTCGAAGACCGGCTCGCCGTCGTAGGTCTCGACCAGGTCACCGGGCTGCAGCCCGGCCTCTTCGCCGGCGGACCCCGGGATGACGCGATCGATGCCGATGCGGTTGTCCTCACCGCTCAGGTACAGCCAGCGGTCGTAGGCACGCGCATCGATGGCCTCGCGCAGCGCGACGTCGCCGTCGCGCAACTGGCGCAGCTCGTCGCGGTAGCGCTCGGTGCCGAGCCAGCCCTCCCGCGCGGCGATGTCGCGCAGCTCCAGCCGGCCCAGGGTCGTCTCGGCCTCCTGCCAGACGATCTCCTCGGCGCGCTCGGGTGCCACACCGGCCTGCACCAGCAGCGCGCGGCGTTGTTGCGCGGTCTGCGGCGGTGCCGGGCGGCCCGGGTCGTCGTCAGCGCGGTCGGCAACCGGCAGCGGTCGCCGCTCCAGCGTGGTCAGTCGCTCGCGCAGCACGGCCAGCTCCGCCTGCGTTCGCCCCCAGCCGTCGGCCAGCTCGTCGATGCGTTGGCGCAGGGGCGCGGTCTCGGCAGCCAGCAGGCGCTCGATCCGGCGCGGGTCCGGCGGCGGCGCAGCCGGCGCGGACGCCGCCGGCTCGGGGGCTTCCGGCACGCTGACGGCGGCGACCGCGATGGGCGGCTCGCTCGCCGGCGGCGCTGCGGGGGTTGCGGGCGGGGCCTCGGACTGGGGCTGCGAGAACACCGCGGCGCCGGTCAGCAGGCCCAGGATGAAGGTGATGGCGGGAAGGATAATCAGGGTCTTGCGCATCGTCCGGCGGTCCTGAGGTGGATGGGGTCCGGGAGTGGTGGCTGTCCTTGTCGGGCCGGGGCTCGCCAAGGGCGTCCGCGGCGTCGATGGAGCCGATCCCTTGGCAGGGCTTGCACCGTTGGCTGGGAACAATCTGGTTGGTAACCGAGCAAAAACAACCGACAGGCGCAAATGAGGGGCTAGGGCAGGATCTCAATCGGCGTGCCGTTCATGGTGTAGCCCCAGATCTCGTCGATGGCCATGTTCGAGACGGCGATACAGCCCTGGGTCCAGTCCTGTTTGCGCACCAGATCGTGCAGGTCGTACTGGCCGCCGCGCACCGGCGGCTCGCCGTGGATCATGATGGCACCGCCCGGGTTCAGGCCCTTCTTTTCCGCCTCGACGCGGTCCTTCCAGCTCGGATAGGAGATATGCAGGGCCCTGTAGAAGCGGCTGTTGGGCTTGCGCCAGTCGATGGTGTAACGGCCTTCGGGCGTGCGGTTGTCGCCGCGATAGCGCTTGGGGCCGACGGGATTGGTACCGAGACTGATCTTGTAGGTGCGAAACGGCTTGCCGTCATGCATCAGATACAGCCGGCGCTGGGACTTTTTGACGATGATCCGGTCGGCAAACAGGGGCTTGGCCTTGTCCTCGGCCGCAGTCTCCTGGGCGCGATTCGACGCGCAGCCGGGCAGGAACGACATGGCGGCCACAGAGGCGCTGAGACTCAGCCCCCAGAGCAGAAACAGCGTCAACTTGAGCGGGCGGGCAGACATCGATGGGTCATCCGGTGGGTCAATTTGGCGCGGATTGTAGCTCAGTCATGGGGCGGCAGCTTGACGATGCTGAACCAGAAGCCTTCGATACCCTGGACCACGGAGATGAAGTGGTCGAAGTCCACCGGCTTGGTGATGTAGCAGTTGGCGTGCAGCCGGTAGCTGCGCAGGATGTCCTCGTCGGCCTCGGAGGTGGTCAGCACCACCACCGGGATGGCCCGTATCTCGGGCATGGACTTGATCTGCTCCAACAGCTCGCGGCCGTCCATCCGCGGCAGGTTCAGATCGAGCAGGATCATATCCGGTCGCGGGACGTCTTCGAAGCCGTTGCGGCGACAGAGAAAATCCAGGGCCTGGATGCCGTCCTGGGCCACATGCAGCCGGTTGACCAGCTTGCTGTCGCGCAGGGCCTCTTGGGTGAGCCGGATATCCGCCGGGTTGTCCTCGACGAGCAGGATCTCCACCGGCTGGATTGCGTTGCTGGATGCGGTCATGGGGCTTCGGCCTCGGCGGTGGGCCCCGCCGGCGCCGTTGCGCCGGCGGGGAGGAAGAACGAGAAGGTCGATCCGGCGCCCGCGGCGGATTCGACCCGGATGCGCTTGCAGACGGCAAGCCCGATGCCGGTGCGCAAGCGCATGACAACAACGCCTAGTCGAGCAACATCACGGCATTCGGCGCCAGCCGGCGCAGCGCGTCCGCATCGATGGAGGCCGAGCGCTTGCCGGGGGGATCAAACCTGGCCGTCACTGAATAGCGACTGCATCCGCTCCAGTTCCTGCTCGGGGATGTGCTGCGGCCGCCCGGCGAGGATGCCGGAGACGTTGCGGAAGGCATGGCCGATGTGCATGCCGTTGCCGTCGATGCTGAACTCGCGGATGTCCTTGTCGTGGGGCGAGCCGCGCATCTTCAGCACCGTGATGCCGCGCTTCATCTCGCCGAGCATCTCCACATAGCGCAGCAGGATGATGGAGTCGGTGATGGTGGAGATGTGCGACTCGGTCACCGACTCGCCGCCCATCAGGCTCTCGGTGGTGGACGTGAACAGCCCGGCAATCTCCTGGTCCTTGATGAACGACGTCAGCCCGATCACGAACTCGCGAAAGCCCTTGACGGTGGACACCCGCTCCAGCGCCGAGAGGCTGTCGACGGCGACGCGATTGGGCTTGAAGTCGTCGATCGCCTGCTTGATCGCGATCAGATGATCCTCCAGGCCGCAGGACTCGGGATAGGTGGCGATGATCCGCAGCAGGCCGCTGTCCTCGTAACTCTCGAAGTCCTTGCCCCAACCGGCGGCGTTGCGCGAGAGCTGATGGCGGCTCTCCTCGAACGCCAGCAGCAGGCAGCGCTCACCGAGACCGACGCCACCGGCGACGAACTCGGTGGTCATCAGCGTCTTGCCGCAGCCGGTGGCGCCGGACACCAGGACGATGGAGTCACGGAAGAAGCCGCCGCCGCACATGGAGTCGATCTCCACATTGCCGGAGCTGATGCGCACGTTCGACGAGCGCTGGCGCAGCTTGATGGCGGACAGCGGGATGACCACCAGCCCCTGATCGGGCATGACCGTGAACGGATACTCGCCCTTCTGGTGTGTGGTGCCGCGGAACTTGAGCACTTCGACGGTGCGCCGGCGCTTCTCGCCCTCGAGCACGTTGCGCAGCACGATGACGTTGTCGGTGACGAACTCCTCGACCCCGTGGCGGGCGATACGGCCGTATTCGTCGTCGCGCTCGGCGGTCATCAGCGAGGTCACGCCCATCTTCTTCAGCGCCACCGTCAGCCGAAACAGCTCGGTGCGGATGATGTTCGCGCTGGCAAACTGATTGAAGATGGCCCCGAGGGAGTCGAGCACGAGTCGCCGGGCGCCGGTGCGCCGCACCGCCAGCTCGATGCGCACGATCAGCGCCCCCAGGTCGTAGCTGCCGGTCTCCACCACGGGCTCGCCCGGCTCCGGCGAGGCATCGACGAAGGCCCAGACCCCGTCCGCCTCCCAGGCCGTCACATCCCAACCCAGCGAGGCGACGTTGCTGCGGATGTCGTCGGCGGACTCCTCAAAGGTGATGAAGACCCCGGGCTCGCGGTAGCTGCGGATGCCTTCAACCAAAAATTGCGCCGCGAGGATGGTCTTGCCGCTGCCGGCGGTGCCGGCGACCAATGTGGTACGGCCCTGGGGCACGCCGCCGTCAGTGACGACGTCCAGGCCGGGGATCCCGGTGGCCAGCTTCTGCACGGCGCGGGCCGACAAGGGGGTTCGATTCGACTGCGTCATCGGCCATTATCCTCGGCTTTCTTGGCTTCACCGGGGCCGACCAGATCCAATCCGGCCAGCACGCGTTCTTTGTCGGACAGGTCGCCGATGATCCGGCGCAGCGGCGGCGGCAGCTGCTTGATCAGCGTCGGCGTGGCGATGATGCGCTGGACCTCGCCGGCCTCCGGGTCGTCCACGAGATCGATCAGCTGCATCTCGTAGCGCCCGCCGAGGTCTTGCTCGCAGATGCGCTTGAGATTGGCGATCGCCCGCTCCGCCTGGGGCGTATGGCCCGTGATGTACAGGCGCAGCTTGTAGGTGTTCATCGATTTGGTCATAAAGCGTATTGAAGAGACGCGCGTGCGTTAGTCGGCACCGTCAACAGGATTCAGGTCATCCCCATGGTCGAGACATAGTAGCGTCGATAGTAGCTGACCAGATACCCCATCAGCTCCAGCACGACGATGCGGCCCTCGGTGTTGAGCAGGCGCTCCGTGCCGATACTGGCGCCGACCACCAACCCGGCGAGGGCGGCCTGGTGCAGATCCACCACGTCCCGCGGGCTGGCGCGCAGAAAGCCGAGCCGATCGGCGAGCCCGCGCAGCTCGTCGCTGACCGGATGGCTGACCTGATAGACCTGGCTGTCGACGGCGGCCTTCAGGGTCCCGGCATAGTGCTCCTTGAGTTCGGCGAACACCGCCGCGTCGGCCTCGCGCAGGGGCAGCATGCCGAGACTGGCGGCGGCGATGCTCGCGCGCGGGGCGCCGATGCGCCCGAGGGCGCGGGTCTCGCGCTCGCGCTCCAGGGCCTCTTCGGCGGCGCGCAGGCGCCGGCGCAGCCGCGAGCGCTCCAGCGCAAACTGCAGCACCCGCGCCAGCAGCCCGCTGTCGGCGAGCAGGTCCTTGCTGATGAAATCCTCCGCGCCGGCGGCCAGGGCCTGCACACCCACGGCATCGTCACCGGCCCCGGTCATGACCACCACCGGCAGCTCGCCGACATCGGCACGCAGCCGGTCCAGGGTGTCGATGCCGCTGCTGTCGGGCAGGCCCAGATCGATCAGGATCAGGTCGATATCGCCGGTCGCCAGCAGGGCGGCGGCCTCCGCCAAGGTCTGCGCGCTGCACTGCTCGATGGGGCGCGGGCGCAGCATCTCGGCCACCAGCCGGGCGTCGGCCGGGTTGTCCTCGACCACCAGCAGCTTGAAGCCGGTGTCGGAATGGGTGTCAATCGCCGCAGTCATCGGCGGGCTCTCGTTCTCTGCATGGGCGCTGGATGGGTGGCTTAGGATCGGTTCAGAAACAAGTGGCGCAGACGCCCGCTCGCTGAACCTTTTGATTGGCCGTTTCGTGGTTGCGTCTGCACCACTTGTTTCTGAACCTTAGACTTAGGGCAACGCTGAAATTTTCAGCATCTCCTCAAAAGGCACGCTACCAGCTCTCGCGGTCGCAAGAAAGCCCCAGGGCATCCAGCCCCTCCTCGAAGTGATCGGAGATCATCGGGTGCGCGAGCACATACTCGCCGGCGCGGATGCTGAAGTCGCCGATGGCCTGGTCCACGGCCTCTTCCCACTCCTCGGTGCTGTAGTCGCCGCGGCCGAGCCACATCAGCGCCACCAGCTCCGCGCGCTGGCGCTCGGACAGGTCCTCGACGGTGTCGCGAAACGCCCCCAGGCTGTGGTCATCGAGGTGATCCGCCAGCACCTGCATCGCCCAGTCGTCGGTGGGGGCGTCGGGCACCTCGGGGATGACCACCGCCTCCTTGGCCTGAAACTCCCGCGCGAGGTTGATCAGCGCGCAGAGGGTGTCGAGGGGGATATGCAGTCGCATCGTCGTCTCCGGTGCTCGTGGTGGATTGTGCCTTGGGGTCACGCCCTGGCCGGGAGCAAAGTCTACTCCCAATTCCACGCAACCGCGCCGCTCGCCGTAACGGTATCACCGAGCGCATGATGAGCGCCGCCGCGCCCGGGTTCCGCCCCTCCCCCGCCATCGCTCCGCGCTATCATCGTGCCCGAGCCCCGAACCCCGCACCCTGGCAATCGAACGCAACAGAGGAAGACGACGATGAGCCGAACCCTTTGCCCAACCCGCACCTTGGCCGCTGCCGCCGTCGCCATGGTCGGCCTGCTGAGCCTCGGCGGCTGCGCCACCGTCTCCGAGACGGGCCGCAGTCAGGTCCTGCTGATCAGCCCGTCGGAGGAGGCGCGGATGGGCCTGACCGCCTTCCAGAAGGTCAAGGCCAGCGAGACGGTCTCCACAGATGCAAAGCACGCCGCGCTGGTGCGCAAGGTCGGCGGGCGCATCAGCAAGGTGGCACCGATGCCCCACGCCCAATGGGAGTTCGTGCTGTTCGAGGACAGCTCGCCGAATGCCTTTGCGCTGCCCGGCGGCAAGGTGGGCATCAACACCGGCATCCTGAAGATCACCCAAAACGAGGCCGGGCTGGCCACGGTTATGGGCCATGAGGTCGCCCATGCCGTGGCCCGCCACGGCGCCGAGCGCATGTCCCAAGGCGTGCTGGTGCAGCTCGGCGGTGCGGTGCTGGGCGCGGCCCTCGGCGGCGAGTCGGCGCTGACCCGCGAGGTGGCCCAGCAGGCCTACGGGCTCGGCACCCAGCTCGGCGTCATGCTGCCCTACTCGCGCGTGCACGAGCTGGAGGCCGACGAGCTGGGGCTCTTGTACATGGCCCGCGCCGGCTATGACCCGAACGAGGCCGTCGCCTTCTGGCAGCGCTTCGCCGACTACAACCGCAAGCGCGGCGGCAAGCCGCCGGCATTCCTGAGCACCCACCCGGTGGACGCCAAGCGCATCGCCCAGCTAAGGGCCATGCTGCCCACCGCCATGGCCGAGTACAAGCGCGCGCAGGCCACGCAGCCGCGCTGACCATTGCGGCATCCCGGGAGCCCGCACGGGCGTAGCCGCGGCGAGATCAGCACGCCTTGCAGGATGGGACCCGGGCGCGGTCATCGCGGATCGGCATGCATCCGCCCCGCGAGGTTACAATCAGGCCACTGCGCAACCAACCCCAGCGGCCGATCATGGCAACCAGCACCAGCAACCCCGAGCCTACCGAAGACCATCGCGGCGACCAGGCAAACGCGGACGCGCCCGAGATCACCGCGGATACGCCCACGGGCGCCGACGCCCCCGCGGTGGACATCCCCGTGGTCGGCATCGGCGCCTCCGCCGGCGGCCTGGATGCCTTCCGCCGGCTGCTGGCCGGTCTGCGCCCGGACACGGGCATGGCCTTCGTGCTCATCCAGCACCTCGCCCCCAGCCACGAGTCGCTGCTGCCCCAGCTGTTGCAGGCGGATGCCCCGATGCCGGTGGTGGCGGTGCGCGACGGCATGTCCATCGAGGCCAACCGGGTCTATGTGATCGCCCCCGGCCAGCAGCTCCACCTGCTGCACAATCGGCTGCAGTCCATTCCCGAAGACGGCGCGACGCGGCCGTTCCACCCCATCGACAATTTCCTCTCCAGCCTGGCCGTGGATCGCAGCAGCAAGGCGATCGGCGTCATCCTCTCCGGCACCGCCACCGACGGCACCCTCGGCTGCCGCCACATCAAGGAGGCCGGGGGCATCACCTTCGCGCAGGACCGCGACAGCGCGGCCTTTCCGTCCATGCCGGCGAATGCGATCGCCGCCGGCGTGATCGACTTCGAGCTTGCGCCGACGCGCATTGCCCGCGAGCTGAACCGTCTCGCCGGTCACCCGATCCTGACGCGGCCCTCGATCGGCGGGCGCGAGCCGATGCTCCCCATCAGCCTGGAGACGCTGAACAAGATCCTGATCCTGCTGCGCTCGCGCACCGGTCACGACTTCTCGCACTACAAGGACAGCACCATCCGACGCCGCATCAGCCGACGCGTGTTGCTGCACAAGCTCGATAGCGCCGAACACTACGTCCGGCTGTTGCAGCAGGACGCGGCGGAGGCCAAGAACCTGCTGCAGGATCTGCTGATCAACGTCACCGGCTTCTTCCGCGACCCGGACGGTTTCAACGCCCTGGAGCAGATCGCCTTCCCGGCCCTGCTCGAGGGGCGCGATCCCCTGACCCCGCTGCGCATCTGGGTGCCGGGCTGCTCCACCGGCCAGGAGATCTACTCCATCGCGATCCTGCTTCAGGAGCACCTCGAGTCCCGCACCGCGCAGCCGCGGGTGCAGCTGTTCGGCAGCGACATCGACGAGGAGGCCATCGACGCGGCGCGCAAGGCCATCTACCCGACGGCGATCGAGAACGAGGTGACGCCGACCCGGCTGAAGCGCTGGTTCCGCAAGGTGCCCGGCGGCTATCAGGTCAGCCCGGAGCTGCGCGAGAGCTGCATCTTCGCGACCCAAAGCGTCGCCCGCGATCCGCCGTTCTCGCGCCTGGACCTGGTCAGCTGCCGGAACCTGCTGATCTACTTCGAGGCCGTGCTGCAAGGCAAGGTCCTGCAGCTGCTGCACTACGCGCTGGAGCCGGACGGCTTTCTGCTGCTCGGCAGCTCCGAGAGCATCGGCGCCCGCGCCGACCTGTTCGCATTGCGCGACAAGGCGGGCAAGCTCTACCGGAAGAAGGGGACCACGTCCCGATCCACCGGCGACCTGGTCTTCCGCATGGATCGCTCACCGCCGGCCACCGACACCGGCCGGGGCCGGGAGCCCGCGGTCTACGATCTCGATCGCGTCGCCGAGCAGCGCCTGATCGCGCACTTCGCACCGGTGGGCGTGATCATCGGGCCGGATCAGCGCATCCTGCGCTTCTTCGGCCGCTGCTGGCCCTATGTCGAGCATTCCGCCGGCACGGCCACGCTGAACCTGTACAAGCTGGTCCACCCGGACCTGCTGCTGGAGCTGCGCGCCG
Source organism: uncultured Gammaproteobacteria bacterium (assembly GCA_942491465.1). GTDB lineage: Bacteria > Pseudomonadota > Gammaproteobacteria > Chromatiales > Chromatiaceae > CALOBA01. The sequence goes on from CALOBA010000039.1 coordinate 50,638, forward strand.
CCATCCACAGCGCCGGCAAGACCGGCGCGGACGTGCGCAAGGCGAACATCAAGATCCGCGTCGAAAACGAGCTGCGACGGGTCACCATCCAGGTGATCCCCCTCGGAGGCGCGATCCGCAGCGAGAGCAATCTGATCGTCCTGTTCGAGCCGACGGCGCCAGCGGCGGCCGCGACCCCGGCGCAGGCCACGCCGAGCGCGGAGGCCCCCGCCCGGGACGCGGCCGGCGCCGCGGCGGATGACCCGGCGGCAGCCGCGCTGTGCTCGCGCATCGCCGAGCTTGAGCGCGAGCTCGGGGACACCCGCGACTACATGCAGTCCATCATCGAGGAGCAGGAAGGATTCAACGAGGAGCTGCGCTCGGCCAACGAGGAGGTCCAGTCCACCAACGAGGAGCTGCAGAGCGCCAACGAGGAGCTGGAGACCGCCAAGGAGGAGCTGCAGAGCGCCAACGAGGAGCTGGCCACCGTCAACGTCGAGCTGGAGAACCGCAACGAGGACCTGGCGCGCTCCAACAACGACCTGACCAACCTGCTGGCCAGCGTCAACCTGCCCATCCTGATCCTGGACAGCAAGCTTCGGGTACGCCAGTTCACCCGGCCGGCGGAGCGGCTGCTGAACCTGATCGACGGCGACATCGGTCGCCCCATCGGCAACATCAATCCGAACATCGCGCTACCGGGGCTGGAGCATGACGTGCTCGAGGTGATCGAGACCATGACCCTCAAGGAGCAGGAGCTGAGGGACGACCAGGGGCGCTGGTACTCGGTGCGCTTCCGCCCCTACCGCACCCTCGACAACCGCATCGACGGCGCGATCCTGTTGTTCATCGACCTCGACGACGTCAAGCATGTGGAGCGCCTGGAGCAGGCCCTGGCCGAGGAGCGCCGACTCGCCACCGTGGTGCGCGACGCCAACGATGCCATCACCGTGCACGACCTCGACGGCAGCATCCGCGCCTGGAATCCGGCCGCGACGCGTATCTACGGCTATACGGAGGACGAGGCCCTCGGCATGAACGTCCGCCAGTTCGTCGATGAGCGCGGGCAACCGCAGCTGGAGGCCATGCTCGCCGACATCCGCGCCGGGCAGACGCCGACACCGGTGACGCTGGAGCGCCTCCACAAGGACGGCCATCGGCTGCGCGTGCTGCTCTCGGCCTCGATACTGGTGAACGGGGCCGGGCAGCCCGTCGCCGTTGCGACCACCGAACGGCCGCAGATAGGGCCGGCAAACCGCCCCAATGGTGTGTAGTATTGTTGACGTGTTCCCGCTCCACCGGCCCGCCGCCCGGACCTAGCGCCGCTGGCACAGGGGACATTGTGTTCTCCTGGGACCCTGCCTGAGCCATGCCCCTGCGCCACGCATCGGCGCACATCGCTCGCATCTCAGCCACGAAGGCTCCACCTGCATGAGGCGTTGCGACCATGTCGGCAGAATCCCGCACCAGTCCCTACCGCAAGCTCCCCCGCAACCAGCTCGAGCGGCTGCTGGCCGATGCCGAGCAGGCCCTGCTGGCCGAGACCGACAGCGACGCCCGGCGGCTGCTGCACGACCTGCAGCTGCACCAGATCGAGCTGGAGATCTCCAATCGGGAGCTGGTGGCCGCGCAATCGGCGGTGGAGGAATCCCGCGAGCAGTTCGTCACCCTGTTTGATTTCGCCCCGATCGCCTATCTCAGGCTCGATCGCACCGCCCAGGTCGTGCAGGCCAATCTGGCCGCCGCGCGCCTGTTCGGCCGGGTGCGCAGCAGACTGGAAGGCCAGCTGCTGACGACACTGTTGCACCACGACCATCGCCTGGGGCTGCTCGGGCATATCCAGGCCGCCTTTGACGACGTAGGGGTCAGCACGGCCGAGTTCCAATCCCGCCCCGCCGACGACGGGGACGTCCGCAACCTGCGCCTCGACAGCACCGCGACAACCTGGAGCGACGGTGCCCCGAGCGCCCTGGTCACGGTGACCGACATCACGGACCTGCGCACCGCCGAGCGCAGACTGCGCGAGAGCCATCACGAGCTGAGCACCCTGATCGCGGCGGCGCCGACCGGGATCGGCATCGTGCGCGAGCGCATGCTCCAGTCGGTCAGCCCGCGGCTGCTCGAGCTGCTCGATTACCACGAAGCTGCGCTGATCGGCCGCAGCACCCGCATGCTCTATCCGACCGAGGCCGAGTATGCGCGCGTCGGGCGGCTCAAGTACGCGCAGATCAACCGTGCCGGCGTCGGCGAGATCGAGACCGTGATGCGTCGCCGCGACGGCACCCTGGTCGATGTGCTGCTGCGCTCCGCGGCCCTCGACGCGCATGATCTCGCTGCCGGTGTGGTCTTCACCGTGCTCGACATCACCGAGCGCAAGCGCATCGACAACGAGCTGCACCAGGCACGGCGACTACTCGACCTGTCCCTGGCGGGGGGCGACATCGGCAGCTACACGGCGGATCTGCCCGGCGGCCCGATCACCGTCGATGAACGCTACCTGGCGATGCTCGGCCATCGCCCCGGGGAGCTGCCGCTCGATCGAAAGACCTGGATGGAGATGATCCATCCCCATGACCGAGCCGGGGTCGAGGCCCGGCTCGCACCGGTGCTGGCCGGCGAACTCGACGCCTTCGAGGCCGACTATCGGATGGGCCACCGCCTGGGCCATTGGGTCTGGATCATGGATCGGGCGCGGGTGCATCAGCGCGACACCGCAGCCGGGACCTTGCACATGGCGGGGACCCACCTCAACATCACGCGTCGGCACGAGATCGAGGAGCAGGTCGCCTACCTGGTGGAGCATGACGCCCTCACCGACCTGCTGAACCGGCGCGGGATCACGCGCCGGCTCGAGCGGATGCAGGCGACGGCCGAGCGCTCCGGTCGGCCGTTCGCCTTGGCGGTGCTCGATCTGGACCATTTCAAGGAGATCAACGACGGCTTCGGCCACCCGATCGGCGATCGGGTACTGCACGGCGTCGCCGAAACCCTGCGCGCGGCCCTGCGCACCACCGACGTGCTCGGCCGCTGGGGCGGCGATGAACTCATCATCGCGACCCCGGACAGCACCGAGGCCGCGGCGATGACGACCATCGAGCGCTTGCGCGCCGACGTCGGCGAGCACCTGATCGACGCCGACGGCCAACACATCCGGGTGACGCTGAGCGCCGGGCTGGCGGTGTTTCAGCCGGACCGGGACGATCTGGCCGCGGTCATCGCGCGGGCGGACGGCGCGCTCTACCAGGCCAAGCGGCTGGGCCGCGACCGCATGGAGTTCAGCGGCAGCGAAGACGGCCGCAAGGCGATCTCCATCGCGACCATGATCCGCACCGCGCTGCGCGAGGACCGGATCGAGATCCGCGCCCATCCGATCTTCGATCTGCGCACCGGGGTGGTGGTCGGTGAGGAATTTGCTGCCCGCATCCTGCAGCGGGACGACGGCACCATGGACATCGGCGCCTATTTGTATGATGTTGCCCTGAAGCTCAGTCTCATGCACCAGATCGACCGGCGCCTGATCGAAGCGGCTGCGGCACGGCTGCAGGCCGCGCGTCCGCCGGGCAATGCGCCGGCGCGCCGGCTTGCGTTCGCCGGCGTGTCGGCAGACCTGCTGAGCCGTCCGGACCTGGTCGAGCATCTCGCCGAGGGCGTGCCGAGCGCGTCGTCGAGCGACCGCAACGCCGGCCTGGTGCTGACCATCGACCAGGCCCAGGTCGACCCCGACGACGACGAACTGCTGGACGGGCTGAACCCCTTCCTGCGCCGCGGCTGCAAGCTCGCCCTGGACGATGTGGGGGGCAAGGCATCGACCCATCGCTTCCTGGCCCGGCTGCCTGCGAGCTTCGTCATACTCAGCCGGGACCTGGTGCGTCAGTCCGCCGAATCGCCCCGCGCGCGGGCCGTCCTAAGCGGCATCATCCATAGCGTTCGCGACCTGGGCTGCATCAGCGTTGCCCGCGACGTCGACGACCCGGCCACACAAGAGCGCCTGGCAGAACAGGGCGTCGACCTGGGCCTGGGCGAGACGGTCGAGCCCCCTAGCCCCTAGCACCTCGTCAAGACGCCGACGATCCCCGTCAGCGGCGGGACGCCGCTGCTCCCCGGAGCGGGGGCGTCCCGCCCCCGACTAGTGCACCGCTGCGGAAGTCCCAAGACCGCCGGCATGCCCACTCGGTGCTGTGGGAGCGACTTGCAGTCGCGACTTCCGCGTCGCGGCGGTCGCGATTGCAAATCGCTCCCACAGCTGCGGGCGGTCTCGGAATTTTCGCGGCAAAGCACTAGGATGGGGGAGTCTCGCCCCCCAGCACAGCGCACGTCGGCGAGACGCCGACGATCCCAGCCAGCGGCGGGACGCCGCTGCTCCCCGGAGCGGGGGCGTCCCGCCCCCGACTAGCATGGGGGGAGTCTCGCCCACCAGCACAGCACGTCGGCGAGACGCCGACGATCCCAGCCAGCGGCGGGACGCTGCCGCTCCCCGGAGCGGGGGCGCCCCGCCCCCGACTAGTGCACCGATGCGGAAGTCCCAAGACCGCCGGCATGCCCACTCGGTGCTGTGGGAGCGACTTGCAGTCGCGACTTCCGCGTCGCGGCGGTCGCGATTGCAAATCGCTCCCACAGCTGCGGGCGGTCTCGGAATTTTCGCGGCAAAGCACTAGGATGGGGGAGTCTCGCCCACCAGCACAGCGCACGTCGGCGAGACGCCGACGATCCCAGTCAGCGGCGGGACGCCGCTGCTCCCCGGAGCGGGGGCGTCCCGCCCCCGACTAGTGCACCGCTGCGGAAGTCCCAAGACCGCCGGCATGCCCACTCGGTGCTGTGGGAGCGACTTGCAGTCGCGACTTCCGCGTCGCGGCGGTCGCGATTGCAAATCGCTCCCACAGCTACGGGCGGTCTCGGAATTTTCGCGGCAAAGCACTAGGATGGGGGGAGTCTCGCCCACCAGCACAGCGCACGTCGGCGAGACGCCGACGATCCCAGCCAGCGGCGGGACGCCGCTGCTCCCCGGAGCGGGGGCGTCCCGCCCCCGACTAGCATGGGGGGAGTCTCGCCCACCAGCACAGCACGTCGGCGAGACGCCGACGATCCCAGCCAGCGGCGGGACGCGCGTGCATCGCTCCCGGAGGCGGGGCGTCCCGACCCCCGACTGAGCATGGGGGGAGTCTCGCCCACCAGCACAGCACGTCGGCGAGACGCCGACGATCCCAGTCAGCGGCGGGACGCCGCTGCTCCCCGGAGCGGGGGCGTCCCGCCCCCGACTAGCATGGGGGGAGTCTCGCCCACCAGCACAGCACGTCGGCGAGACGCCGACGATCCCAGTCAGCGGCGGGACGCCGCTGCTCCCCGGAGCGGGGGCGTCCCGCCCCCGACTAGCATGGGGGGAGTCTCGCCCCCCCAGCACAGCGCACGTCGGCGAGACGCCGACGATCCCAGCCAGCGGCGGGACGCCGCTGCTCCCCGGAGCGGGGGCGTCCCGCCCCCGACTGGGATGGGGGATGCCGGTGCGCGAACCTGACTGCGGCATCCTCTCTTATCCGTGGCTCCGCGGCTCCGTGTGAGATCAATTTCGAGTCCGGCGAGCCCCCCGGTCGGTCTTGATCGACGCGCCAGTCAGCCGTTGGGGGTGTCGCGCAGTCGGGGCTTTCGGCCGCGAATCGTAGGGTTCAAGATGGCTCCGGCAGCGCATGGTCCGGCGACGGCAGCGCTGCGGTCCAGCCGGTTGTCGTCCCCGGAGTCCCCCACAGCAGCAGGCCGAGCACGGCGCCGGTGATGAGCGCGCCGGAGATCAGCGAGCCCGTTGCCCGGGCGGGCGGGCGCTGCCGGTCGTTGCGCCCCGTGCCCGGCGCCGTATGCGGCGCGCGATCGGCAGATGGCCCGCGATACAGCGCGCTGACCGGTCCTTGCGGTTGGAAGTCGGTGGATGCTGATGGATTCATCGTGTCACCTCATGACGGGTTGGCTGCTGGCGCGTCGGCGGCGTGCCGATCGACTCCCGGTGCAGCCCCTCCAGCGCACCGGAGGCCGGGCCCGCAAGCAGCGAGATTAATGATAATGGTTCTCATTACATTAATTCAATCCGGTCGCGCTCGCAATGACAATTCCCCAGCGCCGCGCTTGGCGATACCCCGCCGGGGACGCTCCTGCACCGCAGGGGAGCCGATGAGGAGCGCCAGCTGCCAGCCGGCAACCGGGCCTGCCGGCCAGTCTCAACAAGGCCCTTGACGGCGCTGGCAGAGGGTATTATCGTAAATACGAATCGTTCGTATTACGCTTAGTCAAGGTTCAGAAACAAGTGGTGCAGACGCAACCACGAAATGGCCAATCAAAAGGTTCAGCGAGCGGGCGTCTGCGCCACTTGTTTCTGAACCGATCCTTAGCGTACTTCGGATGCCCAACCCCGAACGCCCGTCCCGTCGCCCAGAGGAGCCCCAGCCATGACCGATCTACACGCCGACCTGTTCGCATCGATCCCGGAGGCGCCGATGCCTGCCGGCGATCGATCGCCGGAGGCCCTGAAGCAACGCCTGGGGGCGCTGATCCGCCACGCCGCCCGCCAAGGTGCCGCCTCGGTCGCCCACGAGGTGGTGCGGTGCTTTCAGGCCCTGTACCTGCACGCGGACCGGCGGCTGACCGAGCACGAGCGCGCCGCCTACTGCCGCGGTGCCCGACACTGGCAACACCTCGCCCGGTTGTCCGCCGCCACCACGCACTGAACGGCGTGGATCAGCGCTCGGCGGGTCTGACCGTCACCCGCAGGTCCGGCCCAACCTGGCGCAGGTCCTCGATGGTCAGGGCCAGGCGATCGGCCATCCGCGCCAGCGCGGGCAGCCGGAACAGCCCGCGGGCGGCATCGCCCATCAGGTGCGGGGCGAGGTAGAGCACGATCTCGTCGACAACGCCGGCGGCGACCGCGGCCCCGGCCAACGTCGGTCCGGCCTCGATCAGGACCTCGTTTTGCTCGCGGCTGCCGAGATACCGGATCAGCTCGGGCAGGTCGACGCGCCCGTCGGCGCTCGCCTGCAGGACCTGAACCTCGGCGCCGGCGCTGATCATGCGCAGGATGTCGGCGCGGTTGGGGTTGCAGGTGGCGATCAGCGTCGCGCCGGGCAGCGCGAGCATGCGCGCGGTGGCGGGCATGCGCAGGCTGCAGTCGACCACCACCCGCAGCGGCTGGCGCGCCGGCTCGTCCGGCAGCAGCGCCGGGATGGCATCGGGCCCCAAGCGGACGTTCATCGACGGGTCATCCGCCAGCACCGTGCCGATGCCGGTGATGATGGCCGAGGAGCGCGCCCGCAGCCGCTGCACGTCGCGCCGGGCCGCCTCCGAGGTGATCCACTTGCTGTCGCCGTCGGCCATGGCCGTGCGCCCGTCCAGGCTGGCGGCGAGCTTGAGCCGCACATAGGGCAGCCCCGTGCGCATGCGCTTCTCGAAGCCCGGGTTCAGGGCGTGGGCGTCCGCCTCCAGCACGCCGGCGCGCACCGCCACACCGGCCGCGCGCAGGCGCTCGAGGCCGCGGCCGTTGACCACCGGATTCGGATCGGCCATGCCGACGACCACCCGCGCGACGCCGGCCGCGAGCAGCGCGTCGGTGCACGGCGGCGTGCGTCCGTGGTGGCAGCAGGGCTCCAGCGTCACATAGGCGGTGGCGCCGCGGGTGCGCTCACCGGCATCCTCGATGGCCAGGCGCTCGGCATGGGGCTCGCCGGCGCGGCGGTGGCAGCCCTCGCCGACGACCTCGCCGTCGCGCACCAGCACGCAGCCCACACGGGGGTTGGGATCGGTGGTGTAGAGCCCGCGACCGGCGAGCTGAATGGCGCGGGCCATGTAGGCCAGATCGGGGTCGGGGGTCACGGCTTATGGTCCAGCTGCTCGAGCAGGTCGAGCTGGGCGGCCTTGGCCGCGGGGTTGGGCTGACTGCGCAGGCGCTCGATCTCCTCGCGGAAGGCCTCGATGTCCTCGAACTTGCGGTAGACCGAGGCGAAGCGGACGTAGGCCACCTGATCGAGTCCGCGCAGCTCGTCCATCACCAGCTCGCCGACCCACTGGGAGCTGACCTCGCCCTCGCCGCTGGCGAGCAGCCGGCGCTGGATGCGCGAGACCGCGGCCTCGGTCTGCTCCTGACTGACCGGGCGTTTCTCCACCGAGCGCAGGATGCCGGAGCGCAGCTTGCGACCGTCGAAGGGGACGCGGCTGCCGTCGCGCTTGACCACCCGCGGCAGGTTCAGCTCGGCCGTCTCGTAAGTGGTGAAGCGCTCGCTGCAGACCACGCAGCGCCGACGCCGGCGCACCTGATCACCATCACCGGACAGGCGCGAGTCCACCACCTTGGTGTCCTGGGCGCCGCAGAATGGACAACGCATTGGGTCTTCCCCCGCGCTAGGCCGACGGCCCCCGGTGGGGACCGGGGGGCATGGCCTCGGCAGTCGCCGGCCGATCGATCATCCTGAGCGCGGGAGGGTTCACCGCCTAGGCGCCAACGACGCCGAGGTCTCGGTCGATGGGCAAGACTCACGCATCAACCGCCGGTCCGCGCTCAAGGCCCTTGGCGCCCCGGCGGCTGCAGAGGCTGGTCCTGACTCAGCCACGGTAGACCGGGAAGCGCCCGCACAGCGCAAGCACCCGGGCCTTGGCCGCGTCGATGGCGGCGGCGTCGCCGCGGGCATCGATGACGTCGCACATCCAGCCGGCCAGGGTGCGGGCCTCCTCCAGCGCGAAGCCGCGGGTGGTGATGGCCGGGGTGCCGATGCGGATGCCGCTGGTGACGAATGGCGACTGCGGGTCGTTCGGCACCGCGTTCTTGTTGACGGTGATGTTGGCCGCGCCGAGCCAGGCGTCCACATCCTTGCCGGTGAGGCCCTGCTCGATGAAGCTGACCAGGAACAGGTGGTCGTCGGTGCCGCCGGAGACCACATCGTAGCCGCGGGCGAGAAAGACCTCGGCCATGGTCTGGGCATTCAGCACCACCTGGCGCTGATAGTCCTTGAAGGCCGGCTCCATCGCCTCCTTGAAGGCCACCGCCTTGGCGGCGATCACATGCATCAGCGGGCCGCCCTGGGTGCCCGGGAAGACCAGGGAGTTGAACTTCTTCTCCAGCTCCGGGTTGGCCTTGGCCAGGATCAGGCCGCCGCGGGGGCCGCGCAGGGTCTTGTGCGTGGTGGTGGTGGTGACGTCGGCGATCTGCACCGGGCTCGGGTAGACGCCGGCGGCGACCAGACCGGCCACATGGGCCATGTCCACCAGGAGATAGGCACCGACGGCATCGGCGATGGCGCGGAAGCGCTGCCAGTCCACGACCCGCGAGTAGGCCGAGAAGCCGGCGACGATCATCCGCGGCTTGTGCGCGTTGGGCCAGGGCCTCGACCTGGGCGTAGTCGATCTCGCCGGTGGCCGGGTCGAGGCCGTATTGGACGGCGTTGTAGAGCTTGCCGGAGAAGTTGGGCTTGGCGCCGTGGGTGAGATGCCCGCCGTGGGCCAGGCTCATGCCGAGCACGGTGTCGCCGGGCTGGCACAGGGCCATGTAGACGGCGGCATTGGCCTGGGAGCCGGAGTGGGGCTGCACGTTGGCGTAGTCGGCCCCGAACAGGGCCTTGGCGCGCTCGATGGCGAGGCGCTCGGCCACGTCGACGTACTCGCAGCCACCGTAGTAGCGCTTGGCCGGGTAGCCCTCGGCATACTTATTGGTGAGCACGCTGCCCTGGGCCTGCATGACCCGGGGGCTGGCGTAGTTCTCGGAGGCGATCAGCTCCACGTGCTCCTCTTGACGACGCTCCTCGTCGCGAATGGCCTGGGCAAGCTCGTCGTCGTAGCCGGCGATCTGCATCTTGGGGTCGAACATGGGCGCCTCCTGAAGGCGAATTGGGGTATCGGGCCTGGCCCTCCGGCGCGGCCGGAAAAGCCGATCAGTATAGCTTAAACATGGGGTTGCTGTTGGCAGGTACGAGGGCGCTGCGACCGATCTGCGCGCGCCGGGGCATCAGGCCTCCGGCTCGCCCCGGTCTACTGCGCCGAAAAGGCATCCGACTGCTGCGGCTGCGCATCCTCGGGCAGCGGCAGCCCCAGGCGCGCCCGCTCGACGTTCTCGGCGGTGTCGAGCCCGCCAAGCGCGTCGCGGGCGCCGCCGTGATCCGGCCGGCGAAAGACGAGCCACCGGAGCAGGTCGCGCGCCGCGTCCGCGTCGTCGGCCTGCAGCCGGGCGTTGGCCCGCAGCATCACCACCGCGGGGGCATCGGGCCTGGCGGTCAGGGCGTCCAGCAGCGCGCTCCGGGCCGCGCGATGCCGTCCCTGGCGGGTCCATTCCAGGGCCAGGTAGAAGCGGGTGGCCGGCGCGGCGGGCTCGCGCGTGAGCATGCGCCGCAGGGCCGCCAACGAGGTCGCGGCCCGCGCCACCGGCAGCGGGTACTGCTCCAGCAGCAGGGCCGCGGCGCGGCGATCCCGGTCCAGCACCAAGATCCGGCTGAGCTGGTCCACGGCCATACCGCCGGGGAGCCGCAGGACGCGATCCAGCATCGACTGCGGCTCCCCACCCCGATCACGCAGCTGCTCCAACGCCGTGGCCACCGCGTTCGACGCCGACCGGTCGCCGACCTCCCGCGCCGCCCGCTCCTGCAGACGCAGGGCCTCGGTGTCTTGCGGATGGCGCTCGGTCCAGGCGCGCAGGGCCTCCAGGGCCGGCCGCCATTCGCCCTCGTCGACCAGGATCTCACCACGCAGCCGCGTGAACATCTCGGTCTGGGCGTAGGCCGGACTCAACACCTGAATCTTCCACCTGGCGCTGTCGGAGCGGCCGATGGCGAGCAGCGCCTGCGCATGGAGGTAGCGCCGCAGCAGGCTGTCGTCGACCATCGGGCCGGCTTCGAGCACCGGCAGCGCCTGGTCGATCTGCGCCCGTTGCAGGTGGACCAAGCCGCGCAGGACCTCCAGCGGGACCGGGAACAGGGGGTCGGTGCCGATGGCCAGCTTGAGCGGGATCTCCCAGTCCTCGAACCGATCCGGTCGCAGCAACACGCACAGCGCAAGATAGCCGCCGGGGCGGGAACGGCTGTCCATCAACGTGCCGCAGTAGCGCGCGGCACCGCGCACGTCGCCTGCGCGCAGCATCGCGACGATGAGGTCGAAGGCGGCGTCGATCCCCTCCGGATCCAGCGCCAGCGCCCGCTGTCCATGCGCGATGGCCAGCGGCCAGCGGCTGAACTGCATCTCCACCGTCGCCTTCTGCGCATGCAGCGCCGGCGAGCGCGGCTGCACCTGCAGCGCCCGGTTGACCGCGGCAAGCCCGGCCTCCCGGCCTTCGCGCAGCAGCCGCAGCTGGGCCCAGCGGACCGCCAGCGTCGGGTCCGCGGTCCGATGCGACCGACTCAGGCCCTGAAACAGGGTCTCCAGGGCGCCGAGGTCCCCCTGCTGCAACAGCACATCCGCCAACAGTCGCTGCACCGGCAGCGCGTCCAGGCCCCCATCGATGGCCTGGCGCAGGATCCGCTCGGCGCTGGGGCCGTCGCTGCGCCGCAGCGCGGCCCGCGCCTGCGTCAAGACCTCGCGCGTTTCGATCGCCTGCACCTCGGCGCCGTCCGCGGACTGCGCGGGCACGGCGCCCGGCGCGGTCGCAAAAAGCAGCACGGATGCGGCCAGCAGCCGTCGGGCCGCGCGGACAACGGATGGGGTCTGATGCATGGACCTCGGAAATCTCCTATTCGGTCTTCAGTCGCGAAGGTACCGCGGCGCCGGATTCATGTACGCTATGAAGCCGACAATCGCGCCGAAGCCTCTGCCTAAACCCGTGATCTTACAAGCTAACCGGGGCGCTAAACGGCAGTGTCGACACTGGTCACCCAATCGTCAATCCCATTCCGTCGCGCGCCAGGATGCCGCGCAGGGTCGCCAGGGCCGCCGGGAAGTCCAACGCCTCGATCTGCCGCTGCAGCTCGCTGGCCTGCGCCGGCGCGTCGGTGCCGACCCAGTGCGCAAGCCAGGGTAGATGGTCCAGGGCGCGGGTGTTGCCGGCCTCGAGCAGCGCCGCGAGCGCCTCAAGGCGCCGCTCCTCGTCCCCCGGCGCGGTGTCCGCCACCGCCCCGCTCGGCGGCGCAAGCCCCGCGAGCGTCGCCAGGGCGGCCTGCGCGCTGGCGCCGAAACGCGCCCGCAGCTCGGGGTCGACGGGGCTGTCGCTCGCCAATGCCCGCTCCAGCCGCTTTGCCGCCGCGCTCAGCGCCGCCGCCCCGATCGCCCCGGCGGCCCCGCGCAGACGATGCAGCAGGTCGATGGCCCCTGCCCTGTCGTCGGCATCCAGCGCGTCGGCGACCGCGGCCGGCACGCTGGCATAGTGGTCGACGAACACCTGCACCATGCCGCGCCAGGCGTCGGGGTCTTGGTCCAGCCAGCGCTGCACCTTGGCCGCGTCGAAACCGGGCGGGGACTGTGTCGGGCTGGCGCCGGGCGGCGCCGGGGCCGCGTCGGTGTCGGCGTCGGTGTCGGTGTCGGTGTCGGCGTCGGCGTCGGCGTCGGCGTCGGTGTCGGCGGGCAAGCGCAGCCGATGGGCAAGCTCGGCGTCGAGGGCCTCGGGCTCCAGTGGCTTGGTCAGGTAGCCGTCCATGCCGGCGGCGAGACAACCCGCGCGCTCCTCGGCCAGGGCATTCGCCGTCAGGGCGACGATGGGCAGGTCGCCCCCGGGCAGGGTGCGGATGCGCCGACAGGCGCTCAGCCCGTCCATCTGGGGCATGCGCAGGTCCAGGAGCAGGAGGTCGAAGCCGCCGCCTTCGGCCACCGCGGCCACGGCCTCGGCACCGTTGCCGACCAGGCTGACCCGGGCGCCGCGGTTGCGCAGCAGGTCGTGGACCACCAGCCGGCTCACCGGGTCGTCCTCGGCCACCAGGACGCGGACGCCGCGCAGGTCCACCGGCGCCGCTGGCGTGGGGGCCGCCGCGGTCTCCTGCGGCTGCCGGGGGAAGTCCAGGCTGAACCAGAAGCGGCTGCCGCGGCCCTCGGTGGATGCCACCTCCAGGCGACCGCCCATCAGGGCCACCAGGCGCGCGCTGATGGTCAGGCCCAGGCCGCTGCCGCCGTGGTCGCGGGTGGTCGAATTGTCCACCTGGGTGAACGCCTCGAACAGGTCGGCCAGGCACCCGGGGGGGATGCCGATGCCGGTGTCGACGACGGCGAATCCCAGCCGCAGCGCGTCCTCGTTCTCGTCCTCCACGGACACATGCAAGGTCACCGCGCCGTGGGTGGTGAACTTGACGGCGTTGCCGACGAGGTTGAGCAGCACCTGGGTCAGGCGCAGGTCGTCGCCGAGCAGCGCACCGAGCGGTTGCGGCGGTGCCTCGATGCGCAGCGCGAGGCCCTTCTCCGCCGCCTGCTGCTCCAGCATCACCCGCACCCGCGTGAGCACCGCCCCCAGGTCCAGCGGGGCCTGCCGCGGCTGGAGCTTGGACGCCTCGATGCGGGCCAGGTCGAGGACGTCGCTGATCAGCGCCAGCAGGGTGCGGGCGGACAGGTCGATCTTGTCCAGATAGGCGCGCAGGGCGGGCGCCGGGCGGGTCTCCAGGGACAGGCGCGCGAGGCCGATGACGGCGTTCAGCGGGGTGCGCAGCTCGTGGCTCATGTTGGCGAGGAAGTCGCCCTTGGCGCGGCTGGCGCGGTCGGCACGCGCCTTGGCCCGCAGCAGCTCGACCTCCGCCTGCCTGCGCCGCGCCACCTCTCGGTGCAGCCGATGGTTCCAGTACAGGACGGTGGCGAGGATCAGCAGCGCCGTCGCCAGTACCTGCCAGAGCAGGCGATAGTCCGGGGCGGTCACCACGTCGCGCAGCAGCCATTGGTGGTGGATTGCGGCGCGCTCCTCGGGGGTGATGGCGGCGATGGCACGGTTGAGCAGGGGGAGCAGACGGGCATGCTCCCGGCGGACCATGATCTCCAGCGGGAACTGCACGTCGGTGACCCCGACCAGCTTGACCCGGCCCGCGGGGAACTGCTCGATCTGCTGGTGCAGCACCGGCAGGATGTCGACGGCAAGCTCGGCCCGGCCGGCGGCCACCGCCGCCAGCGCCGCGCGGGTGTCGTCCACGAGCACGAAGGCGATCTCCGGGAAACGCGCCTGCAGCAGGCGATGGGCGCTGTAGTCGCGGCCCACGGCAACCCGCCGCCCGCTCAGCGCGTCGCTGCCGGCGAACAGCCCCGCACCGGCCGCGCCGGCGATGGCGATGGGGTAGCGCTCGTAGGGGTCGGAGAACAGCGCGTAGCGCTGGCGGTCGGCGGTGGCGGTGGTGGCGGCGTAGAGGTCGGCGTCGCCCCGCGCAAAGGCGGTCAGAATCGCGCCGAAGGGCTGGCGTTCGCCGATGGTCTCGCGCAGGCCGAGCTTGTCGCGGATCAGCCGCCAGTAGTCCTCGGCGACGCCGGTGGGCGTACCGTTGTCGGCGAAGTCGAAGGGCATCCAGGCCGAGGCGAGGGCGCGGCGGAAGACGGTGGTGTCCAGGTAGGCGCGTTCCGCGGGGCTCAGATCAACGGCGCCGGCGCCGCGCTCGCGGGCGAACCAGCGCTCCCAGATGCGCTGCTTGCTCGCCTCCGGCAGGGCGGCATAGGCCGCGTCCAGGATCGCCGCGAGCGCCGGCAGGCGCTTGCTCACCCCCCAGTAGTGGCCCTTGCGGCTGCGCCGGCCGTCGAAGACCGCGACCGCCTTGGGCTCGACGCCGGTGAGCAGATTGCGGCGCAGCAGCAGCTTGCCGGATGCGGTCTCGCTGATGGCGGCGTCGGCCCGGCCCTCCGCCACCATGCGAAACATGGCCTCCATGTCGTCCGCGACCAGGATCTGCGTCTGCGCCAGGAGCTTGGGGTAACGGGCGTTCCAGGAATGGCCGCGATAGGTCGCCAGCGTCTTGCCGGCCAGCGACGGCAGGCCGCGGATGTCGTGCGCCTCCTTGCGGGCGAAGAGGCTGAGGGTGAAGGCGGTGGTGGCCTCGGAGAGGATCATCTCCCGCGCCCGCTCGGCGGTGGGGTTTATGGCCAGGGCGACATCCAGGCTGCCGTCGCCGATGCCTTCGAGGACCTGATCGAGGGGCTGGAAACGGACCTCGGTGCGCAGCCCGGCGCGCGCGGCCACCGCCGCCAGCAGCTCGACCAGGTAGCCGTCCACCTGCCCGCTTTGCTCGCGGATGTAGGGGGCGAGGGGATAGGCGCCGACGCGGATGCTCGGATGCGCCGCGAGCCAGGCCGCCTGGGCGTCGCTCAGGTCCAAGGGCGCGGGCGTTTGTGCGTCGGCCACCGATGTCATCCATTGCTGGCGAATGGCGATGTGGCGCTGGGCCGGGATGGCCTTCAGCCCCTTGTCGATCAGCGAGATCAACGGCGCCCAGGCCTTACGCGTGACCATGGCCTGAGCGTGGACGCCGAACGGTGTCGGGCCGGCCATCTGAAGATTGGTGATGCCGTAGGCCTGCATCAGGTAGTCGGTGACGATCAGGTTGCCGACATAGGCGTCGACGTTCCCGGTCGAGAGCGCCAGCAGCGCATCCTTGGTGTGGTCCTGGACCGACAGCCGAATGGCCGGGGCCTCGGTGCGCAACAGGTCGTGCATGACGTAGCCGCGCTCGACGGCCACCGTCTTGTGGCGCAGGGCATCCAGGCCGTCGATATCGGGGCCGCCCTTGCGGCTGAAGATGGTCCATGGGGAGGCGAGGTAGTCCTCGCTCATCGCCAGTGTCGCCCGCCTTTCATCGGTGCGTTTGGCCGCCGGCAGCAGGTCGTAGTGTCGATGCGCGCCGGCCATGTCCTCGAAGCCGTCGATCCAGGGCTCATCGGCGGCAATGAAGTCAA
This sequence comes from uncultured Gammaproteobacteria bacterium, assembly GCA_942491465.1. Taxonomy (GTDB): domain Bacteria; phylum Pseudomonadota; class Gammaproteobacteria; order Chromatiales; family Chromatiaceae; genus CALOBA01. The sequence continues at coordinate 66,409 of CALOBA010000039.1, forward strand.
ACTCGATCCCGAACAGCTCGCCGATGATGCGCAGATAGTCCACCGCCATGCCGCGGGGCTCGGGCCGGTTGATCTCCCAGGGCGGGGCCTCGCCGATGCGCACCCGCACGCGGTGATGCTGCGCGAGCCAGGCGCGCTCCTCGGCGCTGATGTCGATCTCCGCCAGCCGCGGCTCGCCCCAGCGCTTGAGGATGGCCTGGACCTCGCGCGGCTCCATGGCGGCGATGGCCTTGTCGATGATGCCGAGCAGGGGGGCCTGTTCCTTGCCGATGGAATAGCGCAGCGCGATGCGGCTGCCGGGCACCGGAAACGCAATCTGCAGACCCGGCAGCAGGTTCTCATCGCTGATCCACAACAGGTTGGCGCTGGAGATCGCCGCGTCCAGGTCGCCGTTGTGCAGGCCCACGGCCAGCGCCAGCGGGGTGGCGATCTCCACCGGCTCGATGGCGGGCCAGCGGCGCAGCAGCTTGATATCCGACAGGTTGTCCGCCAGCACGCCGACGCGGCGACCGGCCAGGTCCTCCATCCGCGCGAAGGGCTCGCTGCGCCGCGTGAAGATGTACTTGTGCGTGCTGTAGGCGCTGGCGCTGAACAGGAAGCGCTCGGCGCGCTCGGGATGGGTTGCCGAGGCCGCGAGGCCATGCAGTTCGCCCCGGCGCGCGCGTTCCACCATATCGTGCCAGTCCCCGAGCACCAGCTGGAGGTTCGCGCCGGTCAGGGCGTTGATGCGCGCGATCAGGTCGGTCTCGATGCCCGCCAGGGTGCCGTCGTCCCGGCGCCAGACATAGGGGCGCCATTGGGCATCGCTGCCCATGAGGATGCGCGGGTTGGCGGTGAGCCAGGCCTGCTCGGCGGGCGTCAGCGCAATGCTCGGCGCCGCCGCGGCCCGTGGGGCGGGCAGCCAGCACAGCAGCGTCAACAAGGCGATCAGGAATCGTGTCGGATGCATGGTTGCGGTGGTTGCGCGAAACCTCGGTCGAATCGAGCGCCGACCATCGACGCGGCCTAGGGGACGCCGGCTAGGCCGAGACCCTTTCGCCTCAGCTGCATCCGGGCGCCGGTGCCCGGTTGACGGTACACTATCCCGGTTGGCGCATTCGTGTCGCGGGCGTTGGCCGGGGGGTCGCTCATTCGGCAGCGCGCCCCGCCCCTGCCCCAGCGGCGTCCCGCGCCGGCACGGTGCCCCCGGCACCCTGGGCGCTCCCGCCGCCGCTGCTCCAGCCGACAGGCCCGCAAGGGCATCCGATCCCGTGCCACAAACACCTCCACCACCCCCGGCAACCATCCTCATCATCGACGACGAGCCGGTGCAGCTACGCGCCATCGTCGCCGAGCTGACCGCGCTGGGCTTCGAGACCCTGATCGCCCGCGACGGGGTCGACGGTCTGGCCAAGGCCGAGCGGGGCAGGCCGGACCTGATCCTGCTCGACATCCTGATGCCCGGCTGGGACGGCTACGAAACCTGCCGCCGCCTGAAGGCCTCCGCGGCGGCCCGCGCTATCCCGGTGCTCTTCCTCTCCGCGCTCTGCGACACGGCACAGAAGCTCGAGGGCTTCGCGGCCGGTTGCGTGGACTATATCACCAAGCCCTTCGACCAGCGCGAGGTCCTGGCGCGGGTCAGCGCGCACCTGACCCAACGCCACCTGTTCGAGCAGATGGCCGAGCGGATCGAGCCCCCGCCCCCATCGCCGGCGACCCTCGTCGGCGCTGCAGGCACCGCCCCCCGGGCAGCGGACCAGGCCGACCTGCGCTTCCTCTACCGCGCCATCGACATCCTGCTCGAGGAGATGGCCGAGCCGCCCTCGCGCGACGAGTTGGCGCGCCGCGTCGGCACCAATCATGCCCGGCTCGGGCGCGCGTTTCAGACCCACCTGGGCATGAGCACCTTCGAGTACCTGCGCGAGCAGCGCCTGGCGCGGGCGCAGGAGCTGGTGGCCGGCACCGACCAGCAGATCCGGCAGATCGCCGACGCCGTGGGCTTCAAGCGCGCCGGCGACCTCGCCACCGCCTTCAGGCTGCGCTTCGGCATGACGCCGCGGGCGTACCGCAGGCGGCATGGCTAGTCCGTGCAACGATGGTTGATCGCGCGATCCGAGTTGGCCAGACGAACAAATTGTTCGGTTTGCCGAACTCATTCACGGGGCAGCGCCCTACCTCGTTGCGAAACAATCTATGGTTGCCAACCCAATCGGCCACCGGCCGAGCTTAGCCCCAGCGGAGTCAAACAGTGGATATCACCAGTCTCTTGATCTTTCTCGCCATCGGCGCCGTGGCCGGTTGGCTCGCCGGCGTCCTGATGAAGGGCGGCGGCTTCGGCCTGCTGGTCGACATCGTGCTCGGTATCATCGGCGCCGTGATCGGCGGCTTCCTGTTCGGCCTGATCGGCATCTCCATCGGCGGCCTGATCGGTTCCATCGTCACGGCAACGGTGGGTGCCGTGGTGCTGCTGTTGCTGGTGCGGTTGTTCAAGTAGGCCTGAGGCCGGCGGGTGCTGCGCCAACCCGGCGGCTAGTCCGATCGCTGATCCAACCCTGTTTGCCGGGCCCGATCGGGCCCGACCAGCAATCGAAACCAAACGAGACACAACGATGACAACACGTCTGTTCCTATCGCTCCTCGGCGCCCTTCTGTTGGCCAACACCGCGCTCGCCGGCGACATCCGCACCGAGCGGGTCCAGTTCCACAAGGGCGCCAGCAGCGCCACCGTCGAGGGCCACGTCAAGGGCCGCGAGTCCATCGACTACGTGCTCGGCGCGCGCGCGGGTCAATCCATGAACGTCAGCATGGCCACCGACAACGGCTCCAACTACTTCAACATCATCCCCCCCGGCAAGGCGGACGAGGCCATCTTCGTCGGCTCCATATCCGGCAACCAGTTCGAGGGCACCCTGCCGGCCAGCGGTGACTACAAGATCCGCGTCTACCTGATGCGCAACGCGGCCCGCCGCGACGAGACGGCCAAGTATCGCCTTGAGATGATCATCAACTAATCGCGCCGGCGAGGCGCTGGCGCTCCATGGAGCAGCGGCGTCTCGCCGCTGATTGGCCGCGTCGGCGAGCCGCTGGCGCTCGGGGGCGGGACGCCCCCGCTCCATGGAGCAGCGGCGTCTCGCCGCTGATTGGCCGCGCCGGCGAGCCGCTGGCGCTCGGGGGCGGGACGCCCCCGCTCCATGGAGCAGCGGCGTCTCGCCGCTGATTGGCCGCGTCGGCGAGCCGCTGGCGCTCGGGGGCGGGACGCCCCCGCTCCATGGAGCAGCGGCGTCTCGCCGCTGATTGGCCGCGTCGGCGAGCCGCTGGCGCTCGGGGGCGGGACGCCCCCGCTCCATCGTCAACGGCGGCTTGCGCTGCCGAAGGGCCAGTCCTGCGCCCGCGCCACCAGCCCGGCCTTGACCGGGTTGCGCTCGATGTAGCGCACCACCGCGGCCAGATGATGATCATCGCGGATGTAGCGGTCGTAATAGTCCCGCGCCCAAAACGATCCAGTTCGGTCAAGCAGGTCATTGGCCTGTTTCGCGGTGACGGACTTCCAGCCCTGCACCACGCCGGGCAGCGGATAACCCGCCAAGGTCTCGCTCAACAGGTGCACGTGGTTGGGCATGATCACCCAGGCGAGCAGGCGATAGCGCTGCTCGTCGAAATGCAGCAGGGCGTCCTCGACCAGCGTGGCGACCTCCGGTCGGGTCAGGTGGCAGGCGCCGTGGCCGAGATCGAGGAGGCGCTCCATGCGTCGCAGCCGTTCGGCGTCGTCCTGTTCGGTCTCGGCGAGGAGGCATTGCAGGGCTGGTTTGGGCAGGGAATCGGCGAGACGAAAGGTGACCGATTGCAGCAGGCCGGGCGCGTCGATGTGGGGGAGATGCTTGCAGGAGCGCCAAGGCTTGGCCGGGCGGGGCGGCATCGGTGGCCTCCGTTGGGGTTTGGCTTTGTGGCATAGCGTTTCTCGTACCGCTTAGCTTGCGGGCGAGACCCCCGCAATCCCAGTCGGGGGCGGGACGCCCCCGCTCCGGGGAGCAGCGGCGTCCCGCCGCTGTTGTTGCGTTGGCGTCTTCCCGGAGGTTGGGGTTTGGGGCAAGGCGCCCGCTGTCGCAGTCGGGGGCGGGACGCCCCCGCTCCGGGGAGCAGCGGCGTCTCGCCGCTGTTGTTGCGTTGGCGTCTTCCCGGAGGTTGGGGTTTGGGGCAAGGCGCCCGCTATCGCAGTCGGGGGCGGGACGCCCCCGCTCCGGGAGCAGCGGCGTCCCGCCGCTGTTGTTGCGTTGGCGTCTTCCCGGAGGTTGGGGGTTGGGGGTAAGGCGCCCGCTATCGCAGTCGGGGGCGGGACGCCCCCGCTCCGGGGAGCAGCGGCGTCCCGCCGCTGTTGTTGCGTTGGCGTCTTCCCGGAGGTTGGGGTTTGGGGCAAGGCGCCCGCTGTCGCAGTCGGGGGCGGGACGCCCCCGCTCCGGGGAGCAGCGGCGTCCCGCCGCTGTTGTTGCGTTGGCGTCTTCCCGGAGCCCGGGGTTTGGGGCAAGGCGCCCGCTGTCGCAGTCGGGGGCGGGACGCCCCGCTCCGGGGAGCAGCGGCGTCCCGCCGCTGTTGTTGCGTTGGCGTCTTCCCGGAGGTTGGGGGTTTGGGTAAGGCGCCCGCTGTCGCAGTCGGGGGCGGGACGCCCCCGCTCCGGGGAGCAGCGGCGTCCCGCCGCTGTTGTTGCGTTGGCGTCTTCCCGGAGGTTGGGGTTTGGGGAAGGCGCCCGCTGTCGCAGTCGGGGGCGGGACGCCCCCGCTCCGGGGAGCAGCGGCGTCCCGCCGCTGTTGTTGCGTTGGCGTCTTCCCGGAGGTTGGGGTTTGGGGCAAGGCGCCCGCTGTCGCAGTCGGGGGCGGGACGCCCCCGCTCCGGGGAGCAGCGGCGTCTCGCCGCTGTTGTTGCGTTGGCGTCTTCCCGGAGGTTGGGGGTTGGGGGAAGGCGCCCGCTGTCGCAGTCGGGGGCGGGACGCCCCCGCTCCGGGGAGCAGCGGCGTCCCGCCGCTGTTGTTGCGTTGGCGTCTTCCCGGAGGTTGGGGTTTGGGGCAAGGCGCCCGCTGTCGCAGTCGGGGGCGGGACGCCCCCGCTCCGGGGAGCAGCGGCGTCCCGCCGCTGTTGTTGCGTTGGCGTCTTCCCGGAGGTTGGGGGTTTGGGGCAAGGCGCCCGCTGTCGCAATCGGGGGCGGGACGCCAGCGGCCTCCAGCCGCCCAGTGATTCAGCGCAGTATCGGCAAGGGCCAATCCTTGCGGCGAAAATTCCCAGCCGTCGGCGCGTTGCAACGCAGGCGGCGCACCGCGGGCGTGCAGCTCGACGTCGCTGCTGCGAAGAGGGCATCCTGTGCGCGTGTCAGGAATGCACGCGGGGTGTGCTGATATCCAGCTTGACGCCCAGGGCGCCGAGCAGCCGGCGCATGGTCTCGAAACGTGGATGGGCGCCGGGCTTCAGCGCTTTGTAGAGGCTCTCGCGTCCTAGGCCCGTGTCGGGGCGGGAGATCCACGGGCCTTCGCCACGTCCCGAACCGCGATGAGAAAGGCGTCCGGGTCCGGGTTCTCAAGGGCGGCGCGCAGATACTCTGCGATGGTCTCTTCGCTGTCCAGGTAATCGCTGGCGTCGAAGGGGGCCAGCCCAAGTTCGTCTAGGTTGTTCATTGCTCGTTTCTCAGTTGCTCGGCCATCGCCGCGGAATTGGCAGCGAATCGCCGGTTCGACGATGCGGGCCTTGCCAGATGGGGTCCTTGAGTTTGGTGGTGCCGCTCCGCTAAGTCAAGGTTCAGAAACAAGTGGTGCAGACGCAACCACGAAATGGCCAATCAAAAGGTTCAGCGAGCGGGTGTCTGCGCCACTTGTTTCTGAACCGATCCTAAGAGCCCTGATCTGCGGCATCTACGAGCCGATCACGCCGCGGTCGTTACTATCATCTTCGAGACCCTTTCAATCCAACAGGAGCCACTACCGATGAAGATTCTCAGCCTAGCCGCCGTTGCGGCGCTGACCGTGACCGGCCTTAGCGCCTGCGTCGAGGAGTCCGACCAGCAAGCCGGACCTCGGGCCGGCGACCTACGATGCCTCCGGCACCATGCCCTGTTCCGCCGGCGCCGCGAGCTTCGACCAGGCCTGCGGCTGGCGCGTGCTGCGCAAGCCCGGCGGCGGCGCCGAGATCTGGATCTCCAACATCGCCGTGCACGATCGCCCCGCCTACCGCGTGCTGACCTTTGCGCAGGGCGAATTCACGGCGCGCGATGGCGCGCCCCTGGAGGTGAGCAAGGACGCGGACATGTGGACGGTCACCGCCGACGGCCAGGAGCACTACCGCTTCGCCGATGCCCTGATCACCGGCGGCTGATCCCACTTCCAGCCTCCCAGTGATCCACCGCAGTGCCGGCAAGGGCCGATCCGTGTCGCGGAGATCTGCCCTGCTCGCCTTGGGCCTCACTACCGTGGGCAGCATGCTAGTCGGGTGCGGTGAGCGCATCGGTGAGTTCGTCCCCGCATCCGCCATCAGCCGCCACGGGTTCGCCACGCACGCCGGCCTTCACGATCAAGAGATCAAGGTCTGGGGCTTCGTCGATGCCGGCAATCTCTACGCCGACCCCTCCACCAGGCCCATCCTCGGCGACTGGTGGAGCGGCGAAGGCCCCACCCCGAGCACCTGGCGTTTCGATCTGAAGGCCCGAGCGGGGGATGCAGTTGGCCGCTCCTTTGCGGTCCATGTCCCTAACGATCCCGGTGGCGCAGCCTTGCTGCGCGCGTTCGTCGCCAACGCCCGGGCGCAACGCCCGACCCGGGTCTTCGTGCGGGGCCGGCTGTCGGTCTTCGATGCGCCCGGCACCGTCGGTCGGCGCACCGGCCTCACGCTGCACGCCCGCTCATCGGCGGACATCAGCTTGACTGCCCGATGAGCCCGCGCTGTCAAGCGGGCAAAAGCTTGGTCAAACGAACCTTTTATTCGGTTTGCTGAACTTTCGGCCCGGCTCGCATGGTATCGCTGCGACTGCGTTGCCAGCTTCCCGTCTCTCGAAAAATAAGTCTCGGCGAGCGCGTCCTATAGCGCCACGCGACTTGCCGGTTGCTTACCCTCCTCCACTCCAATATCTCTCAGGAAGCCGTATGAACCACGTCACCCGACTGACCGCCGCCGCCCTCGCCGCCACCAGCCTCGTGGCCTGTGTCGAAGACACGAGCACCCGCTCGGGCTCCTCCATGCGCGAGGCCGGCGGCGGCGCCGAGAGCGCCTGCATGACCGCCGTGAACAAGAACTACGGCGGCAAGGTGGACAACATCAAGATCACCAGCTCCGAGTCCTCCCAGGCCAACTCCGTGGTGATGATGCGCGCCGGCGGCGAGACCTGGAAGTGTCTGGTCTCCAGCGGCGGCGAGGTGCAGGAGCTCACCGTCGTCGGCGGCTGATTGGAGCGCCGGCGAGTCGGGGGCGGTCGGGGGCGGGACGCCCCCGCTCCATGGAGCAGCGGCGTCTCGCCGCTGAGTGGCCGCGCCGGCGGGCCGCTGGCGCTCGGGGGCGGGACGCCCCCGCTCCATGGAGTAGCGGCGTCTCGCCGCTGAACGGCCGCGCCGCGCTGTCATCGCCGGGCCATCGTCGGCGGACCCGATGACGCACCCCGGAGGGCAGCCTCGACGCCGACGCAATGTTGGCCAGACGAACAAATTGTTCGGTTTGCCGAACTGTTTCGCCGGGCAGTGCCCAGGCTCGTTGCGAAGCGTCGTATCGTAGCCAACCATCGTTTGCGACCTGGGCGCAGGTCGCCCGAGCGCGTGCCGCCGCGCCCACCGGCAACCCCGCATCGGCGCGCTGAAGGGCCGCTGCACCGGGCGGGAAACCACGGCTTTTTCGGCGAGGTGCCGGCTGTCTGCCGGTGACCGAGCCTCCGCAACGGATGCGCCCGGCGCTTGTGCCTATCCCCCAACCTCCCGATGTTCCAGGAGACGCTTCACATGCCACGCACAATCATCATCGCCGCCCTCTGCGGCACCGTCGTCGGCCTGTCCGGCTGTGTCGAGGAGTCCAGCACCCGCGACAGCACCGGCATCCGTGATGCCAGTAGCGCCGCCGAGAGCGCCTGCATGACCGCCGTGAACAACAACTACGGCGGCAACGTGGACAGCATCAACATCACCAGCTCCGAGTCCTCCCAGGCCAACTCCGTGGTGATGATGCGCGCCGGCGGCGAGACCTGGAAGTGTCTGGTCTCCAGCGGCGGCGAGGTGCAGGAGCTCACCGTCGTCGGCGGCTGATTGGAGTCCCGGTGGACAGGGCGGGCTGCTCCCCGACCCTGGCCCTGGCCCAATGCCGTTAAGTCAAGGTTCAGAAACAAGTGGTGCAGACGCAACCACGAAACGGCCAATCAAAAGGTTCAGCGAGCGGGCGTCTGCGCCACTTGTTTTTGAATCGATCCTAAGTTAAGCCGTGGGAGCGGCTTCCAGCCGCGATGCTCTGCGCGCGGGCCGTGTCGCGGCTTGAAGCCGCTCCCACAAAGCGTTGCAATCGCGCGCTAACTTAATGGCACTGGACCCTGGCCTCATTGGGATTGGTTCCGCTCGGTTTGCTCCCTTTAATCCAAGGGCGTTGCCAGCAATGGTCCGGGGCCCGACCATCTTCCCCAAACTTATTGTTCCACGCTCAACCCCAACGAAGAGAAACCGAGCCATGCGATCAATCCAATTCGCCCTCGCCACCCTGCTGCTGATCACGGCGGTTCAAGCAAACGCCGCGCTCAAATTCGAGACCACGATGACCCTGAGCAATCCAGACTTCGCATCGCCCAGCGTGCAGCTGACGCGTGCCGTGTTCGACTGGGAGACGACGCTGATGTCGGGCAACGTCATCAACACGGATTTGGTGAGCATGACCATGCGCCTATTCAATGGCGCGAGCCTTGTATACACGGATGAGATGGTCGCTGGCGGCGTCGGACAGCCGATTGGCGGCGTTGCACGGGATATTGACGATATCACCTGGAACTTCAGTATCGACAACCTGGAGTTGATCAATTTCGATAACGACTTCAATCTCCTCCAAGAGGATGGGCCTGCGACCGGCCTAACCTACAACGCCTATACCGGTGCCGTTCAGACACCGCCCAATCCTGACCTGTTCTCGGTCGTGCCATACCAGGACGGCGTCGTCGAACCCAACGGAGGAAACACCTGGGAACGGGTGACGAACACCGTGGCAGTTCCGCTCCCTCCGACCGCCCTGCTGTTCCTCGCCGGCCTGCCGTTGCTGAGACGCCGCCGCAACACCGCGGCTTCGGGGCAGCCCGCAACGGCCTGATCAACGCCCGAGCCCGGCCCTGCGCCGGGCCGCTGGTCGTGAGTGGCTGGCGTGCCCTCTGAGAACCATCACGCATTCAAACCGAATCCAAGAGAGAGCAAACCCATGCGAACTACGATGACACGGCGGGCCGATCCAGGGCCAACCATAGCAAGGCGCCTAATGCCCTCCTTACTGCTCGCCGCGGCCCTGGCCGGCGGCGCTGAGGCCGGCACGGTGGTCACGGTCCCAACCGACCTGAACCCCGGCGACCAGTACCGTTTGGTGTTTGTGACCAATGGGACGGGCGATGCCCTGAGCACGGACATCGCCGACTACAACACCTTCGTCACCAACCAGGCCAATCAGAGCACCGAGCTTCAAGCGCTGGGCGTGGACTGGTTTGTGATCGGCTCCACCAGCACCGTCAGCGCGAGGGTCAACACCGGGACGGATGGCAGCGGCGGCGTGCCCATCTATCTTCCCGTTGGCGGGGATCACCGCATCGCCGACGACTACAACGACCTGTGGGACGGGACCATCGGCCACCCGTTGAACATTGATCAGTTTGGAGATTCGCGGTGCCCAACCTTTGTGGCGTTTACGGGATCCCAGTCCGATGGGTCGATCACGATGTACCCTATCCCACTCGGGACCAACGCGGTGATGGCCAGACGAGGAGCGGGCTTACCTTCGACACAAGCCCAATTTGGGTTGAGGCTAACGGTCCATTCAGCAGCGACCAAACAGCCGTTCTTTGCCATCTCCGACCTCCTCACGGTCCCCGGCGCCGCGGTCTGCGACGGCACCACAGCGGTCGGCAGCGAGGCCGATCTCAACGGTGCCATCGCGGACTTCAACGCGGAGACCGTCACGCCCTGCGTGCACACCATCAAGCTGACGGCGGACATCGCCCTGAGCACCAGCACGACGGCCATTGACAACAGCCTCAGCGGCGTGAGCCTGGTGATTGACGGCAACGGCTATCAGGTCGACGGAGGGAGCCCGACCGGCGGGTTCTTCTCCACCCAGCCCTTCACCATCGAGACCGGCACCGTCGTGGGCATGGAAGACCTGACCATCACCGGCGGCCGGTCGTTCGGCAGCGGCCCCGAGAATCGCGGCGGCGGCATCCGCAACAAGGGCAGCCTGACGCTGACCCGATGCACGGTGGCCGGAAACGAGACGGATTTCCGTGGCGGCGGCATCGCCAACACCGGCACCCTGGAGATCGTCTCCAGCACCCTCTCCGGGAACACTGCCGGCACGACCGGCGAGGGCCAGGCGGCCCAGGGCGGCGGCATCTACAGCGAAGGCGGCTCGGTGACCATCACCAACAGCACGCTGTCCGACAACGGCGCCGAGAGCGATCAAACCGGCGATCAAGGCGGCGCCATCTACACCATCGGCAGTCTGACCCTGCAAAGCGCGACCATCACCGAGAACTTCGCGAGCGAGGGCGGGGCCGGCATCTACGTTCAAACAGCCGTTGACGATCTGACGATCGGGAACACCATCCTCGCCGCCAATCCGAGCTTCGCGGCCTCCGACGACTGCTATTTCAGCTCGACCGCCGGCGGCGCTGTGCAGGACCAGGGCTATAACGTCTTTCTCAGTTCCGATGGCTGTGGCTTGGTCGACGGTCAGAACAACAACATCCAATCCGCCCCGCAGCTCGACCCGCTGGCCGACAACGGCGGCCCGACCCAGACCCATGCCCTCAATCAGAGCCTGAACAGCCCCGCCATCGACGCCGGCGATACCACGCTGACGGTCGATCAGCGCGGCGTCGCGCGCCCGTCCGGCGCGGCCGACATCGACGACATCGACGACATCGGCGCCTTCGAGAGCCTGGGTTGCGAGGACGCACCCTGGTCGGTCGCCAGCCTGCCCGAGCTGAGCTATGCCATCGAGTGCTTCAACGCGGTGACCGTCCCCGGGAGCTACACCATCTCCATCGAGCATGGCATTTCGGCCACCCAGAGCACCACGGCCATCGACAACGACACCGCGGGTGTGGCGCTGGTGATCGAAGGCAACGGCAACAGCGGCGATTGGAACGGCAATCTGATCTCCGGCGTGCGGCCCTTCCTCATCGAGGCCGACACCACGGTGACCATCAATGATTTCTTCATCGGCAACGGCAATGTGCAGGGCACCGAGCGCGGCGGCGGCATCCGCAATCTCGGCAACCTGACCCTCAACCGATGCAGCGTCGCCGGCAATCGCAGCGAGATCGCCGGTGGCGGCATCAGCAACCTGGGTGTCATGGCGATCAACGACAGCACCATCTTCGCGAATGTGGTCGACGCGGGTTCCGAGGCGGCCATTGGTGCCGGTATCGACAACGAGGGAACGCTGACCATCGCCAACAGCACCATCTCCGGCAACACCAGCAGCGATGACGGCGGTGGTATCGCCACGTCTGGCCCGCTGAGCCTGGACAGCGTTACCGTCGCCAACAACCAAGCATCGGGGGCCGTGGGACGGTGCCACAGGCGCCGGGGTGATGGTCTTCACATCCGGCGGTGCAATGACGGCGACCAACAGCATCCTTGCCGGCAACTCCGGTGCCGAGGACTGTTACAAGAGCGCGTTCGCAGGCGTCACCGACGACGGCAACAACCTGGTCCAGACCCAGGACGGCTGCGGCTTCACCGACGGCGTCAACGGCGCCATCGTCGGCCAGGACCCGCTGCTGGGCGCCCTGCGCGACAACGGCGGAACGACCCGCACCCACGCCCTGCAGACGGGCAGCCCGGCCATCGACGCCGGCGACACCGACCTGACCGCCGACCAGCGCGGTGAACCGCGCCCGGGCGGACCGGCGGACGACATCGGCGCCTTCGAGGAGGAGCAGCTCGGCACCATCACCGTGGTCAAGGAGAGCTTCGTGGACGACACCACGGACTTCCCGTTCGCGCTGGACGGCGGCGACCTGGCGGCCCCCATCGACTTCTTCCTGGACACCAGCCTGGAAGACCTCGACGGCATCTGGTTCAGCCAGTCCTTCCCGCTGGGCGCCGGCGCCTACACCATCACCGAGACCCCGGTGGGCTACAAGGGACCGGTCGCCATCGAGTGCGAGGACGACGATGGCCCGCTCGGCAGCTTCACCGGGGTGAGCGCGGATGTGACGCTCGCGGCGTACCAGCACGTCACCTGCACCTTCACCAACGCCCATGTCTGCGATCTGAATGAGGACGGCTCGGTCTCCAGGGCGGACCTGCTAGTCATCCGGGGCAGCTTGCGCTCCACGGTGGATGCCGGCACCCACGGCGACATCAACGCGGATGGACGCATCACCTCGCAGGACATCCGCGGCTGTTCGCTGCAGTGTTCCCTGTCGGGGTGTGCCGAGCCCTCTGCTCCCTAGTGTCGTCACCGACCGCGCCCGGGGGTGCTGAGAACCCCGGGGGCGGTCCAAAGCCAAGCGAGAATCCTTGTCATGATGAAACGCATCCTGTTCCTTTCCGCGTTGCTTGCAGGCAGCGCAACCCAGCCAATCCATGCAGCACTGGTGCTGTCCGTCGACCCGTCGTCGCAAACGGCCGATGTGGGCGATCAGGTCACGGTCGATCTGCTGCTGAGTGGGTTGGAGTCGTTCGCGCCGACCGAAATCCTGGCGGCCTATGACGTCACCTTCGCCTACGACGCCTCGATTCTGAGCTACGACAGCGGCACCTATTATGATTTGGCGGCCGTCATCGACCCCCCCGGCGGCTTTGCGCCGAGCCCGGTCTTCGGCAGCGGCACCATCAGTTGGGACAGCAGCTCGTTCGCCACCGATGCCGAGTTGCAGGCCGCGCAGGGGGATAGTCTGACGCTGGGAACCTTTACGTTTACGGTCTTTGGCTCCGGCACTGCGCAGCTGAGCGCCAGCTACGATGACCTGACCGGGCTGGATTTCTCGGCCTTGGATCCCAGCGTTGAGGATGGCGTCGTCAGGGTTGGCGCAGTCCCCGTGCCGGCGACCGCATTGCTGCTGGGCCTGGGCGTTGTCGGCATGATCGCCAACAGGCGTTCGGCGCGCGCTCGCTGATCTCAAGGGGGGCGAGACGCCCCCCTTCCATGGAGCAGCGGCGTCTCGCCGCTGACTGGGATCGTCGGCGTCTCGCCGACGCGGCACCAGGTGGAGTGGGGGGCGAGACGCCCCCTCCCAGTGGGGGCGAGACGCCCCCTCTCCCAGTCGGGGGCGAGACGCCCCCGCTCCGGCGTCCCAAGGCCGGCGAAGTCAAGCGCGGCATCCATCGAACAACCCAATGGGAGATGCAACTGCGAATGAATCAACAAACCGCGCGCGGCGCGGTCCAGGCACCGATCTTCCAAGCCTTTTCCACCAACCTCCCAGGAGTCTTCCATGATCCGCAAACTCTTCGTCCTGAGCGCGTGTTTGCTGGCTGCCGCGCCGGCCGGTGCCGCGATCGTCTATTCCCAAGCTCCGCATCAGGTAAACGGCCTAGTCAGCGACTTCGCGGAGACCGCTGGGCTGCACCAACAGGCCGACAACTTCCAGTTGGCAACGGGCGCGACCCTGCAGGGTATCGAGTTTTGGGGGAATATCGCCAACCCTAGCTTGCCCGATGATTTCATCATCCGGATCTTCGCCGACACCGCGGGCGCGCCGACATCGACGCCGCTTGCGCAATCGCAGATCGCAAGCCTCATCCGCACACCCACGGGCGAGGTCAGCACCGCGGGCAACCCCGTCTTCGGTTACGTCGCAAACTTCGCCACGCCGATTGCACTGGCGGCATCGACCCCGTATTACCTGTCCGTCGTCAACAACACCAGCGACGACTCGTCATGGAATTGGTCTCGATTCGATGGAACGGCGGACGATGCCCGCTGGCATCGCGCCGGCGATGCGGCCTCGACCGACAATTGGTTAGAGACCACCCAGGATCTGGCGTTCGTCATCTACGACACCAACGTGGTTCCGGCACCCGCACCCGTCGCGCTGATTGCCTTGGGCGTGTTCGGTTTGGTTCGGGCGCGATGCGCTCACGATACCCCTTCGACTCCTAAGCGCTCTCCCCATCAATCCAAAAGCCCACAACAGGACTCTCGATGAACAAGCTGCTCACCACCGCCTCGCTGCTGCTGCTGGCCGGCACCGCCCACGCCGGGCTACCGACCCTCAACTACACCTGCCCCGGCGACATCGAGCTGCACACCGACGAGGGCGGACCGGCCTACATCAACGGCAACGAGGCCAAGCTGAAGAAGATCGACGACAGCACCTTCGACGTCATCGGCGGCGGCGTCACCGTCTCCATCGGCATGAATGCGGACGGCTCGGCCAGCGTCATGTACACCGGCAAGCACGGCGCCAACGGTATCTGCCAGGAGGAGCGCTTCTAGCGCGGTTTGCGTCAGCGGCCCTGGCTACAGCAGGTGGGGCGGATCAAGCAACCAAGCGGCGGATGCACCGTCGGCGAGACGCCGACGTTCCCAGTCAGCGGCGAGACGCCGCTGCTCCGCGGAGCGGGGGCGTCCCGCCCCCGTCTGCCGCCATTAAGCCAGATGCGCGCGGGTGGGATGCGCCGCAAGACCCGTCGGCCCAACAACCTTCACCCCAGAGCCAACCCGATCCAAGTCCATTGCCGCTGAGCGGCGCATCAATCAACCAACCAACCAGGTATCAACGATGAAACACCTCGCCCCCCCCCTCTCGCTCCTCATCCTGACGGCCTTGACGGCCGTTTCGCCGGCGGCCAAGGCCGCCATCGTCCTGACCATGCAGGAGAGCGGATCGGATGTCCTGCTGACCTCCGCGGGGACGCTTGGCCCCGTGGACCAGAGCTTCGTCAACATCATCGCCGATCAGCTCGACGCGGCCATGACACCCGCCGCAGCGAGCCTCACGGTCGGCACCGGGTTGAATCTTCCCGACAATGCCATCCGCTATCTCAATGTCTTGTCCGGACCGCTCAGTTTCGGACCGGGCATCACCAGTAATCCGACGACGACCACCGGGCCCATCTTCGGCTTTGTTGGTGTCGCGAATGAGCTCGCCGTGGATGGTTTCCTAGCATTTGGTAACCAAGACATCACGGCCGGGACGAGCACCTGGAGCGCCACGACGCTGGCCGCCCTCGGCGTGACGCCCGGCACCTATACCTGGACGGTGTCGGGCGCCATGCTCGCCAGCGGGACCGACGACACCGTGGTGCTGAATATCGTCGCCCCGAGCGATGTGCCGGTTCCCGCCACGCTGCCCCTGCTCGGTATCGGCATCGCGGGGCTGCGGCTCGCCCGGCGCCGCAAGCCGGCGGCCTGAAGACCGCCTGCGCCCGGCCCCGACCGGGAGTGGGGGCGTCTCGCCCCCGACGGGGATGGGGGAATCTCGCCCCCCAGCACAGCGCACGTCGGCGAGACGCCGACGTTCCCAGTCAGCGGCGAGACGCCGCTGCTCCACGGAGCGGGGGCGTCCCGCCCCCGACGGGGATGGGGGAGTCTCGCCCCCCCAGCACAGCGCACGTCGGCGAGACGCCGACGCTCCCAGTCAGCGGCGAGACGCCGCTGCTCCACGGAGCGGGGGCGTCCCGCCCCCGTCTGCCGCCGCCAAGCCCGATGCGCGCGGGTGGGATGCGCCGCAAGACCCATCGGCCCAACACCGATCACCCCAAACCCGACCCGATCCCAACCCAACCCGTTCCACCCCCCCCCCACACGAGCCCCCAGGAAACATGAAGCCTGCCACCCTCACCGTCGCCATCCTCCTCACGCTGGCCGTGCCCGCCGCCGTCGCCTCCACGGCCTCGGAGCGCGAATACCAGCGCGGCTACAACGACTGCTCCCAGGGCCGCTACGACCAAGACCAGCACGGCGAGTCCTATAAGCAGGGCTGCCGCGCCGCCGAGGACGGCAAGCCGGCCGCGGCCCCCGCGGGCCACCACGCCGGCAAGGCCAAGATCTCGGACCTGAAGGGCATGAATTCGATCGAGGCCATCGACGTGATGACCGCGCGCGGCTTCGCGGGCGTCGACACCATGACCTCGGGCGAAACGCTCTACGGCATCTATTACAACGCCGGCACCGGCCAATGCGTGCAGTTGACCAACGCCAATAACCGCGTCGAAAGCGCCGACGACATCGGCACCCATCCGAACTGCCGTTGAGGGGTCATGCTGGCGCGTCGGGCTCCTCAGGCCGCGGAATGCAGCTCCTCGCGCAGAATCCGGCGCAGCGCCTCCTCGTCGACCGGTCGGCGGGCCAGGTGCTCGCCCAGGGCAAGGTTGATGAGTGTCTGATAGCCGATGCCCTGCTCGTCGGCACGTCGGCGGAAGGCATCCAGGACCTCGTCGTCCAGCATAATCGTGATCCGGCTCTTGCCGGCGCGCAGGCGCTTCAGATGGTCGATCTCTGTCGCGCGACGCGCGTTGGTCATGTCGTATTCAGTTTTCATACGCTTGCTGCTCTCTCCTCGTGGCTTGGCGGGCCGAGATCAGCCGAACGGTGTCCGGCGGACGATAGGTGTCAACGACCGTCAACAGGCGTGCCAGCGCGTCCATGCCAACGGCCACGAAACGCTGTTCGCCTTTGGCATCGGTGTCTTCGCGCACCAGCGCACGGGGATCGAAGAGCACCGGCGCGGCGTCTTCCTGTGCCCGACGCGTCCATCCCAACCAAGCTGCGAGCCTACAATGTCTCCCGAGCCGGAATACGCCCGCTAGGTTGCAGACGCCCTCACCTCCTAGACCCTTTCAGTGGAGACCCACCGATGCCCACCAGTACCCCCACGCACCTCGCGCTCATCGCCGGCGGCCTGCTGCTGGCCGCCGCCCCGGCCTTCGCCGCCTCCCCCGCCTTCGACTGCGCCAAGGCCAGCCACGACGTGGAGAAGCTCATCTGCAACGACGCCGAGCTCGCCGGGCTCGACCGCAGCCTCTCCGAGCTCTACACCGTCGTGCTCCGGCACACGCCGGATGCGGACAAGGGCATGCTCAAGGCCGAGCAGCGCGGCTGGATCAAGGGCCGCAACGACTGCTGGAAGAGCACCGACATGCGCGGCTGCGTGGCCAGCGAGTACCGCACCCGCATCGGCGAGCTGAAGGATCGCTGAGTCGAGCGCGCGGCGGTTCAGGACACCGCATCCACCGCCTGCTGCGCGATCTCCAGCTCTTCGTTGGTGGGGACGACCAACACCTTGACCGGGCTGTCGGCGGTGCTGATGGCGCGTTCCTCGGGGCCGGGGGCGGCATTGGCGTCGGCATCCAGCTGGATGCCGAGCCGCTCCAGACCGGCGCAGGCGCGGGCGCGGGTATCGGCGTCGTTCTCGCCGATGCCGCCGGTGAAGACGACGGCGTGGACCTCGCCGAGCTCGGCGTAGTAGGCGCCGATGTATTTCTTCAGCCGGTGGGCGACGATGCCCACGGCGAGCTCGGCGCGCTCGTCGCCGGCCTCGACCATGCGGTGGACCTCGCGCATGTCGTTGACGCCGGTGAGCCCGAGCAGCCCGCTCTGGCGGTTGAGCAGGTCGTCGAGGGTGTCGTTGTCGAGGCCCAGATGGCGACAGAGGTAGAAGTGCAGCGCCGGGTCGATGTCGCCGCAGCGGGTGCCCATGACCAGTCCCTCCAGCGGCGTCATGCCCATGGAGGTGTCGATGCTGTCGCCGGCGCGGATGGCGGTGGCGCTGGCGCCGTTGCCCAGATGCAGCGTGATCAGGTTGCAGTGGCCCAGCGGCCGCTCGAGCATGGCCGCGGCACGCTTGGCCACATAGTGGTGGGAGGTGCCGTGGAAACCGTAACGGCGCACTCGGTGCTCGCGGTACAGATATTCGGGCACGGCATAGCGGTAGGCCGTGCGCGGCATGGTCTGATGGAAGGCGGTGTCGAACACCGCGACCTGGGGCACGCCGGGGAACAGCTCGCGGGCGACCAGGATGCCGTCGAGATTGGCCGGGTTGTGCAACGGCGCCAGGGGGATGGTGCGGCGGATGGCGCCGACCACGTCATCATCGACGACGGTGGGGGTATGAAACGCCTCGCCGCCATGCACCACCCGGTGGCCCACGGCCGTCAGCTCGGCCGCGTCGGTGAGCACGCCGGCCGCGCGCAGCCGCTCGGCGGCACGCTCCAGCCCGTCGTGATGGCTGGCGACCGGGCCGGTCTCCTCGCGCGACTGCTCGCCGCCGTCGGCGTCGCGCCAGCGCAGCCGCAGCCGCCCGTCCGCCTCGCCGATGCGGGTGACGGTGCCGGAGGCGACGACCTGCCAGTCGCCGCATTGGAAGAGCTGAAACTTGATCGACGAGCTGCCGGAGTTGAGAACCAGAACCTTCATGGGTGCGCCTCGGGGATGATCATGCGGATGGCTTATCGGCGGCGGGCTGCTCGCCTTGGGCCTGGATGGCGGTGATGGCGACGGTATTGACGATATCGACCACGGTGCAGCCGCGGCTCAAGTCGTTTACCGGCTTGTTCAGGCCCTGCAGCACGGGGCCGATGGCCACGGCGCCGGCGCTGCGCTGGACCGCCTTGTAGGTGTTGTTGCCGGTGTTGAGGTCGGGGAAGATGAACACGGTGGCCTGGCCCGCGACCTCGCTGTCGGGCATCTTCGAGCGGGCGACGCTGGCGTCGACGGCGGCGTCGTATTGCATCGGCCCCTCCAGCTTCAGATCGGGCCGGCGCTCGCGGGCGATGCGCACGGCCTCGCGCACCCGCTCCACGTCCTCGCCCTTGCCGGAGGCCCCGGTGGAGTAGGACAGCATGGCGATGCGGGGCTCGACACCGAAGGCGGCGGCGGTGCCGGCGGAGGTGATGGCGATGTCGGCGAGCTGCTCGGCATTGGGGTTCGGGTTGACGGCGCAGTCGCCGTAGACCAGCACCCGGTCCGCCAAGCACATGAAGAACACGCTGGAGACCAGCTTGACGTCCGGGCGGGTCTTCACGGTCTCGAACGACGGCCGAATGGTGTGCTGGGTGGTGTGGGCGGCACCGGAGACCATGCCGTCGGCATCGCCGGTGTAGACCATCAGCGTGCCGAAGTAGCTGACGTCCTCCAACGCATCCCGGGCCATCTGCTCGGACAGGCCCTTGTGCTTGCGCAGCGCGTAGTAGACCGCCGCGTACTCATCGCGCTTCGGCGATGTGGTCGGGTCCATGATGGTGATCTCGTCGAGCTTCAGGCCCAGCTCGCCGATGCGCTGGCGGATCTTCTCCGGGCTGCCGAGCAGCGTCAGGTCCGCGACGCCGCGCAGGGTCAGGATCTCGGCGGCGCGCAGGATGCGCTCGTCGCTGCCCTCGGGCAGGACGATGCGCTTGCGCTCGGACTTGGCACGCTGGATCAGCGCGTACTCGAACATCAACGGGGTGACGCGCGGCGATTCGTGCACGGCCACGCGCTGCTGCAGGTCGGCGATGTCGACGTGGCTCTCGAAGACACCGAGCGCGGCGGCGATCTTGCGCTCGTCCTCGGGCAGGATGCTCGACTCCACCCGGTCGACGTTCAGCGCCGTAGAGAAGGTGTCCGTGTCGACGCTGAGCATCGCCACCTTGGTCCGGCGCAGGCCCGCCACCAGTCGCTCCACGTTGTCGGCGGGCTTGAGCCCGCCGGTCAACAGCATCCCGGCCACATGGGGATAGGATGCCGACACATCCGCGGCCAGCGTCGCCAGGATGATGTCGCTGCGATCTCCGGGGACGATGACCAGGCAACCGTCTTGGATGTAGTTGAGAAAATCCGGGATCTCCATGGCCGCGACCTTGCAGTTGGTCACGACTTGGTTCAGTCCGTCGTCGCCGCAGAGGCAGTCGGCACCGAGCAGCTGGCCGATCTCCCCCACCGTCGGCATGCTCAGGGCTTCGACCTGCGGCAGCACATAGACCGACTCGCGCTCGGGCAGTACCGAGCGCACGCGACGCTGGATCATCTCCAGGTGCTCCGGGTCGGCGCCGTTGACCACCGTCGCCAGCAGATCTGCACCGCGATCGAGCATGGAGCTGTGGGCCATGTGCACCGAGTGCAGGGTCTCCTCCGGCGGCCGGTCGAAACCCTTGACGACGACGACGATGGAGCAGCCGAAGTTGTTGGCCAGATCGGCGTTGAAGTCGAACTCCAGCGACGGCACCAGGCCGTCGAAGTCGGTGCCGGCGCACAACACGATGTCGCACTTCTCTTGCAGCATCATGTATTTGCTCAGGATGAGCTTGAGCAGCTCGTCGTAGTGGCCGGCGGCCACCAGCTCGCTGGCCATCTCGGCCGAGCAGCCGTAGAGCATCTCCGCCGGGAACGGCAGATCGTAGCGGGTGCGGATCAGGTTGGTGATGTTGTCATCCTGAACGCTGCGGCTGACGATGGGCCGAAAGAAGCCGACCCGCCGGTTGATGGCGGACAAAAGCTCCATGAAGCCCAGCACGACCACGGACTTGCCGCTGCCGGAGCCGGCACCGGCGATGTAGATACTCTGCATCGAAAAAATTCCCCAAAAAATAGCGATCTGTCCGGTCTCGGCGTGCGACACCGGGTCTGTCCCCCATGATGTCCCAACACCCGACCGGGCTGGTTAACAACTGTTTACAGCAGCGGCCCCAACCGGCACACTCGACCCGCCAATGGCGAGTCGGTGAATGCGGGCAGGACCGGCAAAACCAAAAGGGCCAGACTAGCATGAGAACATGAGCCGACGCTGGATGGTAGAAGGCAATGCAAGAATCGAGCACAGCACCCGCTGACCAACACCGCGGCGCGCGACGCCGACTGGCCTTGACGCTGGCAAGCCTGGCCCTGGCACTCGGCGCCGACGGTGCCTGCCGGGCAGATGGCACCATCTACCGCTGCACCGCCCCCGACGGCTCGATCGAATTCCG
Source organism: uncultured Gammaproteobacteria bacterium (assembly GCA_942491465.1). GTDB lineage: Bacteria > Pseudomonadota > Gammaproteobacteria > Chromatiales > Chromatiaceae > CALOBA01. The sequence goes on from CALOBA010000039.1 coordinate 87,476, forward strand.
CCAGATTCCCTGCCAGGGCAGCGACCAGGCCGAGAAGGTCGAACTGGGTCCCGACAACCAGGGCTGGGAGTCCCCGCCCGAGGTCAAGCGACCGACGCGCAAGCCCAAGCGCCGGAACACCCGCAGCGCCGCCGAGCGCATCAAGGCCGAGAAGCAGCAGGAACAGCGCTGCTGGAAGAAACAACAGCAGCTCGACAAGGTTCGCCACCGGCTGCGCAGGGGGTACAAGGCCGGCCAGGGCGAAAAGCTGCGTCGGCAACGCGACGAAGCCGCGGACTATATCAGGCAATTCTGCCGCTGACCCGACCACCTTCCGCCGCCGACGACGCCACAGCCGACCTCGACCCGGCAAAGGCGGGATTCACCGTGACGGCGAAACACCCCGCCCTCCCTGAGCCCCACCCCGGACAACAGCGCCATTTTGTCATCCACCGGCACCGGCGCTATGATCGCCTGCCGCCGGCGATCCGCCCCGAGGCGCGACCGCCCGGGCTTGATCCATCCCCATTGAAATCTCCAAAGCCCACCGACCATGCCCAGAATCGACGTCCACAGCTTCTACCGCGACTGCTTGGAAACCCACGGCGAGACCGCCAAAGGCCTCCACTTTCAGTGCGCCGACACCCAGATCGCCCGCTTTCGCGTGCTGCGCGAGTATCTGCCCGAGGACCTCAGCAGCCTCAGCCTGGTCGACGTGGGCTGCGGCTTCGGCGACCTCTTCCACTACCTCGAGCAACAGGGGGGGGCGCCGGGACGCTACATCGGCGTAGACCTGCACGAGCACATGGTCGAAGTGGCCCGCCGCCGCACCGGCTGCGAGATCCTCCAGGGCGACGCCCTGCACGATCCGTTGCCGGCCGCCGACTGGTACGTCAGCAGTGGCGCGCTGAACACCCTGACCATCGACGAGACGCGACGGTTCATCGAGCGCTGCTACCAGGCCGCCGGCCACGGCTTCGTCTTCAACCTGCTCCATGGCCGCGACTGGTCCGAGACCTTCAACTACCGCCAGCCCGCGGAGATCGAGGCCTGGGCCGCCGAACTCGGTGCCGAGGTCACGATCACCGACGGCTACCTGCATGAGGACTTCACCGCCGTGCTGAGGCGCCCGGCGGCGACCCCCGGCGCTTCCTAAGACCCAGCGGTTGCGGCTGGGCGAGCGGTCCCGGCCGCGGCCGAAGCCGCCGCCCCGTTGGCGGCGCAGCGCCGCCACAGGGGCTCGGCGCCCCTTGCCGAGGGCGTGGGGTCAGAAGAAGGTGCCTTCGATTGGGGAGGAGGCGGAGGCGAAGCGCTTGGCGGGCATGCGCCCGGCGAGGAACGCCTCGCGGCCGGCCTCGATGCCCTTGCGCATGGCGCTGGCCATGAGCACGGGGTCTTTGGCGGCGGCAATGGCGGTGTTCATCAGCACGCCGTCGCAGCCGAGTTCCATGGCCTCCGCGGCATCGGAGGCGGTGCCGACGCCGGCGTCGACCAGGATCGGGACCTGGGCGTTCTCGACGATGGTGAGGATGTTCAAGGGGTTGCGGATGCCGAGCCCGGAACCGATGGGGGCGGCCAGGGGCATGACGGCGCAGCAGCCGATCTCTTCCAGGCGCTTGGCGATGATCGGGTCGTCGTTGGTGTAGACCATGACGTCGAAACCATCGGCGACCAGGATTTCGGCGGCCTGGATGGTGGCGACGGCGTCGGGGAACAGGGTCTTCTGGTCGCCTAAGACCTCCAGTTTGACCAGGTTGTGGCCGTCGAGCAGTTCGCGGGCGAGGCGACAGGTACGCACGGCGCTGTCCACGTCGTAGCAGCCGGCGGTGTTGGGCAGGATGGTGTATTTGTCCGGCGTCAGCACGTCGAGGATGTTGGGCTCGTCCGCGTTCTGGCCCATGTTGGTGCGGCGCACGGCGATGGTGACGATCTCGGCGCCGCTGGCGTCGATGGCGCGGCGGGTCTCGTCCAGGTCTTTGTATTTGCCGGTGCCGACGAGCAGGCGCGAGCGATATTCGCGGCCCGCAACGGTGAAGGTGTCTTGCTGGCTCATGGAAGTCTGAATCTCATGGGATGCGATAGGGGGCCGACGGCTGCCGGCACCCGGAAAGGTGGCACAGGATAACCCATTGCGGGGGTCGGATTGCGATGAGGAAACGCGATCCGGGCGGGCGACCGATCGGCTCAGCCCCGGCTGTCGTCCGCGTCCGGCGCGTGCCAAAGGGCCAGCAATCTGGCCTCGATCCGTTCGCGATCGCGCAACAGGCCGTCGAGGCTCGCATCGAGCACGGCCCTGGCACTGGCCAGGATCAGGCCGGCGGGGATCTGCGGATCGGCGCTCAAGACAGGTGGCCGGCCACTGACCACCTCAATGCGGGCGGTGGCCTCAGCGCGCTCGTCCAAGGGCCAGTCGACGGCATGACGGACCCGCCACTGACCGGGCGGCAACAGGGCGAGGGCCTGGGTGAGGTGGGTATCGACCCAGATGCGGCGGGTCTCGGCCGCACTCCAGCGTGCGAGCATGGCCTCGCGCAGTCGCGGCCAGGCCGCGTCGATGACCGCGGCGTCGCGCTGCTCGCCGCGCCGGCGCAGGCGGGTCGCCCGCTCGGCCTCGGCGACCTGGATGATGCCCTGGGCACGACTGCGCTCGGCGAGCACGCGTTGGTGCAGCGTGACCCTGGCCTTGGCATAGGCGCGCCGGATCAGCTCGCTGGCCCTGGCCCTGGCCGCGTCGCGAAGCTGCCGACAGGCCTGATCGCGGTACTGCTCGATCAGCCGCAGCAGGGCCTGCTCGCGCTCTTGGGTCTTCATCGCTGTTCGGCCAGCCCGAGCTGGCGCTTCAGTGCGGCGGTGACATCCACCGGCACATGCCGTCCGCGCAGATCGGGAATGACCTGCACCAGCGGACGCTGCTCGCGCAGGGCCTCGGCAAGTCGTTCGGCCGGCAGCGCCGCGGCGGCGGCGGCATCGAGCAGGATGAGGTCGGCATCGGCGCGCAGCCGCTCGAACAACGCCGCGGCCTCACCCGCGGCGGGCTGGTAGACGTCGACACCGGCCAGGCGCAGCCCAGCACCCGTGACCGCTTCGCCGATGAAGCAGCAGCGCGCGGTCATCGACGGCCCCCGGGGCGGGCTCGATCACGTCCGCGGATCACGACGGCGTTGAGGCCGCCGATGGCCGCCGCGGAAGCCGAGGGCCGGTTGGACCCGAGCGGGTCGAAACGACGCGAATCCATGTCGGGCCCTAGATCGACGTCAAGATCAGCACCGAGACGATCAGGCCGTAGATGACGATGCCCTCGGCAAGCCCGACCAGGATGATCACGCGCCCGAACATCTCCGGCTTCTCAGTGACCGCGCCGACCGCGGCGGCACCGACATGGGCCACCGCATAACCGGCACCGAAGGCGGCGATGCCGGTGGACAACGCTGCGGCCATGTAGCCCCATTTCCGAACCTCGGGGTCGATGATGCGCTCGGTGACCTCGATCACCTCGGCCTGGGCGAAGACTTCGGGCTGCCAAAGCATGATGCTGGTCAGCGCCGCGAGCAGACCGACCCCGAGCACCAACAGAACGCTCAACAGGACCTGTGGTTTCATGACATCTCTCCGGAGATCAGCGCGGGGGGTGGCGGCAGCGGTCTAAAGACCCGGCCGGTCCCGCGCAGGAAGCGACTGAAGAATTCGAACAGGACGAGCCGGGTGGTCTGGATCGAGACCACCAGCCCCTCCAGCGCGAGGATGATCAGGTTGCCGAGCAGCATGATCGGCAGCCACGCCCAGGCAGGTGCCGTCTCGGCCATGGTGACGATGGCCAAGGACAAGGCGGCATGGGCGAGTGCGAAGGCACCGACCCGGGAGAACGACAGTGTAGCGGTCAATAGCTGCATGGCGCGCTCGAACAGATGACCGACGGCCGCGATGCTGCCGAGCAGCCCCCGGGCGATGGCGAAGGCCCCGAGCAGGTGCCAGAGCAATCCGAACAGCGCAAGCCAGGCCAGATCGGGCCGGGCCAGCGTCAGCACCAGCCCCAGGTACATGACCAGGAAGCCCAGGTCCACGGCCAGCCATTCGCCGAGCCGGCCATCGCGCAGCGCGGAGAGCCCGGCCAGTAGCTGCCCTAGGCTGAGCAGACCGACGGCGAAGATCAGCGGCACCGCAAGCACCAGCAACGGATGCTCCAACGGATGCAGCCAGAGCGCGGGAATGATGCCCTCAACCCCGAACAGGCTGCCGAACAACAGACCGAACAGCGTCGCCGATGCACCGACGACGACCAGCAGCCGGGCGATCTCGAACCGGGGCATCAGCCAGAGGCCCAGCCCGACCAAGACGAGACCTTGCCCGACATCGCCGAACATGTAGCCGAACAATAGGGGCACGACGATGGCGAGCAGCGGGGTCGGGTCCGATTCCTCGCTGCCGGGGACGCCGAACGCCTTTGCGAACAGCTCGAACGGGCGCACCCAGCGCGGGTTGACCAGCACCTGCGGCGGGCGCATCCCGGGCGGCGGCGGCGAAAACCGCAGCAGTGCCCGGGTCTGGGATCGGTCGATGGCGGCCTCAAGCGCCTTGCCGTCGAGCGCATCAGTCCAACCGGTGATCCAGGCAAGATGGCCACTCGCCGGCGCCAAGGCGCCGACCTGGCCGTGAAACCAGTCGAGCCAGAGGACCTCGCCGAGGATGCGGTCGAGGGCATACTCCTCAAACAACGTGTCCAGCTCGGCGAGGAGATGGACACTGCGGGTCGACAGGAACCGACGCCGCGCAACGATCCGTGCCGTGACAATGCCGACGCTGCCCCTAAGCCAATCCGGCCAGTCGATGATGCGACCCTTGCCGGCCTTGATGCGTGCCTTGGCCTGGTGGAGCTGATCGGCGGGTCCGACCATAATCCAGCAGCATTCTCCCTGCAGGGCGATCTGCCTTGCGAGAAAAGATGCCGGAAGCTCCCGGATCAGCTCGGGCGCGCCGATCGCGTAGAAGGTGCCGAGAACCGGACCCGCTTCGGTCAGCGCAGCGAGGTCCAGTGCGCTTTGGCCGATCTCCCCGCTCACCGCCGCCAGCCAACGCAGGCGGGTGAGTTCCTCCTCACCGGCCTGCAGCTCGTCGATCAACGGGTCGGCCTCGCGGCACCAGGCGGCAATGCGGGCCAAGGCACGCTCCAGCACCACGGCCGGCGGCTCCGCCAGGGTGCTGTGACGTAGCCTGCCTCGGTCCCAGTAGCGCTTGTAGCGCGGCATTAGGCGCCGAAGCTCGGCGAGGCCGGGCCCCAAGTGCCGCAGCGGGTACTCGGCGTCGGATGGCTCGCGGACCTCGACCTCCACCGCACCCGTGAGCGCCAGCTCGGCGACGGTGCGCACGCTCTCGCTGCGTGGACAGAGGACCTCAAACCAGCGCGTGGCCGCAGGGCGGAGCATCAAGGCACCTCGGCTCGAAACAGCAGGCGATCGATCACGGCCCGACGCAGACGCTCCAAATCCAGGGTGATCAAGCCCAGGTAGATGAAGCCCGCCGCCGGTTGCAGCACGCGCAAGTGGAAGAGCTGCCGCAAACGCTCGCGCAGCACCTGCCGCGACGTCCAGGCGTGCTCGGGGGCGCTGCTGCGGTAAATATCGACATGAGCCGCGAGCAGGATGGACAGTTCGCGCATGCGGGTACGGGTGCGCTCGTCACAACGTGGCCAGCGCAGGCGCCATTGCTGACGCCAACACGCACCAACACCGCCGGCTTGGCGCACGACCCGCGGGTCGAGCAGCGGACCGACACCGATCGCGATCGCGGACGCACGATCGATCTCGCCATTGCTGTCGAGCAGGCCATCCAGCAAACCACCTTGAACCGCCCAGCTCGGCATGCGCCCGCCAGCGGCCAGATGCTCGAACAACGCCAACAACGGCACCCAGCGCCACCAATCCACGGCCGCTTGCCAAGGCGCTGGAAACAGGCGGACGACCAGCTCTACGCTGTCGTTCAGGTGCGCGCGCAGACCGCGCTCGAGATCATGGCAACTACTCTCTGCGGAAAAGCCCTTGACCCAGTCGCGCAGTGCGCCCTCTCGCGCCTCCTCCAGATAGGTTGCGATGTCGCGGGCAGCCACCAACCGCTGCCAGTCCGCCTCCGCCGGCAAATCGGCGTAACGCGCCTGCAGACGGGCCTGGGCATTGGCAAAGTGCCTCGGACCGCTCATCCAACAGGGGACCTCGGAGGGGGAGAAACGGAACGCTCACCGCGGTGACATTCGCCGGCGACTAACAAATCGCCCCCCGATCCGGCCGACTCATCGACGCGACGATCCGTCCGCACAGGCCGCTGTCCCAAGGCATCACCAGGCAAAAACTCAGCCACCGCCGCCTCCCCTGGGGATCTCCGTCAGCTCAACGGTCAAACGCCGAACAACCGCATCGATACGTTGCGCGGACGGCACCTTTCGCGGCCGATCATCCAACGGCGACGGCTCCCCCAACGCGCCGAGCGCCCGCTCAATGCCGCGATCGGCCAACGCATGGGCGGCACTCACCCGCTCCTCAAGTCGGCTTCCGACTGCCGCTGCGGCGACCTCGGCGTCTGCAATGATCCGCTCCCCTTCTCGGCGGCAGGCGTCCACCGCATCTCGGGAGGATACTTCAGAGGCCAATACGCGATTGATCGCGGCGTCAATGGCCTGCTGCTCGCCCTGAGCAATTCGTTCATGGGTCATCACAATTCCCAAACTTAGAACTTGAGGCCGGCACTACGCAACAGCGCCCGGATGTAGTTGACCGGAATAGCGTAGCTGATCCCGCTCGGATCCGAAATCGCTAGCTCCTTGGTCTTCTTGACGTAAACACTGTTGAGGATACCGACGACCTTCCCGGTGTCGGCAAGGTATAACGGACTGCCGCTGCTCCCCGGATACGCCGTAGCATCGAGCTGAATGATGTTGAATGGCTTGCTCAGGCGCATGATCACATCCGGCCGCAGATCGCTGCCGCGCTCCACCGGTCGGACCACCGGCGAGAGTGCCGCGATGGTGGCTCGATGCGTCGCCGGATGCAGACCGAGCGCACCGAGCACCGGGAAACCGGTGAAAGCCGCGTCCGCCCCTTCCCTGATATCGGTCGACCGGCCCAGCTGCACGGACCTCAAAGCCGCCCCCTCGAACCGCAACAGCGCCAGATCATGCTCATCGTCTCGTTTGACGAGCTGCGCCTTGCGCATTTCTGCTCGATTGTCCGTCGCAGGCCGGAACACCGCCAAGGTCTCCCGCCGCCCATCATCGAGCTTGCGCGGCACCACGTGGCTGTTGGTCACCGCGTAATTGCCACCGACGACAAAACCCGACCCCCGCGGTTGCCGCTGCTGGCCGCGAACCACCTGAAAGGTTCCCACAGCGATGATGCTCGGCTTGATGTCCGCCACCACGTCAGGCAGCTCCTTCGCTTCCGGCGAGAGAGAACCGAGCACAAACAGACAAGCCCCCCCCAGGCAAAGCCAACTGCGTCGACCATGCCGCCCGCGACTCATCAACGGGAAACAAACTGTTTCAATTGAATGCATAAATCACCAATATCGCACATCGACGCGCACAACGGGAGACCTGATCCACCTGAAAATCACAACGCCCCGTCACAACAGTCCCAACTCAATCTGCCCATTCCCGTGCTGCCACCGAACATCGGCCATACCCGACAACAGGACAAAACCTTAGTAAACAATCCCAGGCAGCCAAGTCGCCAACCCCGGAAACAACGCTAGCGCGCCGAGCATCAACAACTGAATACCAATAAACGGCACAACTCCTCGGTAGATCTGGCCGGTCGTGACCTCCGCGGGGGCGACGCCACGGAGGTAGAACAGGGAAAACCCGAATGGAGGCGTCAAAAACGAGGTCTGCAAGTTAATCGCGATCATCACTCCCAACCAGACAGGATCAAGCCCCAACCCCAGCAGCACCGGCCCCACGATCGGAACCACGACAAACGTAATCTCTATAAAGTCAAGGATGAACCCCAGGAGAAACATCACAAGCATCACAACAACCATTGCCCCGACCACCCCCCCCGGCAACCCTGTCAAAAACTCCGTCACGAGTTCATCTCCCTCAAACCCACGAAACACCAGCGAAAAGATAGCTGCCCCAATAAAAATAAAGAACACCATACTCGTCACCTGGGTCGTCTGACGAACAACATCGCGCAGCGTCGCCACCGTCAACCGTCCCTGCGCCGCCGCCAATATCAGCGATCCCACAGCTCCAACCGAGGCCGCCTCAGTAGGTGTTGCGATCCCCCATAGTATGGAACCAAGCACGGTAACTATGAGCCCCAACGGCGGCAGCAGCACGCGGACAACGCTCAGCCAAAAAACCCAATCCCGCGGGGGGCGTTCGTCATCGGGTATCGCTGGAACCGCCGCCGGATTCACGATCGCCACACCAATCAAATAGGCGACGTATCCCCCCACCAGCAGCAGCCCAGGGATGAGCGCTCCGACAAACAAATCTCCCACCGAAATCGTTTCCGGTGACCACACCCCCATTTCCAATTGCGCTTCCTGATACGCTGCGGAGAGAACATCCCCGAGCAGAACCAGCACGATCGATGGAGGAATGATTTGCCCAAGGGTGCCCGAAGCACATATCGCACCAGCCGCTACACTTGGCGAATACCTTCTCCTTAGCATTGTCGGCAGCGAAAGCAGCCCCATCGTCACCACTGTTGCCCCGACGATTCCAGTACTCGCCGCGAGCAACATCCCGACCACCAGCACCGAGATCCCCAACCCGCCGCGCAATGAGCCGAACAACAGCGCCATGGTGTCCAGCAATGACTCGGCCACCCGCGACCGCTCCAGCATGACACCCATGAATACGAAAAGCGGCACAGCGATCAGCGTTTCATTCGTCATTACGCCGTATAGACGATTCGGCAATGCTTCAAGAAAGGCGTGATCAAACACTCCAGCCCATTCGCCGCCCAGGGCAAAAAGAAGCGCGGTTCCACCTAAGGAAAGCGCCACCGGATACCCCATCAGCAGAACCGCCCCGACGGTCAAGAAAAGCAACAGCGGTAAGAAGTCAACGATATCCATCTTGACCTCCATTTTCAGTGTCACCCTTCGTGGAGCACCCCTGAGACGAGCGAATACACAACAGCGCTCTCCCGATCCAAGCAGAGCCCTGCAGCATGAGCAGCACTGGCAGGACGATCATCAGCGACTTCAGCGCCCAGACCGCCGGGAGTCCGCCCGCCTCGCGCGATCCTTCTAGCCGTTGCCACGAAACCCAGACGTAGTCCCAACTTGTGACGAGGATGAATATACATACAGGAAACAACAGCAGCGTGGTGCCGATAAGATCGACAACCGCTCGTTGACGCGCGCCCATCCTCCGATAAAAAATATCTACTCGAACATGGCCATCGTTACGCAACGTATATGCCATTGCACCCATAAATACGAATGCGTGGATGTAGACCACTGATTCCTGCAACCCAATCCAGCCGAGATCGAATGCGTAGCGCATCACAACGACCAAGAACTGTGTTGCAACCATCGCCAGCATCCACCAAGCGACAAACTGACCCAACACATCGACGAGCCTTTCCACTCTCTCAACGTAGCCTCGCAGCATCTTAGTCCCGACCGCCATCGCAACCGTTACGCCTCACCACTAATTTGCCAAACAGAAACCACCCCAATTACCAACTAAACAGCAGCCATTGAGGTACATTTAGATCTGGTTTGTCTTCACTCTGCACATCCAAAACGCCGTCCCCATCTAAATCCAGGAGAAAATAACTGGCACCGAACCGCGGGACGATTTTCACCATGTAGAGCTGTCCCTCCACCCGATATTCAACAATCACGTCGTCATCTCGTTCGATAATCGTGACATCAGGTTCCACGCCCTCCGGCAAGCCCGGCGGGTTCGGCAACGAGGAACCCTCAACATAAACCTGAGCCGGCGAGACCGCGCTAAACACCACCGCCCAGACAATTAGGAAAAAACCAAGAAACTTCATCGCCACCTCCGAAAAAACGACCCGAGAGCCGAATGATAGTTTACTAATAGCCAGATGCGGAGGTAGCATGGATTATCCACTCCTCAGCGCCCGTTACAGCGCCTAATGCTTCGCTCCGAAAACCGTATCGCGAACGCGAGCACACTGCCCTCCATTAGAAAAACGCTTACCAGCACGCGGTACAGAAAAACCAATACGCGGGTGTTACTTCGACTTGGAGTTTAATATCACCCGACCACCTTCATCATCGATGGTAACCTCAAACTGCCCCAGCACACTCATTCCCAACAACCCGCCCCCACCAAGTTTCTCATCTTCAATGAAAGCAGCCTGAACGCCATTCATCTTATGTCCCCCCAACCAAAGCCCAGGCAATGTTCCTATCTGCCCCTGAACTTTCCCGTTCGCGGTCTGAATCGAACGTGCAGACAAGCCAGCCTCATCAATCCCAAGCTCTAGGATTGCCGACTTAGGAAGAACAACCAATGTTGCTCCCGTATCCACTACCAGCAGCTTCTCCAGCCTCCCCTTATCATCAACCTTCTCAAAACTAACCTCGACCAAATGTTGCCCTCCAACCCGTCGAGTCTCCAGCACGATTCTTCCGGTCTCCTCCATGCCTGCACCCGGTCCATCAGAACGCGTTTCGCTGCTCATCTCAACGGCAGAGCCCAAGCGCTTCTCGCCGAGCACGATCACACGCTTGATCTGCCCTTCATGAGTTTGAAGAATTATATAGTCAAACCGATCAAGCAACATTCGAACACGCGGATATACATCGCCGGCGTCGGCCCAAGCCGATGCCTCTCCCAAGTGCTCCATGCCATCGACGCCAAACCCCTCCGTTCCCGCCAAACGTTCCAACTCCTCTGCCACCGCGAACTCTGCCGCGAGGCAGCCGCCAGCGCCGGCCAGACTCACTAGGAGCATCGCAGCCGTCGCGCCCATAGCGACGACATGCCTAAACCAAATCGTTGGCCGATCCATCTAAGCTCCTTACGACCCGGAAGCTGATCCCGCTAAACCGGTCCTCCGCAAGCGCGTCCAACCGGAAGTCAGCTCGGGCAAATCCCCGATTTACACGCCATGAGCCCCCCTTAATGACACGCGACCCGACCGAGACAGGCCCTGGACGGCTATGCTCCAAAAAGCTATTACGACACCATTCCCAGGTATTTCCGGCAAGGTCTTGAACCCGCTGTAGACTCTGTCCACTCGGATAAAGCCCCACTGCCGTCGCCCTCCCAATCCCGCTTTCATCTGTGTTCGCGCATCCTTCTGACCAGTCGCTACCCCAAGGGTAAACAAAGTCAGATCGCGCGCTTTGCGCCGCCCATTGCCACTCCCACTCATCAGGAAGCCGAACCTCAAAACCACATTTCGCCGACAACCACCGGCAGAAGGCCACGGCGTCAAACCATGAAACCCTAGTCACGGGATAGTTAACCGGAGGCTCCATCCAAAGGCTATCAACCGGCCCTTTTTCCAATCCGCTCCACCATTTCATCGATGAAAACCCGTCCTCCGCTTCCACGAATTTGCAAAATTGCAGACGGGTCACCGGGAATACCGCCATCAAAAACGGCTGGACCTCAAGCTCCTCTCGGCCGTCTACGACTACTCGCCCGCCAGGGATTGTCTCCCAGGCACACCGAGGGACGTCTTCGGACAACCCGATACCGTCGCGATCGTCGTTAAGCTCCGCTAGGCGAAGCCCGATGGCTTCCCTCCGACTTGGACCCGTATGGCTACACTCCACTTCCGCCAGCAGGTAGTCCGCTTCCGGCGTCAGGTAATCGGACACCAACGGATCGCCTTCCAATTCACCCAGAAGCCCTGTCTCTTCCAGTACGCTCCGGACCCCAGTCAGCAGTTCATCTCGCCAACGTAGCGACCCCGAACAATTCGCCGCCCCCCAACGCTCCGCCGAATACTTAAGCGTTTCGGCGAAGTGCAACCCTTTGTCACGCAACGCCAGCCACTCAATCAGTCCGGGCCAAGCGAGAGTCAGACCATCGCCCGCCAACGATACCAACGGGTCAGCATCATTGCTTAGCTCCAAAAGCCCGATCCTATCTTCAGCCAAAATTGTAATCGCCGTCCGAACCACCTGGTCCCCATCCCAAGCCGACATGCAGCAAGGCATACTCCGAACTCCGCCCTGATCGTCGATCATAATCAGCTTTTCGAAGATTCGCGCCAACACCGGGCGCACCGGGATTTCCAAAACTCCTCGCAGAAATTCCATTCGAAGCTCGAAAGGATCATCAAGGCCGCTCACAGACCCGACATAGTCGCTCTCTTTCCCAACGCGACTCGCCCGAGCATGAGCAAGATCACTAAAAATAAGCCCGAGCCAAACCAGCGCCGCATCTTTACCCTTGATATTGTTTAGGACCGCATCACGTTGATTTTCCGAAAGCTCAAACACTGGTCGCCGTTCAATCCACTTCGGCGGCTGCTGAATCAACCTCTTAAGATCGTGACTAGTCGGCTCTGGAATCATCAAAAAGGACCCCTCGTTCATCGCTTTCCGCAAAACATCGACCTTACCGCATTCAGCAAGACACCCAGCATCGATGGTGGCGATAATCTTAACAGGCGCCCCAAACTCTCCTTCAAAAAGAAATGTCAATATATCGTGCTTCACTGACGTTTTCGCGTCTCTGAGCAAGACGTCAAAATCATCAATTCCAATAATCAATCTATTTACGCCAGGGCAGTCTTCCACAACGCTTCGTGCAACACTTGATAAACCGTCGCCGAAGGTCAAGCTACTGGACCTGATGCGCCCTAGCGCGGACTCCTTCCGGCTTAACTGCTCCCGAAAACATGCACGAAAAAAAGCCTCCGGGGACCCTAAGCATTCCTTTCCAGAAACAACCGTGTATATAATGGAATCCAAACCAAGACCCCCGGTTTCCGGGAGCAGACTCAGCCAATGAACGACCGCGCCTTTTAATAGCGACGTCTTCCCCACCCCCGCCTTCCCCGAAATCAATATCGGCTGCTCTGACCTTCCATCATTCAGCAGCCTAATGATCTTGACCAGTTCGCGCCCACGACCGCAATACTCCGATCCCTCCTCAGTTTTCAAGGGTTGTGTCCCCGGATCCTGCGTAGGGGCAAAGACATCAAGTAAACCAGGGCACCCTGCACTCATCAACACTCCTTCAGCAGCTTGACGGCAATATGAAGGAATCCTGCCGGAATCGCCCAACAGCGCGACACATAAGCAAAGCGATGTGCGTACATCATCGCCCAGCCAACCGCATAACCATTCACTAACATTCAGTTCACCGGAGACAACGGCGGCCTGCGCACGAGCCGCCGGTGAGTTCACCGTAGCACCATTGCCGACGAATAGCGCTCGTATCGTGGACAGTAAGTGTTCCAACTCGCGGTCGGCGAGATGCTTGCGCATGCAACCCCAGAGGGCTTCGAACTCGTCCAAAGCCCCAACGGGTTTCTCAGCTTTACCGTTAATCGGTCTTCTCTCCGAGCATTTTCGAGACCATCGCCTTGCATCCCACCTAACCGTCCCCGCCGTAGTTGGGCCACCGATTGCGAAAGCCCTTGGGCCGAGCCCCCTGTCTACAATCTGGAGCGCCTGTTATACTTCGCAGCTTGAACATACTACCGACTCTTTTCTTTGAGCTCAAGCCAGACCGCGGGCGGATGAAAGCATGATCACACCAAAAAGTCCTTTGATGGAGACCTACAAGCGACTTCCGTTGAGCTTTACCCATGGACAAGGCGTTTGGCTTTGGGACAAAGACGGCAACCGGTTTCTGGATGCGTTGTCCGGGATTGCAGTATGTGGATTAGGGCACGCTCACCCTGCCGTAACAGAGGCAATATGTACGCAAGCGTCCAAATTGGTCCACACATCTAATCTTTACGTCGTTGATGCTCAGGAAGAATTGGCTACCCAACTCTGCGCTATTTCCGGGATGGAACGGGCGTTCTTCGCGAATTCCGGCGCTGAGGCAAATGAGGCCGCAATCAAGATTGCACGTCGACATGGCAATGCTCTAGGCATAAAGAATCCGACGATCTTAGTCATGGAGAACAGCTTTCATGGACGGACGCTCGCAACATTGGCCGCAACAGGAAACCGCAAGGCTCAAGCAGGGTTCGAGCCGTTGGTTCAAGGCTTCGCGCGCGCACCATATGATGACATTGATGCAATCACCCGAACTGCGAGCACTCGTCAGGACATCGTCGCAGTTATGGTTGAGCCGATTCAAGGCGAGGCTGGAATTGTTGTTCCCCACACCGGCTATCTGAAGTCGCTCCGACGCTTATGTGACCAATACGGATGGTTGCTGATTTTAGACGAGGTCCAAACAGGCATGGGCCGTACCGGCGAGATGTTTGCATTTCAAAGCGAAGGCATATTGCCCGACGTGTTTACCTTAGCTAAAGGTCTCGGTAACGGTGTCCCAATAGGCGCCTGTCTTGCCCGAGGAGAAGCCGCAAGCGTTCTAGGTGTCGGGTCCCACGGGTCCACGTTCGGAGGAAACCCCCTGTCATGCGCGGCCGCCCTAGCTGTATTGAGGACAATTAACGACGATGGCCTTATCCGCCAAGCAGCCGAAATTGGCGAATACTTGACCTCAGCGCTTAAGAACGTCTGTAGCGAGTTTCCCGGTTTTCGCGCGATCCGTTCGCGAGGACTCATGCTCGGACTGGAGTTTACACACGATTGTACCGACCTTCCACGAGCCGCACTTGCTCAAGGACTACTAATCAATGTGACATCGAATCGCATCGTACGGTTGTTGCCCCCCTTAATCCTTACTGAGCAGGAAGCGGATATCTTGGTGGCAAAACTTCGCGACACTCTGCGTTCTTTTTATGACGCCAACGTCATACTTCCCGGAGAGCGGACCTGATCATGGCTAACCAGCGCGCACCAAGACACTTCCTCAGCTTAAGCGACATCTCGTCCACCGAGGCGAGACAATTGCTAGAACGAGGATTAGAAATGAAGCGGGCAAAGAACATAGACCATTTACCGCTCCGCGGTAAGACCCTCGCAATGCTCTTTGAAAAGGCGTCCACTCGCACCCGCGTGTCTTTCGAAGTAGGCATGTTCCAACTCGGGGGGCAGGCACTGTTCCTCGCTCCAAGAGATATGCAACTCGGCCGCGGAGAGCCGATCGAAGATAGCGCTCGCGTGCTCTCGGGCATGGTGGACGCTGTTATGGTTCGGACCCACGACCACCAGCGTATTGTTACCTTTGCAGCCAACGCATCGGTGCCCGT
This sequence comes from uncultured Gammaproteobacteria bacterium, assembly GCA_942491465.1. Taxonomy (GTDB): domain Bacteria; phylum Pseudomonadota; class Gammaproteobacteria; order Chromatiales; family Chromatiaceae; genus CALOBA01. Next base: position 102,730 of record CALOBA010000039.1, read on the forward strand.
CATTAACGGACTAACCGACGACTTCCATCCCTGTCAGTTACTTGCAGACGTCCAAACCTACCACGAGCATCGGGGCAGCATCTGCGGCCGACGTGTCGCGTTCATCGGGGACGGCAACAACGTGTGCAACTCCTATATCAACGCCGCATCAGTCTATGGGTTCGAACTCACGGTTGCATGTCCTCCCGGTTTCGAACCAACCGTCACCCCCCCCTCGTCCAGCAAGTCCTCCGTATCTGTCACGCATGACCCGCGAGAAGCGGCCCGCGGAGCCGACCTAATTGTCACCGACGTCTGGGCCAGCATGGGCCAAGAGGAGGAACAGGCTTTACGCCGCGCAGCCTTCTCAAACTATCAGGTTGACACGCCCTTGCTGTCCTTAGCCGCTCCGGATGCACTCTTTATGCATTGCCTACCAGCTCACCGCGGCGAAGAGGTATCAGCAGATGTGATCGATGGTCCCCAGTCTGTCGTATGGGATCAAGCCGCCAACCGGTTACACGCCCAAAAAGCGCTTCTTGAATTCCTCATCGCATGAATCAGCATCCCACCAACGTCGAGCAGGGGCTCTTACCGCCCCCTTTCTGTCGAGTCAACAGGGTATCCCTCCCGAATATATTCAACATTACAGCCCTAATCCTTGCTCTTGGGATCAACAGTCCCTGCCCCGCTGCATCAGCATATGTGACCGACCAGCACAGCTACAACCTCCGCTCCGGAGAAAGCACGCGCTATCGAATCATCGCAACACTGAAAAGCGGCACACCAGTCGATGTCATATCCCAGAATGAGGATACGGGTTATTCGCACGTCCGTCTCAGCGACGACACAACAGGCTTCCTACGTTCAAGATACCTGCAGACGAGCCCGACCTCAGCGCTCCAACTAGAGCAAACGCAAAAGCGGCTAAATGAGCTAGAGAAATCTCCAGACACACTGGCGCTCCAGCTATCTCAAACCCAAGCAGACCTAGCGACCTTAAAACAGAAATATCAGGTCAATCTCGAAACACTAGGCAGCGCGGAAGCCGATTTGGCAGAGATTAGAGCTGCATCTGCTGATGCTGTGCGACTGGCACAGGAACACAGTTCCCTGCAGGATCAAGTAGAGTATTTTCGAGAGTTAACATCGCAACTGCAGCAACTCCAAAGCGAAGCCCGCCACGACCGCCATCACCGCTGGATGTCCTTCGGAGCGGGTCTGCTGCTGTTTGGAATTATCGCAGGCATCTTCCTTCAAAATTTACTATCCAATCGCAACGAATGACGGCAAGCAATTTTCAGATCAGGACGGCGCAAAAAAAAAGCGATGGCAGAACCATCGCTTTTAAATATACACTAACTATGATGCGCACATTATT